>NZ_JBALDU010000001.1:0-88984 GCF_036917235.1 Nostoc sp.
AAAGCTGTTCGCCAACGACATCGACGTAACGCTGCAAGGTCGCTTGACATTTGGGCTTCTGCCTTAACTTGACACCAATGGCGTCTCGCCCGCCCTTAAGCAAAGGCTGACTCGACAAAAACTTTAGGTACTTCTGGAACTCTAGCAGGGCAAAATGAAATCAATATAATAGTTAGCACAGGGGCAACATTGCAATTAAAAAAGTCCACCATCACTTATTCGCAGCATTTTTGTTGCTCAGACTACCTTTCGGTGGTATCTTTTGCCCTGATGATTTTCTGGCTATACTAGTGACTTAAGCCGATTGATTGATAAATTTCATCCTCCAGCATAAAATACACAAAAACTCTAAATTTTGGACAGATAGGACATATATTCAGTATGCATTTACTTCTAACTGACACAAAAATATTGTCTGATGTTGGAGTAAATTAATTTTCTTGGAGGCTACAAAAATTCGATCGCTAAGGTTAACACTAACACTACAGAGTGAATCTACATCAATCAAACATCTTCCGAGTAAGCACCTATGAAAGAAGAATTGATAGCCAGAGTCGTGCAGGTCTTGCGAATTAATATGAGTTGGATGACTTGGAATTTGTTTCTGGCTTTTATACCTTTGGCTTTGAGTGTCTGGCTATTTCGCATGAGGCGCGGCGGCACTTGGCTTTGGTGGCTAGGATTCTTAGTTTTCTATGCTTTCTTACCAAATGCACCATATTTGTTAACCGATGTAATTCACTTGATAGATGATATCCGCACGATTCAATCGGTGTGGATGATTACTTTAGTACTTATTCCTGTGTATTTGCTAGTAATTCTCGGTGGATTTGAAGCTTATGTAATATCGTTAATTAATTGGGGTCACTACTTACATCGCATCGGTAAGAGCCAATGGATTTGGCGCGTTGAGACGATTACACATTTTCTCTGTGCTGTTGGTGTTTATTGGGGGCGATTTTTGCGTTTCAACAGTTGGGATTTTATTACTCAACCCGATGCCGTAATAACCAAAGGGGTAGAAGAAATTCTGGGAAAACAGCCCTTGGTGATTATTGCTATCACCTTTGTGGTACTTGCAGGTTTGTACTGGATTATGAAACGAGTAACTTTAGGTCTTAGCCAATCAAATAGCAGAATAGGGATAAACTCAGAACGCACGAACTCTAACACGCCGAATATTTGATCGAGATGGCGATTTTGGCTATATTGAACATTTTGCTGGTGTTGTATAAAGTTGAATGTGCTATATACAACACCAATGATGATTACTATTCGCTCCTTTAGCAGTCAGTCTCTAATCTGTTTAGCTCTTTTGAGCGCAACGGCTGTATTTACCCAGACGGCAATAGCAGAAACAATAACTGGGCAATCAGGCAATGTGCGGGCAGAAATATCTTACGAGAAGCCAGAGGAATATCAGTATAAAAATGTCCGGTTGAAAATTATCCGGGCGGGTAAAACTGTTTTGGATCAAAAACTGCCGCAAGAAGATGAATATGACAGACCTGTAGGGAATATATCTGAACAAGAAAATAACTTACCAGTGCAAGACTTGGACGGTAACAAAGAACCAGAAATAATTACCGATTTCTTTACAGGTGGAGCGCACTGTTGTACTTATTCATTGATTTACCGCTACGACAGCAAATCTCAGAAGTATATTAAGATTCGTCATGAATGGGGTAATGGTGGTTATCAACTTAAAGATTTAGACAAAGATGGACTTCCAGAGTTTGATAGTCGAGACGATCGCTTTGCCTATGCTTTTACAGCTTATGCTGCTTCTGCCTACCCCCTACAAATTTGGCGTTATCGCCAAGGGAAAATGGTTGATGTGACTCGTAGCTATCCCAAATTAATCTTCAATCATGCCTCAGAGCTATGGCAAACTTATACCCAGGCAACGGCAACAAGGCGATGATGGCAAGGGCTTTTTAGCAGCTTATTTGGCAGATAAATATCTGCTGAATCAAGGACAGGATGGATGGGGGCGAGTGCAACAAGCTTATAAAAAAAGCGAATCTCCTTCGGAGACGCTTCGCGAACGCACTAAATTCTTCGCCGATTTACGGAAGTTTTTGCGCGAAACTGGCTACATCAAATAAATTAGTAGTGAGCAATTAATTCATAACTCCTAACTCCTAATTCCTAACTCCTAACTCCTAACTAATTAAGTTTTCGTCGTGCTGCTGCTAAAATTATGCGTTGTTCAGCACGAGCGATCGCTTGATATGTTCGTTCGACTGCTTCCGGTTCAACAGAAATGGAAGTAATACCCCATTCCACTAACTTATCAATAATTTCTGGATAGAGGGCTGGTGCTTGACCGCAGATTGAACAAGGTATACCGGCACTTTTAGCCATCTGGATCAGTTGAGCGATCGCACTCATAACGGCTGGATGACGTTCATTAAATACTTTTGCTAGCTGTCCTTGTTCTCGATCCACTCCTAGCAATAATTGGGTCAGGTCATTTGTACCAATAGAAATTCCGGCCACACCTGCTTTTACATATTCTGGTAATAAAAACAAGACACTTGGTACTTCTGCCATCATCCACAATTGAAACTGTGCCACTTCGGTTAAAAAAGCTTGCTCAACTTTGCGACGGCAAAAAATAAATTCTTCTACAGTCCGCACAAAAGGCAACAGTAGGTTGACATTGGTATAACCAGCTTGCTGTACACTCGCCAAAGCTTGTAGTTCCAACTCAAATACTGCGGGATTTCGTAAATAACTAAAGGTGCCGCGTTCACCTAACATCGATTGTGGCGAAGATTCTAAACTATCACGCAATGATGGTAAATCCTGCGATCGCCAATCTAAAGAACGATAAAAAACTGGTCTTGGTGCAAAGGCACGAGCAAATTGCATAATCTGCTCAGACCATAGCTCTAACAATTCTGCCTGACGCCCGCTTAAAATCCAACTATTGGGATGTTGCCCGTTCAATATATTTAGTACCATCAATTCGGAACGCAACAATCCCACTCCATCCACAGGCAAGTTTTGCACTTGTTCTATTAAAGTGGATTGACTCAAGTTAACCAGCAGTTGGGTAGCAATCATAGGTAGATGAGACGTAACAGCAGGATGAGGCGCTTTCGGATTGGGGTAATGGGAGGAAAGAAGATTTTCTTCTCTCCCTCTCTCCATCTCCTCCTTTGAGTCTCCTTTGATGCGATAAACTTCTCCTCTGTCGCCATCAAGCAGCAATCGTTCGCCAGTTTGGATTAAAGTTGTGGCAGATGTTGCGTTTACTACTGCTGTAATACCTAATTCTCTAGCTAGAATTGCCGCGTGACTGGTTAATCCCCCTTGTTCTGTGATAATACCACCAACTTGTTGTAAGAATGGCAACCAATCAGGTGTAATCGTTGGTATTACTAAAATGACTCCCTTCGGTAGTTGTTCGGGTTTCTGTTGCGGATTAATTACCAGGGCAGTGGCTGCAACACGTCCCCCGGCTGCTCCTAGTCCCCGAATGAAGTGTAAGTGGGGAATTACAGATTGTGAAGGACTAACTTGTGTGATGTAGAGCTTTCCAGATGTAGTTTGCTCGGCGATAGTCCATTTAATAGTAAAGGTTTTACCTAGTTCACTTACCAGTTGAGTTCCCAGAGCAATTATTTGTTGTAAGTATTCTTCTTGTAAAGAGTACTGTTTTTGTTGCGCTTCTGGAAGTAGATAGGTAATCAGACAGGTGCGATCTGGTGTTAACGCTGAGTTCGGCAAGGGTTGCGAAAAAACTTTAGGCGCTGCATCATCAACGCCATAAGCCAAGATTTTATTGCCCAGTTGTTGCTCAAGCACAACCCCAGTTTCCGGTTGAATGTAGTAAACATCTGGCTGGACTTCGCCAAGAGCGATCGCAATTCCTAATCCGAAAGTCGCTTCAATTTCCCAGCCAGAGGGATTGGTTGTGAGCGAACCACTGGCGATCGCATTTTCAACAGGTTGCACCAAAACTGCGAGATTAATTTGTTGCAGATTAATTCCTAAGTGCTGCCAATATAATAGACTCCGGGCCCGAAATATTTGACTCCAGGTACGCTTTAAAGCCAGTGCGATCGCTTCCGGTTCGCACTGGCAAAATACCGACTCCAGTAAACCCGATATATTGTTGTTTATACCTGGAGTAGCAGTTGATACTGCCAAAGAAGGCCGAAGAATCAAACAGCTAGTTTGCCATTCCCTAGCGGCTTGGAAAATTGGACTCACCCACTCCTGGGTTACAGTCGCAGTCAGAATTTCTTGGCGCAAGCGACTAGCCACCTGCTGGAGTTGACGCCAATTAGTGACATCAAGGTGTAGCGAAGAATGGGGTAAGTCAGCTACTAATGATTCTGAACTATTGAGATTTTCGAGAAATTGCCGCAAAATTTCTGCCGAAACTACAAAACTAGGCATCACCGGATAGCCACGCTGGATAATTTTGCTCAAGTAAAAGGCTTTGTCACCTACTTTGGCACGGTCTTGTAGTTTAATTTGATCTAGCCAGTAGAGTTTATTCACTCAATTTGTTATTTGTAGCCACAGCTATTTCTTTTTGGTATGTTATCAGGTTAATCCACTGACTTCTAAATAAAAAGTACTCAGGACTTACAGCAGTTTTCTTTTGCATAAATTACAAAGTTACGGGTTTTGAAGCAGGATAGAGGAGAATTCAGAATGGGCTACGCCCCGCTGCGCTAACAGGAGTCAGAAATCAGAAGTAAAACAGGCTTGATAGCTGGTTTTGAGACGAATCGTTGTGTACTTCAGTAACTTTAAATACGCTGTATAGCTGATTTGCTCTACTTATACATGGTCGGATCCTATTTAATTGTTGAGTATATATAGCAATCCGATTTGATTTCTGAATCACTCATAGAGGTAAGGGACTGGGGACTGGGGAACTCGGGGCCCCCTCTGGGGATTAGGGGCAATGGGGACTGGAAAGAAGGAATAAAGGTGTACTGAGTTTTGTTCAAAAATCAAATATGAGTCCTATAGGTTAAATCTAACAATTTAAGGTATAATTTTTTAGCTCAGTCATTTTAAATAGTCAAACAACTATTTAATAAACTTAAAATTCATGTAGTTTGCCCAAATGACGATCGTTGCCACAATTTAACAATGCAAATCTCTATTCCTTGACCAGAATAATATTATATTGTTGAAAAATAATCCTAATAATGGAAAATGTTAATTTTCCGTTTCAAAAGCATTCCTGAATTGATAGATTCCAATATGAGATAGACTATTGCACTACACCCATTGGATTAAACTCCATTAATTAAACATTAGAATAGTTTTGTACTATTTTTATAAAAATATTACGATTTAACCTAGTATATAGAATTCTCCATATCAGACTAAACATTGTCAAACACTTACTACCTTGCAACTAATGATTGGCTGAATATCAGCTTCCGGCTATGTATTGCATTGTTTATTGGAGCAATCATCGGCTTAGAACGTCAAATTAGGCGTAAACCAGCTGGTTTAAGAACTCATATGCTGGTAAGTTTAGGTTCAGCCTTATTTACCTTAATAATCATGCAAACAGGAGGACTGCAAGCTAGTCCTGATGCACTTAGCCGTGTGATTCAAGGGATTGCAGCTGGTGTAGGATTTCTCGGTGCTGGAGAAATTGTGCGCCAATCTTCCCAAGAGTCACAGCAACTTGAAATTCACGGACTCACCTCAGCAGCGGCTATTTGGGTTTCGTCTGCATTGGGAATTGCTGCTGGCTGTGGTTTATGGCAGTTAGGATTAATCAGTGCTATGCTGACTTTTTTGGTTCTCAATGTTTTTAAAAGGTTTGAAAAACGTCAATAGTAAATTAGGATGTGATTAAAATTTTAGGTTTATACATAAATTTTTAATTATTTGATTTTTTGCTAATAACCCTTGTAATTCAGGCTATCTCTAGGGAATTAAACAGCCCTGCTCTCAGCAAAGGCTGTCTTTTACGCCCGTGAAAACTTTTTGCGTAGCCATCCCAATGGAAACTTTATAAACTCTTGAGAAAATTAAACAGTTCTGCTTTCAGCAAAGGCTGTCTTTTCTGCCCGTGAAAACTTTTTGCGTAGCTGTCCCAAGGGAAACTCTATAAACTTGTAAATCAGATAGGCTAATCCCAAAGAAATGAATAGAGCAATTCCTGCTTGGAGAACTTTAGGCAAGTTGGGTAAATACTTCCAAACAGCGAATATCACAGTATAGTGGGTAAGGTAAAGTGAATAAGAAAGTATGCCGAGAAAGCGCATCCACTTCCAATTTAGCGCTGCGAATAATCCCCAGTTGGGAAAAGTGATAGCGGTAATAAAGACTGGGTATAAGGCAAATCCTTGGATGGTATAACGAATGGTCGATCGAAACTCAGGTGAGCGAGATATGCATGTAAAAAGAATCACGATTATTCCTAGAGGTAACAAGAAATACCTCCAGAGTTTATTAGAGTAATCTTGGGTATCCAGCATTGGATTACCACTGACCGCTAATGCACAACCAAAAAGAATACTATCTACCTGGGTATCTGTTCCAAAAAATATACGTTGTTCAGGTACGTGAAAACTATAAACCAGAACACACCGCCAAAGTAAGACAACTAAACATAATCCCCAAAAAATTAATCTTTGTCTGCGTGAACTGACACGAAGTTTACGTAGAGCTAGATAAAGGAGTGGAAAAAGTAAATAAAAGTGTTCTTCGACAGCGAGAGACCAGTATACTGAACTACCAAGAGTTTCTCCAGCCCTGCCAACAAAAATTTGATAGTAGTTAGCATAGTGTAGAAACTGAGACAAGAAGCCTGGTAGGAGAATTTCTCCATCAAGTAATTTTAAGACAGTTAAGCCCGCTCCTAAGCACAAGACTAGATAAAATGGCGGCCAAATACGCAGGATTCGTCTTAGATAGAAGAGCTTAAAATTAATAGTCTCATCGCGATCGTACTCTTGCCTCAAAAGAGTTGTAATTAAGTAACCACTGAGAAAGAAAAATATTGTTACGCCGAAACTTCCGGGAAAAACCTTCGCAATTCCTGTATGGGAAAAGAAAACAAGCATGAAAGCAACAATTCTAATTCCATCAAGGGATGGGATGTAAAATTTTGAGTGAGTATTCACACCGGACAAAGGTTCTGGATTACTTCCAGGTGAAGGTTTTAAGGATTTTTCCACAAATCTTTCTTAATGAGGATGTAACAGAACATTTTGAATTATCCCATCTTCCGTACCAGAACTGTCATATACCCTGAAAAGAGGTATATCTATAGGATATTACGTAAGATTTAACTGAAAACTTGATTCTGACGTAGCGGTAATTCCTGAATTACCGCTACTTTCATTGTTTTGTGTGTAACGTAAGTTCTGATCTAGTACAAAACAACTGTTTACTCGAAGATTTCACTAAAACAGGACTTACGCAAACAGTAGCCGAAACCCTAATTTAACGTGAGTTTCCAACGGAGGCACACGTTAATTTTCAGGTAGGAGCAATTCATGAATTGCCCCTACAGCACGTAGTTTTGCGTAAGTCCTATAGGACTCCTATTTGATTTTTGAACAAGACTCAGTACGGATATATACCTTCTTTCCTTTTCCCTATCCCCTGCCCACGCAAGTAAATTCAGGAATCAAACCGGATTCCTATATAAAGCTAAATAATAATTACTAGTATTAAGCTGAGGTGCATACACTCAGCGAAAAAACTGAATAAAAAGAATCATTATGAGAAAAAGAAATGTTTGCAATAGGATGATGGGATTAATTAATTATAAATTAAAAATTCTCAGCAATTTAGCCTCGACAAAAAGTAGCATATATTCAATCGCAATTCTTATAAATTTGGGATTATTTCCCCTGCTTTCACAAAAAGAATTTGAGAGGACTTCAACCACTGGGAATCAAAAGAACCCAAGTGAGTAGTAGTAATTAAGGTCTGAAAGCGGTCTTGAATAGCATCAAGCAATTGATTTTGGCGGGATAAATCTAGTTCGGCAAGAACATCATCAAGCAATAGTAGCGGTGGCTCTTTAACGACTTCTTCAATTAATTGTAATTCGGCTAATTTTAAAGCTAGAACCAGAGTTCGTTGTTGACCTTGAGAACCATATTGGCGAGCGGGTGTCTGGTTAATAGTTAATTCTATTTCGTCTCGATGCGGGCCGACAAGGGTCGTGCCTTGGTGCATTTCAGCAACGGCTCGCTGCTGAATTTTTGCTAAAAAAGCTTGCTGTACTTCTTCTGGATGGTTATCTTCTAAAGGAATATTCGGCACGTAGTTGATTTGCAGAACTTCTGTACTGCCGCTGATACTGGCGTGCCAAGTGGTAGCAATGGGAGCTAATCTTTGGATGGCGCGATCGCGTCGTCTAATTACTCTAGTTCCTGTGGTCGCTAACTGTGCATCCCACACCGCTAGTTCTGATTGCTCTGTATCCAGTGCTGAGTCTTGAGTTTTTTTTAAAAAGGCATTGCGCTGGCGTAACACATGGTTATACTGCTGTAAAATGTGAGCATAAACTGGTTCCAGTTGAATTAAGAGTGTATCTAACCAGTTGCGGCGACCTTCCGGGCCGCCGCGTACTAGTTCTAAATCTAAGCTGGAAAATTGGACTGCATTGAGAACGCCGAGAAAATCCATTTGACGGCGGATAGATTCACCATTGAGAGCAACGCTACGGCGACCATTGCGGCGCAGGGTTAAGGTCAGGTCACTAACACCTGTTTGTCGTTCAAGGGTGGCATCAATTTGGGCTATGGCTTCCCCTTCTTGAACTAAATCGCGATCGCGGGTCATTCGGTGCGATCGCAATGTCGCCAGCAACTCCACCGCCTCCAACAAATTTGACTTTCCCTGAGCGTTATTACCTACCAAAATTGTTTTGGCAGCATTAAACTCAACGTTCTGGTCTTGATAATTGCGAAATTGTCGGAGGTTTAGAGTTTTGAGGTACATAAGTTCAATTTTGGATTTTAAATTTTAGATTTTGGATTGAAGATAAATCTAAAATCTAAAATCTAAAATCTCCTTTTCAGACGGCCTTCTTGCCCATAATCCGCAAAAATATCTTCTCCGCTTCAATCCACACAAACATTAAGGCACTGAAACCAATACAAACTCCCAATTCCTCTAGAGTCAGGTAGTGAGTACCAAAGAAATCTCGCAGAGGCGGGACATAAACTAGCATCAGCTGCAAAATCGTGGTGACGACAACCGCCGCTAGTACAAAGATATTAGAGAAGGGATTCATCTCGATTGTCAGTCGGTTGTTGGAGCGAATAGCGATCGCATGGCCCATTTGGGCAATACACAAGGTAGTAAATACCATTGTTTTCCAAGTATCGGGATCGCCCTGATACCCGGCAGCATGGGTATGTTGATAAGCCCACCACATCAAGGCAATGGTGATAATGGCAAAGATTATCCCAATGCGAATCATATAAGAACCCAATCCTCTAGCGAAGATACTTTCGCGGGGACTAAAAGGCGGACGTTGCATGACATCCGGTTCTGGAGGTTCCACAGCTAATGCCAAGGCTGGTAAACCGTCTGTAACCAAATTCATCCACAAAATTTGTAAGGGAGTAAGAGGAACGCCTCCCAAGCCAATTAAGGGTGCGGCTGCAATTGTGAGAACTTCACCAATGTTACTGCCCAGGATGTATTTAATAAAACGGCGGATATTAGTGTAAACTACTCTACCTTCCTTGGTGGCGCTAACAATGGTGGCGAAGTTGTCATCAAGTAACACCATGTCGCTGGCTTCTTTACTGACATCAGTGCCAGTAATGCCCATTGCGATACCGATGTCGGCTTGTTTGAGGGCTGGAGCATCGTTGACACCATCGCCTGTCATGGCGACAAATCGACCCCGGCGTTGCAGTGCTTGGACAATTCGCAGTTTGTGTTCTGGGGAAACTCTGGCATAGATGCTCACCAGGTCAACGTTTTGCTCTAATTCCTGGTCAGTCATCCGTTGCAATTCTTGACCTGTGAGTACCCTATCGCCTTCTTGGGCAATTCCCAAATCTGTCGCGATCGCTCGTGCTGTTAATTGGTGGTCGCCAGTAATCATTACTGGGCGAATACCTGCTTCTCGACACTCTTGCACCGCTGCCCTGACCTCTGGGCGCGGCGCATCTAGCATTCCCACCAATCCCAGCCACACTAAACCTTGCTCAGATACTTCATCTGAACCTTCCGGTGGAATCTCTAACAAAGGTTTGTAGGCAAAACCTAGCACCCGTAAACCTTTACTCGCCATTTTGTCATTTTCTGCCAAAATTTGCTGGCGTTGTGCTTCGGTTACAGTACCCGTATCATTACCCAAATGAATCTGAGTGCAACGTGCCAAGATTAACTCTGGAGAACCTTTGGTAAACATTAAGTAAGGTTCTGATTGGAGAAAACCTGCGATCGCAGGATCGATACCCCTCGATGATGCTTCACCTGTGACTACTTGCTGCACCTGAGCAATCACGCTCATCCGCTTCCGTTCTGAGGAAAAGGGAAACTCCGCAACGCGAGGTAACTTACTATTCCACTGGTCTTTTTCAATTCCGGCTTTTCCCGCCAGGGTGAGTAATGCCCCTTCTGTAGGATCTCCCAAAATCGCCCATTCACCTTGTTCTTTTTGCAATACTGAATCATTACAAACAGCACAGGCTACTGATAACGCGGAAATTTCTGGAGACTCCTCTAGGGAAATTTTTTGACCATTTAACTGAAAGTCTCCTGTGGGAGCATAACCTTCGCCGCTGACGCGAAAAGTTTTGTTATTGGTGGAAATCGATTGCACCACCATTTTATTTTGAGTCAGGGTGCCGGTTTTATCAGAACAGATGGTCGTTACAGAACCCAACGTTTCCACTGCTGGCAATTTGCGAATCAAGGCATTTTGGCGCACCATTCGCTGGGTTCCCAGTGCCAAGGTGACGGTAATTACAGCTGGTAAGCCTTCTGGAACTACAGCAACCGCCATACTCAAGGAAACTTCCAAGAGTTCTTGAATATTTTTAAAACCTCCGTCCTTGATGACACCGCCAACGACGACGATCGCCACGAGAATTAAAGAACCCGTAACCAGGACATTACCCAGTTGAGTCATCCGCTGCTGTAAAGGCGTAGGTTCACTTTCTACTGCCTGCAACATTGCAGCAATTTTACCCAATTCTGTAGTCATGCCGGTGTTCGTCACCAGAACCTTGCCGCGTCCTTGGACTACTTCAGTGCCTTGAAACACAACATTGAGGCGATCGCCTAATGAAGTTTCCTCCGGCAATTTTAGTGATGCCTGTTTATTCACCGCTTCGGCTTCACCAGTTAAGGCCGACTCGCGTATTTGTAAATTAGATTGTTCGATCAAGCGTCCATCTGCCGCTATCTGCATCCCAGCTTCCAGCAGCATTACATCCCCTGGAACTAGCTCCTTAGCTGCTATCTCCACAAATCTGGTGTCGCGGATTACGCGCACTAAGGGAGAGGTCATTTTTTTCAAGGCTGCCAAGGCTTTTTCGGCACGGCTTTCTTGAACGTAGCCGAGTATGCCGTTGAGGATGACAATTGCTAAAATAGCGATGGTATCTTTAAACGGCACTTCACCAGGCTTTAAAGTGCCCGTCCGCCAACCCCATAAATCTATCAAACCAGAAATCAGAGCGACGCCGATCAGCATCAACAACATAATGTTCTTGAACTGATCCAGCAGAATTTCCCAAGTACTACGGCCAGCAATTTCTTCAAGTTCGTTGGGGCCGTATTTTTGCAATCTCTGTTGAATTTCTTGGGGTGTTAAGCCGCTCTCTGCATTACTATCAAGCAGGTCTAGCGCTTTATCAACTTCTAAACTATGCCAAACGGCGGCACCTTCAGGCAGAGAATTAGCAGACATCGTGTAGGTCACAGCAAATGGTTACAAAATTCGATCATAATTGAGTGATGCCAGGAATTCCATCTTCTAAAGTTACATTAAGGCGATCCCCCAATTGTATGAGTGTATATGTAATTCTTAACATTTGTAAATTCCTCCTATTTTGACATAGTATTATTTCTCACGAAAGAGTTTATCGGAACACATTGTACCGATAATTATTAGTAGCCCGCTGTAAACGTGGCGATCGAAAACCACTAGATGTACTTGGTAAGAGCAACGCCCATTGTGGGCAGTCTTTTAACTCACCACTCTTCATCTACCCCAATTAGGGGAGCCATTGCTCGACTAGGATTTTCTATATCCAGCAATTGGTGTGACGGCGGTTAAAACCGCTTGAGTCATGTTTCCTCCCCTACCTAAAGGTGAGGGTTTTTTACACTTACCATAAGGTTTTATGAGTTTTGCACTCCCCACTTTGACCGTTAGCCAGATGTTTGGGCAAAAAACAATTCGACCGCTTACTGCTGCTGCCCTGTGTGGCATTACTTTCATCAAAGATAGACTGATTGCTATTGACAGTATCAAAGGGCATCTACTAGAGATCGATCCCACCTCTGACAACAGCAAAATTCTCAATTCCCATCAAGTTGAAGAATTTACCGATGTCACTGGTTTAGCTGCGTGGGATGATACCCTGTGGGTGAGCCGAGAAAATAGTGTTTATTTGTGCAAGCTGGATGCTTTGAGTCTGGAACATTTTGTAACATTGCCTTATGCCGCTGATGGCGTTGCTGTTTGGGAAACAACAGTTTATGTCAGTTGCCAAAGGCTAGGCTACATTCTGGTTTTTGACCGCGAAACGCGAAAAGAAATTACCAGATTTTATGCCCCTGGAGTTGGGATAGAGAATTTGGCAGTCAACCAAGAAATGCTATGGATTTGCGATCGCACCGAACAATCAGTTTACGCGATGGACAGAGCCACGGGAGAGTTGCAATTTAGCGTCCTGACACCCTTTGAATGTCCCACAGGCATAGCAATCCATAAAAATGCCGAAACAGGCAAAGAAAGTATTTACGTCGCCTACGCCTCAGAGGAGCCTTATATTCGGGATAACCCCAATGCCGATCCGAGTCATGAATTAACATTCCGCGATCGCACTTTTATTCACCCTCTGTATTATCATTACGATCCAGATAAGCGCTATGCCCTCTCTAATGGCTATCTGATTGAAATGTCCTATGCTGAGGAAATTGCCCCCTTAGACGAAGTTTTTTTACCCGATGTCGAATGGCGCATCGCCCTACCATCGGAAACAGAGCGTCAAAAGGTAAAACACGTTGAACCGATTGGTATACCCTTTACCGAAGAAGTGGTACAGGGGCAACGTGTAGCAGTGTTTAAATTTGACTCTCTTGCCCCAGGAGAACGGCATATATTTGGCTGGAAAGCACTTTTGGAAGTTCGCGGTATTAAGTATCGCATCACACCCAGAGATGTAGAAAACATACCTAAATTGTCTTCAGAATTAGAAACACGCTACCTAGTGGATGACGACGATTTAGCAATGGATACTACCATTGTTCGCCGTGCTGCCAGAGAAGCGATTGGTTCTGAAACCAATGTGCTGCGGAAAATGCACAGCATTCGTAACTATGTTTATGATCAATTATCATACGGTATCAAACCTTACATTGACACACCAGATACAGTTTTAGAACGGGGCGTCGGTTCCTGTGGCGAATATGTCGGCGTTTTACTTGCTTTATCCCGTTTAAATGGCATCCCCTGCCGCACCGTAGGTAGATACAAATGTCCTCCCCATAGTGACTTCGTAGGAGTACCGCTACAACCCGACTTTAATCATGTTTGGCTAGAATTTTACGTCCCAAATTTCGGCTGGTTGCCAATGGAATCAAATCCTGATGATATCGGTGAAGGTGGGCCTTATCCAACGCGATTTTTTATGGGCTTATGCTGGTATCACATTGAAATTGGCAAAGGCATCACCTTTGAAACGGTGACAAGCAAAGGTGAACGGCTAACCAAAGAAGATATCCCCATTGGTGATTTGGCGATAAATCATATTCGGTTCACAATTCTTAAAGAATTACCGCCTTTTTGAATTTAGGCATTGGTTATTGGGGAAAAACCCAGAGAAAATGAGTAGGGTGTGTCATGCCGTAAGCTAATGCACCTTAATACTCTCTGTTTAATCACAAATTTCGTCTACTTCTGAACTCTTATTCCTATTCAAGTATTCTTCAAACAATTCAAAAAATTTCTGTAGTGCCTCATGCTCGTCTACAGAATAGAAAAGGATTATCTTAGACCATGACTGACCTGAGTTAATGCCATATTTTTCTTCAATCCATGATTGAAAACCTTCAAATTCCCTTTCTGGCTCGCTTGGAGGTATGCCAACTTCTCTTCGAGCCAGACTGTATCCTCGCAAAAGCATATCTAGTTCAGTGATTGGACTAGTTCTTAAGTATATACCCGGCCTTTTCTTTATGCCCTTTAGAATCTCGTCGTAAATATCAAATTTACGAAACTTTGAATTATCTTTAGTAGAGCTAGCTTTTTCTTCACTTTCTTGAATTTTGGAATCATCTTTGTGTTTTAGAAACTGTTCATATTCTTCAAAAAATCTGTAGAAAGCATTTCTCTCAGTCCAACAAAGAAACAGAATTATCTCAGTCCACGATCGGGAAACTGTAGTTTTTGCTCTTTCTTGCATCCACTCGTCAAATCCTTGCATTGGGTAGCCTTGTGGATTTAATCCGAAATGCTCTATTCGACTAAAATACCACCCGCTTACAAAGGAACGAAGGCAAGTAATTGATGGCTTATCTATGTATATGACGGGATTTTCTTTGATCTTTTGGAGAAGTGTAGAAAGATTCATCATATTGATTACTCCAATTTAATTTAGGGACTAGGGTGTGTTATGCCGTAGGATAATGCACTTTAATGCTTCCTGCTTAACCACTAATTTCGTTTACATCTAAACTCTTGTTCCTATTCAAGTATTCTTCAAACAATTCAAAAAATTTCTGTAGTGCCTCATGCTCCTCTACAGAATAGAAAAGAATTATTTTAGACCATGACTGACCTGAGTTAATTCCGTATTTCTCTTCAACCCATGATTGAAAACCTTCAAATTCCCTTTCTGGCTCAGTTGGAGGTACGCCAACTTCTCTTCGAGCCAGACTATATCCTCGCAGAAGCATATCAAGTCTAGTAATTGAACTTCTGCCTAAATACATTCCTGGTCTTTTCTTTATATTAGTTGAAATCTCATTATAAATATCAAACTGAGGAAACCACAAATCTTGACGAAGCCTTAAAAGGTCTTCACTCTGTTGAATTTTTGAATTATCTTTCTGTTCTCTGAACTTTTCAAAAAGTTCAAAAAATTTATAGAAGGCATTTCTTTCACCAGGAAAAAGAAATAGAATTATTCTAGCCCAAGATTTAATTAAATTAGTTTCTGCTATTTCTTGCATCCACTCGTCAAATCCTTCCATTGGGTATCCTTCTGGAGTTGCTCCTAAGTCACTTAGTTGACCTAAATACCCACCTACAAAGAAATCAAGACAAGTAATTGATGGCTTATCTATGTACATAACTGGATTTTCTTTAATCTTTTGGAGAAGCGTAGAAAGCTCATTCATGCCAGCAACCTCTAATTTGATGAAAATTTATTAATTGAACAGCCACATCGCGCTTTTATTGAAGTTAATCTTTCATATCACGAGGGGATGAATTATCTGGCAGTGTATCAGCACGAACCACATCGCTAATCCATTCTCCCTCAATATTATTGTTAGAATAATTTGCATAATCATCCCATGTCATGGTGTCGCCAGTTGAATATTCATAAACGACCCCACGAGTTTGATTATTACCATCTCCATCATTTAAATGAATCCAGGTTACATAATCACCAGATGGAGGATAACCACCACCAAATTCAATACTTGGAGGTTGAGCTAAACTTCTAATTGCCCCTGGCGCAGGTCGCCAACTTTGAAAATGATGAGTTACAAATTTGTCAGGAGAACCAGACCTCCTGTAATGTACTGTTTGGTGGAATTTGTAATTATAAAGAACTGAAGATTGACCTTGTGGCCCACAAACTAAATTAAGTGGATAAAAAGAACAATATCTCTCTTGAGCTTTATTTAGAACCTGCTCATTTTGAGCTTTAGTTGTGCTAATTGCAGCCTTCGCAGTAGGAGCTAATTCTGAACCAGCAGCGGCACATTCAGGTTGAATAGCACAAGCGTCTAAAGACGACAGCAATGCATAAACAGTTTGAGGTAAAATCCCCTTAAATATTGGAAGTAAAATAAACGTCGAAATTCCTACTAATCTAAATACAGATTTATTTGTGGTTAACCGCACTAATCTTAACTCCTTACAACCAAAGATAAGAATCGATGTATCTGACATCTAGGTTGTCTGGTAGGAGAAGAGAATCAGTGCAGTAAAAATACGAGTATTTAGTAGATTTTTTTGAAAATTTAACCAAGACAAATAGGTAAACTAATTAGCTATTAATTCTTAAACTTCTTAAACTAGGCAGTGGATATGATTGATGCTGCTTAAAATCGGCAAACTCACAGATGGAGTTAAATGGGCAAAAACGGCAGTGAGAGCCAGGATTAGGAGGGAATATTTTACTAAAATTAGTATTTTCTTCCTGATATTTTTGCAAATCGTGCTGATGTTTATGAGCAATATTCGCTAACTCAAATTTTAAGGATTCTAACTCACTATTATTAATGCTAATTAAGTCAGATTTTTTACATATTTCTAAATTATAAAATGATGCAACAGCTTCTCGTCCAGGGTAAAGATAACGAGCAGCTAATAAGTAAACTAATGCCTGTCGTTTGTCAAAAGCCGATTTACCAGTTTTGAAATCTAAAATATGTAAAGTGCTATCGCTCTCAATGAAAACGCAGTCCATAGCCGCATATAAGCGAAAGCAATAATCTTCTTGTTCCACTACTATCGGTTTAGGAAAGCCTTCATCACCCGGAGTTAATTGGATAATATCTTTATCCAAAAGCAACGGCGCATCGTGATATTTTTGCAAAATTTGCAGCACGCGTTGCTGGACTTGAAGGCTTGAGTTGCCTAATTTAAGTAGCTGTGCAACTCTTTCTACACCATCTGCTTGCTTCAACAGATGCCTGTGATGATGAAACTCATAAATGCCTTTTTGGGCGAGTATGCCAATGCGCTGGGGTGCGGTGGCTTGCCCTAAAAGCGCTTTGACTTGTGGTTCGTGTTGCCGCGCTTTGATAAACCCCCGTCTCATCTGGCAATGCCAGCGTTCTTGCCCGGTCGCTGGGGCAACTAGAGACCAAAGGTGATAACTGGCAAAAGGTCGATCGGGGGTTGACATTGCTCAGAAACAGTGAGAGAAAATACGGTGGGGAGAAGTTTAAACTAAGGCTTCCTTAGAAAAGAACTTCGGAGGATACTTGCTGCCACACAAGCTTTACGGGAAGCTTTTATAGTACTGATAATGTACCGGAGCAAGTGGCAAAAATGTCTAGCAAGATAAAATTTGGTACCGATGGGTGGCGAGGGATTATTGCCGATGACTTTACTTTCCCCAATGTGAGAAAAGTAACAAGGGCAATCGCCACTTATTTAGATACAGCCTATACAAAAAATAGACCAGTACTTATTGCCTACGATACTCGCTTTTTAGCTGACCAGTTTGCCCAAACAGCGGCCCAAGTATTAGCAGATTTGGGTTGGACTGTAAAAATTACCGATCGGGATTGCCCTACACCAGTAATTGCCTACAACGCCCGTCACCTAAATTCCGCTGGGGCGTTAATGTTTACTGCTAGCCATAATCCAGCACCTTACTGTGGAATTAAATATATACCCGATTATGCTGGGCCTGCCACTCCAGAGATTACTGATACTATTGTGGCAAATATAGAAGGTGCATCGGATGAGTTACCTGGGAGCAACCCATCAGGTTCAATTTCAATTTTCGATCCGAAACCAGATTACCTGAAATTTATCTACACTCTACTTGATGTAGAAAAGATCAGAAGCGCTAATTTAAAGGTAAAGTACGATGCTTTGTATTCTACCTCTCGCGGCTATTTAGATGAAGTTTTGCAACATAGTGGCGTTCAGTTAGAAAGTTTCCACGATTGGAGAGATGTTTTATTTGGGGGTGGAATGCCAGAACCCAAAGGAGAACAATTAGTTGAGTTAGTAGAAGCAGTAGTTCGCGATCGCGCTGATTTGGGTTTGGCGACAGATGGAGATAGCGATCGCTTTGGTATTGTTGATGAACAAGGAACCGTCCTGACTCCTAATACTGTCCTGCTACTTCTAGCACGTCATTTAATCAAAAATAAAGGTAAAAGCGGCGCCATAGTCCGCACTGTCGCTACAACCCACCTGCTGGATAATTTTGCTGCTAAAAATGGGCTGCAAATTTACGAAACAGCAGTTGGTTTTAAATACATCGGCGAAAAAATGCGGGAAACTGCTGTATTAATCGGTGGAGAAGAATCAGGTGGTTTGAGTATTATTGGGCATATTCCCGAAAAAGATGGGGTATTAGCCGATATGCTGGTGGCAGAAGCGATCGCTTATGAAGGTAAGCCTTTAAGTCTACTCGTTAAGGAAGGGATCGCCGAAGCCGATGGCCCACTTTACAACAACCGCCTAGACTTGCACCTCACAGAGGCGCACAAAAACGCCGTCATCGACTCTTTTACCAAAAATCCACCTACAGAGGTAGCAGGAATTAAAGTCAAGGAAGTGGGGCGTAAAGACGGTATTAAGCTGTATTTAGAAGAAGGTAGCTGGATTTTACTGCGTCCTTCCGGTACAGAACCACTGGTGCGCGTCTACCTAGAAACCAACACTCCCGAAAAACTCACCCAAATCGCTCAAGAGTTAGAGAGTGTCATTGCTAAACTAGAGGCATAAGAATTAGGAGTTAAGAGTTGTAAATTAACAATTATTAACTTTCAACTACTATTAACAGTTATGAGTTCTAAATTAATAACTTTTAACTTCTCACTATTAAGTTCAATCAAAATATGAAAATCGCTCCTTTTTTGACATCTCTAGTTGTAGCGGTTTGGGTAATTGCGATCGCAATTATTTCAGTTCAAAATGCCACACCCGTATCGTTAAAATTCTTAACATTCCAATCGATTCAGATACCAATGGGTTTAGTGCTAGCTTTTAGTGCCGTTGTCGGGTTAATTGGTATGGCACTGCTGCAACCTCTCTGGGGACTTGCTGGTATTGGACAGGGTAATTCTCGATTAGAAGACGATGCCGAATTTTTTGTTGATGATGAAGATTTTTAAGGGTTGAATAGCTGTGCAGTACCAAAACATTATTACAATCGAACCAGGAAAACGAGGTGGTAAGCCTTGTATTCGAGGAATGCGAATTACTGTATACGATGTTTTATCTTATCTTGCCTCTGGGATGACCTACGAGGAAGTGCTTGATGACTTTCCTTATTTGACACAAGAGGATATTTTGGCTTGCCTAAGCTATGCAACCGATCGAGAACGGCAAATGCTGACAATGCAAGCATGAAGTTATTGTTTGACAAAAATCCAGATTTGGGAGTTTTGACACTGTATTAGATTTGGAAATTATGGAAGCTGAGTATGATTTTAGCCAAGGCAAGCGGGGAGCGATTGAATTAACACCAACAGGCAAAACTCGAATTACAATTCGTTTAGATGATGAAGTACTGGCATGGTTTCGTGACCAAGTTCATGCAGCAGGTGGGGGAAATTACCAAACTTTGATTAACGATGCCTTGCATGAGTACATTCAGCAGCGACGTGAACCCTTAGAAGATACATTACGGCGAGTATTGCGAGAAGAACTTGAGCGTATTGAAAAATAAGGATCTATTGGCTTGTCTTAAGCTATGCAGCCGATCAAAAAATAGCGATCGCTAACCCAAGCAATAATGGTGAAAAATATAGATATTACTCTCAACAGATAATTAACTATGACTGAAGCCAAGTCTGCTCGTGCAGTACGCCGAGGTAGGATTTTTCCAGAAATTCAGTGGACAGAACACCACAAAGCCCAATGGAAAGCTGAACGCCAAGCATTTAAAGAGCGTTGCCAGTCAATTTTTGAGCAAGTACAACCGCAATTGATTAAAACTCACTATAACTGGTACATGGCAGTCGAACCCGAAAGTGGAAAATATTTCATTGATCGGGATGCTTTAGTAGTTGCAGATAAAGCACATGAAGAATATCCCAATGCCAAGCTGTACGTTTTCCGCATCAATGAAACTGGGGTGTGTGGCAGGATATGATTTCGGGCAAGTTTGGTGATGAGGATGAATTATTTTTTGAAATAGATTTGATAGCTGCGGATGGATTAGAGATACCAGTAGATGCGCTTTTTGATACAGGATTTTCTTGGTGGCTGGCAATTAATAACCAAGATTTAGAAGCACTTGATTGGATTTATGTAGAACAGCAAACAATGCTTACAGCCCAAGGAGATGCAGAATTTGATATTTATTTAGGGAAAGTGCGAATGGACGGACAAGATTTTGATATTCCTGTTCATGTGGGTGAAGGAGTACCAGAAGTTTTACTTGGTCGGCAGTGGTTAAAACATCGACGGGAAACAGTACTCTTCTTTCTCAAACTGTTTAATGATTTAGAAAATCTTGGTTTGAAAATTGCTTCAGAACGTCCACTCCAAACAAAACGTAACACTATACGTCCTGATGTTAGTGTCTGGCGTGGCGATGAATTACTTGCCATTATTGAATGCAAAACACAACTTGGTTGGCATCGACAAAATTGGGATGAGCATTTTCAATATCGGGAACATAAATTAAAAGAAGTCTCCGAAAATGCAAAGATATTTCTTGTAGTTATGACTAGTTGTAATTGGGGTGGTTTTGGTAATGATTCAAGAGTTGGGGAACAGCTATTTTGTTTACTGAATGAGAAATGGCCAACAGACGATTTTCTGACGTTAGATAGTCCTATTGAACAACTTTTTGATAAAGTAAGGGCAATTGCTTGCGTGTAGATTAGTAAATTGATTTGAAGCAAGAAAACCCAGAAATTTATGTATCTTTAGCAACTACACTTTGTGAATAGTAGCTTTTTAATGGCTTGCCGCAGGTATCGCAACTGTTAGAATAAGGGACAGGAGGGTTTATCATGTCCAATAGTGCCCAAGAGATATACAGCCAAGTTGTTTGTAACTTGTCACCAACTGAACGGCTACGCTTGGCAACCCTAATTCTAAATGAGCTAGTCGAGCAAAACTTGTCGATGATCATCGACCAAAGTGATGCTTGGACTGAGCAAGATCAGCTTGATTTAGCATCCTTTTCCTTGGAGTACGCAACTTCAATTTTCTCTGAAAGTGAGGAGACAGTTTAGTGACGTTCCATCCCGGTGATGTAGTCACAGTTGATTTTCCCGGTGTTACTGGTATTAAGCGCCGTCCTGCTGTAGTTCTGTCATCTGCTACTTATCAGGCAATCCGTCCCGATGTAATCATTGGACTCATTACTACTCAGACAACTGCCCTTGGAATTACTGATTATACACTTCAGGATTGGGCAGCAGCAGGTTTGCGGGTTGCGTCTGTTTTCAGAAGTTTTATCGTCACCTTACCACCCTCTGCTAATTTGGTTTTGATTGGTCACTTG
The DNA here is from genome assembly GCF_036917235.1 of Nostoc sp. GTDB lineage: Bacteria > Cyanobacteriota > Cyanobacteriia > Cyanobacteriales > Nostocaceae > Nostoc. The sequence continues at coordinate 21,588 of NZ_JBALDU010000001.1, forward strand.
TCAGAACTTGATTGGAAAGGTGTTCGTGCGTGTGTCAAGATAGCTCTGGCTGAGTTAGATGATTCTAAAGCATCATCGGATACATGATCTGCTTCAGAGAAATTTATGTGTCTTTAGCAACTACACTACTTGTGCGATCGCACAGGGGCTAAAATCTCAATGCAATAGACAACGCTAGAATATTAGTCGCAATCTTGTGGAGATGATTGGTAATGAAAATTAAAGCAGTTATCTGGCAAGAAGACGGTGTGTGGTGTGCTTCTGTACCTGCCCTACCCGGATGTCACACTTGGGGAGACAGCTATGAACATTTGTTAGAGATGCTGCAAGATGCAATTCAAGGTTGGTTGGAAGTTGCTAGCGAACGAGAAGAACTTGACCCTGAGAAACAGTTGGTTGAAATATCGCTATGAAAGCGGTTTCAGGTAAAGCACTTTGTAAAATTTTGGAACGGCAGGGTTGGGAATTGAAACGGATTACTGGCAGTCATCATATTTACGTAAAAGAAGGTGTTGATGTTATCCTCTCCGTTCCGGTTCATAGTAATCGAGATTTACCGATTGGAACTTTGAAAAGCATTATGAAAGATGCTGGACTTACCGAAGAAGAATTGGACTAAAAGCGATCGCAATTATCCAAAGTTCACATAACAGCACCTGAATTTAGCAATTTTAGGTTAGTTGTAGCTTCAGATAATCAATGAAATCCAGAATTTCTATATCAGTAAGTTGTAGACGCGATCGCTTGCCATATCTTTGCTGTAAATATTCCCTTCCCTGCTCTGGAGTCCAATTTAATTGAGCTAAATATGTGTCAGTTTTAGCTATAAAAACATCACGCGGTTCAGGCGTTTTTATATTGTCACTTACTTCTGATTGAGATTGATTTTTCTCTTGATTAAAATTATGAATATTATTAATTTTTAAACTTAGTCTTTGTCCTAAAGCTTGCCAATCTAATTCCTTATGCCCATCCCAACTAACACCTACAGAACGATAAGTTATTGGATCGTAAATTTTACAAAAAACTACATTACTATCTCCAGGACTAACGGCGATCGTTAGTGGATTACACAATTCTTTATAAGTAAGGGTATCTAAAGATAATAATAAACTTTTAGAAAAGAAAGAGTCGCTACCGGAACGGATAATATAAGGTTTATCTGCCAAAATATATAAATCGTTTTTTTCAACTGTCCCGAATTTAGTTTCAACCTTTTTATTAACTTCTATCTCTGTAATTACCCCAGTCAAGGCTCTTTCATAAATTGGGATACGTTTTTCATCTTCAGCAAGCATATACCAGCAGTGATCGGGTTCTTTGCTGACAAAGACATATTGAGGTTTTGGTACTGCTCCAAATCCTAATTTAACTTCCATATTTTTGATGCAGGTTTTGGTAAATATATTTATTGAGCAACCAGCCTTTACGATTTGTACCGTCAAGCTATAAGTTACTTTATAGATATAATTCCCCAGCCAGGAAGCAAATTAACATTAAGGCAGCAAAAAATACAAAATTTGGTGAATCTATAACAAAGTTTCTGGATCGACACCTAGGGCATTCAACCTTTCAATTAACATTTTCACCTGTTGTTCTGCTTCCACTCGTCGCTGTTCTTCAAAAGTTGTGCGTTCTTCGGCTTCCCTGATGCGTTCTTCTGGTGTCAGCAATTTTTGCCCTTCCTCGTCATACCAGTACAGCCACTCCCGCACAATACCTTGATAAATTCCCCGTTCTCCCCCAATTCCTAAACCAATTTCTGGCAGCCAAACTGGATTTCCTGACATTAAGATATATTCCCCATCAACTAGGTGATACACCTCCAAAGGTGTCTTTCTACGCCGAAGCGGACTATATACAACGTAGTACAAAATTCCTAATTCTTTGGCATAGAATTCTTTCTTGGTGCTATATTCTTCTCGATATATTTGAGAAACAACTTCTAGCGCTAAAATTGGCAGTTTATTTTCTTCCCACAGCACATAACTTAGGCGTAAATCCTCATCGATGAAGCGTTTAACTCCTAAGCTGAGAAACCCATCAGGGACAATGGCTGGTTTGTCTGGGTGATAATAAATACCCATATCAACACCAAAGAACCAATCCCAGCGATCGCACCAAACCAAAGCTAGTATCGTTTTTAGCAAGCCGGGAATTAAATTTTGGAGTTCATTATCCACAGCAGTATCATCTGAGTCGGGTAGTTCTTCGGAAGATGGCAAACAATGCAGTGGATTGTAGTTTAACATGAGCGGTTTTGCCAAATCTGATTCTAGATAGATTGTACGTAATCTATTGATGTGCGATCGCAGCACAAGAATGAAAAACCATTTTTAGCGTAGACATCGCCTGATGTTTCTCTTCTCAGTATCAAAATACTTAGGAGTGTAAAATCTTTACATCGGACTCGTATTTTTTCGGTACTGATTATCAGAGTGTCTAACTGACAATAGCAAAAAAGGGCGGAACATTGTTCAAATAGAACATTCCAGAAGTCGCAGAGTATTCAATTTCATGGTGAATTTGGTAGCAGGGCTGATTACCTATACCTACCAGGAGAAAAAGTTTCTCTCAACCTTGACTCAGAAAACGTGGCGTAGCTGGAAATTAGCTAATTTCCAGCCCGATTTTTGAGTTGTACCTAAGTATCAGATATGCCACCACAGATCCATTCACGAATTTTAATCAGACACTTTCTAACGGTTTTTTTGCCATTGTCAGCGTTAGTTGGGGTTGTTATTGGGACTATCTATTACCAACAGGTACAAACCGAGCAAGTTTTGCTCAAAACAAATGAACTCCGTAAGGTAGATTTAGAAACTAAAGTCATCAGCGGAGACTTTCACTCGGTTGTCTCAGATTTGATGGTTATCTCTAAACAAAATGAGCTACAAAGAGTTTTAGAGGGAGTAAATGGACAACAACAGGCACTTTCCCAAGAACTTTTATTATTTTCTGGATATAAAAAATTTTACGACCAAATTCGTTTTTTGGATCGGTCGGGTAAGGAAGTTGTCAGAGTCAACTTTAACAAGGGTGAACCAGGGATTGTCCCCGAAGAAAAACTGCAAGTTCAAGCCAAGCGCTACTGGTTTAATGACACTTTGCGGCTAAACCAAGGACAAGTATTTGTCTCTCCCCTTGACCTCAACATCGAACGAGGTCAGGTTGAACAACCTTTGAAGCCAATGATCCGCTTTGGCACTCCCGTTTTTGATCGCCGTGGAGAGAAACGAGGCATTGTAGTGTTAAATTATTTCGGCACAAAACTGCTGGACAATTTTAATCAAGCTTTCGCTAACGCCCCTAGCCAGGGAATGCTACTGAATGCCGATGGCTACTGGTTAAAAGGAGCGAAGCCTGAAGATGAATGGGGATTTATGTTTCCCAATCGCAAAAACCACACTTTTGGCACAGCTTTCCCTCAAGCATGGCAGCAGATTTCTCAAAAAGAATCGGGACAATTCCAAACTGCTGAAGGAATGTTCACTTTTACCACAGTCTACCCGCTAATCGAAGGGCAAAAATCCAGTACGGGAGCAGGACAGGCTTCTGCACCAAGCCAACATCAAATTGATACTAAAAAATCCTATTACTGGAAGATTGTTTCATGGGTGTCGCCAGAGACGTTGACAACCAAATCAAACCGATTTTTGAGTCAATTACTACTGCTATATGCTGGCTTAGTAGGATTAACTGGCATTGGTTCTTGGCTACTAGCAAGAGCTAGTGTCAATCGTAACATGGCCCAGCTAGAGTTAAGGCAAGCTGAACTTGAATTGCGAAAGCTAGTTGAGCAAGAAAAAATTCTTAAAACTCGTCTATCTAGTCAAATTCGCAACTCGTTGGATCTAAATACGATTTTGAGTACAGTAGTAGTTGAAGTTCGAGAATTGTTACAGATCGATCGATGCCAGTTTTTTTGGTGTCATCAAGAAGATGAATCTACTAGCTTGGAACTGAGTCAGCAAGCTTGCGCTCCCGATTTAACAGAACCTTTAGGCTGTTCTCCTATCCAGAATGTGGAAGCGCTCAGTGAAGCTGTTATGCAAGGGAATTTGCTTTGCTTTGATGACATTGCGACCGATTCGTGGCTTGATTCCAAGAGTCAGAATTTACTGGTGACATTGGGCTTTAAGTCTTTGCTAACAGTTTCGGTTCAAACTCAGTCGGGTCGCTTGGGTGTGATTGTCTGCGAACATAGTAGAGAGCTTCGCCCCTGGAGTGATGATGAGGTGGAAATCATTCGAGGTGTGGCTGACCAGTTAGCGATCGCTATTGACCAAGCCCAATTATATAATCAAAGCCGCGCTGCTACTGCTGCTGCTACTATTCAGGCAGAGCAACTCAACCAAGTTCTACACAATCTCAAAGAAACCCAAGCCCAACTGATTCAGACCGAAAAAATGTCGAGTTTAGGCCAATTAGTGGCTGGAGTAGCTCACGAAATCAATAACCCAGTTAACTTTATCTACGGCAATTTAACCCATGTAAGTGAATATACGCTGGGCTTGTTGGAACTAGTAGAACTTTATCAACAGTCTAATGCTCATTTAACACCTGAAGTACAAGCTCATATCGAAGCGATCGACCTTGACTTTATGGCTGAAGATTTACCTAAAATATTAGTTTCAATGAAAATGGGAGCTAATCGCATTCGTGAAATAGTTCTCTCTTTGCGGAATTTTTCTCGACTTGACGAAGCGGATATGAAGCCTGTCAACATTCATGAAGGTATTGATAGCACACTACTGATTTTACAAAATCGCTTCAAACAAACGTCTGGAAATGTCGGAATTGAAATAGTCAAGGAATATGGTGATATCCCTTTAGTAGAATGCTATGCCGGACAATTAAATCAGGTATTTATGAATCTGATTGGTAATGCCATTGATGCCCTGGATAGTTATAACAGTAAGCGAACTCTAGAGGAGATAGAAGCTAAACCCAGCCAGATTGTAATTCGTACTGAGTTACACAACTTAGATCGCATAACTGTAAAAATTGCAGATAATGGCCCTGGCATGACCGAAGCAGTTAAGCAACGATTATTTGACCCTTTCTTTACCACAAAAGCCGCAGGTAAAGGCACTGGATTAGGATTAGCAATTAGCGCTCAAATTGTCACAGAAAAACACAACGGAGCTATTTGGTGTATTTCGGAACCTGGACAAGGAGCAGAATTTTGGGTTGAGATTCCGATTAAACAAAGTTCTAAACTAGCGACTGCAAGTACTGCTACTCTATCCATAATTTGAAAAATCACATGACTAACATTAGCGATGTCTACGACGAGCTACGCCTACACGCTGATTTTGACAGCCCTTGGAAAGAAATTATAGAAGCTTATTTTCCCCAAGCAATGCCTTTCTTTTTTCCAGAAACTTCTGCATTAATTGATTGGGAACGTCCCTACGAATTTCTAGATAAAGAATTTCAATCAACTTGCTCGTGAAGCCGAACAGGGTAAGAGATATGCCGATCAATTAGTCAAAGTTTGGCAAACCCAAGGAGAAGAACTTTGGTTATTAATCCATGTTGAAATTCAGGGACAAAAAGAAGATAACTTTAGCAAGCGGATGTTTACCTACAATTTTCGCATATTTGACCGCTTTGACCGACCAGCAATAAGCCTTGCAATTCTCTGCGATCCAAACCGCGAATGGCGACCAAATAAATTACAGTTACAATTATCCCAATACTCGCTTAATTTTTGAATTTGGCAGTATTAAACTTTTGGATTACGAAAATCGCTTTCACGAGTTAGAAAATAGCGATAATCCATTTGCAACTGTCGTCATGGCGCATTTGAAAACGCAGCAGACGCGCTCATCACCTGAACAACGCAAAATATGGAAATTTAGCTTAATTCGCAGACTATATTATTTGGGGTTAGGAGAGCAGGATATTCGCAATCTATATCGATTTATCGATTGGGTTATGATATTACCAAAGGCATTGGAAAATCAGTTTTGGGAAGAATTTAAACAATTTGAGCAGGAGCGGACTATGAGATATGTAACTACAGGTGAGCGCATCGGCTACGAGCGCGGGAAACAAGAAGGTAAACAAGAAGGTGAACAACAGCTTCTTTTAAGGTTACTACAAAGACGAGTGGGAGAATTATCACCAGAATTACAAGAGCGCATCCGATCTCTTTCTTTAAATCAGTTAGAAACCCTTGGCGAAGCTTTGTTAGATTTTACTGCTATGGAAGATTTACTTAACTGGTTACAAACAAATCAATCAGCTTAAAATCTAGGGCAGCTTAATTTGATAGAAAATTATTACCCAAGTTGGCTTTGTCAAGAGCTTATTAATAATTGCTTACCTTGGCAGGAAGGCAAAAATATGAGCTTCGGAGATTTTAATGAACAATATACATTACATGATTCTTGTTGGATAGGCATTTTCTATAACATTGGATACGAACAAGCTATAACATTAGCTATTCAGTGGGATGAGGTTTGGTTTCCTGATGAAATAAAAAAAAGTATTACCGTAGGTGAACCTTATCTTTTCATCCGATTAACGGGTATTGAACAGATAAGTACGGCTAATTATCTTGATATTGGAAATATTTCTAGAATCATAGGGAGTTGCGAATTTGAAGAGATAGATGGCAAGAAGTTTTTAGCTATTGATGATGTGTTTGGAGGACAAATTAATATTGTCTACAGAGGTGAGGAAACCTTCTTGGCATTAGAAAAAATAGAAGGATTTTGAAGATTTAAACTAGAAAATTGATTAAGCGATCGCTTGTAAATAATGTACATAAAAAAGGGCAGGTATAGAACCCGCCCTCGAAGTAATAAATATTTAAACTAAACTATCGTTCGCAACTTAATTACCAATTTCCGGCGCACTCAAAGAAACCTTTATTGTTTCGTCTTTTTGTTGTGCTAATGTCGGCACGGAATCACGCAATCTTGCCGTTAATTGTACAGTTGTAGCGTCGTACATTTGAGTCAGCAATTTGGGATAGAAACCAATACCAATAATTGGAATTAACAAACAGGCAATGATAAATACTTCACGGGGTTCGGCATCTATCAAAGCTTGGTGAGAAACTAATTCTTCGTTCTCTTTGCCGTAGAAAATTTCTCGCAACATCGACAGCAGATAAATCGGAGTTAAAATCACTCCCACTGCCATCAAGAACACCACAATCACTTTGAAGGTAGAGCTATAAGCATCGCTAGTAGCGAAGCCCACAAATACCATTAATTCTGCCACGAAACCGCTCATCCCTGGCAATGCCAAAGAAGCCATCGAACAGGTAGTGAACATCGCGAAAATCTTCGGCATTCTCTTCGCTACACCGCCCATTTCATCCAACATTAGGGTGTGGGTGCGATCGTAAGTTGCGCCAACCAGGAAGAACAAACTCGCCCCAATTAATCCGTGGGAAACCATTTGTAATACTGCCCCACTCAATCCCAAATCGGTGAAGGAGGCAATACCAATCATCACAAAGCCCATGTGAGAAATTGAGGAGTACGCAATTTTTCGCTTTAGGTTTCGCTGGGCAAAGGATGTTAAGGCAGCGTAGATGATATTAACTACCCCCAAAACTACGAACACTGGTGCAAAATAAGCGTGGGCATCGGGGAGCATTTGGGCATTCATCCGAACTAAGGCGTAACCGCCCATTTTCAGGAGAATACCTGCTAATAACATGTGTACTGGGGCTGTAGCTTCACCGTGGGCATCAGGTAGCCAGGTGTGCAAGGGAATAATCGGCAACTTGACGGCGTAAGCAATCAGGAAGCCAGCATAGAGGGCAAGTTGGAAATTCAGGGCGAAATCTTTTAAGGCGATCGCTCTCATGTCGAATGTCACCGTATCGCCGTAAAATCCCATTGTCAGGGCAGACAACAAAATAAACAGCGAACCGCCAGCGGTGTATAAAATAAATTTGGTTGCTGCATATTGCCGCCTTTTGCCTCCCCAAATCGACAGCAGAAAGTATATCGGCACCAGTTCCAGTTCCCACACCAGGAAAAACAACAGCATATCCTGGACAGCGAACACGGCAATCTGGCCGCCATACATTGCCAAAATCAAGAAGTAGAATAGCTTGGGCTTGAAGGTGACAGGCCAAGCTGCTAAAATCGCCAGCGTGGTAATGAATCCAGTCAAAATAATTAGGGGCATGGATAAGCCATCAGCCCCTACTGACCAATTCAAACCCAATTGTGGTACCCAGGGGTAACTTTCCACCAACTGCAAATCTGGATTGGAGAAATCATACCCAGTATAAAAAGCGTAAACAATTAGTGCAAAATCTATCAACCCCACGATGAGGGAGTACCAGCGCACTGTTTTGCCTTCTTTGTCAGGAATGATGGGAAGAAGTAGCGATGCGGCTATCGGAAACAGAATAATCGTCGTCAGCCACGGAAAATTAGCTATATTCATCACAATTAGTCTGCTATCAAAATCATGTTTGGCAAAAAGTCACTAGTTATTAAGTAACAGCTTTTTGGGGATTTCGTCTTCCTCGTTAGGTTGATTTAATTAAATTGGCAATCCCCCGTTTCTTCTCTTGGGAGTCTTTTTTGACATTTGGGGGTGTGGAATGTGCGTTGTGATACTCCCAGTAAAGTCAAAAATTTACCCTAAATAAAGTTGGTAAAATTATAATATTAGCCGATTTGCAAGAGTCTGTGCGACAAGCAGCAGTAGAACAAACTTTGCCAGTTTCAGAGCTTTGGGACTACAGTAGACGATTTGATTGAGTTTTCTTAGTAAAATAGACAGGGAAAGTTGATAAAGGAAATTCGATTATGTCATCTCCAGCGATCGCTACTGTAATTAAGATGATGGAATCTTTATCTGAAGATGTGCAAGAAAGAGTTGCAGAACATCTCCGAGAGTACCTGGAAGATTTGCAAGATGAATTGAAATGGAATAAATCATTTAACAAAACTCAACAAATGATTGCATCTGCCCAATCTGCTAAAAGAGAGATTTCGCAAAGCTTACCTTCTATAAAATCCAATATTAGATAACTGGGGTAGGGTGTATCATCAGGATTTTCTTCTATCACTTCCCCATAAGAAATCGCAGTTTTTACTTCTTTTTGACTGATGCGACGATAAAACATTTGCTGGATAGCATGACGGGAGAAAACTAGATTTTCATAATACATGAATTATTTTTTTTAATTGTAATTAGTGATAAATTTATTATTTTACTAAATGTTGGGCTTCTATTGACCGCGATCGCATATCATTTATCTACTGTGTAGTCTGTCTCCCATAGCAATAACTTCATGCCTTTCTCCGATTTCACTAATCCTTACCAGAATGCGGCTGACATACCACAGAAGTATCGCCAGCATATAAATCTACAGAAACTTCTTTTGTCTGATGGTTCTGGTAAATACGTACGTCCGCTTGAAGACCCCGTGACAATATGGGCAATTCAGATTTTAGAAGAGGAGTATGGTGTTCCATTAAACGCAATGGAGCTAGAACTTTCCAATATAACTGCATCTAGACAGATGTTTGGTAGGTCTGATCTAATAATTTATGATGATCGCTATGTTGGCTCTGGCACAGGCTTAGATGTGGCTTTCATCATGTTAGAAGCGATGGAACCTAACAAAAAGTTTGAAGGTAATGAAGAACTGGGATGGAATTACCATTTCAAACAACTAGAAGTTTACATGAGTGCTTCACCTTCTGCCCGTTATGCAATTTTAACCAGTGGAAAGCATACAGAAATTTATCGTCGTGACCTTGACTACCCAAGAAAATTAGAGCCAATTGGCAAGTTGCCAAAGTATGAAAGCGCCCGTGAAGCTGCAAACCATAGTCCTTATAAAGTTATCCGTAATCCCAGCGAACCGGATGGTATTCAAACAGGGCTAAATCCTTTAACCCGTGATAAATTTCGTGAGGTTTTAGGAGATACGCGATCTGGATGTCACTCTATCTTGCGGGATAACGAGGGTTTGCAGCCACAAGAAGCAGTCGATGCAATGGTTAAATTCTTGTTTGCTAAGTGGTACGACGAGCAAGCAACAATTGATTTAGTAAAGAAAACGGGCGAAGATCGAGCTTATGTTTTTAGCGTCAGTAATGAAACTGACCCAGAGCGTTTATTAGTTCAAGTAAAAGACACATTTGAAAAAGCGAAGCAGTGGGAACGCGATACTTTAGAAAGAAAGTTTGGTGATGATCTTTCGGCACGGTTGGCATTTAATGAGGCTGATGTGCTTCAATTTAAACCCCACACAACTTTTGAAATCGTCAAGCGGTTAGAACGTTGGAGTTTGCGAAAATCTTCAGCAGATGTCAAAGGTGGAGTGTTTGAGGATTTTTTAAGCAAGACTTTCCGAGATGATTTGGGGCAATATTTCACACCTACACCTGTAATTAATTTAATGGTAGGGATTTTGCAACCTACAGTAAATGATTATGTTGGCGATCCGGCTTGCGGTTCAGCGCGGATGTTGACGCACGTTTTGGATTATGTGCGTAAGCAGGAGTTTGCAAAAGCGATCGCAAATAATAGTGGTAATTCTGAAGGGATTAATCCTGAAGAACCAACGCAAGAGTTTATCAAGTTTCGAGATAATCATTTATTTGGGGCTGAATATTCTCGAAATGTGATGCACGTAGCGCGAGTTAATACTTTAATGAATGGCGCACAATATGCCGATTTAAAAGTAATGGATTCGCTGGAGCGATTGAGTAGCATTACAGGAGGAATTACAGAGGGTCTTCCAGAACGTCCTGGGTTTTATCTAGGAGGATTGACGATGATTTTGACTAATCCTCCATTTGGTTCTAAATTGACAAATGAAAGTGTTTTAAAGGATTTTGCTGGACGGGATGGAGTGACAAAGAAAAAGGGCAAAGTTGTTAAAAGTATTCCTCAAGAAGTTGCTTTTTTAAATCGTTGTTTGGAATATCTTGCACCCAATGGAAAGTTAGCAATTGTTTTACCTGATGGGGTATTGGCTAATAGTTCAATGCAGGATATTAGAGATTGGGTTTTACGTTGGGCAAGATTAAAAGCAGTTATTAGTTTACCACAAGCTACATTTGCACCTTATGGTGCAGGTGTTAAAACTAGCATAGTTGTTTTAGAAAAGCGGAAAATACCTTTATTAGCTGAAGGGCAGTTAGAAATAGGACAAGCACTTGTCGAAATAGGTGAAGATTACGACGTTTACATGGCTCGTATTGATGATATTGGCTATGATGCTACAGGTCGGTTTACTGTACCTGAAGAAAAAACACATTTCCCTCTTGAAGTAGTAGAAACAGTTACAGAGTTTGAAAGTCTAGCAGGATGGTAATGGATATTAATAAATATGATATAAAGCAATTTTTAGTTAAATCAAGTGATTTGATAAAAAAGAAACTTTTTGTTGAATTTTATCAACCTAAATTTCAATTTCTATTTAAAAAGTTGCATGAATGTCCATATCCTGTTCATTCCTTAAAGAAATTAAGTAACCGGATGTTCGACGGCCCTTTTGGTAGTAACCGTAAAGTTGATATGTATCAGGATAGTGGAATACCTTACATTAGAGTTAAGGATGTTCTACCTTCAGGAATTTTTTTAGATGAACTTAAATACATATCTCTAGAAAAACACAATGAATTGATTCGTAGCCGTGTAGTTCCAGGAAATATTTTGATAACAATAGCAGGTAGACTTGGGACTGCTGCTGTATTTCCTGAAAGTCTAAAAGAAGGTAATATTACAGGTCATATTGTTGGTTTAGAACTTTCAAAAGAAATAAATCCTCATTATGTTGCAACATTTATTAATTCTCAATTAGGTGAATTTCAAGCTATTAGATTAGGGCATAGAACAACAAGACCAGAATTGAATTTATCTGAAGTTGGAGAATTTATAATCCCTGTTCCTCCTCGACCTATTCAAGACCGTATTGCTCAAATAATGCAGAATGCTTATGTTGCACGAAAACAGTTACTCAATAAAGCTAAAGATTTGAATATAGAAATCAAAGATTATATTTTAGAGAAACTCGGCATTAGTCAAAATTTCCCGGACAATAAATTAAGCTTTGTTATTCAAGAGTCACAAATTTACTCTAAAAGATGGGATTTTGAGTATTTTGATCCGAAATCTACTAATACTATTCAAAAAATTATCCAATGCCATTGGCCTGTAAGAACTTTGGGTGAAATAGTATCAACTTTAACTGACGGTCAGCATGGTTATCTTAAGCATTTGCCTGATGGTATACCACTACTTCGCACAACTAACATTTTTGAAAATGAAATAAAACTTCATGACCTCAGATATATTGCTCCAGAAGTTCATGCTGCAATTAAACGCTCTCAACTCAAACCAGGTGATGTCCTTTTAACAACCATTGGTTCTATTGGAATAGCAGCAGTTGTTGACGACTCTCTTGGAGAAGCCAACATTAATCAAAACCTTGTAAAGCTAACTCCACAGGCTGATATCAATCCTTACTATCTTGCTCTGTTTTTAAATAGTTCTATGGGCAGAATTCAAACCGAACGAACTGCATCAAAAAGTGTTGTACCGATTGTAAACTATACTCGCTTGCGAGAAATTTTAATTCCTATCCCCCCTTATTCTGTCCAAGAGCATATTGCAGAAGTTATGCAAAATTCTTACACTCACATCAAGCATATTCGTAGTGATGCAGAAAATTTGGTTATTGAAGCAAAAGCCTGTGTAGAACGGATGATATTAGGAGAAGAAGAAGTTAGATGAAGGAGGGCAGCAAATACCAGCCACTCCTCGAATTTTTACGTGGCAATGATCAAAATGAAATAACTCTATCATTTGCTGAAATTGAGACTTTAATAAATGATGTGTTGCCTGAATCGGCAAGAAATAAACAGGCATGGTGGAGTAACCGCAAACAAGGCTCATCACAAGCTTACGCTTGGATGGAAGCTGGATATCGTGTTGAGAAAGTGGATTTTGATCAGCAACAAGTGATATTCCGTAAACCTCCTGATAAATATCAAGTTCAGCTTCAGGGTGATACTGTACTGTGGAATGCTGAGTTAATCAAAGCACTGCGGCAACACATGGATTTAACACAAGCGGAGTTTGCACAAAGGCTAGGTGTACGACAAGCAACAGTAAGCCAATGGGAAAAAAATGTATATGAGCCGACTTTAGCCACATCAAAGTATTTGACCTTAATTGCAAAACAAGCTGGATTCAAAATTTAAACTCAAACTATTTACATAATAATACCTTACCGCATGTAGTGTTTTTAATCAAACATTTTATTCGGTAAAGTATGAATATTCAAAACACCGAACCCAAAGCCCTCTTCCTTTCCCCTAATGGCAACGTATACCCGGACAGCCTAATTTGCTCCGGCATCATCCCCGCAGAATTGGACGGCAAACCCTGCCCCCATTTCCAAGCAGGGCGCTTTCCTGGCATCAAACCCCTAAATTCTGAAGACTCAAACTACACCATAGACAAAGGAAAACCAGGCGACCTCTGCCCAATCTGCGCCAAACAACAACTTGCACACCTTGGACACTGGCAAGGTCACAGAAATCAAATATTCCCTGAAGAACTTCTATCATTGCGGCTTTTCAAGTGCCGAATGTGGTTATGGCTAGTTGTCCCAGGACTGCACGATCGCAACGCAACCCAGCTTTTACCGCAAAAGCTATGAGATGAGAGTGTTTAGAAGCGATGAAAACACACTCAAACTTACAGCAACCCCGCAACAAAAATACAAATCTTGTCAGAAGCCAGCAAATAAGTTTCCGAGGCTTCCTGCTGGCTCTTGGCTCCCTAACAAAAGGAGACATTCACCATGATAAAACCAGTTATTGTCCAAAATCATCCTTGGGTAATAGTAAAAACTGTAGTGATTACCCAATCTCACACCGTCGCCCGTTTTGCTAACCGCCAAGATGCAGACGACCATTTAAGATTTTTGCGTCGAACTATTCCCAATGGAGGTTTTGAGATTATGTTTGAACCGCCAGATGTAAAAGAAGACTTTAATATTTAATTGCTGATTATCAGCCAAAGGAGTCTAATTTAGGCTCCTAAGAAACAAGGCAGGAGAGAAGAGGATTTTACTTGTTTCTTCCATTCATAGGAGTGACGCACCGCCCGTCGGATGCTTTCAAAGATCGGCTCTAACTTAATGTTAGCCAGCTTCATCACTAAGCATCTTAATAATATGTTTTGCAAGTTGCTCTTTGATTTCTCTATGTCTGGGAACAGCTTGAGAAATTTTTGTTATTGGATTCTGATACCAATCATGTTTGCCACCATGACGAACGAAGATACAACCCATTTCTTCAAGCTTACTAATTAAATCTCTTCGTTTCACGAAACTTCAAGTTCTGCAACTCTACGAATATTTTGGATATTTCCACTTGTTAATTCACTGTAAATATCAAGTAGATTTTCTCTTAGCTCCTCTTCTGTTTCACCCTGAGTCCAATAGTCAGGATATTCTTCGAGATAACCTAACCACATATCATCATCTTGCCAGTAAATGTATTTCTTCTTTGTCATGTGCCTATTCGCTGCCTTTTTTTAAACTATCGAATTACTGAACTATCAGCCAAAAAAAAGGAGTCTAATTTAGACTCTTAAAAAACTTAGGGGCGGACAGTCGCCCACCCCAATGAAAATCAGGTGACACCAAAGACAATCACTAAACCCAAAACCGCCCCAAACACAATCAAGGCATAGAATTGAGCGCGACCGTTTTCTAGGTACTTCAGACCTTCACCGCTAACAAGGGTGAAAAAGCCTGTGAGGTTAACAGCACCATCGACAACGCGGAAGTCAACTTCCATAACTTGTCTAGCTAGGCGACGCAAGCCGAGAACAAAAACCCGATGGTAAATGTCATCAAAATACCACTTGTTGAGGGATAACTCGTAAAGTGGTTGGATTTTAGCAGCGATCGCAGCCGGGTCAATTTTACGGCGCAAATACATCAGCGAAGCCAGGGTAATCGCAATCAAAGATATTCCGACTGAGGCACCCGCCATGATGTAGAATTCCGTCGGATTGAACTCGGAAGCCTTTTCTATAACTTCGGAAAGGGTTTCACTAGGAGGAAAGATAAACTCTTCAAAATAATTGGCGTAGGGAGTTCCCACCAAACCAATCAAAATCGAAGGCACAGCCAACAGTGCCAACGGCAGCGTCATTGTCCACGGAGATTCGTGGGGGGAGTCGCTGTGATGTCCGTGGGAGTCATGAGAGTCATGCTGCTGACTAGTTGCCGCCAATTCTCCTTTCTTCATCGCCCCAGGCCCAAAATTCGGGACTGGTTCTTCTGACTCTAATTCCAGGACAATTGTCGCCGCAGCCTTCTTGAGTTTTTCCTTGATTTTCTCGTCAGTACCCCGGAATTTGCCTTCAAATGTCATGAAATACATTCTAAACATGTAGAAAGCTGTAATCCCGGCAGTTAGCCAGCCGATAAACCAGAGGAGTGGGTTAGCCTCAAAAGCCTTCCCTAAAATTTCATCTTTTGACCAGAAACCAGCAAAGGGTGGAATACCAGAAATTGCCAAGCAACCAATCAAAAAGGTAGTTGCTGTGACGGGCATATACTTTCGCAGTCCACCCATCAAGCGCATATCTTGCGCTAAGGCGGGGTCGTGTCCAACCACACCTTCCATACCATGAATTACTGAACCTGAACCCAAGAACAGCATCGCCTTGAAATAGGCATGGGTCATCAGGTGGAATAGTCCAGCACTGTAGGAACCTATTCCCATTGCCATCACCATGTAACCAAGTTGGGAAATGGTGGAGTAAGCCAAGCCCTTTTTGATGTCGTTTTGGGTAATAGCAATGCTTGCACCCAAAAACGCCGTAAACGCCCCAGTAAAGGCAATGACATTCATTGCGGCTGGAACGTCTTCAAATACTGGGTACATCCGGGCAATCAGGAAAACACCCGCCGCCACCATTGTTGCCGCGTGAATCAAGGCAGAAATGGGGGTGGGGCCTTCCATTGCATCTGGTAGCCAGACGTGAAGGGGGAATTGGGCTGATTTCGCTACTGGCCCTAAGAAAACTAAAATCGCAAACAGGACAGCGAGAAAATTGCTGATAGAACCTGATTCGACAAGTTGGGCGAGGCGATCGCCCATGACATTAAAATCAAAGCTTCCTGTTGCCCAGTACAGCCCTAAAATGCCGAGTAATAGACCAAAGTCGCCCACGCGGTTGGTCACAAACGCTTTTTGAGCGGCATCTGCTGCTGACTTGCGATCGTACCAAAAGCCGACCAGCAAGTAGGAACACATCCCGACCAGTTCCCAGAATATATAAATCTGTACTAGGTTGGGGCTGATCACCAGACCTAACATTGAGGAGCCAAACAAACTGAGATAGGCGTAAAACCTCACGTAACCGGGATCGTGAGCCATGTAGCCATCGGTGTAAACCATGACCAAGCAGGCTACCGTTGTGACAATCACCAGCATTAAGGCTGTCAGGTGGTCAATAGTGTAGCCCATGCTCAGGTGAAAATTACCTGCTGCCGCCCACTCAAAGGTGCGAATATAAGACGCATGTCCTTGAATTTGACTCCATAGCAACGCAAACGACAGCCCCATAGCTGCTGCCATCATGGAGATAATCACCACAGCGTTAAGCTGGCGGAGGCGGTTTGTCACCTGATTCAACGAGATTAACCCTAGACCGACCAGCATTGCCCCAAGAAGAGGGAACACCGGAATCAGCCAGGCATACTGATAGATTACTTCCATCACTGACGCCTACTTTTAGAATTCTTAATTAGCGTGTCCAAACTGTTAATAATTGTGACACACACCCTTTAGGATAAAATAACCCACCCAAGGCTGATTGGGTGGGGTATTAAGCATGGTTTTAGATTTGGTCATCTGTCATTGGTCATTGGTTATTAGTCATTAGTCCAATGCCCCATGCCCCACACCCAATATCCATCAGGCTGACCGATACTCTAAGTCCACTGTTTTTGAACTTTTGTAGATTTTGGGATAATTGCTGTAGCTGGCCTTAATCTCTTCTAAAGCTAGACGTAAATCTTCCCTGCCGCGAAAGCATTCCAAGCGATGGCGAACAGTGCCATTTTCAATCAATAGTAAAGTGGGTAGTGATTTTAGCCTATAGGTAGTAGACAATTTAAAATTTTGATCGGCGTTAACCCCGACTAATTTAATTTCATCCCCGCACTGGGACTGAAATTCCAACAACAGCGGGTGGATAACTCGACACAAGCCACACCAAGGTGCTTCAAAGTTAACTAAAACAGGAATAGGAGATTGTAAAACTTCTTGAGTAAATGTCCGCTCACTAACCGAGAACACCATGACGCCTCTTGGATTATAAGGTTTTTATATCAAACTAGCTATCAGTACTGAATTGAGTAGTGCTGAGTTCCGAGTTCTGGTTTCTGAGTAGAAGTCCATAACTAAAGTTAGCGGATTGAATGAGGAACTCGTTTCTTTTTCTTCTTATAGTAAAGCGGGGATTGGGACTAATTGCCAAGCAATGAATACTAAGTTGCTTGCTTTTACTCAGGACTTAGGACTCAGCTACTGCTTCAGTGGAGGATTGGCAAGTTAGTAACTGCCGATAGATGCATTCAGGACACAAATATTTAGGACACAGAATAATTGGCAAAAATTGAGCGTGTTAATGTGTCTCTGACAGAAAAGCCACCTTAGAAGTCGCGTTGGCTTTTTTGGATCTTAAACTCCTGATTGCCGTGACCGCTTGGGGATTTGACTGAATCTGCCACTTTCTTTCAAGGAAAGGCAACTGACCAACAACTACCAATATAAAATCTCAAGCTGACTGAACGCACCCTCCACTGAATAGATGTTTTAATTTATCCTACATTGATTTGGGGCAATTGATAAGCTGAAATTTCCATCTATTTCGGATTTTCTCCTGACACTGGGGATCGTCTAAAGTTACCATCCTACCCTACTAGTTACTTCCAGTAACAGAGGGTGTGACCACCAAAGCAAAGCGATAAAAATCGTAACTCCCAAATAGGCAGGGCGGAGAAATTCCTGCCATTTGAGAGATTGACGCCCGTCAATAATTGCTTTAAAGGGAATAATTGAAGTCCGCTGTTTGGCAATTTCAAAAGCTTCCCCATAGCGATCGCTCAAGCGGCGATCCCCGTGCCAAACCCCAAACAAGTGATGCAATATCAATCCAATGGAAGTCACAAGGGTAAAGGTAGTACCCAGCCAGAGAGTGTGGGCAACACACCAAATTATTTGTCCTACCATCTGGGGATGACGGGTAATCCGAATAATTCCTGTTTCGTAGAGATGAACTTGGGGCTTTTGAATAGCAGCAATTTCTAGTAGATTGAAGGTAGCAGGATATAAAAACAAGAACGAGATTGCTGATAGCAGCCAAACAAATTCTCGGACTCCTGGCACCCCTTGTACCTGCCAAATTTGCAAACCATCATAACGGTGCCCAAAAAAGTAAATAATTAATATCACAGCCAACGGTAGGCTGACTAATGCAAAGAGAATGCGATAAAACCTTGGGCCAATGTATTTTTCTGCCCAAGGGCGTAAAGCAGCGCCTCCACTGTGAGCGATCGCAAAAACTATTTGTAACCCCAGTATGACAAAATGACTGGGTGTCAACCAAGAAATCAGCAGCATATACACAGGTGAAGTAATTTAAAGAAAACCGAATTCAGTACAACCAATACCACAAAGTATTCAAAAGGGGACTTTAGTCAAGATGTTGTGCTACTGTCTTTTTCGAGTCAAGCCTTCAAGTTTAATATGCAACAAATCATGTCCGGCTGATTGCTGCCAAACCGGATTTATTACGTGCATCTGCTCCTTTAAAAGTTTGTGGGTTGAGCCTTATGTCTGACCTTCCTTTCACTTTAGATCAGTTACGTATCCTGAAAGCGATCGCTCAAGAAGGAAGCTTCAAGCGTGCCGCTGATAGTCTTTACGTTTCCCAGCCCGCTGTTAGTTTGCAAGTCCAAAATCTCGAACGGCAGCTCGATGTCCCCTTATTCGATCGCGGAGGACGACGCGCCCAATTAACCGAAGCCGGGCATCTACTCTTAAACTATGGTGAAAAAATCCTTAGTCTCTGTCAGGAAACTTGCCGCGCCATTGAGGATTTACAAAATCTCCAAGGTGGTACTTTAATTGTCGGTGCTTCTCAAACCACCGGCACTTATCTTTTGCCCAGAATGATCGGTATGTTCCGACAAAAATATCCAGATGTGGCAGTACAATTACACGTCCACTCAACTAGGCGAACTGCTTGGAGTGTCGCTAACGGACAAGTCGATCTGGCAATTATCGGCGGTGAAATTCCCGGTGAACTGTCAGAATCTTTAGAAGTTATTCCTTACGCTGAGGACGAGCTAGCGCTGATTTTACCTGTTTTTCATCCTTTTACCAAACTTGAAAAAATCCAGAAAGAAGACCTATATAAATTACAATTCATTGCCCTAGATTCCCAATCGACTATCCGCAAAGTAATAGACCAAGTGCTAGGACGCTGCGAGATTGATACCAGACGTTTTAAAGTTGAAATGGAATTGAATTCCATTGAAGCGATTAAAAATGCTGTGCAATCTGGTTTAGGGGCTGCCTTTGTCTCAACTAGTGCGATCGCTAAAGAGTTACAAATGGGCGTTTTGCACCGTACTCCCATTGAAGGCGTTGTCGTCAAACGGACGCTGTGGCTGATTTGTAATCCCAATCGCTATAGATCCAAGGCCGCAGAAGCCTTTAGTCAAGAAATTTTGCCCCAGTTTGCTAACCCAGGATGGAATCAAGATGTGTTAAAATTAACACAAAAAAGTCTAATGTTAACTACATTGGAGGTAGCAACACCCACCTCATCTGGTGAAGACTAAAATCAGGTTATTAGTCCCTTGTCATTTTTCCTTTGTTTTTTGTAAATGACCAAATAATTCGTAATGACGCTCCTCTGTCGCTAACTTAATTCGTAATTATTAACCCATTGTGTTCGTGCAGAGTGCTGTAGGCAAGCCAATGGTTTGACATCAGGAAAAAAGTTTCCTGTTCCTCATTAACAAATTTAGTTACTCTGTAACCGGAACTAATTACGAATTACGTAGCTTGCTTCTTGCCATTCGCGTAGCATCTCGTAGAGAAGGCGAGTATTATCAATTGCGAATTATTTTGACTAATCACGAAAATGGAAGTTTACTGCACTCGTCCGCGTTGTCCACGCCCACAAAACTATTTTGCCGATTTAGATGATGTTACGACACTAAAAACAACCCAGCAAAAGTATTGCACTACCTGTGGTATGCCATTGATGCTAGATGGTCGATATGTGCCAAGTAAACTGCTGGGAAGGGGCGGGTTTGGAGCAGCATTTTTGGCACGCGATCGCCGAATACCGGGAATGCGTCAATGCGTGGTTAAGCAGTTTCAACCATCGGGAAATTTAACCTTAACTCAACTGCAACAAGCGCAGTTAATGTTTGAAAGAGAAGCAGAAGTTTTATCACAGCTTGGTAACGATCACGAGCAGATTCCTGACTTGTTTGCTTTCTTTCCAGTGATAGTTAATAGCTTGCAACCAGGAGAGCAAGACCAATTTTTTTATTTGGTGCAAGAATACATCGATGGGCAAACCCTAGAAGAAGAATTATCTCAACAAGGCAAATTTTCTGAACAGCAAGTATTAGAAGTATTACAAGGAATTCTGAGGGTACTAGAGTTTGTCCATGACAGAGGCATTATCCACAGAGATATCAAACCTTCAAACATTATGCGTCGTCGTGATGGTAAACTTTTCTTACTAGACTTTGGCGCAGTCAAGCAAGTAACCAATGCTGCACTTGGTTCTGCTGCTTCTTCCACAGGAATTTATTCTATGGGATTTGCACCGCCTGAACAGATGGCTGGGGGGCAAGTATTTCCATCTACGGATTTATACGCTTTAGCTGTAACTCTAATTACCTTGTTAACAAATAAGGAAGCAATTCAACTATTTGATGCTTATAGTAACCAGTGGAAATGGCGAACCCAAGTGAGTGTCAACCCTCACCTTGCTGACATTTTAGACAAGATGCTGCTACCTGCGGCTAATCAGCGCTTCCAGTCAGCCCAGGAGGTTCTACGCGCACTTAACTCACAGGCGGCTCAATCTCCCACACAACTTAATTCGCCCTCTGTAACCCTGCCGCCACAACCACCCCAAGGTTCTAACCCTGTTGTTCCCCGTCGTCCATCAACTCAACCAGCGTTTTCGACATTGGAATTATTGGGAGGGGCGGGATTTAGTGGATTTCAGGGTGCATTGATCGCGATCGCCCTTTTCAGTCTAGTAAAATCACCAATAGTTACTTTGACTACTTCTGCCTTGATTTTAGGTATACTAATTTTTGCCCAAACTAGGCGGTGGATTGAAAAGTTCGATTTATTAATTATTCCCATAATTACTTTTGCAATTATTTTTTTTATTCCCTTTTTACGGGGAGGCCTTGACCTTCCGTCAGTGGTAATTTTAGCAGTTGGAGCAGGCTTAATAGCTATTTCATTGACAGCCGTATTTCGACTTATTTATAAATTATTATCTCTCTTACTTTAAAAAACTATTGGTGCTAACAGCTACATAAATGTCTCAGAAAAACGAAACACTTAGTCTTTTTTTAGCCGTTGTCATCACTATTGGTTTAATCTTTGGTGGTCTATGGTTTCTTATGGAACGGTGGGCGCAATTAACTGGAACTGTTCCTAAAACTTCCGGGAATGGTAACACGGGTAATCCCATAAACCAGTTTGTCAACAACAGATGTAACGTCCCAAACCTCCCAGAAGGGACATTCAACTATGGTGGTAGTACAACCTGGGCACCCATCCGTAAAGACGTAGACTCTGTACTAGAAAGCCTGTGTCCTCAATTTACTTTACGTTATACTCAACCTGCTTCAGGTCAAGCAGGATCTGGAACTGGGATTCGGATGTTGATAGATAATCAACTAGCTTTTTCTCAATCTTCTCGCTCAGTTAAAGCTGAAGAAAATACCGAAGCGAAACAAAAAGAATTTGGTTTGAAAGAAATTCCAGTGGCGATTGATGGTATTGCGATCGCAGTTAACCAAAATCTCAATATCCCTGGTTTAACTGTCGCCCAACTTAAAGACATCTACACTGGCAAGATTACTAATTGGCAACAAGTGGGTGGGCCAAATTTACCAATTCAAGTCTACTCTCGCACCAAAGAAGCCGGGGGAACAGTAGAATTCTTTATTGAAAATGTTTTAAATAAAGAAAATTTTGGTACTAACGTTAGTTATGTTGGCACAACCACAGAAGCAGTACGAAAAGTAGCCGCGAATAGTGGCGCAATTTATTATGCTTCTGCCCCATAGGTTGTACCACAATGTACTATTAAGTCGCTACCATTAGGGCGAATCAGCGGTCAATTTGTGCCTCCTTATCAACAACCTGTTGTATCTCCATCTGAATGTCCCAGTAAACGTAACCAGTTGAATAGTCAAGCATTTCGTAGTGGAGACTATGCAATTACCCGCAATTTATTTGTAATCGTTAAACAGAATGGTCAAAGAGATCAGCAAGCTGGCGAAGCTTATGCAAATTGGCTGCTGACATCTCAAGGTCAAGAACTGATCGAAAAAGCTGGATTTGTCAGAATTAAATGATCAAAATGCTTAGATTTAGACAAATAATCAAATATTAAATATTTTTACTTTATTTAAACTTGTTCATGTCACAAAAGAATGAAACCACAATTTTAGCTTTGGCTCTGCTGCTGACAGTTGGCATAGTTGGCGGTGGGTTTTGGTGGTTTAGTAACAATGGGGCCAAAATTGGTAATAACATTATTCCAAATCAACAACCAGGCAACAATTCATCCTTACAAGACCGTATTAGTTTTGGGGAAAAATCTTTTACTCAAGGTGACATTTCTCCTGTGAAAAAAGAAGGAATACAGGCGATCGCAACTAAAAGTTATGATAAAGCGATCGCCAATTTCACAGCTGCTCTAAAACTCAACCGTAACGATCCAGAAGCATTAATTTTTCTTAACAATGCCCGCATCGGTTCTTCCAAGAGCTATACCATCGTGGCTTCTGTACCATTCGGCACTGACCCTAATGCTGCTTTAGAAATTTTACGTGGGATAGCCCAAGCTCAAAATCAAGTTAATAGCTCTGGAGGAATCAAGGGAGTACCGTTGAGGGTAGGGATAGCTAATGACGACGACAATCCAGAAATAGCCAAGCAAATCGCTTCTACCCTAGTCAGCAATTCCGAAGTATTAGGTGTAGTTGGGCCGAATACTAGCGATTCCACGTTAGGCGCAGGTACTATCTATACTTCTGGACAACTTGTAGCTATATCTCCCACTAGTACATCTGTCAAAATTTCTAACTTTAGCCGCTACGTTTTTCGGACAGTTCCCAGTGATTTTACGGCTGCGAGAAGTTTAGCCAACTATATGGTGAGAACCTTGCAGAAAAAAAATGCAGTGGTTTTCTTTAATTCTCAGAGTAACTATAGTCAGTCTTTGAAGTCTGAGTTTGTTTCATCCGTTTCCCTAGAGGGTGGACAGGTAGCCAGCGAATTTGACTTATCCAAGGCGGATTTTAGTGCAGCTAGAAGTGTAGAACAAGCAACTAAACAAGGTGCAGAAGTTTTGATGTTAGCTGCTAACACTGAAACTCTCGATAAAGCGCTGCAAGTAATTCAGATTAATCAGAAAAAGTTAACTTTGTTAGCGGGAGATGATGTTTACACCGCTAAAACTTTGGAAATTGGCAGAGAACAAGCTGTGGGGATGGTATTAGCAGTTCCCTGGCATATTGATAGCGATCCTAAGTCAGATTTTCCCCAGAAATCGCGGCAGTTATGGGGCGGTGATGTGAGTTGGCGAAGCGCCCTTAGCTATGATGCCACTGTAGCTCTAATTGCGGCATTAGAACGCAATCCCACGCGAGATGGAGTCCAACAAGCACTCTTGTCATCTGACTTTTCTGCCACTGGCGCTTCTGGTACAATTCGGTTTTTAGCATCAGGCGATCGCAATGCCTCAGTGCAACTTGTAAAAATTGTTCCTGGTTCTCGCTCTCGCACTGGTTATGACTTTGAACCAGTGCGTTAATCAGCAATAAAAAATTAAAAATTAACCAATAGTTAACCTGGAAAAACCCTCAAGATGAGAAATTGAGCTTTACGGGGAAAATTCTTAGTATCAACTAATAACTTATCCTCACTAACACTCAAGTCTTGAGAAAAGAGACGATTAATCCAAGAAAAATTTATTATACCTTGGCATCTATTGTAGTCAGAAGTGAGTATTTGTCAGCAGTTTTAATAAAACACCCGTCCTCCAAATACAATCTCAAGTAGCAAGCACTTGTCAAGTCAAGCACTTATATTGAATGGACGCGCGGGTAATTATACTATGTCCCAAAAAAATGAAACAACTATTCTTGTATTATCCATCCTAATCACCGTCGGGCTAATAGCTGGCGGTTTTTGGTGGTTTACGAGAAAATCTGGTGTCGATTTAAATACAATTAATCCTAGTAGTACCAAAACGCCCCATGCCGGATCGGAACAACCTAGTGGCAATACTTTCACTTCAGTAAAGGATGTTCCTACAGGATTATTCAATTACGGAGGCAGTACATCTTGGGCACCGATTCGACTAGTAGTCGATCCGGCAATTCAAGCCGCACGGCCAGAGTTACGGCTGCGTTATGTAGAACCCAGCAATGCATCTCCTGGTACTGGTACTGGCATTCAGTCCTTGATAGACGGTCAACTAGCCTTTGCCCAGTCCTCCCGACCAGTTCTAGATCCGGAGTTAAGCCGTGCCCAGCAGCGTGGGTTCAGTTTGAAACAAATTCCTGTGGCAATTGATGGTTTAGCAGTTGCAGTTAACCCCAACCTGAATATTCCAGGACTAACAGTAGAACAGTTAAAGTCAATTTACACGGGCAAAATCAATAATTGGAGCCAGGTGGGCGGCCCCAATATCCCAATAAAGCCCTATTCCCGCCGCATTGCTGATGGCGGTACTGTCGAACTTTTTGTCCAAGACATCTTGGGTGGTCAAGCTTTCAGCTCCAATGTAGAATTTATCTCTACAACCACCCAAGCCTTGCAAAAATTGGCTGATAGTCCTGGTAGCATCTACTACGCTTCTGCCCCAGAGGTGATTCCTCAATGCTCAATCAAAGCCTTGCCGTTGGGGCGCACGCAAGGGCAATACATTGCTCCATACCAAGAACCTTCTGTCCTCCCGTCTGAATGTCCTGGTAAACGGAACAAGTTGAACATTGAGGCTTTCCAATCAGGAAAATACCCGATTACCCGCAATCTGTTTGTGGTGGTCAAACAGAATGGTCAGACTGAGCAGCAAGCAGGTGTCGCTTACGCCAACTTACTGCTGACTGAGCAGGGACAGCAACTGATTACCCAAGCGGGATTTGTCAAAATTCGCTGACAAGAGCGATCGCACTCAAGACAGAGTGGCGGAAATCGCCGCTCTGAACTGTACCTTAACCAGCTCTATTAATCGACTCTGCTGGCAAGCAAATGAGATTATCCCCTTGAGTCAAGATTAAACCACGTTGACGCAGCTTACCCATCAAGCGGGTGACGGTGACACGAGTGGAACCAATCGCGCTACCAATTTGGGCATGAGTGAGGGGAAAGGGCAGACAATAACCGCGAATCACATCAGGATCGGTGTCGCTCATTGCTGGCTCTCCATATTCCTCAATTAACAATGTGAGAAATCCTAAGAGTCGGTCAATTGTGCGGCGTTGTCCCAAGGCACTCAACCACAGCAGCTTACGCTGGTGCTGATACCTAAAGGCATCCATAACTTCGCGACGGAAGTGAGGCCAGTTGTCTAAATCGTGCCAGTACATCCACAGCACCGCAGTTTGGTCAACATGGGCGTAAGCCTGGAGTGTGAATGGTGATTGGGCAACAATTTCAAATGGCTGTCCCGCTCCTACAAAACCCAAGAACGCTTCTTCTGGAGTTCTGTTGATTCGTCGAGACGTTAGCTGACTAGCAGTCGCACTAACTTGGGCGGTTCCTACCATGCGGATCGCACCCCTTTGCACCAAATACAGCAATCCAGGTCGGGCTGGAATGCGCTCATCTTTGCTAAAGGTGCGGCAGCGATAGTGTTCTTGAGCCCAGTCAAGAATGCGTTGCCAAGTCAAAAAAGGCCGTGATGCCTCAGAAAAGGAGGATGGAGATTGCATAGGTAACAAAGAGCGTTCGGCTGAAGACAAAGACGTAAATAAAAGGGTGCAAGGAGTGTCTTTGTGTTGACGAGGCAGGCTTAACGCCTAACAGCGCCAGCCAATCCAAAGAATAGAAAGCAAATTACTCTCTACTCTTTTGTTATACTTCCTACTGTACAATGGTGGTAGTAAAGTTTACTTACTATTCATCGATTATTCATCAAATTTTATCCTCTTCTCATTTTTCTTCATCTAAATTAAATTTATACCGCAAGATAGATGACAGAAATGTAACAAATATATCTTACATGAGTCTTTAAATAATATTACGTGCATTATAAATTACCAGTTAGCAAATATACGTCAATCAAACAGTTATTATATAGTTATTTAATAAAATCAATAAGCATTGATACTTATAATGCAAAAAACAGATACATAAAAGGAGAAAAAATTCCTCTATATAAAGGTAGAGATGACAAGAGAATTTTCTATACCTCAGGTGTGTCTCTGCGACTATCAAAATCTCAGAATCGAAAAGCGATGGAGCTTGCCAGTGCGATCGCTTCAGATTTATCAGGGATTTGTGAGGACGTTTTTAGCATCCAAATAGTTCCCCCTGGTTGGATAAATTTTGAATTAACTCACTCAACCTTAGCGACTTGGTTACAAAGTCTCGTAGTGGGGAGTTTGGGGGAAGAGGGGGAGATCGGGGGCAGGGAGCAGGGAGCAGGGGGAGAAATCAATTCAAAATTCAAAATTCAAAATTCAAAATTAAAGAACTTCTGCCTCCTGCCTCCTCTTTCCCAATCCCCAATGCCCAATTCATTGTTTGCTGTTGAATATGCTCATGCACGTTGCTGTTCCCTAGTGCTTCTGGCTCATCGAGAGGGATTGATTAAACTTAGAGAACCAGTTCCAAATACTAGTCCAGCTTTTTGGGATGTTATTTTTCCTAACCCCCTACCTTGGGTTAATTGCGACGGAATACTACGACTCAATCACCCAGATGAGCGTCGTCTAATTGGCGAATTAATACAAGTGGTAGACAACATAGAGTGCCCTGATGTTAGCGGTTCTGTGAAATGGGAAAAAGTAGCGCTGAATTTGAGCCAAGCTTTTGAAAAGTTTTGGTCTAATTGCCGGATTTGGGGTGAGGTGAAAATTACGTCACCAGAACTGGCCCAAGCTAGACTCGGATTGCTCATGGCTACTCAGTCAGTATTAAGATTTGTCCTAGAGGAGAATCTGCGGGTTTTTGCGCCTTTGGAGCTATAAATCGGTAATGTCGCTTAGGCAAAAATAAAAACTTTTTATATAGCTATTGACTCAATGCACCACCTCGGATACATTAGCAGGTGTGTGAGGAGCGAACCAGCTAGGGCACCGAGACGAAACACGGCCAGTCGTCGGTGTCCTTTCTGATTTATATGGGTTAGATTCTAAAAAGTGCCCTCAGTACAGCAAAAACTTTTCAATTGCTACTGCTGCCCCATCTTCTTCTACGCTAGGAGCTATCCACTTAGCGATCGCTTGCACTCCTGTTGGTGCGTTACCCATAGCTACACCAAGTCCGGCATACTCCAGCATTTCCACATCATTGAAGTTATCGCCAATCGCCATAACGTTGGCTAATTGTAATCCCAGCAATTCTTCGGCTAGGTAACGGACAGCAGTACCCTTATTTACAGAGGCGTTAGTTGCTTCAAAAAAGGTAGCAACAGATGTCGTCATATAAAGTTCAGCGGGTGTGTATTGGCGGCGCAAATTTCCTAATAACTTATCGATTACGTCAGTGTCATCAGATAAAGCAAGAATTTTTGTCGGTTCATTCGTTAAGGCTTGACGTAAATCACCTACAGGAATCGCAATAATACCAGAACGCTCTGCATAAATTTTGGTTTCTCTGGTTAACTCACGAACGTATAGCTGATCGTTGATGTAAAAGTGAACAGATAGAAGCGATCGCAACTCAGGTTGTTCAAAATAGTCGAGTAACTGGTGGGCGATTTCTCTAGAAACAACGCAATGGCGATGAATTTTTTGGGTGATTGGGTCTTGAATCCAAGCTCCTTGATAGGCCATTAATGGTAGAGTAGAGCCGATATCTTGGTGGAAGCGCAAAGCTGAACGATACATTCTACCTGTGGCGATCGCCACTTGAATTCCTCGTGCTTGCGCCGCAAAGATTGCTTGCTTTACAGGTTCGCTGATAGTGTTAGAGTGTCCTGCGATCGTGCCATCTACATCCAAAACTAGTAGCTTAATGTCTTTTGCAGCAGCCTGATTGTCAGTAGATGCTTTCTGCATAATTTCCTAGATTTTAAGTTCCAGTAAGAGGTTAACAGGCTCTGGCAACCAGTGGGGAGTAGTAGCAAAAATTGGGTTGACTAGAAAACCCAATTTTTCTAACATGAGAATGTTGAATCATACAATTTTAGATTGGTATAGTATTTTTTAAATATTGTTCAAAATTCTGGATAATAATCGCCACAAAAAAACCCGATTCTCGAAAAAATCGGGTTTTTTGATTTAAATTAGATAGCTGATCGATAGATAGAACAGGAAAAACCTACCTATTGAAGAAAGTCTATGAATTGGACACCTTGATCCAGCTTTTTTTGCGTTGTGACAATAGACAAAGCCCAGCAATTAAACCAACTCCAAGTGTGGCAGAGGGTTCAGGTACTGATTTCACCTCATCGTAGTCATAGGTTACTTTGATACCTGCTTTGGCATAAGTATCAATATAGGATCTCATGTTGCCCGAACCCGTAACTACTGAGTTGACTAAAGCTGAGAACAAAAAGTCTATGTCGCCATTACCAGTGAAAGACTGCAAGAATTGGGTATTGGTGAAAGACTGAGTAGCAGATTGTGTGGCAGTTAAGTTAGAAATAGTCTTTCCAGAGGTGCCACTATAATCAGTCTTACCGTCATATTTAGAAGCTTGATAACTCGATATATCTTGTGGATTGAGCGCAAACAGAGACTGATTATTTAGTTTTAAGCTGAGTTGACTAGCAAGATTTACTGTCACCTGAGTCGGGGTTGGACTCCTGTTTTCAAAACCTGCATTTCCAAGTATGTCGCCAGTAAAACTTATCGTTACACCCTTAAGTGTACCCAGAGATGAGTTAAATTTTTGGACGCTCAGAGGTGCATCAATGATATTGGTGAAATCGTAATCAAGGGCACTAGTGTAGGAGAGAGAAGCTGCATTAGCTGCTCCAGATGTTGCAACAATTCCTGCCAAGGTTGTGGCAGCAGCTAGAGTGTTGAATAGTTTTGTTGTCATGGATAAAAGATGCTTTTCTGAAACGAATCATTACGGGATTACTAACCTATTTTTAACTCTGAAACTTGGCTTGTAGTCTTGATAAATACACGTAACTTTATGTAAAGTTATTATGTTCAAATTTCTTCGACAAATAGACTTTTTGATTGGTATATATAAAGTTTTGTTAAGGCAGAGAGGTTTTGATAGTGGCAATCTTATGTCGAAATATTAAGCTAGTTTTTGTTGTTCCTGAGAACTAAGCTAAGTCAACCTAATTAAACATAAAATGCTCAGGAGGTAGATCCCCGACTTCTGGTTACAAATGGGGGAATCTAGCTACTATCTGGTTACTATGCTTATACTCAGGTACTTAATTGGGCTGGTATCTCTGCCAAAAGTTGGTTCTACTTGCCTTCCGTACTAAAGCTGCAAATGCTTAGAGATAAATTTGTCTAAAATCATACTCAAGAGCAATTGGTACGTCAAAACTGGGCTATTAGTCACCAAAGCCAAGCTGAACAAGCATCGGAAATTGCTAACTATGTGACAAAGCTTCTGGCTAAAATAGGGCTATGTCTGAAACTTTCACTTCTGCAACTGCAACACGCCCCACGTTCATCCTTGTCGATGGACACTCGCTGGCTTATCGTTCATACTTTGCTTTCGCCAAAGGGCGAGATGGAGGACTGCGTACTAAAGCAGGGATTCCTACGAGTATATGTTTTGGTTTTGTGAAGTGCCTGCTAGAGGTAATGGCAACACAACAGCCTCAAGCAATGGCGATCGCTTTTGATTTGGCTGAGGCAACTTTTCGCCACGAAGCTGACGAGACTTATAAAGCCGATCGCCCGGAAACCCCAGAAGACTTTATTCCCGACTTAGAAAACCTGCATGAGTTGCTGAATGGCTTCAATCTACCCTTTTTCACTGCCCCTGGTTTTGAGGCTGATGATGTTTTGGGAACCTTAGCACAGAGAGTAACTGCGGCTGGTTATAGGGTGAAAATTTTAACTGGCGATCGCGATTTATTTCAACTAATCGACTCTGACAAAGAAATTACTGTTCTGAATTTTAGTCCAGATGCCCTAAAGCGCTCTACAAATAGCATCACAGAATTTAAAGCAGAACAAGTCAAAGAGAAGATGGGCGTTTTACCTTCACAAATTGTTGATTTCAAAGCTCTTTGTGGTGATAAATCAGATAATATTCCCGGTGTTAAGGGAATTGGGGAAAAAACAGCAGTGCAACTGCTAAATACCTATGGTTCACTTGACCATGTTTATGCTGCGTTAGATGAAATTAAAGGCGCAACTCAGAAAAAACTGGCAGCGGGTAAAGAAGATGCCGAAAAGTCTCGCTATTTAGCAACCATAGTTTTAGATGTTCCTATAGAATTTGATTTAGAAGATTGCAGATTAAAAGGCTTTGATACAAGCGTCTTATCACCAATTTTAGAAAAATTAGAATTTAAGTCTTTTTTAGGCAGGATAAACGACCTTCAGCAGCGTTTTGGTGGCAAACTTGAAGAGACCAAAGAAACCAAAACAGACGCAATCAATCCCAACTTTCCTAACTTAGAATTCAGTGGTGATGAAGATAATGATTTGTGGTTTTTCAGTGCTAGTGATACAGCAGCAGTTCCACAACAATCTACTTCTCCAATTACACCACGCATCATTAATACCGAAGCCAAACTCACTGAGTTAGTGAAACTTTTACAAAAATTTACTAACCCAGAAACACCCGTTGCTTGGGACACTGAAACTACAGCTTTAGAACCAAGAGATGCTGAGTTAGTAGGAATTGGTTGCTGTTGGGGAACGGAACCAGATGAAGTAGCCTATATTCCTGTGGGGCATAAAACTGGGGAAAATTTACATAAAGATTTAGCACTAGAAGCATTACGCCCGATTCTCGAAAGTGCCGATTATCCCAAAGCTTTACAGAATGCCAAATTTGACCGCTTAGTTCTCAGGTGTCAAGGAATTAACTTGGCGGGAGTGGTGTTTGATCCGATGCTGGCAAGTTACATTCTAAATCCAGATTCAAGTCATAATTTGATGGATTTGTCACAGCGATATTTAGGATTGACGGCTAAAAGTTACTTAGATTTAGTTCCTAAAGGCAAAACCATCGCTGATATAGATATTCCCGCCGTAGCTGACTACTGCGGGATGGATGCTTATTCTACCTTTGGTTTAGTGACGAAATTGCGTGAAGAACTGGATAAAATTCCGTCTTTGTCTAAGCTGTTAGCAGAAGTGGAACAGCCACTAGAAGCAGTTTTAGCCGAAATGGAATACACAGGTGTTCGGATTAATTCAGCTTATTTACAAGAACTTTCGCAGCATTTAGAAACAGAGTTAGCCAGGTTAAAAGAGGAAGCAACTGAAATAGCTGGGGAAAATTTTAACTTGGGTTCTCCTAAGCAATTGAGCCAAATATTGTTTGAAAAATTGGGGTTAAGTACTAGACATTCTCGTAAAATTCAAACAGGATTCTCTACAGACGCAGCAACTCTGGAAAGACTTCAAGAAGATGATAATACTGGGTTTGTTGAGGCGATTATTGAGTATCGCACCCTATCTAAATTAAAGTCTACTTATGTTGATGCATTACCTGCATTGGTGCGTCAAGATACCAAACGAGTACATACTGATTTTAATCAAGCAGCAACATCAACGGGTAGGTTATCTTCTTCTAATCCGAATTTGCAAAATATCCCCATTCGTACAGCTTTTAGTCGCCAAATTCGCAAGGCATTTTTGCCTGAAGCTGGTTGGTTAATGGTGGCTGCTGATTACTCACAAATTGAATTGCGGATTTTGGCTCATTTGAGTCAAGAGCCGATATTAGTGCAAGCATATCAGCAAAATGAAGATGTTCACACTGTTACAGCGCGGTTAGTTTTTGAAAAAGAAAATATCACCTCCGAAGAACGAGGGATGGCAAAAACTATCAATTTTGGTGTGATTTATGGAATGGGTTCTCTCAGGTTTTCGCGCTCAACTGGGATAGATAAGACTATTGCCAACGAGTTCATTAAGCGGTTTAATGAACGATATCCCAAAGTTTTTGCATATTTGGAGCGAGTGAAAAAAGAAGCGATCGCTCTTGGTTATGTAGAAACTATTTTCGGTCGCCGTCGTTATTTTGACTTTACTAATAACAGTTTACGTAAATTAAAAGGCAGTAATCCAGAAGATATTGATTTGAGTAAGTTGAAGAATTTGGGTGCTTACGATGCAGGTTTATTACGCTCTGCGGCTAATGCACCAATTCAAGGTTCTAACGCTGATATTATCAAAATTGCAATGGTGAGATTGCATGAGGTTTTGAAGAACTATCAGGCGCGTTTGTTGTTGCAAGTTCACGATGAATTAGTGTTTGAAATTCCCCCTAATGAGTGGCAAGAATTACAAGTGCAAATTAAATCGGTGATGGAAAATGCAGTCCAGTTGAGTGTGCCGTTATTGGTAGAGGCGCGTGTCGGTGACAATTGGATGGAGACAAAGTAAGCTTAACTGGGGATTGGGGACTGGAAGAATTACATTGAGATGGGCGTACATTGGTCTTAGCAGTTACAACAGACCTAATCGATATCAATATTTAAAGGATGCTTTAAAAGTATTGGGCGATTGGAAATCGCGGCTACACAAACAAAGTCCACCTCCGTGGACTAAGAAAAAATTAAGGAGTTTTAACCTGCGGAGGCAGGTTTCGTCTGTGTAGCCGCGACTTCTAGTCACCAGGGCTTTGAAAACATTCTGTTATACCATTCTTAGTTATATAAGGAATTTTAATATGCATCGTCGTTGGCTCTTATCTGTTTTAGCAATTTTGTTGAGTATAGTTTTAGTTGCTTGCACCACTGCAAATACTCAGCAAGCACAAACCAAAGTCGAAAATAGCACTGAGGCGACTAACACGAACTCTCAGCAATTAGCAAAAGAATCAGCAAAAAGAGTTGTTGCTCTTTCTTCTCTTTCTGCTGATATTATCTCTCGACTCGAACCAACAAAAATTGTTGGAATTACTGGGAGTAGATTATTTAAGAATGATTCAAGATTCAAGGATATTCCCCGCGTTAGTGAAGGTCAAAGTCCGCCAAATTTAGAGAAAGTGGTAGCACTCAAACCAGATTTAGTTATTGGTGCTGAAGGTTTTTCTAACATCCCAATTCAAAAACTTCAGCAGCTAGGAATTTCGACTCTGCTCACTAAGGTGAATAGCTGGGAATCTCTAGAAGAACTTACTATAAAGCTGGCTGAGTTAATTAATGCCGATCCTGAGCCTTTATTAAATCGTTATAAAACTTTCTTGCCAGATAAGCCAACTCAGAGTCCTTCTACTCTAGCGCTGGTTAGTCGTCAACCAATTCTAGCGCCGAATAAAAACAGTTGGGCAGGGGATTTACTGGCGAAATTCCAGGCGAAAAATATAGCCGCAGATTTACAAGGTAAAAGTCCAGTTGGTGGATATGTGACGCTTTCGGCTGAGAAAGTTTTAGAAGCAAATCCAGAGGTGATAATTTTAGTTAATGCTCCACAAGGAAATTCGGAAGCGGCGCTTTTAGATTCGCTGAAAAAGGAAGCTTTTTGGCAGCAATTGCAAGCAACTAAAAATAACCGAGTCTATGTGTTTGATTATTTTGGTCTGGTGAATCCGGGTAGTATAGACGCAATTGAAAAGGCTTGTCAGCAGCTTAAGCAAGCGTTGTTTGCACCATAGGGCACTTAGAGGGTGTTTGAAAAGTCTTCTTGTCGGTAGCAAAACGTTATAGATCCCCCTAAATCCCCCTTAAAAAGGGGGACTTTGATTCTGGTTCCCCCTTTTTTAAGGGGGGCTAGGGGGGATCTAGAAGTACTTAAAATCACAGCCAAACACTTTTCAAACAACCTCTTAGATTAATATTAGATTAATAATGGAAGAACGTCGCAGTGAATCAAGGATGTATTTCTCGGAGGTGATTTTAGATAAAACCCTGATCAAACGAGTTTTCAGTCTCAGAATCTTTTCAAAAATCAAACCTAAATCCTATATTAACGAGTATTCTTTACTTATAGATACTAGTATTGAAAAATGCAGATTGCTAAACTTCTCAAAAAATTTTGGCGATGGGTTCGTTTGTTCTTAATTAGTAGACTTGATAGACCTTCAGACAACTTAGTTGTTATTATAATTAGTCTAATACCACTCATTTTGAACTGGGATTTAAATTGGTCAAGTAAAATTATTTTTGAGTTTGATCTATTTAACAAGATTATCAGGCTATATTTTTATATCACACCTTTCTTGCTATTTATCAATAGTTTTTTATTCAAAGAAAACTTGCTAAAATTTTTTAGTATTTTAATAGCAGGATTTTTTGGCTGTTTCATTCTTTTTGTATTTATCGTACAATTAGCTCTAGGTAATCATATTAACCTGGTTGAGCGAGTAGAATGTCCAAATGGTAAAATTTTTAGTGTTTATGAGAACTTTGAACCAAGTTTTCTCACGTCTGATGACGCTATTTGCCGATTTGAGTTACAACAAGAGAAAATTTTTATAGGATTTATCAAAAACATCAAGGAAGTTGGAGAAAAAAAGTGTCAAGTTAATACTAGAGAACCTAGTTTTCAAAACCGTCTTATAAATACGTGTACCCGATAGCAAGATAACGTAAATTTGACAATTACTCTGATTACTTCAACATTCAAATCACTTTGAAACTACTGGAAAATACCTTTGTAGTTTTTTTGTACAAAAAATCATTAACCAATTCATTTAGGTTGAGTTTATTGTCTAAACCTAAAGTTTTTATTTTGCCTTTTCTGGCACATACCTATGCTGCATAAACAATTTGATAAATTTAGTGTTTGAGTTACATATTAGAACTCAAACACTATGGGTTTTAATCTTTTGCAGAACTAATTGGTTTTTGACCAAAAGCGATATTTTTTTTACGTTGAGGAGAAGCACCTCCAAGACTGCGGAAATACAGTCCTCCAATGGTGAGTAAAAATGTCACATATCCCACTGCTTGCACAAGATAGAGATTGTCTCTATAGCCAAATAAAGATTTGAGAATAATCCCAGGAAACTGTTCGTCAGGCAAGATTGTGGAAGTATTGGAAACCATTGGCCCCAAAATACAGGAGTGGACTTTTGTAAAACGTTCGTAATAAAAACAAAGGTTTTCTGTGGCACGACTGCTCAGGGCAAGATTCGCTACAGCTTCGTCAAAGTGTTTCAAGGCTGAAACTACCAATCCAGCGACAATCAACACTAACAAAATGCCCATTACCTGGAAAAACTGGCGGATGTTAATTTTGACACCCCATTTAAATAGCAGCACTCCAATGGCAGATGCAGCTACCAAACCACCAATAGCGCCCAAGGCTGGCATTAATCCCTGTTGAAAATTAGCGGCAACGAAGAGAACAGTTTCAAAGCCTTCGCGAACAACGGCAATTAAAATTAAGGTAAAAACACCCCAGCCAGCATTTGAGTTTTGTGTCAGCGCTTCTGTTACTGCTCCCTCAACTGTCGCTTTCATGAATCTGGCTTGTTTAGTCATCCAGATTAGCATCCAACTGAGCATTGCGATCGCTAATACACTAAATACACCTTCTAGCGCTGGCTCAACTACGGTGGTGTATTGAGGATTCGCGGCTCCCAGTATTTGAATTATCCAACTGAATAGCACGCCTATTAAGGCACTGACGACAATGCCAACGCCGACACCAGCATATACCCATGAATTAAGTCGGGATTGTTTAGCTTTTTTCAGCAAAGCTAGCACAATACCAACAACAAGGGCAGCTTCCACTCCTTCTCGAAGTGTGATTACAAAAGTAGGTAGAGCAGTACTAAAATTCATCTTTTGTCCTTTGTCTTTTGTCTTTTGTCATTAGTCCTTTGTCCTTTGTCCTTTGTCATCTGTCCTTTGAATTTATTTTTGACTAATGACTAAGGACTAATGACTAATGACTATTAACCAAAATCGCGTAACATCTTTTTCAGTTCGAGATTATGCATCTCTTCTTGTCCAATCATACCGCGAGCGAATTCTTCAAGGTAAATGCTGGCATTGGTGACAGTTTCGAGCAATTTTTTATACAGATCCAATGCCTTTTTTTCATGGGATAAGCTTTCTTCCAAGATATCCTTGACTTTATGCTGGTAGGTTTCTTCCATTGGGGCGATTTTCAGGGAAGGATGCCCATCTAAACCTGTGAGAATTTCTCCCACTTGTTCGGCATGAAGTAAAGATTCACTTGCCTGTGCTTTGAAAAAAGCCACAATTGGAATACGGTTAGGGCCAGTTACCATCAAAGAATAATGTGTGTAGCGCACTACTCCTGCTAGTTCAAATTCCATGATGGCGTTTAGCAGGTCAATAGTCTTTTTATGGTCAAGTTCTTGCATCAGTTGTTAGTTAAAGTAACGAAGGGAGTGTAATTAGTTAGGAGTTATAAGTTAAGAGTTAGGAGTTAGAAGTTTGGGATTCATAACTCATAATTCATAATTAATAACTCCTAACTCCTAACTATTTTAAACTCCTTAACCTATACTTTCCATTAAATTAAAGTGTTATCGCTGTGCTTGGGTATTGGATTTGTCAACCACTTTTTGAGAGTTTTCCTCAATGGTTTTCACCAGTTTGGTAACATCATTAGGTGTTTTGACTGCTTTTGCTGGTGGGATGGCGGCGGGCCAAACTTTTATTAGTTCAGTAAAACTAGTGTCGATCGCTTTGTGTGCTTCGGGATCCGCTTGAGCTACTTGACTAGAAATTCCTTTGTATAATTCATTGGCGTAAAAGACAAAACCACGGGAGTCTTGATACTCAATTGGTGCGGTTACTTTACCATCTGCGATCGCCGCGCCATATTCGGAGTTGGCTGAATCTAGTAGTTCGTTAATTACCTGTAGCGTAAATCCTGGTTTTGAGCGTTGAGCTTCTGGCAAAGCTGCGATCGCTCCATCAACTGCTTGCACTGAAGAAGCAAAATTAGTTTTAACTTTGCTATCCTTCGGACTAGATTTCACTAAATCTTGCAAGCTTACCAAAGTTGTCTTAAATTCTTTGACTTTGCGCTCATTAAGTTGATCTTCTACATCAACATAGATTTCCTCAACTGGGTGTCCAATATGGGGTTCTGCCTGTTTCGGCTGATTCTGATCCAGAAGTTCTCGTGCTACTAAAAGATGCCCTTTCATTAAGCCTAACTTAGACATATAGTCAACATCTTTTGCCTCACCTGTAAGTACCACTTCTTGAACACCAACCTGATCCTTAATTTGGTCGAACTGTTCTTGAGTAATTACTTTTTTAGTAACTAAATCTTCTGGGCTACCGTAGGGACGATTTGCCTGGATTTTGTTGGATAAAGCCGGGATACCTAGCTTGGCTTCAAACTTATCCAATTCTGACAATATAGCGCTGTTAATGTTAATTTTTTCTTTGCTACCGTGACCACTATGACTGTTACTACTTACTGCCTCTGTAGCGGGAGTGCTAGCAACTGGTGCTGATGGATTTTCTGCGGTTGGGGTATTACTACAGGAACTCAAGGTAACTATTACCGCTGCTGCTGCTGCTAAACATATATAACGAAGTTTTATCATCTTTGCTCCTCACACGAATTAAAAGGTATTAATTGAAACATTTCAAACTATTACTAGAAAGTAGTTTGTTTGACAGATTGTCATAGATTTTACTGTTGCATATAATGAGATTTCTTATCAACTAGTTTGCTAAAGTTTTAATAAATTAATTACAAATTACTAAGAATATTGTCAGGAATGTTTAACATTATTTTGAGAGTTACTCTCAGCAAGTACTTCAAATTGACCCATGCAACCGTTTTCTGCGATCGCATCTTGATGGGGATGGAACATATACTTACCTGGGTAACGAAAAGCAAACTCTAAGATGTGCCTTTCTGCAACACCCATCGTAATCACATCTGCTTTCTCGCTAGGAGTCATAGTCATGCCATAGCGATAGACATCAAAGAAGTTGGCGTGGAGATGAAACGTCACTGCCGGATCGTATTCAATGATGTTGAGGACATACAGCCGAATCAACTGATCTTTGTAAATGCCAATGGGATGATGCATGTAATAGTGGGGCAGACCATTGAAGGCGTAATAGTCATTATGGCTATCATCATTCACGTCATACCCACCCATCACTAGTACGATTTCATCAGCCGGGGGACGGGGAGTAGGTGGATCGATGATAAACATTCCGTACAGCCCCTTGGCAATGTGGCGAGTGACTGGTTCAATATGGCAGTGGTATAAATGAACGCCATAAGGTTCAGCATCAAATTCGTAGATTGTGGCATTACCATTGCTGATTGGGCGAACACCATCCATTTCCGCCGGATGAACGCCATGAAAATGCAAAGAGTGAGAATGTCCCGCATTATTGAGAAATAGTACCCGGATGCGATCGCCCTGTTTTGCCCGTAGCGTTGGTCCTGGTATGCGACCGTTTAAATCCCAGATGTTGTAAGAGACAGCACTATTGAGTTTTATGATGGAAGAACCAGCAGTTAACTGAAATTCCCGGATAGTCCGCCCATTTTCTTGCTTCACTGTCCCATAATCAAAATCTCTCAACATCTTCATTGGGTTAGTAACGTCGTTTGGTGCTGACCTATCAAATGGTGGCACTTTAACGATTGACTTACTTTGTAGATTTAGCATCTGCCAAAGTCCAGCGGCACCAGTTATTCCAGCACCTGCTAGGCCCAGCTTCAACAATTGACGGCGGCTCCAAGGTTTTCCGTTACTTAGAGCGAAGTTGTTGGGCATGAAATTTAGTTACAGTTAGCACCAATAAAGAATTGCAAATCTTTTGCAATTGCTTTTAAATATTAGAGGAATTAATAATTATTGTCAATAATTTTTCAGCGCTTATAAATTGCCAGTTAAGTTGTTAAATTTAGATTGAGCTCTAAAAACTCTCGCAATATTTTCTTAATTTTAACTGTATTTATACGCTTAATTATGTATAAATAATATTTAGAGAAAACTAACTGGTTCATACCTATTCCTGATATGCTGATTGCTTCAGCAGTACTTAGAGTATAAACAATGAGTATAATAGCACCTTGAATATAGACGCGAGCAAGAAACTGTTGCTAATCTGTAGTGTATTTAATTGGTTTAGGGATAACATAAATCACGTTTCTTCAAGGAATCTTGAATGCTTGGTAATATGAGAACTTTTAATTTTTAATTTTTATCTGTTACCTTCGTGTTAGCAGCGCTGAAAATGCCATGACTCAAAACCATGTGTCATTCTTTTGTTATTTGTATGGACTTTAGGTGTAGATTTCTGCATCGCGATCGGCCGATGTCAAAGGATAGTATAGTATTCACTAAAGTCGAATTACACAAGACATTTGATACACACTTGTCAAATACAAAGTTGATGGTATATCTTTTTGCAATCAAGCGGCGTTATGCCCTTTGATTGATGAATTACCCAAATTTATTATTAGGAGGTCAAAAATGACTACTTTTTCTCATATTTCACTATTGCAGAAGACCGCAGGTATTACCTTATCCAAACCTGTGCAGGTAACACTTTATATGATGCTATCTTCTTTAGTTATCTGGACTGTTTTGTTCTCCACCTATCCTGCGGTTCATAACACAGCACACTCAGCGCGTCACCACACATTAGGCGTTGCATGTCACTAAATTATCATAATCCCAAGATTTTTAGGTGCATGAAGCTTTGACGCCAAAATAACGCGGATTTCGCGCCAGTGTTTTTGCTGGTAAATAACTTTTAGGTTTTGTAGAGATGCTTTGTTTATCATCTCTACATCACCTTAATTTTAGATGATATCTGACTAATTCGTTGGCTAGAATTTTTCTGCTTAATAATAATCTGGAGTAACTTTCATCCATTACTATGAAAGCTTCAGTTGTAGAAATTACATAAGTTTCACATTTACCGTAAGCTTTTATGAAAAAATATCGGCTTTTTGGAGTTATCAGTGCTATTTGTATTACTTTGTCAGTTCTTTATTCCTTTGTGGGAAGTTCCCAAATTCCTACATCCAGAGTCTTGCTTTCCACCAACCCACCTTTAGAACGTATTCTTCCCTTTGAAGCAGAGGCAGAAAAACCACAATCTCCCGTTAAACTCACATTGCAAGCTGTTGATGCTGCGGGTAAATCTTTAGCAAATGCCAAAATTAGTTTACAAATTCTGACACCG
Source organism: Nostoc sp. (assembly GCF_036917235.1). Lineage (GTDB taxonomy): Bacteria > Cyanobacteriota > Cyanobacteriia > Cyanobacteriales > Nostocaceae > Nostoc. The sequence goes on from NZ_JBALDU010000001.1 coordinate 62,340, forward strand.
CCGCGTAATCCTTGGTTAACAACAGATTTTCCCATTGTCGAGGGAACAAAATTGTTGCAAATGAATGCTACTGCACCTGATGGTAAGCTAGAAATACAGCAGATGTTACCCATCCGTGGTAATTACCAACTGTTAGTTAAAGTATCACCCTTAGTAGCAAATACTTTTGCTGCTTATGAACAAACTTTAAATCTAAATGTCCACGAAAATCCAATCAAATATAAATATTTTGTTGTAATCGCCGCTATTTTACTGTCACTTGGATTGTTGGGTGGTTGGGTTATCGGCGGACAAGAAGAACTACAACACGGAGAAATCGCACCACAGTCAGTCCGCCTTTTATTAAGTGCATTAACTGTAGTGGCTATAGTAACCCTATTAGTTATCAATATTAGTGCAGAAGTTGCAGAAGCTCATGGCAGTGAACATCACTCAAATAGTACTGAAACGATTGCACCATCATCTCAAAAATCTCAGGGATTAGAAATTAACCTTGGCGGAGATAAAAACGCAACTGTCGGAAAACTTGCGAACTTAGCATTACAGGTGAAAGATACCACAACCGGACAGCCTATAACAGATATAGCTTTGCAAGTGAAAGCGATCGCTACAGAACACAATTTAACAGTCTTTGACTACCAAGGTATTCCCGACGAACAAGGTAAGTTAACATGGCTTGAACAGTTTTTTGATGGTTCACCCCACAAAATCGAGGTGGAAGCAACTCCTTTACCAGGATCTAGCCGTCAATTTGCACCAGTGAAAGTAGCGCAAGAAGTTGAAGTTGAAGCGATCGCACCACCAATTTACATCCGATTAATTGGTTTATTCTACTTTACAGCCTTTGTCGGTATTGGTATGGCGATTGGATTGCTAATACAACATCGACGAAAACCACAAGCAAGGACAAATTAGTAATATCAGAGTTTTACTAAAGATTCCTGCTAATACAAAGATGTAGATTAATTAATTAAAATAGTTGTGGTAAAACCACACTATTTTTTTTGTTTAAGATTTCTTGAAAAAATTAAAAAAGTAATGTTGACAAAAATTGCGTTTGAAACAATTCTGGAACGTGCTTTGATGGGATATGACTTATCCCCCGAAGAGGGAGTGGTATTGTTGCAACAAACTGAGCCAGAAGCGATCGCAGCAATACGTACTACATCCGATACACTCCGCCACACACAAGCAGGCGATACTGTCACCTACATAATTAACCGTAATATTAACTTTACTAATATTTGTGAGCAGCACTGTAGTTTTTGTGCATTCCGTCGAGATGATGGTGATGCCGATGCATACTGGTTAGATTCGGCGCAAATTTTGGAAAAAGCCACAGATGCAGTAAAACGGGGTGCGACAGAAATCTGTATGCAGGGGGGATTAAATCCACAAGCACTGATAAATGGTAAATCTTTGCCGTACTACCTCAAAGTTGTAGAAACCATTAAACAGGAATTTCCCCAGATACATTTACACGCTTTCTCTCCCCAAGAAGTGCAATTTATCGCCAGACTTGACGGACTGGAATATGCTGAGGTGATTACTGCTTTGCGCGATGCTGGTGTTGGCTCAATGCCAGGAACAGCAGCGGAAGTATTAGACGATGAAGTTAGGCGAATATTGTGTCCAGAGAAGATTGACACAGCCACTTGGCTAGAAATTGTCAGCACCGCTCACAAATTAGGCTTGCATACTACCAGCACCATGTTATCCGGGCATATTGAAACCCACGAACAGCAAATCGGGCATTTAGAAAAATTGCGATCGCTCCAAAAAACCGCCATCAATCGGGGATATCCAGCCAGGATCACAGAGTTTATTTTATTACCCTTCGTGGGTCAAGAAGCGCCCAAATCCTTACGTCGTCGTGTCGGACGCGATCAACCAGTTTTGAGTGATGCACTGTTGTTAGGAGCTGTAGCGCGAATTTACTTAGGTAATTGGATTCCCAACCATCAGCAGAGTTGGGTAAAATTGGGGCTTGCAGGTGCGACAGAAGCCTTAGCTTGGGGTTGTAATGATATCGGCGGCACATTGATGGAGGAGCATATTACCACAATGGCAGGTGCTTTAGGCGGTACGTGTATGGAAGTAGAAACTTTGCAAACTGCGATCGCTTCTTTAGGAAGACCTTACCAACAACGAGATACTCTTTATCAGAAAATGAGGAGTTAAGAAAAAAATTCCTCTTCAATCTCCTTACTCTGTGCCTCTGTGGCTAAATAAATTCCTTTTCAACCGCAAAGGCACAGAGCGATCGGAGAGAAAAAACAGATTTTACGAGTCAGTTTAAAAAAGCTAATCTTCAACGCTTAACTGATTTGTTTGCGTTGTCTCCATAGAGAGACAGTTAACATCAAACCCATAAAAGATAACAAGCCAAGATTTGTATTTGGCTCTGGGACTGCATCGATATCAGAAATCCCTAACCCTGGTAACTTTTTAGTACCTTCCTTCACCGCACCCTGTAATAAATCGGGATTTAACCCCAACGCATCTAGAGCAGTAACAGCTATTTGAGTTGTTTTTACCGCCTGTGTTTGGATTGTACCTTTGAGTCCAGAAGCTAAAATCCCGCTAGCAGCAATTAATCCAACATGGGTATCGTCTTCTGAAAAACCCCCATGTTCAGCCCTTTTTGTACTATCTGAAATCACATATCCAGGGTTCAATTTGATAATGAAATCTGGTGTCCGGTCATCTGACAAAGGATTACCAAAGCCTGCTTGTTGTAATGCGTTACCAGATAAAATCTCATTAATCGCCGGATTGTTGAGATTTTTTAAAAGAGTTGTCGCAGTATCAGCTTGGCTTTGATCTGCAAGCCAAAACAACCCAATATCATCTTGTGTTGCATGATTTACGGTAATCCCAGCTTTTTCTAAAACATCTGTAAATGTGTTTTCGGAAATCAGTGTAGCTGTTCCTTGACGGGGACTTTGACCGTGTTTTGCTGTTAATACCACTAATGTTGAATCAAACAAATTTTGTTGCTTCAATGCATTAACTATGTTTCCGATACTAGCGTCTGTATGTTCTAAGGCATTAATTAATCCTGGTGAAGGTGTTCCATCAGCAGCAATCCCACCATTGCTACTAGCATCTTTCTGAGCGACGCTAAGAGCTTGAAAATTCATGCCAAAAATAGCAGGAGTTCCCGGAGTAGTAGTTCCTTGAGAATTCTTACCAGCTATTTGCTTTAAAAGTGCATTTACCTTCAGATCATCATAAGCCTCTGTAAGGCTAGTGCTTTTAGTTGTCGTTTTAAATGTGAGATTGCTAGGATTTTGGGCTGTTGATTGATCGACTAATTTGCCATTTTCCAAAGCTACTTTAGCATTGATTTCTGGAGCATAAAAGTCGTCAATTCCCTTGCCTGAAGGCCCATTAGCAAGGTCATAGGCAGGATGTTTATCAATAAATGCCGTGTGTAAACCAGCATCGTGAGCTACCTCAAAAATTGTATTAACATTCAGGTAGTTATGAGGATAAATGGGTTTTCCTGTGCTATCTACAGGTAACTTACTTGAATCAATGCTACCTTTCCCAAAATCACCACCTCCACTAATAAGATTTGGGTTTTTATCAATACTTTCATCAAATAGAACTCCAGTACCAGTAGGACTCCCGATTTGACTTAATAATGAGCGACTATATGAATTGTCATAATAAACCCCTGTAGTTTTTGGACTTGCTCCTGTTAGATAGTTCAACTCGCCAGGAAAAGAATCGGAGGGTGTACTGGTAAAGGCATTAGTGTAAGTGACACCATTTGCTTGCAAATTATTAATATTTGATAAATAAGGTTGAAGCAAAGGATCGTTGATGTCAGCATCATGCAGTCCATCAACTGATAAGAGTAATACATGTTGGTAAAGGCTGGCTGCTGTTGCTGCTGAGTTATTAAATTGTAAAAATGTCTGGCCTGTTAAAAGAACTGTGCTAAAAATCACTGTTTTTAAAACAGTAGGTAGATGAGAATTGCTAAATCGAGTCATTCTATTTATTTCCTTTGCTGATAAAGTACCCTATGTATTGTTCTAGGCTTGTGGTTATTAGTGTTATGAATCAACGTCAATTAACAGTTCTAGATCCAAATCTGACTAAGCTAAAACAATACGAAAATTTTTGAATACGCTTGGTTACAAAGGTATTTGGTTACTAAATAGCAAAAGTTTAAATTCCTCTATTTGTCGTTACCCCTGCTGAAGTAAGCATTTAATTTAGGAATTTATCATTTGATGAATCAGCTTGATGGGTATTGCATATCTTGAGCGCTCATACGAAACATTAATCAGATAAGATTAAGTTCAAGTTAAGAATATATGATAAAAAATTTAAGATTAACCTTGTAGGTAAGATAACCCCCGTTCGTATTAGAAAGCCTTAATAATTTAGAGATAAAGTATTATGAGAATTTTGCTAGTTGAAGATGACGATCGCATTGCGAAGCCATTAGCTGAATTTTTAAGAAGACAACACCATATTGTGGATATAACAACTGATGGGTTGGCAGCTTGGGAATGGTCGCAATCAGCATTATATGAGCTAATTTTGTTAGATTTAATGCTTCCTAAATTAGATGGAATTACTCTATGTAAGCGTTTACGTGCTGCTTCATCTAATGTTCTGATTTTAATGCTGACGGCACGAGATACAACAGGCGACAAAATTATAGGACTCGATGCTGGTGCTGATGATTACTTGGTTAAGCCATTTGAATTAAAAGAGTTAGCAGCACGCATCAGAGCTTTAGCTCGAAGAACTCCAGAGATTCGTCCCCAGATTTTAACCCACGGTGATTTGCAACTAGACCCAGCAACTCAACAGGTTACTTATGCAGGCAATATCATATCATTAACTCCTAAAGAATATATGATATTAGAATATTTTCTAAAAAGCCCAAATCAAGTTATTACTCGTTCGGCAATTCTTGATAAATTGTGGGACTTTGATAAATCTTCGGGAGAAGGAAGTATTAAAACTCATATTACAAATTTGCGGAATAAACTTAGAGCATCTGGAAGTTCAGAAGATTTGATTGAAAATATCTATGGCATTGGTTATCGTTTAGGACACAATTAAAATGATTTTATATATTTTTTTATAACAGAAAAAATGTGTTTCAAAGAATCCGATATCGTTTATTGTTGTCTTATTTAGTTGTATTCGCATCGCTACTAGGAATATTTGCGATCGCAGTCCGATTTGCTTTCACTCGCAGCTTGACTGAACAAATCACAGATAAACTCATAGCAATAGGAAAAGGTGCTGCTGCAAATGTCGAGTTGGAAAAAGGTCGCCTGACAGTTGAAAGTGACTTTCGCCCACAAGACTTAATTGCTTCTCATCAAGCTTTGCAGTGGTTTGATACTCAAGGAAATTTGATTACCCAACAGGGAAAAAATGTTTTAATTTTACCTTTTTTACCAAACAAAATAGTACAATTTCAGACTGGGAAAATCTCTATCCAAGCAGTAAATGTACCAATTATTGCTAGCGATAATGGTGAGCTAGTTGGGTATGTGAGGGTAAGTCAATCTTTAGAAGAATTTGATGAAACCCTCCAAAAATTGGATTGGGGATTAAGCGGTGGGATTATTATAACTTTGGTTCTGAGTGGTATTGGCGGAATTTTACTAACTCATCAAGCAATGCAACCCATTGAAGAGAGTTTTGAAAGACTCAAACAATTTACTGCTGATGCTTCCCACGAACTACGCAGTCCGTTAATGGCTATCAAAATTAATGCTGAGTTACCGCTGGAATATCCAGAAGAAATAGGCCCAAAAGATGCAGAAAAATTTCAGGCGATCGCCAACGCTACCAACCAGATGACTCGCCTCACAGAAGACTTACTGATGTTAGCACGCACTGATAGAGTTTCCAATCAAAATAGGGATACTCTCAATTTAACGTCAATATTAGAGAACCTAATCCAAATGTATAAACCTCAAACTGAAGCGAAACAAATTAACTTTAAATTTCAATTAGTTGCTAATCTTCAGCTAATAGGTGATTCAGTTCAATTAACGCGATTGTTTACTAATTTAATTGAAAACGCAATCAACTATACACCATCAGGAGGTGTAGTAGAAATTAAAACCAGTCGTGTGGGTTCCCAACTTTATGTCAACGTGCAAGATACAGGTGTGGGAATAGCACCAGAGCATATCGACAAGGTTTTTGAGCGTTTTTGGCGAGCAGATCAGTCTCGTTCTTATTGGTCAGGTGGTTCTGGTTTAGGACTGGCGATCGCTCAAGCGATCGCCCAAAATCACGGTGGATTAATTAGTGTTACCAGTCAATTAGGAGTTGGTAGTTGTTTTACTGTGCGTTTACCGACTTCTTGACAATGTAATTTTACTTTCCTTACTTAGCATCATCATTGGTTTCGCGATCGCCATCACGACTTTCTTTAACTTGAATACTACTCTTCGGACGAGTGGCTTCATTCTTCTCGTTTTGTTGATTGGCATTTTCAGCGTAGAGAACTTTGCCATTACCAGCATCCACTGTAACTTCTTGCTGACCAATTTCTACAGCATAAATTAAGTTGCCATCTTCATTTTCAAGTTTGACACTTTTTGCTTTACCTCCTATAGATGCTTCAACTGCTTGTTGTGCTTGTTGGGCTGTAATTTTAGCTAGGGGTTGCAGTTTTGCCGCTTCTTGTGCATCGTCGTTTGTTTCACCGTCACCATCACTAGCTTCAGCAACTTTAGTAACAAGATGATGGTGAGGCACAATTGCTACGAAAGATTGTGGTTGTTTTGCAGAAACAACTCTCGACAATCCAGCAAATCCCAAAGTACCAACAAAAGCTGCTGCCAAAATAATTTTTGTTGAAGTCTTCATACTTGTGAAATCCCTTGAAGTCTGGGTTTGTATTTTCACAATAGGTAATAAAAGTCAAGAAATAGTCAAGATTGGTTTTAAGTTAACAAATTTAATATCAAGTGGTGAAATTAATTTTTAATGAGACATTTCAGCTATTTGTAGTGCCTATATTAGAAGAAAATTACTTTTTCAATGAAATCTTGACTATTTCTTGACTTTTGGTGTGTAAAGTACAATCACTCAGCAATTTCTGACAACACAGGTAACTTTAAGATGTGATGTAATCTCACTTATATGGAAAAATCATCGAGGAAAAAGATTATGAATAAAATTTTAAATAGGGTTCCAGAGGTTACAATTTACTTCTGGATTATTAAGGTTTTGGCAACTACAGTAGGTGAAACCGCAGCAGATTTTCTGTCAGCAACCCTGAACCTTGGTTTAGGCATTACATCTTACATTATGAGCGGTGTGTTACTGATTGCGCTGTTGAATCAATTTAAGCTTAAACGTTATGTTCCAGCAAGCTTCTGGTTTGTGGTCGTTTTGATAAGTATCGTTGGCACACTGATCACTGATAGATTAGTAGACGAGCTTGGAGTTAGTTTAGTAACAACTACTGTAATTTTTAGTATTTCCTTGTTGGTAGTTTTTGCGCTCTGGTATTTAAACGAAAAGACATTAGCTATGCACTCCATCAATACAGCTAAAAGAGAGCTTTTTTATTGGGTAGCTGTTTTGTTTACCTTTGCCTTGGGCACTGCAACAGGAGACCTATTAGCAGAGTATTTACGGCTGGGCTATGCACAATCAGCGCTGATATTTGGCGCTTCAATTGCAATTATAGCGAGCGCTTATTATTACTTGTGGATGAATGCAGTTTTGGCATTCTGGTTAGCTTACATATTGACTCGTCCACTTGGAGCATCTATAGGTGATTTACTATCCCAATCTCCTACAAATGGTGGTTTTGGTTTTGGTACTGTCGGAACCAGTATACTTTTTCTTTCTATAATCGTCAGCCTGGTTATTTACTTAAGCCTTAAGCAAAAGAAATTAGCTTTACAGCCGATTGACCGACAAGACTAATTAGCGTCTAGTTAATTTAATGTCATGAGTGTTAAAAACGATGACTTACTATTTTTTATTGGGAAAAATAAATGAACAAAGTTGCAAAAGTCACAATTTTTTTCTGGATCATGAAGATCATCGCCACGACGCTCGGCGAGACGGCAGGTGACTTCATCTCAATGACTCTTGGGCTGGGATATTACATAGGCTTTGCCGTAACGTTCGCCATTCTGGCTATTCTCCTATTTTTTCAAATTCAATCCGACAGATATCGTCCAGCCCTTTACTGGGCGGCCATCATTGCAACAACTACAGCCGGAACCGAAGTTTCAGACTTGATGGATCGATCTTTCGGGCTGGGCTATGCAGTGGGATCGCTTATTCTGGTAGCTGGTCTGTTGAGTGTTCTTGCTATTTGGTACTACCGAGATCGGGATCTGAGCGTTTATCCGATCATAAGGAAAGACGCAGAGACTACCTATTGGCTGGCCATTGTATTCTCCAACAGTTTGGGAACGGCCTTTGGTGACTTTCTGACAAGCAACTTGGGACTGAGCTATATCCAGGGCGCATTCGTGACGGCCAGCGTCATTGGTGTTGTCATAGCCCTTCACTACATAACAAAGTTGAGTGATATTTTCCTATTCTGGCTCGCGTTCATCTTCACGCGACCCTTCGGAGCGACCTTCGGAGATTTTTTGACAAAACCAGTCAAAAATGGTGGTCTATCACTGCCAAGGGGTTATGCTTCGGCGCTCGCCTTTATTCTACTAGCAGTTGTGTTATTCTTTTCCGTGCGAAAGGAGAAAAAAGTGCGTCACCCAATTGAGTGATGATTTTAAGCATAATGAATAAAATTAAAGTATGCTCCGAAAAATTTCTAGTTTCTGGTTGCGTCATATACATCCTCGTTTTGCTCCCTTAATTGCCACAATTGGTATTGTTGGACTTGCTAGTTGTCTGCTCATACTTTTTGTTTTAGCAAAATTAGCTGAAGAGGTTTTGGAGCGAGAAGCTTTTGCATTTGATACTAGTTTTTTGTTATGGCTACATCAGTTTGCCAATCCGCATTTAGATAATTTAATGCTGTTTATTACAAATCTTGGTAATCCTAGTACAGTGGTTATAGTTGCAGGCGCAACTTTTTTGTTACTTTGGTGGCAACGTTACCGAGAAGAAGCAAAAATTTTTGTACTTGTTTGCTTGGGAGGGCTAATTTTAAATACAGGGCTAAAGTTGCTTTTTTCTAAACCTCGCCCTGAATTGTGGCATCGCTTAATTACTGAAAAATCTTTTAGTTTTCCTAGTGGTCATGCACTAGGTTCTATGGTGCTTTATGGTTTTATTGCTTACGAATTGGCAATTCACTATCCTCATTTTGCTAAAATTATCTACACTTTGACAGTTATTTTTATTGCTGCTATTGGTATCAGCCGCTTATATTTAGGAGTCCATTGGCCCACAGACATAATTGCAGGATATGGAGTTGGTTTTTTGTGGCTGATGATATGTATTACGATGTTGAAATTGCAAAGATTGAGGCAGAGAAATTTAGTTGATTAAATCCTATCAACCTCTAATTCCATAACTTCGCAGAGAAACCATAGCAATGATAATTTTCCAATCAGACAGATTTTTTAATCACCTGATTTTTGCCCAAGATGCTTGTAGATGAGCGCCCTTGAGGGAATGAAACAGCCCTGCTCCCTACTCCCCACCCTTCACTCCTCACTCAATTGATCCCCAAGTTACCAATCCAAGATAGGATGGACGTTGATTTACGTATTCTTTTACTTAATGCATATGAAGCGCTATTGGTCGCGTTTGCTTGCGCTGGTTTTGGTTGTAGCTATCGGCTTAATGGGTTGTTCTGGCAGTCCAGATAGTTTGACTGGGGATTATCGTCAAGACACCTTAGCTGTGGTCAATATTATGAGACAAGCTCTGGATCTTTCACAAGATTCACCAGACAAGGCAGCAATTCAAGCAGAAGCGCGTCAAAAAATTAATGACTTTTCAGCTCGCTACCAGCGGGTTAACTCTGTTTCTGGTCTTGGCTCGTTTACAACCATACGAACAGCCCTCAATTCCCTAGCTGGACACTACAGTTCTTACCCAAATCGTCCCGTACCCGAAAAACTCAAAAATCGTCTAGAGAAAGAGTTGCAGCAGGTAGAGACGGCGTTGAAACGTGGCGGTTAGCTATTAACTATTGCTTACTCCATCATCAATAGTCAGGTGTCAAAACTTTTGATTCCTGACTATTTTGTTTATCAAGGCAGAAGGCAGGAGGCAGGAGGCAGAAGGCAGAAACTCTTTTGCGTAAGTCCTGCATTTTATAGCTCATTTACTTGAAAACTGCTGTCATAATGCAAGCCGACGCATTAACAATGCAAGCCGATGCATTCACATTGAGGGTGAAGTTTTAATATCTACTTCATGCACTGGAAACCGCTATACAAAAATACGGCAACAGAAATAGACCTTTGAGAGTCTTAAAAAAATAGGTTTTAAAACCCTTAGTATTTAACTATATAATTCGATACACGTTGCTCAGAATTATTTGAATTGGGATCGATGATTATCGCAAATTAAAGACTTTAAGACCGAACGTCAATACGTAGCTCAGAGTTAGAGCCACTCTGTCTTTGCTCAGTTACCCTGTGGTAAACAAGTTACAGTCGGAATTTAAATCCCTGTCTGAAACTCTTTTGAATTTGTTCATCTACTGGTAGGTATGTCTAACTGTCCCTTGAAGGTTGCAAGATCGATATTATTTTGGCGGCGCTTATTCGCTGTTGTTTTTACTAGTAGTTTGTTGCTCCCCAACTTGGGAAGCGAACCAGCAAAGGCGCAAGTAACTGAGTATTGTCAGTTATCATCAGCGGCGGCGCAACAAAAAGAAAGCTTACGTCTGTCAGCGCTCAAAGGTAAACAAGATGCTCAAACGCGCTACCAAAGCATAATACAAGAACAGGCGCAGAAATTAAAGCAATGTCGCTCTCGAACTTGGCCGCAAACCCAAGCCCTTTGGTTACGCTTGTATCCCTGTGACATTCAGCCAGGAATAATCGATCAGGTTATGGATCGGATTGTTAATGGTGGCTATAACCAAGTTTATATAGAAGTATTTTACGATGGGCAGGTACTATTACCAGCAAGAGCTAACCCGACGGTTTGGCCTGCTGTGATTCGCACTCCAGGGGCAGAAAACATTGATATACTCGCCACGGCAATCAAAAAAGGTCGGCAACGTGGTTTGAAGGTCTATGCTTGGATGTTTACCACAAATTTCGGTTATACTTACGCCCAACGCCCAGATAGAGAAGGTGCGATCGCTCGTAATGGCAAAGGTCAAACGAGTTTATATGTGGTAGATAATGGCTCTCAACTATTTATCGATCCCTACAACCTGCAAGCAAAACGCGACTACTACCAATTGGTACAAGAAGTTTTGCGCCGTCGTCCAGATGGCTTGCTATTGGATTACGTGCGTTATCCCCGCCAAGCTGGAAGTGATTCCATCGCCACTAAAGTTTCAGATTTATGGCTATTTAGTCCCGCAACCCAAGAAGCTTTATTTAAACGGGCACAGAATTACAAAGCACTGGACTTAATTCGTCGCTTTTTGAGTAAGGGATTCGTCACTGGGGGAGATGTAGCGGAAGTTGATAAACTTTATCCCCAGGAAGGAGAACCTCTTTGGCAAGGACGCATCCCAGTAGCGCAAAAGTCAATCCTGCCTGCAACCGATAGACAAAGAGTTTTACAATGGGAGTTGTGGCAGCTTGCCGTTGCCCATGCTATGCAAGGAATTCTAGATTTTGTCACCATCGCTAGTTACCCAGCAAAGCAGCAAGGTGTTTCCACAGGAGTAGTATTTTTTCCTGATGGCAACCAAACTGTAGGACAAGGGTATGATTCTCGTTTGCAACCTTGGGATCGGTTCCCTAATACATTAGAGTGGCATCCTATGGCTTATGGGAATTGCGGTAACGTCAGTTGTATCGTGTCGCAAGTGCAACGGGTTTTGAGTATGGCAAAACCGGGTACGCAGATAATCCCAGCTTTAGCCGGTCAGTGGGGAAAATCTGTTAGTAATCGTCCATCCTTAGAAGTGCAAATGCAAGCACTCCGCCAATTTGCCCCCCAACTGAAGGGAGTTAGCCATTTTGCCTATTCTTGGCAATATCCTCAGAATGATAGCGATCGCAAATTCTGTCGAGTTAAGTAGACTTCTGATCAGAATTAGTGGAAAGGGATTGAATTTCCCTTTCAACTTATAGAATCACACACTTTACAAATTCATACCAAATATAGTTAACACAGTCATAACTACAGCTTAAGTATAGTGTGTAGCGAGTCGTTGGAATGACGACGGTGCTGGACTATCTGCGAGGTACTGGCGTATCATCTCAGCACACGCACCTGGGCTTAACAAAGAGGTATCCACTTCAAGGTCATAGATGCCAGGGATGTGGACTTCACGTTGCCATAACTGAACCGGATGTGGTATCGGGGAGTCAGATGTACTTCCCACGTTCCACCCCGTGTTTTGTCGTCGTTCCATAACGATCTCGATGGGGCAGTAAACACCTACGAACAAAACCGGCAATCCTTTCAAACGTTGGGCACTATCAGCCAGAATGGCCCGTTCTATTGCGTAGGCGTCATGGTGTCCGACATCAACCACGACATTCAGACCCAAACGGCTGTGGGCAGCGATAGACTCATACATAGCGCTGTACAGAATGGGAACAAGGGGTTCGATGTCCTGGCGTTCTCCCCCTGGTCGCAAACCGATCCCAGGTAAGTATCGTGCGGGAGTCATTTGCATAAATCTATCAACACCCAAATTCATCCACAGACCATCAAATGTCTCCTGAATCACTGCGACAATGCTCGACTTCCCCGATCGCGGGACACCATTCAGGATGATAATCTGTCCAAGCTCCTGTGTCTGCCCCATGATTCCTCCTTGCATCCTTTATACACATAGTTAGCAGTTCCACGTTACGGCTAAAACGTTGAATAGGCAAGAATTCAGGAGTCAGAATTCAGAATTCAGAATCAAGACGCTGCGCGTAGATCATCCCAAAAATGACTTTATTACCAGAGTTTCCCTAGGTTCAGTTCACGATTAAGTCCCCACTCTCAAACTCAATTTAAAGCCAAGTCCTCTGGTGTATTACAGTTAAATAGCATTTCGGGTTCTTCTAAGGGCAAAACTTCTACCGGATATTGCCGAAGCCACTGCTGAAACGATCGCCCCCCTTGGTTGATAAACTCTAAGAGTTGTGGCAAACAGCGACGGCGATAGAAACCACACAGGGGTTCCCAGCCTTTGGGATGACAAGCTAAAGCTGCGATCGCATTATCCCCCACACTATCAAGTCTACTTGCCCAATCTTGCAACACTTCAACCCGCAACCTCGGCAAATCGCAAGCTAGCAACAGCACCCATTCTGTCTCTACTTCGGCTAGTCCTTGAGCAAATCCAACTAAAGGCCCGTGGGCTAGAGATTCTCTAGACAAAGGTACTTCCCGAATAAACTCACAACCAGGCAAAAGCAAATCTTGATAGCGTTCTGGCCAGGGAGTTACTACATAAACAACATCAGCACAGCTTTGAGCCATCCCACAAACTCGCTGCAACAACGGTACTCCTTCAATGGGAATCAAGGCTTTATCTTGACCCATCCGAGAACTCTTTCCCCCAGCTAACACAATCGCTGTTAATTTGCTTCGGTTCGTCATAATTTTGTAAGTTCGTAGCAAATTCTCTTAAAAAACTCTGCGTACCTCTGCGCTTTCCTCAGCGTCCCTCTGCGTTTAAAAACCGCTACGAATTAAAAATTACCCTCTATTCTGACTTTTCTCCACCTGCTGCAATAAATGCTCTACACTTTCTGCTGGTGCAAGACACTTCAAGCCTTGGCAAACTAACCCAACGCTTCTCTCTGGTAAATCAGATGTGATGGCAAACGCAGCCACCGGCAAATACTTGGGGATCAAAGAGTTTATTTGCTCAGTTGTGCTGCGAATCAAGGTAGAATTACGATACCAATCCAAAGCTGTAAACAAGCTGGGACAAGCTTGGGGAGCGCGATGCATTACACTTTTAAAAGCTTTCAAACCAAGTTCCGCTAAATCCAAATAATCTAGATTATCGGTGAGTAAAGCGAGACGGACAAGATTAGCGATCGCAATTCCATTAGCTGACGGTGTCGCATTATCTGCGTAACTACGCTCTCTAACAATTAAATCTTGACTAAAATCGCTCGATGTGTTATTATAGCCGCCTAATTCTACACTCCAGAGAAATTCGTTAAATTCATCTTGGATAGCGATCGCATTTTCTAACCATTGCTCATGCTCAGGGTTACAAGCTTGTAAATCTAGTAGAGCTTTAACAAACAAAGCATAATCTTCAGACTGCGCTAAAACAGTTGGTTCTCCTTGATAATTGAGTCTCTGGAAACGACCATCGACAAACTGATTTTCCAAAATAAAATTCGCCGCTCGTGCTGCTAATTCCAAATACAAAGGTTGTTGGAAAACCCCAGCAGCCCTAGCTAGCCCGGAAATCATCAAGCTATTCCAGGCGACAATCATCTTTGTATCTGTCACCGAGGGAATGCGACCTGGCCAATTAGTGGTTTTTGCTTCCTGGTTGTTCCGAGCCGGGGGAAAAGTTTCCAGCGACTCAGGACTAACGCCATAACGAGCGCTAAACAGCTTACTCAGTGCCATTTCCAGCGTTGCACTCAGTTGACCTGAATGGCGTCTTTGCAAAACATTATGTCCTTCAAAGTTGCCGTTAGGCGTCACCGTAAACTGTTGTTGTAATTCCGTTAATTCTTCAGGCGTTAACAGTTGTTGTAATTCGCTGTAACTCCAGATGTAAAAGGCTCCTTCTTCTGGTTCTACCGCCGTTGGTTCAGTGAAGCTATCGGCATCTTGAGAAGCATAGAAATAACCTTCAGGCGCAGTCATTTCCCGCTTCAGCCATTGTACAGTCCCAGCAACCGCCCTCTCAAAGGATGGCTCTTGTACTCCTGCACTCCATAAAGAAGCCAGATACTCGACAATCTGTCCATTGTCGTAGAGCATCTTTTCAAAATGCGGTACTGTCCAAGTCGGGTCAACAGTATAGCGATGAAAACCACCGCCTACATGGTCATAAATACCGCCCAGCGCTAAGTCTAGTCCTCGTTGGCTACAAACTTGCTTGCCATCATAGCGAGATTCAAAATTAAATCGAGTTCCCCGCAGTGCTAATTCTGTGTAGGGAATCATCGGAAAACTGTTACCAGATTGATTAGGAGTAATTACACCTGTACTAATTTCCCAACCTTGGCGGAGTAATTCATGGTCTTCAAGCTCAGTTGTTGTACCGTCTTGCAACACCGCAGACGTGAGCAGAGACTCAATAATTAAGGCTTTACGTTGTTGTAATTCTTGTTTTTCTGTATCGTAATAACGGCGAAGCGCTTGCAACACCTGCAAAAATCCCGGACGACCATAGCGCGGGTCTACAGGAAAATAAGTACCAGCGTAAAACGGCACTAAATCTTCTGGGGAAAGAAAAATATTTAAAGGCCAACCCCCTTGACCGCTCATCATCTGCAAAGCTTGCATATAGATGCTATCGAGGTCTGGTCTTTCTTCCCTGTCTACTTTGATGGGAAGATAATTGGTATTCATGTAGTCAGCGATCGCAATATCAGAAAAAGCCTCGCCTTCCATGACAGTACACCAGTGGCAACTAGAATAGCCAATGGAAAGAAAAATCGGTTTATTTTGCGCCCTTGCAGTTGCAAGTGCTTCGTCACACCAAGGCCACCAATCAATCGGGTTTTCGGCGTGTTTGCGGAGATAGAGGCTCTTAGCTTCAGCAAGGCGATTAGTCATAATCAAACGCAAGTTAGTTGCCTTCTTTGCTCAGTCTAGCCTGTTCTCAGGCTTGTTAGCCTAGACAACTATGTACATTCAGTAAGAAACTCAACGAGCGAATTATCCCTTTGTTTTTAATATCGCCTAGTAAGTTGGTGTAAAAAAAATGCAGTTTTGTAGTTAGCGCTAACTACAAGGGAAGCATCTATACAAGAATTGGGTTTATTTACGGTAACTTACTTATACCTGTGCAACTTCTGAAACATTCTTATTGAAAAGATCGCAATAGCAAGCTAACAATATTTGGTGGCGTTTCTTGCATAGGTGATGCTGTCTTTGTTTGAATTAAAGTATTTGGGCTAAGTCCTGCTATCAGATGGAGCAAGAAGGTGATGATGGCGGCTTGTATAAGTTTTTCCAGCATGGCACGTCTCTCTCTGAATGGATAGCATTTCAACTACGACTGGTTATTCTAAATACACCTCGTACTGCCGATTTACTGAATCTAACAAAAATAACTTGATAAATGCCGAAGAAAATCCTAAAAAAATGTTTAAAATGTTACTGATAGTTAACATAATTCCCTAAGCAAGTCGGATTTCGGTTATCGGTCTAATCAATACATCGCCAAGGTTGTACAGCAAAGTCCGAGATATAAGATTGGCGACAATTGAAGTTTTTTGATTTATTCTTCCCTAAACCGGGATATCTTCTTAGACAGCTTTTGTTGCTAAAAAGTGCCCTTGGAGGTTGAATCTATTGCAAAATCACATTTTGCTCCTTTGTTGAAAAAGACAGAATAGCCAAGATTTACTTATATCTACCTGGGAATAGTAGAGATCAGCCCCAGTTTCGTGCTGTCACCGATAAAATGTATTTAAAGTAGCCACAAACACGCTTCCATGATTCCTATCGTTATTGAACAATCGGGTCGAGGTGAACGCGCCTTTGACATCTACTCACGGCTGTTACGTGAGCGCATCATCTTTTTGGGACAACAAGTTGATAACAATATTGCCAACTTGATTGTTGCCCAACTGCTGTATTTGGATGCTGAAGACCCGGAGAAAGACATTTATATGTACATCAATTCTCCCGGTGGTTCGGTGACGGCTGGTATGGGCATTTTTGACACTATGAAGCATATTCGCCCTGATGTCTGTACAATTTGTACCGGATTGGCAGCGAGTATGGGTGCTTTTCTCCTCAGCGCGGGTGCTAAGGGTAAGCGGATGAGTTTACCCCATTCTCGGATTATGATTCATCAACCTTTAGGCGGCGCTCAAGGACAGGCGACTGATATTGAAATTCAGGCGCGGGAAATTTTGTACCATAAGAAGCGGCTAAATGACTATTTAGCTGACCATACAGGTCAACCAATTGAGCGCATTGCTGAAGATACTGAACGTGACTTTTTCATGTCACCAGAGGAAGCCAGGGACTACGGTTTGATTGACCAAGTGATTGACCGTCACTCCGCTGGTAGCCGCCCAGCAGTTGCTGCTGTTAATTAATAGTCGCGATTGGTAAATGGTTATTTACCACTTTTAATTCCCTTAAACCCCAAAAATAACCCCTCTTCATAACTGAAGAGGGGTTATTTGACTTAAACAACTCGATTTAGAAGTCGCGCTAGTAGGTTGGGTTGAGGAACGAAACCCAACATTCCCTGGGCTTTGTTGGGTTGCGCTTTGCTTAACCCAACCTACAATTTTTCACAAAGCCAAGCGTATTGGTACTTAATACCGATTTGGACAAATGACCAACTAAAATCCCGCTATTGGGTTTGGCTGAGATTGTAAGTATTTGAGGAATCCGTGTAATTCTTCTTCAGTAAGCAAAGTACGCGTTTGATTTCAAAATTAATTTTAGCAATCAGAACTTCGTGTAATGTTGGTGTCGGTTGAGATACAAGGTATTGGAGGAATTCATGCAATTGCTCATCGGTTAGCAAAAAACGCGATCGCTTCCCATAGCTTTTAATCAGATGATCCCGTCCCTGTTCTTTTGTCAACCCTAAACGCTGCATTTCGATATCTGTTTTAGCAAGTAGTTCAGCAAAATTCACAGGTTCCATAGCTTCGTTACTGTTTCAAGAGCCTATGTTATTAGTCATTAGTCCTTACAAATGACTAATGACCAATAACAAATGACTAATCAAAATCCCGCTATTGGGTCTGGCTGCGATTGTAAGTATTTGAGGAATCCGTGTAATTCTTCTTCAGTAAGCAAAGTCCGCCCACGCTTACCGTAGGTTTCAATCAGATGCTCTCGTCCCTGTTCTGGTGTCCAGCCTAAACGCTGAAGTTCGACATCTGTTTTAGCAATTACATCTGATAAATCCACTGGTTCAGCTTTCTTCTTTCTTTTTCCTGTCACTGACGGGGTAGTGGCATTTTCTTGGGGGCTGTAACTCCGGGGTGTAAATGGCGTGACATTGTTGGCAGAAATTGCTGGAAAGGTTTGATTTTCTGGCTGGGTATCAAAATTTATTTCCAAGTTCTCAACTGGAGGATCGAATTTTAGCTCCTGCTTGGCAGGCATAGGAAAGTTTTGACCTAAATCCTGGCTATAAGTATCGTTTAGAGGCGCAGCATTGCTGTACCCATATTGTTCGTTACTAGTTGTTACTACTTCTGGTTTGATGTTCCGTTCTTTGGAAGGCGGTATAGAGATTTCTTTGTCGCTGACTGCTGGCCACTGACTACTAACAAAATCCTCAGCTTTTGCAGAGGAATAAGCAGCAGGGTCACTCAATCCACCTTTAGTATTCAAGGAAGGATTTAGCTGTGCTGGGGGAACTGGATTTGAGGTCAACGCCACTGATTCTAGTGGCGCGTTTGTAATACCCAAAACTATCAGTGCCCTAGTTCTGGCTTGGTCTTCTGCTGCTTCTACTGTTTCTGCTGCTGCCATACCCGTAGCACGGGTTACACCTTCAATTTGCACGCTTGCCCGGACAATATATTTTCCTTGAAAAATTTGCACTAATTCAGAAATCAAACTGCCCTGGGGATACAAGCTCTGGAATTGAGCCAACATAATACTGCTACCAATCTAAATATTTTTAATAACGAGGTTGATACTGCTTGTATGTTCAAGCGAGATCGGTTGCCCTTACTTTAATTTACATCCACTCGATACCCAGGATGCCTGCCAATATTGCATTTATTCATTTTTAATTGCTTACTATGTGTCATCAGTTTCTTGGCAGGCGATGAGTAGGTATAATTCTCTGCTCTGAGCCGTCAAGGTGATATTCTTGCTTTGCCTTGTGTCCCAATTGTAGCAGTAGCTCTTTTTTGACGAAATTTTTAGCGAGTGCTAACTTATCTGGGTAGTCTTGCTTGCAATGCTATACTGATTACCCAACTCTATATCTAGAACTATTTTCTGGAAGTGCGCTCTAAATCTACAATAATGGAGATAAGGTTCGCCCTCGCTGCTTATTAAGCTGCTTACCTAATTGTTACCGATTCTACATGTGGGAAAATTGGGTTCACCAGCAGTTCCTCCTAGTTAAAAATCAGAGTCTAATGGCGTAAAATTACCTTCTCTCTAGACAATCAAACACCTGTAGTTTCCACGCCACTTGACGGCAGTTGCTCCACTTGGGGAGACCCCTTGGCGCTAGCCTCTCCCTTTGGGAGAAGACCGCACTGCCTCCTCCACTTGGGAGACCCAGACGCTCGCAGACTCGCTAACGCTGCGCTAACGCTTTTAGCGTCTCCCCTTGGAGAAGACCACAGTGGCTCCCCTGCATAGCGCTTTTGGGCAGTATGGATTCTCTAAACCCAACTTCTCAAAAACCCGTCGCGTAATTACCTAGCGGGGCTAAATTGTAATCAGGCGTGCAATCTTAAGTTTGGTTAGGTGAAGGAAGTTGAACGCAGGCGAATTCTGAGAGCATTGTGCAGTGAGAAGTTCGTAAACGCCCAGAGCTGTCCGTGGGTCGGCTTCTTTGCCAAGGAACTGCGGGAGTAGTTTCCCGCTCTTACTGGGTCGGGCTTCCTTTCCTTAGAACTGAGGAAGCTTGATTCAGGGCAATTAGTTTCCAGCTTGTTTCTGTAAGCCGTGAGGGTATACAGAAAAGAACCAGATTAAACAACAAATGATGTTTTGACCAAAGGTCGGTTCACTGCATGGAATTTTCAATCGCTACACTCCTTGCCAATTTCACCGATGATAAATTGGTAGCTCGGAAGGTTTTAGAAAAGAAACTTGGCTGTGAAGATGAAAAAAGTTTACAAAAACTTCACATTGCCTTAGATGTTCTTGAAAAAATCGGTATTTTAGTGAAGGAACGGGGCAAGTACCGTCGTGTCTCAGAAGAGGGAATAATCGAGGCAAAACTCCGTTGTTCTAGTAAAGGCTTTTGCTTTGCTATTCAAGATGTGGAAGGAGCCGAGGATATTTACATCCGCGAAAGTCATCTGAGTAATGCTTGGAATGGCGATCGCGTTTTGGTGAGAGTTCTGAAAGAAGGCAGTCGCCGTCGCTCTCCTGAAGGGGAAGTAAAGCTGATTCTCGAACGTTCTAACCACACTTTGTTGGCACGAATCAAGCAGGTAGAAACTGGTTTTCGGGCTGTGCCTTTAGACGATCGCTTGCTGTTTGAACTCAAGATTCAACCTAACGGGGCAAAGTTAGAAGAAGCGATCGATCATCTGGTTCATGTGGAAGTTTTGCGTTACCCGTTGGCACAATATCCTCCCCTTGGTCGAGTGGTGCAAATCCTCGGCAGTGATGCCGAAGCCGCTGCTGATATAGATTTAGTTACGTGCAAACACGACCTTTCCCGGACTTTTCCAGATAATGTTCTAGAAGCAGCCGCCAAGTTGCCCAAAAAGCTCCTCAAAGCAGACCTGAAAAATCGGCTGGATTTGCGTAATTTGTTTACTCTCACTATTGAAGGGGTAAATAGCGATACCAAAATTATAGAGAACGCTTTTAGTTTAGAAAAAAACTTAGCCGGAAATTGGCTTTTGGGCGTTCATATCACCGATGTTTCTCACTATGTCCAACCTGACGAACCCCTAGATAGAGAAGCACTCAAACGGGGCAAATCAGTGTATCTTGGAGAATTGGTGTTGCCAATCTTGCCCCCAGGTGTAGCAGAACGCTGTTCTTTAGTACCTGGGAGCGATCGCTTAACCATCTCTTTTTTAATTACCATTGATCCCCAATCGGGAGAAGTGCTGGAATGGGAAATTCAACCCAGCGTCATCAATGTCGAGACTGCACTGACTACTGAACAAGCCCAAGCAATTCTCACAGGTGAAGCTCAAGATAAATCATCACAGGTTTCCCAAATACTGGAAAACCTCCAAAGCTTGCAAACATCTGTGAAACAGGTACGCTTGACTCGTGGTAGTCTCCAGTTGAATCTGCCGCCTAGCCAAAACGCCTATTATGATGAGGGGATTCTCGGCGCTGTCGTGCTGAATGATTTACCAGTGCGATCGCTGCTCACGGAGTTGGTACTGTTAGTTAATCAACTGTTCGCAACTCACTTAAATGCTCTTGGTGTTCCCGCTATCTGGCGAGTCCAAGGTACTCCTGATGTTGAAGATGTCCAGGAAATGCTGAAATTGGCAGTCAATTTAGGCGTTGACCTCACATTAGATCCAGAAGTTGATATCCAACCTTTAGATTACCAACATTTGACTACAGCTTTTGCTGAATCTCCTTCTGAGCAAGTTCTTACTTACTTATTACAAGATACACTTAAGCCGTCTGCATACAGTACCACCAAAGGATCTCACTTTGGTCTGGCACTACCGCAATATGTCCACTTTAGCGCTCCCTTGCGGCGTTTCCCAGATTTGCTGATGCAGAGAGTGTATTACACGCTACTCGAAAACGGACGCGATCGCCGCAATACCCGTGTCAGAGAGCGGGTTAATCTACGCCACTCCTCTAGCCACGAGGAAATTAACTGGAACGTTTTACCCCCAGAATTGCAACAAGAACTGCAAAGCGATTTGACTAGGGTAATTGTCCAAATTAACGACCGAGAAAAAGAAGTCCAAGAAGCTGAAGCCGATTTAGCAGGACTGCAAAAAGCTCAACTGATGAAGCAACGCATCGGTCAGGTATTTCAAGGCGTAATTACCGGGGTGCAATCCTACGGTTTCTTTGTGGAAATTGAAGTACCCGCAGCTGAGGTAGAGTCCAGCAGTAATCCTGGTGTGCCTTTGCGGGTAGAGGGATTGGTACACGTCAGTTCTCTCAAAGATGATTGGTATGAATATCGCGCCAGACAACAGGCACTATTTGGGCGCAAAAATCGCGCTTCTTATCGATTAGGCGATCGCGTCGCCGTGCAAGTGAAGAGTGTCGATTACTACCGTCAGCAAATTGATTTGATAACAGTCGGCAGCGATGGCGTCGCCAAAGGTTTAACTGGCAATGATTCTCGTGAAGACCTTTCAGACCTCTACTTACCAAATGATATGGAGCCTGATGACCTAGACCCTTACTCTGAGGATGAGTAAAATCCAGTAGAACTTACGTGTCAAATAACACCAAGCCTTTAATTTTAGGCGTATCGGGCGCATCTGGTCTGATTTACGCTGTTCGCGCGATCAAATTTTTGCTAGAAGCTGAGTATAGTATTGAATTGGTTGCCTCTAAATCAACTTACATGGTTTGGCAGTCAGAACAGGAAATTCGGATGCCATCAGAACCAACTGGGCAAGAACAATTCTGGCGAGAGCAAGCTGGTGTTGCACTTTTGGGTAAACTTCGCTGTCATCCTTGGAGCGATGTCGGAGCCGGAATTGCCAGCGGTTCCTTTGCCACTCTGGGGATGATGATTATTCCATGCAGCATGAGTACAGTGGCAAAGCTAGCAGTTGGCTTGAGTTCCGATTTACTAGAACGGGCAGCGGATGTTCAACTCAAAGAAGGGCGAAAGCTGGTTATTGTCCCGCGTGAAACGCCTTTTAGTCTCATCCACCTACGTAACTTAACCTCTTTAGCAGAAGTTGGAGTGAGAATTGTCCCCGCTATTCCCGCCTGGTATCACAATCCCCAAACCATCGAGGATTTAGTTGATTTTGTAGTTGCCCGTGCTTTAGATCAGCTAGATATTGACTGTATTCCAATTCAGCGGTGGCAAGGTCGTCGTTAACAACCTCAGTGGATTCTATTGTAAATCTCACAATAGTCCTAAAAAGGTAATGATAGAGATGGCTGATAGTGTCAGTGGTCAGCGAACAGTAATTAGTGAAGAATAACCAGACTGATCGCTGACTATTGATAACTGACCACTGATAATTGACAACTGACAAAATTGCTATGGCTGTAATTCGCTTAATTCTATTGGTGGCAGTACTGGGAGGACTAACGCTGTTATTAGTCCAAAATTTCTCACCTGCCCTATCGCTAGTATTTTTGGGCGTGCGAACTCAACCATTACCACTAGCGATATGGATTTTGTTCAGTACTGCCACTGGTGCTTTCACATCGATATTGATTGCTACCTTATTTAATTTATCCAATTATTTTGTGGCAGGACAACGCCAAACTCCTAGAAGAGCAACCGCCCCTTCAAGTCGTGCGAAGGCAACCCGGAGAGAAGAACCGACATCTCGCCCTGCCAGTCCTCCACCACCAGCTAGTAAAAATGAAGAGCCTAGCAGTGAGGAATTTGATGATTGGGAGACAAATAGCAGTAGAGATGATGATTGGAACTTTGATGAAAAGTCAGAGGAAGCGCCTATTCCCAATTCTCAAGCTCAACAACCTAGAGACTCAACAACTGACGAACGTCAATCAGAAGCCAAAAGCAGTTCTCGGTCTGGTTCAGTTTACTCCTATAGCTACCGCGAGCCAAAAAATACGGCTGCGGGAAAAACTGAATCAATTTACGATGCTGATTACCGAGTAATTATCCCCCCTTACCAGCCGCCAACTACCAATCAAGCAGATGATGATGATTGGGAGTTTTTTGAGGATGATGATGATTTTGAAGATGATGGTAAACGCCCCCGTCGGTGAGGTGTAGCAGGCGACATCTCTATTTAATGCCACACCGTTCTCTAGACTCCTGCTTGACCTTACCAATCATGGCAGCTTCCTGCAAAGTCATGAAAGCATTAAAATCTTCCAAGTCATATCGGGTAGTCAACAGTTGTCGTAGTTGATCTTCAGCTTCAACTGTCAAATAACCAGTTGCTAAAGCTCTTTCTACAACGTCACGAATTCGAGTCATGGTTGACACCTCATTCATTCTATATTTATTCATTCAGGCTTATCGGGGTGGAATATGCAGTAGTCTTTGTGTCGAAACTTCAATTTCTTTGCAAGCTTTTTTTGGGCGATCGCGGTAAATTAGTCATTATTTACACCTTTATTAGAAACATTTAATTGAGCGGGTCTTGTTATAACTGAACTTTGAGATATAACGACCCTGTGCTGTTAGAAACACAGTATTCTATATACTTAAAACTAATCATCAAGGTAAAAACCCTGATTATTTAGATAGACAGATATTGTTTAAATAAAGTTTCAAACAAGCTAGGTTAATTTTTTGGTTAAGCATAGCGATCGATATACAGCAATTACCTAGTTACTTCAGAAAAATTACTACATTCCTAAGAAATTCGTCGGTCATTAGTGATATTAATTTCACAGAAGAATCGTTAATTTATTGCCTAAGTTACTTTAAATACATTCGTAATAGTAATAACAGTAATTTATGCAACTCAAATAGAAGATGTATTTGTATAAGATCAAACAATATGTCGTTAAGTTTATAATTAGAAACTGTGACTCAGCACTCAGAATTGGAGCGAAGAAACTGGTGAGCAACTTATTACAAGGAGTCAACCTGTACTTAATTGGGATTATGGGCGTTGGTAAGACGACAGTAGGGCGCTTACTAGCAAAAGAACTGGGTTATGGGTTTGTGGATACCGATAATGTTATTGCCCAAGCAACAGGTAAATCTATCAATCAGTTATTTGCACAAGTTGGTGAAGCAGGGTTTCGCCAGTTAGAAAGCGACGTACTCTCACAAGTTTGTGCTTTTACAAAGTTAACTATCGCAACCGGTGGCGGAATTGTACTGCGGCGAGAAAACTGGGGTTACTTGCACCACGGTTTGATAGTGTGGCTAGATACGCCAGTGGAGATAATTTACAGCCGTTTAGCTGAGGATACCACAAGGCCACTGCTGCAAGATGCCGATCCTAAAGCTAAGTTGCGATCGCTCCTCGAACAACGAACACCACTTTACTCTCAAGCCGATTTGCACATAATTGAGCGAGAGGGAGATACACCTGAAGACGTTGCCAAGCGAATACTTGAGGGAATTCCTGGCATACTGAAAACACAAGTTTCTCATTAATGGGGAATGGGAAATATCAAATCTAAAAAAGATATTTTTACTAACTGTGTCTGCAAAAGATATTTTTCATGAATCAGTTAAAAAAGCTTTGCAAAAAGAACAATGGAGGATTACGAGCGATCCATTAAAATTTAAATTTGGGGAAGTCAATTTCCAAATTGATTTAGGCGTAGAGAAAATAATTGCCGCAGAAAAAGGAAATGAAAAAATAGCAATTGAAATCAAAAGCTTTTTAAACCCCTCGGCAATTACAGACTTTTACTCTGCTTTGGGACAATTCCTGAGTTACCGTCTAGCATTAGCAGAATATGAACCAAAGCGAGTCTTATACTTAGCAGTTCCATTGGATACGTACAAAACATTTTTTAAACTGGAGTTTACTCAAACTGCGATTGAACACTATCAGGTGCTATTAATTATTTACAATCCAGTAGATGAGGTGATTGTAGAGTGGATAAACTAGCAAAATATCAAGAATATGTTAAAACATTGTTGACGAACTATGCCAGTGATGATGTCTCGGATAACAATGTCGAAGTTCAACTGATTTTAGATACAGAACGCAATCATTATCAATGGATGAATGTCGGTTGGCAAGGATTTAATCGTATTTATCGATGCGTAATACATTTTGATATTAAAGATGGCAAAATCTGGCTACAACAGAATTTAACCGATCGCAATCCAGCAGAGGAATTAGTGATGATGGGAGTACCACGAGAGGATATTGTCTTGGGTTTGCAAGCTCCATACAAGCGTCAGTATACAGATTATGGCGTAGCGTAATGCGATCGCTCCTCGAACAACGAAGATCCCTTTACTCTCAGCGAATACTTGAAGCAATTTCTAACGTTTTCAAAACACAAGTTTCTGATTAGGAAAACTCAAGTTACCAAATTTTGCCCATCCGTAGGACAAACCCTGGTAATTCTGGATTGCCACTAACTGCTTCGGGATTTTCCAAAATTTTAACTTCTCGATTCGGAAGGAGCGATCGCTTGCTTGTTGTGTCGGGTAATCTGGCAACAGTAATTTATTTAGTATCAGTTATTCCGAACACTACCATCAGGCATAATAGTTGTACTGAATATTGCTCCTTCCAAATTTGCACTATCTAAA
This sequence comes from Nostoc sp., assembly GCF_036917235.1. Lineage (GTDB taxonomy): Bacteria > Cyanobacteriota > Cyanobacteriia > Cyanobacteriales > Nostocaceae > Nostoc. The sequence goes on from NZ_JBALDU010000001.1 coordinate 88,627, forward strand.
ATCGCGCCTTCCAAATTGGCATTAGTTAGATTAGCATTACTAAGGTTTGCATAACTTAGGTCAATATACTTTAAAATTGAATTACTTAAGTTTGTGTTGGATAAATTAACTCCACTTAAATCGGCTCCTCGCAAATCAGAAAGCCTTAATTCAACACAACTGAAATTGTTTGTAAAATCTCGTTCTCCTAATGCGTAACGTTGCAACAAAATATCTTTAATCGCAGCAGGATTACAATTGTCGTTGCAAATATAGCCGCTTGGCATACAGCACTTGCGTCTATTATGAGGTACACTAGATTAAAATATAAATCCTTTTAAATGAAGTCCTACTCTGTCGATCTTCGAGAAAAAATAGT
>NZ_JBALDU010000002.1:0-101896 GCF_036917235.1 Nostoc sp.
TCAACCCTTAAATGACAGTAATCTGCTGTCGGGTTGGCTTAGTTATGTACGGACTTACACCGTGATTCACTAAGCAACGAATCGCACCTCTTTTCTAAATATTGACCAATCATCAACTGCTCACCAGCACGGGAGATAATGGTTTGTCTGGTGCGGTATTTGCTGCCAATTAGCTTTAACTCTTCTTCAAAGACCGAACCGTTGTATTCAGTTCGCAAACACATTGTTTTAGGATTGGAGAAATAATACTGAGCGGTGACTGGTTTAGATATGGCAAAACCGCGATCGCGGTACAAAATATTTCCTAAAGCTCCAAATATTGTTGAACCTTGCGACTCTTTCTTGTCCTTTAGCACATCCATACTTTCCCATGTTACTGCTGCCCCACAGATCAAACTACCTGTATCAAGCAAATCGTGCATCTGAGCTAGGTTTTGCAATTCATCACAGCCCTGCTTGAGAAAATTGATCGTAACTATACTCTCCATCTCCTTGGTTTCTCCCTTGGGTAGGGTGTAGTAGCGCCGTTGCGATCGCCACTTACCCACCGATTCCTGGAAAAATTCGGAAATCTGGGCTTCATCAGCAGTTTGGGCAATTTTTAACAATGATGTCACTTGTTACTTTCCTGGCCTAAATATATATATATCGCCCTCTTCTTTGCTGTTTATGCGATGTCTACGACGGGCTACGCCTACGCTTGACAATATATACAGCTTAAGAAAAAGCAACTTATGTTTACTATTCTTAATATATTTGATTGAGCGTAAAAATTACTAAGTATTTTGCTATATTAAATTTGTTTATTTCAGCCATAAGTATAGCTACTTAATACTGCCCATTTTAGAAGTAGGGGTGTGCAAGTCCCGTATCTTCAGTAAACGCAAGTCTTCTACTAAGGGCAGATTGCAAGAAATTTAAAAATATTTATACTAGGTTAAGAATTGCATTGGAAGCTAAAAAGCTGCTAACTCAATGTAATGAGTTAAAGTGGTGAGAAATTTTTTTGAATAGAAAGTAATTTTTGATACAAAATTCTGCAATAAGATAGCCAATTGACTCTCGCCGCTTTTCACTATTTATAATGTCTCAAAATTACTTGGTAATGCACGGCTGTTTAACCCAAAAAGCTCCCCAAATACGAGAAAAATAAATGATTTTGGACAGAAATAAGCCGCATGAGCAGGCGAAAATCTCACCTTTGGCAGCCGCTAACCAGGTAATTAATACCCCAGTTGTTAAGACTGATGTGGCTGTTGCAGATACAAAGAGTAGCGTTGACACAAAGGTGTCTTCCCCTTTTCCATCCATATTATTGATTCCCTGTTTGCTGGGCATAGGACTGCTGACAGCAAATTGTGGAGCGCTACCCAAAGAAGAACCGGCTGATGCCCAATCTCAGAGTCCTGGTAGTGGACAACGTGGTGGTGCAACGGCTGTAGATGTGGCGATCGCTCGAACTGATACGCTGCAAACACAACCAGAATACACAGGTAATACAACACCATTTCGGATTGTATCAGTGCGATCGCAAGTAGAAGCTCGGTTGTTGGCTTTGAACCTTGATGTGGGCGATGCAGTAAAGCTTGGGCAAAACGTCGGGCGGTTAGATGATGCCATACTTTCGACCGAATTAAAGCAAACAGAAGCAGAGCTAGCAGCCCTCAAATCAGAAGTAGCTAGGGCAACCAATCAGGTAAGCAATGCCCGTGCAGACGTTGAACGGGCGCGCCTAGAAGTAGTACAAGCTCAAGCAGACTCAGAACGCCAACAGAATCTATTCAAAGCTGGAGCGATCGCTGAACAAACTGCCCAGCAAGCACGTACCCAGGCAAAAACAGCCGCTCAGGCACTCCGGGCAGCCCAAGAACAAGTTCGGACAGAACAGCAAGCCGTCGCTGCCGCCCAAGGTAGAGTACTTGCCCAACAAGCATTAGTTGCCCAAACCAAAGAGCGCAGGTCTTACGCTCGATTGACATCCCCCATCACTGGTATAGTCACAGAAAAGGTGACAGAACCAGGCAACCTGCTGCAAGCAGGTAGCGAAGTTTTGAAAATTGGCGACTTTAACCGTGTCAAAGTCGTCGTCCAAGTTTCCGAATTAGAACTAGCACAAATTCAGGTTGGGCAGTCTGTACAAGTCCGTTTAGATGCCTTCCCCAAAGAAGCATTAATTGGCAGAGTTACGCGCATTTCCCCAGCTGCCGATGCCACAGCTCGCTTGATACCTGTAGAAGTAGTGATTCCTAACACTCAAGCCAAGATTGGCAGCGGATTGCTGGCGCGAGTCAATTTTCAAACCCAGACTCAACAGCGCGTAGTAGTGCCGCAAACAGCGATTCAAAAACAAGCAGGGGTAGCAAAGGGAGCAGAAAAAGAGCAAGAAAACCCATCGGGGACGCTATTCGTCGTGAAAGACACAGAAGGCAAGACGAAAGTAGCGACACGTGCAGTTACTTTAGGAAAAAGGGCTGATGGCAGAGTGGAAATTTTATCCGGTTTGCAAGCAGGAGAGCGCTACGTTGTTCGGAGTGGTAAGCCGTTAAAACAAGGTGACACTGTGAGTCTTTCAATTCTTTCAGAAAAGCAATAGTAGGGTGAGCAATAACCACCATCCCAAAGAAAAAAGTACTCAGTAGTCAGCACTTATCACTTAGTATTATGCAACAGGCAAACAATAATAATGGCAATGGCGGATTTAGCCTTAGTGCGATCGCTATCCGCCAACATATTGGCACACTTATGCTCACCGTGGCAGTAATTGTCATTGGGGTATTTTTTCTCACAACGATCCAAGTTGATCTTCTACCATCAATTACCTATCCCCGAATAGGGGTTCGGCTAGAAGCCCCTGGTATTTCACCAGAAGTAGCAGTAGATGAAATTACCAGACCCTTAGAAGAAGCTTTAGCAGCAACCGAGAATGTAGTACAGGTTTTTTCCCGCACCCGTGAGGGACAGGTAAGCCTCGATTTATACTTCCAACCAGGGGGCGATATTGACCAAGCCCTAAACGATGCTACTGCTGCTTTTAACCGAGGTCGAGGACAACTACCAGATACGATAGAGGAGCCGCGCTTATTTAAAGTCGATCCTTCTCAATTGCCGGTTTATGAATTGGCACTGACCTCTGCTTCCTTACCAGGGAAAGATTTACGCGTATTTGCTGATGAAGAGTTAAACCGTGAACTCAGTGTAGTGCCGGGAGTCGCTTCTGTTGATGTATCTGGTGGTGCAGAGGAGGAAGTACGGGTACTTGTTGACTTAAACCGATTGCAAGCTTTGGGTGTAGGGTTAAATGATGTCTTAGATGAATTAACAGCCCGTAACCAAGATACTTCTGGTGGTCGGATTCTGGGGCAAAATTCTGAGCCATTGACTCGGACTGTAGGGCGCTTCCAAAATGCCAAAGAAATTGAAAACCTCTCCTTAGAAGTTTCCTCCTCTTCCCCTGCTACCCCTGCTACCCCTGCTACCCCTGCCTCCTTTACCTCCCCTGTACCTTCCCGCCGCGTCTACTTGCGAGACTTTGCAGAGGTAATTGATGATACAGAAGAACAGCGAGTATTTGTTTACCTAAATCGTCAGCCTGCGGTGAAATTTTCAATTCAAAAGCAGCCTGAGGCCAACACAATCACAGTTGTAGATGCTGTTAAGCGGCGAATTGAACAATTACGGCAATCAGGTTTAATTCCAGCAGACATGACTTTGAGTCCCACCACAGATGAATCTGTCTTCATCCGCAATTCTTTAAATGATGTCATCTTTTCAGGTATTTCTGGGGCATTGTTAGCAGCCGCAGCAGTGTTGTTATTTTTGGGATCGTTCAGGCAAACATTTATTATCAGTTTGACGATTCCGCTGTGTACTCTGGCAGCGATCGCTTTAATGAGAATATTTGGTTTAACCTTGAATGTTTTTAGTTTGGCAGGTCTGACATTAGGAGTCGGTCAAGCAATTGATACATCGGTTGTGATCTTGGAGAACATTTCCGAAAAAACAGGGATGACTCCCAATCAGAGAGAGAGGGGGGAAGGGGAGCAGGGGAGCAGAGGAGCAGAGGAGAAGGGGAGAAATTCTAAATTCTTTATTGACAGTGCGATCGCAGCTTCCCAAGAAGTAGAATCTGCTTTAGTTGCTGCTACAGGTGCCAACTTAGTTTCTGTAGTACCATTCCTCTTAATTGGCGGCTTTATTGCACTGCTATTTAATGAACTGATTCTAACAATTAGCTTTGCAGTCGCAGCATCCCTTGTCGTCGCCATCACAGTCGTACCGATGCTGTCTTCTCGACTTTTAGGAATTCCCTGGTCGAGTCGGATCAGTGAATTTTGGCTGCTTAGACACTTTAATCACCGATTTGAAGATGCAACGCGGGGATACGGTAATTTCCTAACCAAGGTTTTACGTTATCGGTTTTTCGTAGTAACTGCTGCTTTGCTAATTTTAGGCAGTAGTAGCTTCTTTATGTTTGGTCAAATTCCCCAAGAAATTTTACCCCGCATCAGTACCGGTCAAGCTAACTTGAGAGCGCAGTTTCCTCCCGGTACACCTTTAGCAACTTCTGAAAAAGTTATGCAAATTGTCGATGACATTTTGCTCAAACAACCAGAAACCGAATCTGCTTTCACAACTGTGGGTGGTTCTTTGTTTGGTAGCAATACTACAGAGAATCCTTTACGTGCCAGCAGCACTATCAATCTAAAACCAGGCACAGATGTCGAAGCCTTCGTCAAAAAAGTAAGTCAGGAATTTAACAAACTCAACTTAGCAGGAATTCTGCTGCGCCTCAATCCTGGTCAGGTGCGGGGTTTAATCTTGAGTAATTCTCCAGTGCAAGGGTCAGAAGTTGACGTAATTCTGCAAGGTGAGAATGAAGAAAACTTAACGCAAGCAGGCGCACAAGTGCTGCAAGCATTGCAGGAAAGGGCAAAATTAGCGACATTCCGACCAGATGCCGACCCCCGACAACCCGAAATCCAAATTCGCCCCGATTGGGAAAGGGTTTCAGCTTTAGGGTTGAGCGCCGGGCAAATTGGTGCAACAGTTCAAACAGCAATTGAAGGTTCAGTTCCTACGCAAATTCAACGCGGTAATCGTTTAGTTGATGTGCGGGTGCAGCTAAATAAGGAAGCTATTCAGCGTCCTTCCCAACTAGAGCAATTACCGTTATTTACAGAAAACAATCAACTAATCCGGCTTTCAGATGTGGCAAACATTCAAGAAGGTCAAGCGCCTGGTGAAGTGCAACGGATTAATCAGCGCCAAGCTTTTATTGTCGCAGGAAATCTCAGCGAGGGAGCAAGTCTTGGTGAAGCGATCGCAGAAGTAAACGAGGTACTCCAAGATGTAGACTTACCTGATGGCGTTTCCATTGTGCCTAGTTCTGCTCAAGAAACTAATCAGCAACTTCAGGATGCTTTAAAGACTTTGGGAGCATTGGCAACGTTCTTAATCTTTGTAGTCATGGCGGTACAATACAATTCGCTAATTGACCCATTGGTAATTATGTTCACCGTACCACTAGCGTTAGCTGGAGGAATTTTTGGACTTTATATTACCCAAACTGCAATTGGCGCAACTGTAATTGTTGGTGTCGTCCTGCTGGTGGGAATTGTGGTGAATGCAGGGATTCTCATGGTGGAACTAGCAAACCAAATTCGGGATGAAGAAGGTTGTAGTCGCCAAATTGCCATCATGAAAGCTGCTCCTCAACGCTTGCGCCCAATTATCATGACCACAGTCACCACTATCTTGGGACTGTTTCCTTTGGCATTGGGTATTGGCGAAGGTTCGGAGTTTTTGCAGCCATTAGGGATTGTAGTTTTCTTTGGGATGGCGATCGCAACAATGCTGACATTATTTATCATCCCCTGTTTTTATATTTTGCTGCACGATTTGCTAGGTGGAAATTGGGCGAAGCCAGTGTTAAGCCGGTTGCGTGGATTTACGAAAAAATTTATCTGAATCCCCGATCGGGATTAACGCAAAACAGTGTACACAGTTTATCGAATTACCCAAAACAAAAACCTCACCCTGTCCTGACGGACATCCCTCTCCTTACTAAGGAGAGGGACAGGTTTTGCATAGCAGAACCAGGGTGAGGTTTCTCATTAGTCATTAGTTATGAGCAAATGACTAATGACTAATGACAAAGGACTAACTAGCTAACAGAGTTTTTTCTAGAGAAGTCCAACGGAAAGAGCGATCGCCACCCCTCTCAATAATGACTTTCACTCGTGGTTCTAGTTGAGGCAAATTTGTCAAATACTCAAGTTCCTGATTTGAAAGAATATGCCCTTCAATAATCCACAAGACCAGCCCCTTAGACTTTGGTGGTAGCTGTTCTAAATGAGAATTGAGAATTGGTGGCAGATAGTACACTTGACCTACTGCCGCACCGCTACCAGTACTTTTTTTACCAAGATGAGGAGGTCTGACTCCATGAACTCTTGTGAGATACGCAGCTACATCACCCAGTCCTTTAGCGGTAATGTGGAGGGTCGTATAGCCAGCTGCCCTTAGTCGGCGCTGATATCGACCTTCATAACCCCCTTCCAGAGGTACATATACTCCAAGAGCGCCAAATTTTTCCAGATCGCGGATTAAACCGTTGCCAGTGGTAATTAGTGCCATAGATTTTCGTCTTATCCCACTTAGATATCTCTATTATTTACCCTGAACCGATAGATTAAAAGCATTTTTTTGGGTATTGGGTATTGGGATTAGGGGAGAGGTGACAGGTGATAGGTAATAATCTGTACCCTGTAACCTGTACCCTATTCCCTGTTTATTCCCCACTCCCTAAAAATAGCTTTATAAATTACTGGACAAACATAAATAAATAATTTATATTATTAGATTGTGACCAAAAACGCAAATTATGTTGGCTTTTTACTGTCATTCTGAGGTAGTGTTAGCATCAAAAACTGATGACTCGATCCAAATTGGATAATCTAACTCAGATTGATCGTAGACTGGTAAACTAAGAAAGCTTTCAGGTCAACATTAGGGCTTATGGAAGAATAACTAAAGTTAATCCTAAGCTCCAAGGTACGTTTACTCCTGTGCCTAAAAAAAGCAGGCAAAAGCTTAAACAATAGTTTAAGGTGTTTAAGGAAGTAAAGACTGAGCAGCAATGTTGGTTTCATGGCATTACGTCAGTCTCAGTTAACGGATACTGGGCGGTAACAACCGCTTAAGTCCAACTGCAACACGGCAGTAGCCAATCTCCGGGAAGCCGCCCTTCGGGCGTGTAAAAATCGGAAAACCCGCCGACAGCGCTGCCTCCAGAAAGTGCCAGAGCAATTGCTTGGACGAAAGCATTGCTGCACACAGCTTTAAGCTGTAGCGCCTTGCATTGATTCCAGAAGTTACTCCTTCCCCAGGGGAAGAGACTTGTGGCTGTTCTGGTGATCTAATGAGTGAAGCTAAACAGATTCACCAAGCAGTAAGGACACGGTTTGTTGTGTCCGAAAGCATTTGGAGCGGTTTTTTGAAACCATTCCAAATTTCGCAGGCTAACCCAGCCTAAACTGATGCGTACAAAGCGTGTCCTCTAAAGTCCAATTCCAAGGTCAGCAAGTAGAAAGGAGAACCAGTTACTGTGTCTGTAGGTATTCTCGGCACCAAGCTGGGCATGACTCAAATATTTGACGAAGCAGGAGTATCTATTCCTGTAACTGTCATTCAAGCAGGGCCATGCACCGTTACACAAGTTAAAACGAAAGAAACCGACGGTTACTTTGCCATTCAAGTTGGTTATGGCGAAGTCAAACCCAAGGCACTAAACAGACCTCTACTGGGTCATTTGGCTAAATCATCTGCCCCAGCATTGCGTCACTTAAATGAATATCACACCGATAGCTCTAGTGATTATGCTTTAGGTCAAGAGATTAAAGCAGATATTTTTAGCGCTGGTCAAATTGTCGATGTCGTCGGCACAAGCATTGGTCGCGGCTTTGCGGGAAACCAGAAGCGCAACAACTTTGGTCGCGGACCAATGTCACACGGTTCCAAAAACCACAGAGCGCCCGGTTCTATTGGTGCTGGTACAACACCAGGTCGTGTCTATCCAGGTAAGCGGATGGCAGGCCGTTTGGGTGGAAAACGTATTACAATCCGCAAACTGACCATAGTGCGAGTTGACCCAGAACGCAACTTATTGCTGATTAAGGGAGCTATACCTGGTAAACCAGGCGCTCTAGTAAGTGTTGTGCCTGCAAAAACAGTGGGATAGTCAAAAGTCATTAGTCAAAAGTCATTAGTCAAAAGTCATTGGCTAAGGACAAATGGCAAAAGACCAATGACAAATGACAAAGGACAAAGGACAGATAACAAAGATGGTTGAAAGCGTAGTTAAAAATTGGCAAGGAGAACAGGTCGGTGAGACGACCTTCGAGTTGCGCGTTGCCAAAGAAGGAACAGCGTCTCATATTGTGCACCGCGCCTTAGTACGGCAATTGACTAATGCTCGTCAAGGAAATGCCAGCACAAAAACTCGTGCTGAAGTCAGAGGTGGTGGCCGTAAACCTTGGCGGCAAAAAGGCACTGGTCGCGCTCGTGCAGGGTCTATTCGTTCACCATTGTGGCGTGGTGGTGGTGTGATCTTTGGGCCAAAGCCTAGAGACTTCGACCTGAAATTGAACCGCAAAGAGCGACGTTTAGCACTGCGGACAGCATTTGTCGGTCGTATTGACGACTTGATCGTAGTAGAAGAATTTAGCACCGAGCTATCTCGCCCGAAGACTAAAGAACTAGTGGCAGCACTTGCCCGTTGGGGAATAGTACCAGAAAGCAAGGCACTGTTAATTTTGTCTGAAATTGCGGATACAGATAACGTTTATTTATCAGCCCGCAACATTGAAAATTTAAAACTAATTGCAGCCGATCAGCTAAATGTTTTTGATTTACTGCACGCTGACAAAATTGTAGTTACGGCATCAGCCCTAGAAAAAATTCAGGAGGTCTACAGTGCCTAGCTTTGACCCCCGCGACCTTGCCGACTTAGTACGTCGCCCAATCGTCACCGAAAAAGCGACCATCTTGATGGAGCAAAACAAGTACACCTTTGAAGTAATTCCAAAGGCATCTAAGCCAGAAATCAAGGCTGCGATCGAAGACTTGTTTCAGGTCAAGGTTGTAAAAGTCAACACCATCCTACCACCACGTAAAAAACGGCGCGTTGGTAAATTTATTGGTTATAAACCCCAATATAAGCGAGCGATCGTCACCGTCGCACCTGGGGATGAAGACAAGATTAGACAAGTTCTATTCCCAGAAGTCTAGGAATTTTAGATTTTAGATTTTAGATTTTAGATTGAGGAGTTTACTGAATTAAGTACCAAAAATGGTTGTAATTAATTAAACACTCATTAAATCCAAAATCCAAAATTCAAAATCCAAAATTAAGTAAATCCAAAATCCAAAATCCAAAATAGATTATGGGTACTCGTTCTTATCGCCCTTATACCCCCAGCACTCGCCAAGTTACAATCTCTGACTTTGCGGAAATTACCAGAACCGAGCCAGAAAAATCCTTAACAACCTCGAAGCATCGCGCCAAAGGTCGGAATAATCACGGACGGATTACTAGTCGTCGCCGGGGTGGCGGACACAAACAACTTTATCGGATTATCGATTTTAAAAGGGATAAACATAATATTCCTGCTAAAGTCGCAGCAATTGAATACGATCCTAACCGCAACGCCAGAATTGCCCTTTTGTATTACCAAGACGGCGAAAAACGGTATATTCTTCACCCCAACGGGTTAAAAGTTGGAACAATAATTGTTTCTGGACCTGAGTCTCCCTTTGAAGATGGTAATGCCTTACCACTCTGGAAGATTCCCTTAGGTACTAGTGTTCACAACGTAGAATTCACTCCTGGTAAAGGTGGTCAAATTGTCCGTGCTGCTGGTGCTAGCGCCCAAGTCGTGGCAAAAGAAGGTAATTATGTAACTCTCAAGTTGCCTTCAGGAGAAGTCCGCTTGATTCGACGCGAGTGCTACGCCACCATTGGGCAAGTAGGCAACACCGATGCGAGAAACCTGAGTGCAGGTAAAGCCGGACGAAATCGCTGGAAAGGTCGCCGTCCTAAGGTTAGAGGCAGCGTCATGAACCCAGTGGATCACCCACATGGAGGTGGTGAAGGTAGAGCGCCTATCGGTAGATCGGGCCCTGTTACACCTTGGGGTAAACCTACATTGGGCGCGAAGACACGCAATCGCAAGAAACTTAGCAGCAAGTTGATTGTGCGTCGTCGTCGTAAGTCTTCTAAACGCGGTCGCGGTGGTCGTGAATCATAGAATTTTAGATTTTAGATTTTGGATTTTAGATTGGGGACTACTTGTGAACATTGAAAATTTGTGAAACTTGATAAGACACCTAATTATCCAAAATCCGAAATTCTAAATCCTAATTCCTAAATCCTAAATCCAAAATTGAACTATGGGTCGTTCTCTAAAAAAAGGTCCTTTCGTTGCGGATCATCTCTTAAAGAAAATTGAAAAGCTCAACGACAACAACAGAAAAGAAGTTATTAAAACTTGGTCACGAGCTTCGACAATTTTGCCCCTAATGGTAGGTCACACTATAGCTGTTCACAACGGACGCCAACACGTTCCCGTTTTTGTAAATGAACAGATGGTAGGACATAAATTGGGTGAATTTGCCCCAACACGCACCTACAGGGGTCATGGAAAAAGCGACAAAAAAGCGGGTAGGTAGTTATTAGTCATTGGTCATTTGTCATTAGTCATTTGTCATTAGTTATTAGCTTTCGACAAAAGACAAAAGACAAAGGACGAAGGACGAAAGATAAAATTGGAGAAAATTATGGCTACTAATACTACTGAAGTAAAAGCGATCGCTCGTTTTATCCGCATCTCGGCCTATAAAGTGCGTCGGGTACTCGATCAAATCCGGGGGCGATCGTACCGAGAAGCGTTAATCATCCTGGAATTCATGCCCTATCGCGCCACTGAACCCATCTTAAAGGTTCTCAGAAGCGCTGCTGCTAATGCCGAACACAATGCTGGGTTAGATCGGACTCAACTAGTGATTACTCAGGCTTATGCCGATCAAGGACCGCCGTTGAAGCGGTTCCAGCCAAGAGCGCAAGGTCGAGCTTACCAAATTCGCAAACCGACGTGTCATATTACTGTGGCTGTTGCAGCCGCCCCAGAAAAATAAGCACGTTTACACGAATAAATTGCGTAAAGTAAGAAATTTTAGAGGAAGCATTCGTGGGACAGAAGATTCATCCAGTTGGTTTTCGCCTGGGTATTACACATGAACATCAATCCCGTTGGTTTGCTGTTCCTGATCGCTATCCAGAACTTCTCCAAGAAGATTACAAACTCCGTCAATACATAGATCAAAAGCTGGGTAGACAGGCTCAAAACAACGCCGGAATTTCCGAAGTACGGATTGAGCGCAAAGCCGACCAAATCGACTTAGAAGTACGCACAGCTAGACCTGGTGTTGTAGTAGGTCGCGGTGGACAAGGTATCGAATCCTTACGTACCGGACTCCAAGGAGTGTTGGGTGGCAATCGCCAAATTCGCATTAACGTAGTTGAAGTGCAACGAGTTGATGCTGATGCCTACCTAATTGCTGAATATATTGCTCAACAATTGGAACGTCGGGTTTCCTTTCGGCGGGTAGTGCGGCAATCGATTCAACGCGCTCAACGGGCGGGTGTACAAGGTATAAAAATCCAAGTTAGCGGTCGCCTCAACGGTGCAGAAATTGCCCGGACAGAGTGGACTCGTGAAGGTAGAGTACCTTTACATACCTTACGGGCTGACATTGACTACTCTTATTGCACAGCAAAAACTGTTTACGGCATTTTGGGTATCAAAGTATGGGTGTTTAAGGGAGAAATTATTCCTGGACAGGAACCAGATCCGCTACCACCAGCAAGCCGCGATCGCGAACGTGATCCCCGCGATCGTGACCGAGAACCCCGTCGCCGTCAACAACAACGTCGTCGCCAGCAATTTGAAGACCGCTCAAATGAAGGATAAATCGTCATTAGTCATTAGTCATTAGTAAATGGCAGATGGCAAATGACAAATGACAAATGACAAATGACAAATGACAAACCATGTTAAGCCCTAGAAGAACTAAATTCCGCAAACAACAGCGGGGACGGATGGAAGGACTAGCCACCCGTGGTAGTACCCTCAACTTCGGTGATTTTGCACTCCAAGCTCAAGAACCTGCTTGGATTACCTCGCGTCAAATCGAGGCTTCCCGTCGGGCAATGACTCGTTATATTCGTCGGGGTGGACAAATCTGGATTCGGATTTTCCCTGATAAACCTGTAACCATGCGTCCTGCTGAAACCCGGATGGGTTCCGGTAAAGGTAATCCAGAGTTTTGGGTAGCTGTAGTCAAGCCAGGACGAATTTTGTTTGAAATCGGTGGAGTTACTGAAGAAATTGCGCGTGAAGCAATGCGCTTGGCTTCATTTAAACTGCCCATCAAAACTAAGTTTATTGTGCGCTCTCAACCACAGGAGCAGGAGTAGCTTATGCCTCTTCCCAAGATTTCAGAAGCTAGAGAATTAAGCGACGAGAAGCTCTCTGATGAAATTGTCGCAATCAAAAGACAACTATTTCAGTTGCGCTTGCAAAAAGCCACCAGACAATTAGAAAAGCCCCACCAGTTTCGACAATTGCGCCACCGCCTAGCCCAACTGCTGACGCTAGAAACAGAACGCAAACGGGCAGCAAGTCAATCGGCTAAAGAAAAAAAGTAGGAGATTATGGCAGTTAAAGAACGAGTTGGCTTGGTAGTGAGCGATAAAATGCAAAAAACTGTGGTAGTCGCCATAGAAAACCGCGCTCCTCACCCCAAGTACGGCAAGATTGTGGTTAACACCCAACGATATAAAGTTCACGACGAAGAAAATCAGTGTAAAGTAGGCGATCGCGTTCGCATTCAGGAAACTAGACCCCTGAGCAAAACTAAGCGCTGGAAAATCACAGAAGTCCTGAACGTCAAGCCTACTTAAACCTCATCGTTGTTAGTTTCTAACAACATTACAAGGGAGAATAATTGTGATTCAACCCCAGACTTACCTGAATGTCGCAGATAATAGCGGCGCCCGCAAACTAATGTGCATCCGCATCTTAGGCGGAGGCAATCGTCGCTATGGTTTTATTGGCGATAAAATTATCGCAGTTGTCAAAGATGCTACACCCAACATGGCTGTTAAAAAGTCTGATGTTGTGGAAGCAGTAATTGTCCGGACTCGTAAAGCTGTAAGTCGTGACAGCGGCATGAGCATTCGCTTTGATGATAACGCCGCTGTGATCATCAACAAAGACGGTAATCCTAGAGGTACACGGGTTTTTGGCCCAGTTGCACGGGAATTGCGCGATAAAAACTTTACTAAAATTGTTTCTCTGGCTCCGGAGGTGCTTTAATGGCAACCAAACAGGGTACGCCCAAAGTATTCCACAAAATGCACGTCAAAACTGGCGACACTGTACAAGTGATTGCTGGCAAAGATAAAGGAAAAATTGGCGAAATTACTCAGGCACTTCCCCAACTGAGTAAAGTTATCGTCAAAGGTGTCAACATTAAAACCAAGCACGTCAAACCCCAGCAAGAAGGGGAATCAGGGCGAATTATTACCCAAGAATTCCCAATTCATAGCTCCAACGTCATGCTTTATTCCACCAAGCAAAACGTCGCTAGTCGTGTTGGTTACACCTTTACCTCAGAAGGTAAAAAAGTCAGAAAACTCAAGAAAACTGGCGAAATTCTAGATAAATAAGAATTAGCCAACTTGAAATTTTAGATTTTAAATTAAATCCAAAATCTAAAATCCAAAATAAAAGTTTCCCTGACCAAGCCCAGGGATATCAGGACAAAAAACTATGGCGACAACAAGACTCAAAACCTTATATCAAGAGACAATCGTCCCAAAACTGACCACTCAGTTTCAATATACCAACGTTCATCAAGTACCGAAGTTGGTAAAGGTTACGATTAACCGAGGTTTGGGTGAAGCAGCCCAAAATGCGAAGTCTCTAGAGGCATCCATTAACGAAATTGCCTTGGTAACAGGTCAAAAACCAGTGGTGACAAGGGCGAAAAAGGCGATCGCTGGCTTTAAGATTCGTCAAGGGATGCCTGTGGGGATCATGGTGACTCTCAGAGCCGAACGGATGTATGCCTTTTTCGACAGACTAGTTAGCCTGTCATTACCCAGAATTCGAGATTTTCGCGGCGTTAGCCCTAAAAGCTTTGACGGACGCGGTAACTACACTCTAGGTGTGAGAGAACAGCTAATTTTTCCAGAAGTCGAATACGACAGCATCGATCAAGTGCGTGGGATGGATATTTCCATCATCACCACAGCAAAAAACGACGAAGAGGGACGCGCCTTACTTAAAGAATTAGGAATGCCCTTTCGCGATCAATAAGTTCATCTATAGAGGGAACGATGGCGGCTAACGACACAATTGCAGATATGCTGACGCGCATCCGCAATGCCAACCTGGCGCGGCATCAAACTACAGAAGTGCCAGCGACAAAATTAACCCGAAGCATTGCCAAAGTGCTACGGGAGGAAGGCTTTATTGCTGAAATCGAAGAAGCAGAAGAAGGGGTAAAACGCAATCTGGTGATTTCCCTGAAATACAAGGGAAAAAACCGTCAGCCTTTGATCACCGCCTTAAAGCGGGTAAGTAAGCCTGGCTTGCGTGTTTATTCAAATCGAAAAGAATTACCAAGGGTACTAGGCGGCATTGGCATTGCCATTATTTCTACATCCAGTGGCATTATGACTGATCGCGAAGCGCGGCGTCAGAACTTGGGTGGCGAAGTACTTTGTTACGTTTGGTAGTCATTGGTCATTAGTCATTTGTCATTAGTGAAACACAAAGGACAAAAGGCAAAGGACAAATAACAAAGGACAAAAAGTCATGTCTCGTATTGGTAAACGTCCAATTACTATTCCCGCCAAAGTTCAAGTGGCGATCGATGGTACAACTATTGTGGTGAAAGGCCCGAAGGGGGAACTTTCTCGCACTCTCAGAGATAATGTCTCACTCTCTCAAGAGGGGGAAATATTACACGTAAATCGTCGGGATGAAACTCGCACCTCAAAGCAATTGCACGGCTTGAGCCGCACTTTAGTTGCAAATATGGTCGAGGGAGTCTCCCAAGGTTTTCAGCGCCGTTTGGAAATTCAAGGCGTTGGTTACAGGGCACAACTTCAAGGGCGTAACCTAGTTTTAAATATGGGTTACAGCCATCAAGTGCAAATTGAACCACCAGATGGAATTCAGTTTGCCGTAGAAGGTACCACTAACGTCATTGTCAGCGGCTATGACAAAGAAATTGTAGGTAACACAGCCGCCAAAGTTCGTGCCGTTCGTCCACCAGAACCTTACAAAGGTAAAGGTATTCGCTATGCCGGTGAAGTGGTCAGACGGAAGGCTGGTAAGACTGGTAAGGGTGGTAAGAAGTAGAAATGAAACTTACTCGTAGAGAATCAAAAAACCGTCGTCATCGACGCGTTCGTGGCAAAGTTATTGGCTCCCCAGAACGTCCGCGTTTAGCGGTATTCCGTTCTAATGAGCATATTTATGCCCAGCTGATTGATGATACTCAGCATCAAACCATCGTGGCAGCATCGACTGTAGAACCAGAGTTGAAATCTAGTTTAGCGTCATGTGCAAACCGCGATGCCTCGGTACAAGTTGGGAAGTTGATCGCAGTGCGATCGCTAGAAAAAGGTATCACCAAAGTAGTCTTCGATCGTGGTGGTAACTTATATCATGGTCGTGTTAAAGCACTAGCTGATGCAGCACGCGAAGCTGGTTTAGATTTCTAAAGTCATTAGTCATTGGTCATTAGTTATTGGACAAATGACAAAGGACAAATGACAAATGACAACTGACAACTGACAACTGACGTTCACCAGAGCATAAATTATGGCAACAGAGCGTAAAAGTAGAACAAAGCGTGCCAAAAAAGAAGAAACCACTTGGCAAGAGCGGGTTATTCAAATCCGCCGCGTAAGTAAAGTGGTCAAAGGTGGTAAAAAACTCAGCTTCCGAGCGATCGTTGTCGTTGGTAACGAACGCGGTCAGGTTGGAGTTGGAGTAGGCAAAGCTTCCGATGTAATTGGCGCTGTCAAAAAAGGCGTAGCCGACGGCAAAAAACACCTTATTGATATCCCAATCACCAAATCCAACTCCATCCCCCATCCCATTGATGGCGTCGGTGGCGGAGCAAAAGTGATTATGCGCCCAGCCTCACCTGGTACTGGGGTAATTGCAGGTGGTGCTGTGCGAACTGTGTTGGAATTGGCAGGAGTTCGTAACGTTTTAGCCAAGCAACTAGGCTCCAACAATCCACTCAATAATGCTAGAGCCGCAGTTAATGCCTTATCTACACTGCGTACCCTTTCTGAAGTCGCCGAAGATCGCGGTATTCCTATTCAAAATCTCTACATCTAATTTAGTCATTAGTCATTGGTCATTAGTGAATAACAAAGGACAAATGACAAATGACAAATGACAAACGACAAATGAGAACTTGATAAATTATGAGACTCCATGATGTTAAGCCGCAAAAAGGCTCAAAGAAACGCAAGAAGCGTGTAGCTAGAGGTATTTCTGCCGGTCAAGGCGCTAGTGCTGGTTTAGGTATGCGGGGTCAAAAATCTCGTTCTGGTAGCGGGACTCGACCAGGTTTTGAAGGTGGTCAACAACCATTGTACCGCCGCTTACCTAAGCTGAAGGGCTTTCCGATTGTTAATCAGAAGATTTACACTACGATTAATGTAGAGAAGCTAGCCTCCCTTCCCGCTAATACGGAAGTAACTTTGACCTCATTGAAAGCCGCAGGTATACTGACTGCTGTCAAAGGGCCATTGAAAGTTTTAGGTAACGGGGAATTGGGCATTCCGCTCAAAGTACAAGCGGCAGCTTTTACAGTTTCAGCTCGTAGCAAAATTGAGGCAGCTGGTGGTAGTTGTGAAGTCTTATGAGTGAGCCAGAACAGCGCACTTAAATGCAAGCCAACTCGCTGCCAGTGCTTGGTTCACTATAAAGGTAGCACTCTATGATCAGTCGAGATAAAGCCCCAACGGCTCAAGAAACTTTTATGCAGATGGCGCAGGCAGCTGGCCTCAGAGGTAGGCTGCTTGTCACCGTCGGTATTTTAATTTTGGTTCGCCTGGGTATTTTCTTACCCGTCCCAGGCATTGATAGACCGAGATTTGCCGAAGCCATATCGGGCAGTAATTCCATATTCGGCTTATTGGATATATTTTCCGGGCGAGGACTTTCGACTTTGGGAGTCTTTGCTTTAGGAATTTTGCCCTTCATTAATGCGTCTATTATCATCCAATTACTCACGGCGGCGATTCCAACTTTAGAAAATTTACAGAAAAATGAAGGGGAAGCTGGTCGGCGAAAAATATCGCAAATTACCCGCTATGTAACTGTAGGTTGGGCAATCCTTCAAAGTACAGCTTTTTCGGCATTATTCCTCCAACAATTCGCCCTCAAGCCAGGGCCAATCTTTGTAGCTGAAACTGCGATCGCTCTGACTGCTGGTTCGATGTTCGTCATGTGGGCGTCAGAACTAATTACAGAGCGGGGTATTGGCAACGGAGCATCATTGTTGATTTTTGTCAATATTGTTGCCTCATTACCAAAAGCTTTAGGCGATACCATCGACTTGGTGCAAGTCGGCGGTCGGGAAGCAGTTGGTCGAGTGATCGTGCTGATCTTAGTTTTCCTCGCAACAATTGTTGGTATTGTGATTGTGCAGGAAGGAATGCGCCGCATCCCAATTATTTCGGCTCGTCGTCAAGTAGGTCGAAGAGTTTTGGCAGAGCAGCGTAGTTATCTGCCACTGCGCCTGAATCAAGGCGGCGTAATGCCAATTATTTTTGCTGCTGCCATCCTCAGTTTGCCACTGCTAATCGCCAATTTTACTAAAAATGCCGATTTGGCGAATATAGTTAACACTTATTTGAGTCCAAGCGGTTCTAGCTCTTGGGTCTATGCCTTGGTCTACATGGTTTCCATTGTTTTCTTTAGCTACTTCTATTCTTCGTTGATTCTCAACCCGGTAGACGTGGCGCAGAACTTGAAGAAAATGGGTTCTAGTATTCCTGGAATTCGTCCCGGCAAGGCAACTAGCGAGTATATCGAACGCGTATCCAACCGACTCACTTTTTTGGGTGCGATCTTTTTGGGCTTCGTTGCTATTATCCCCACTGCCGTAGAAAGCGCTTTGAATGTGAAAACTTTCCGGGGAATAGGTGCAACCTCGTTGTTAATTTTAGTTGGTGTGGCAATTGAGACAGCCAAACAAGTCCAAACTTATGTCATCTCTCAGCGCTATGAAGGAATGGTGAAATAATAGTGACGCGATTAATCTTCTTGGGGCCACCTGGAGCGGGTAAAGGAACACAAGCTCAAACCTTGGCTGAACACTTGAATATTCCCCATATTTCTACGGGTGAAATATTAAGACAAGCCATGAAAGAGCAAACTCCTTTAGGAATCAAAGCTCAAAGTTATGTTGATAGCGGCGAGTTAGTACCCGACCAGCTAGTGGAGGACTTGGTACAGGAGCGCCTCAGTCAACCAGATGCCAAAAATGGTTGGATTCTGGATGGATTTCCCCGGAAAGTGACCCAAGCAGCTTTTCTGGAGAAGTTACTGGAAGCAATACATCAAGGTGGCGAAAGGGTAGTCAATCTAGATGCACCAGATGAAATTGTCATCGCACGTTTGCTAGCTAGAGGACGAAAAGATGATACCGAAGAGGTGATTCGTCGTCGTTTAGAAGTGTACCGCGCTGAAACTGCACCTTTAATTGATTATTATGGCGATCGCAAAAAACTCCTAACAGTCAATGGCAATCAGTCCCAAGAAGATGTCACTGATGAGCTACAAAAGGTAATCGCTTCGTGAAAAGAAAGGGAATAGGGAATAGAGAGTTCCCTACTCCACACTCCCAAGAAAAAGATCAATTTTAGCTAAGATATATTAATAAACTGTTGATATATTTCTTAAAATGTGTTTCTTTGCAGATGAAGCGCTGCAACTGAACACGAAATTGTTGAGTTGAGGAAAAAACAAATTGTCTAAGCAAGATTTGATTGAAATGGAAGGCACGGTTACAGAGTCCTTGCCCAATGCGATGTTTCGCGTTGACTTGGACAATGGCTTTAACGTGTTAGCACACATTTCCGGCAAAATTCGCCGAAATTATATCAAGATTTTGCCCGGCGATCGCGTCAAGGTAGAGTTAACGCCCTACGACTTGACCAAAGGCAGAATTACCTATCGACTACGAAAGAAGTAAGTATATGTAGAGAATTTTACCATAAAACCATTTTTTTGACTGTTTACTAGTCATTTAACTGGATTAATTTCCCTATAAATGCTATAATTTTATATTTGGAGTCAAAAAATAAAAGGCATGAAAGTTAGAGCCTCAGTCAAGAAAATTTGTGAAAAGTGTAACGTGATCAAACGTCGTGGTCGCGTCATGGTGATTTGCGTAAACCCCAAGCACAAACAACGTCAAGGATAACACTCTTACCAACAGAGTGAGTTGCAGGACGCATATCATCATTAAAACGAAAAGACGCGATTAATCACGTTTTTCCAACCAACAGTAATTGCGAAAACAATAGGGAGAGTTCATTGTGGCACGTATTGCCGGAGTAGACCTTCCACGCGATAAGCGCGTCGAGATCGGTCTGACTTACATCTACGGAATTGGGTTATCACGCGCTCAAGAAATTATAGCGGCAACTGGTGTGAACCCAGACATCCGCGTTAAGGACTTAAGTGATGCCGATGTGACAGCCCTACGAGGGGAAATAGAAAGCAACTATCAAGTTGAAGGCGACTTGCGGCGCTTGGAGTCTTTGAACATCAAGCGCTTAGTTGACATTGGTACCTACAGAGGTCGTCGTCATCGCATGGGCTTACCAGTCAGAGGACAAAGAACTCGCACCAATGCCAGAACCCGTAGAGGTAGAAGGCAGACAGTGGCAGGGAAGAAGAAGGCTCCAGGGAAATAATTTTGCAACGCTTGCTAATCCGAGCAAGTTTTACCTTAAATCAACTAAACAAGTATGGCGAGACAACCAACTAAAAAAACCGGGAGCAAGAAGCAGAAACGGAATGTACCCAGTGGAATGGCCTACATCCAGTCTACTTTCAACAATAGCATTGTCACCATTACCGATCAAAACGGAGATGTCATCTCCTGGGCTAGCGCTGGTTCTAGCGGTTTTAAGGGAGCAAAAAAGGGAACTCCCTTTGCAGCGCAAACCGCAGCTGAAAGTGCAGCCCGCCGAGCTATCGATCAAGGAATGCGCCAAATTGAGGTAATGGTCAGTGGGCCAGGAGCAGGTAGAGAAACCGCTATCCGGGCACTTCAAGGAGCAGGATTGGAAATTACACTGATTCGGGATATTACCCCGATTCCTCACAATGGTTGTCGTCCACCCAAGCGCCGTCGAGTTTAAATACTAAGACTTGGGCAGTGAGGGCAAAAAGTGACAGCCAGCAATGACCGCTTGAGCGTCTAACGTACAAACTGTCATTGAGTCAAAGCTTGGGCGACCAGAAGCGTGTCAGATTTTCCCACAGGGAAAGCTGTTAGGCTTCGGGCTACCCAAAATATTATTAGCACCTGCAAGCTCAATAGAAGTGTCAAACTATACCGTAAGTTTATAGTAGTAGTTTGATATACCTATAATCTACAGGACATAAATTCAATTCGGGAGGCAATTGATTTGTCTGCTAGCAGCACCTTAGAAGAAGGGAGGCTCATCCGTGGCGCAGTTTCAAATTGAATGTGTAGAGTCGAATACCGAAGAAAGTCGGAACCATTACAGTAAATTTGTTTTGGAACCTCTCGAACGCGGTCAAGGGACAACTGTTGGCAACGCACTGCGGCGGGTTTTACTGTCTAATTTAGAAGGTACAGCAGTTACAGCAGTGCGGATTGCGGGCGTTTCACATGAGTTCGCCACAGTTCCGGGCGTGCGGGAAGATGTGCTGGAAATCCTCATGAGAATGAAGGAAGTTATCCTGAAAAACTATTCTTCGCAGCCTCAGATTGGTAGATTACTCGTTAGCGGCCCAGCAACAATCACTGCGGCACATTTTGATTTACCCAGTGAAGTAGAAGTCATCGATCAGACTCAGTATGTAGCCACCATCGCTGAGGGTGGAAAGCTGGAAATGGAATTTCGGATCGAGAAGGGCAAAGGCTATCGCACTGTAGAGCGAGGACGTGAGGAAGCCACATCGTTGGATTTTCTGCAAATCGACTCGATATTTATGCCAGTGCGAAAAGTCAACTACAGTGTTGAAGAATCTCGTGGGGAAGGCTTGATTCCAAAAGACCGACTACTGTTGGAAGTTTGGACAAATGGCAGTATTTCCCCTCAAGAAGCACTATCTTCTGCCGCTGCGATCTTGGTAGATTTATTCAACCCGTTGAAAGACATCTCCCTAGAACCAACAGACACAGGTTCCGATATTCCAGACGATCCAACTGCCCAGATACCCATCGAAGAGTTGCAACTTTCTGTGCGGGCATATAACTGTCTCAAACGGGCACAAGTTAACTCTGTGGCAGATTTGTTGGATTATACCCAAGAAGACCTCTTAGAAATTAAGAACTTTGGGCAGAAATCAGCAGAAGAAGTCGTGGAAGCTTTGCAGCGACGCTTGGGCATCACCCTGCCAATGGAAAGAGGCTCTAAACACCCTTAAGAAAAACCTTCATAATTCATAGTGCATAATTATGCGTCACCGTTGTCGCGTCAAAAAACTCAGTAAACCAGCCGATCAACGCCGTGCTTTATTGCGATCGCTCGCCACCGAGCTGATCCGTCATGGTAAGATCACCACCACTTTAATTAGAGCGAAAGTTCTAAGAAGTGAAGTGGAAAAAATGATTACCCTAGCCAAAAATGGCTCCTTGTCAGCACGTCGGGAAGCTCTTGGCTATATCTTCGACAAACAACTGGTTCACGCTCTATTTGAGCAAGCTCCAACTCGATATGGCGATCGCCAGGGCGGTTATACCCGCATCCTGCGTACCGTACCGCGTCGGGGTGATAATGCAAAAATGGCAATAATTGAATTGGTTTAAGTCATTAGTCATTGGTCATTAAGTCATTGGTCATTGGTCACTTGTACTGAGCGTAGTCGAAGTATTAGTGAATAACAAAGGACAAGTGACAAAGGACAAATGACAAAAGACAAAGGACAAAATCTGTATGTTAGAAAGCCACCAGCCTACACAAACTCATCGAGTAGCCTTGGTAATCCAATACCTGGGCACTCATTTTCACGGCTGGCAACGGCAAAAACAACACCGGACAGTCCAAGAAGAGATTGAAATTGCGATCGCTACTATTCTTGGCTACCATGTAACATTACACGGTGCCGGACGAACCGATTCTGGAGTTCACGCTGCTGCTCAAGTAGCCCACTTTGAAGCAACAGGTTTTATTCCGCCTCACAAGTGGGCAACCATCCTCAACAGCTACCTGCCGCCAGATATATTAATCAGGGCTTCAGCTAGTGTAGATAACCGTTGGCACGCTCGCTTTAGTGCAGCCTATCGACGGTATCGCTACACAATATATACTGAAGATCGGCTTAACTTGTTTGTAAGACCCTTCAGTTGGCATTATTATTATGCACCCCTGGATGAATCTTTAATCCAAGCTGCCTTGAAACCTCTCTTGGGAAAGCATCACTTAGCTGCTTTTCACCGTGCAGGCTCAAAGCGATCGCATTCCTGGGTAGAGGTACAAGCAGCAGAGTGTCGTCGCAGTGGGCCATTTATCCATATTGAAATACAGGCAGATGGATTTTTGTATGGCATGGTACGGCTGTTGGTAGGGATGCTGGTAGAAGTAGGTTCTGGACAACGAACACTTTCTGGCTTCACCGAACTCTGGAAAGAAGAACGCCGGGAAGAAGTGAAATACGCCGCACCGCCTCAAGGCTTGTGTTTGTTGCGAGTCGGCTATCCCGATTTTCCCTTTCCGAAAGAGATTTGGTACGACACCTTGCCAAAGTTCGTCACTAGTCAAGAGTCATTAGTCATTGGTCATTAGTCATTGGTCACTAGTCATTGGTCATTAGTGAATAACTAAGGACAACTGACAAAGGACGGAGGACAAATAACAAATGACAAAAGACAAATGACTAATGACAAATTAAAAATGACAAAGGACAAATGACAAATGACAACAGTTAAAACATACCTTCCTTCTCAAGCAACCCTTGAGCGTGAGTGGTACATAGTAGATGCCACCGATAAACGTCTCGGTCGCCTCGCCAGCGAAATCGCCCAGGTATTGAGAGGCAAAAAGAAACCTGAATATACACCTCATTTAGATACAGGTGACTTCGTAATCGTCATCAATGCCGAAAAAGTAGCAGTCACAGGCAAAAAGCGCACTCAAAAGCTTTACCGCCGCCATTCTGGTCGCCCTGGTGGGATGAAAACCGAAACTTTCGCTAAACTGCAAGACCGCATACCAGAGCGAATTTTAGAACAAGCTGTTAAAGGTATGCTACCTAAAAATAGCCTCGGTAAGCAGTTGTTCACCAAGCTGAAAGTTTACGCTGGGCCTACGCATCCTCATGATGCTCAAAAACCTAAAGAACTAAAAGTTAATACAATTCCTGGAGAAGAAAATTAATGGTAGTAGCAGATGCTAATAGCGGTCGCGCCGTATACTGGGGTACTGGTCGTCGTAAGAACGCAGTAGCACGGGTACGCTTGGTTCCAGGCACCGGTCAACTGACTGTGAACGGTAAAGATGGAAACTTGTATTTCCAATTTAACCCCAACTACCTGGGAGTGATCAAAGCACCCCTGGAAACTCTGGGACTAGAAAACGAATATGACATTTTGGTAAAAGCAGAAGGCGGCGGCTTGACCGGACAGGCTGATTCTGTTCGTTTGGGAGTTGCTCGTGCTTTGTGCCAACTCGACCCAGACAACCGCCCACCTTTGAAAACCGAAGGTTATTTGACTCGCGATCCGAGAGCAAAAGAACGGAAGAAATATGGTTTACATAAAGCTCGGAAAGCGCCTCAGTACTCTAAGCGTTAGGGAATTGGGAATTGGGAATTGGGCATTGGGTATTGGGCATTGGTTTTTCCCACTCTCTTATCTTCGCCTGCTCCCTCATCCTCCCACTCTCTACTCCTTAGCTCCAATTGAAACCTGAAAGTTATAATTGATATAGATTCATCACAAAAAGAACAATGGCTAAAGCTGATATTCACCCCAAGTGGTATCCAGATGCTAAAGTTTACTGCAACGGTCAAGTCGTTATGACCATTGGCTCTACAAAGCCAGAATTGCACGTAGATGTTTGGTCTGGAAATCACCCATTTTACACTGGCACTCAGAAGATTATTGATACTGAGGGTCGAGTTGAGCGTTTCCTCCGCAAGTACGGCATGAGCAGTACTCAAACATCTGGCGACGAACAAACCAAAAAGTAGCGGGTTGGCTCTGCTGTTAACGACGGCCCTGCATCAGCTGGGTCGATTTTCATTTATATGCTCGAGCCAATTTGTTATTTTTTAAGGAGCGATCGCACTCGTCATGGCTGAATCATACTTACTGGACAAACTAAAATCCGTTGAACAAACCTTTAATGAGTTAACACGTCGTCTTGGCGACCCTGATACCGCTAGCAATCCTGATGAGTATCAAGAAATTGCTAAGTCTCGTTCTTCTTTAGAAGAGGTAGTTAATACTTATGAAACTTGGAAAGCAGCCCAAGAAGACTTGACCGGAGCGCGTCAAGTTTACAAAGAATCTGCGAGCGATCCAGAGTTGCAAGAAATGGCATCGCTGGAAGTAAAGGAACTTGAAGAAAAAATAGAATATTTAGAGTCACGCTTGAAAGTCTTACTGCTACCACGCGACCCCAATGATGAAAAGAATATCATGTTGGAAATTCGCGCTGGTACTGGTGGCGATGAAGCAAGTATTTGGGCTGGTGATTTGATGCAGATGTACACCCGCTATGCCCAGACTCAAGGTTGGAAAGTTTCTCTAGTGAGCGAATCTAAAGGAGAAATGGGTGGCTGGAAAGAAGTCATTCTAGAAATTAAAGGTAATGACGTTTATAGCCAGTTAAAATTTGAAGCTGGAGTACATCGCGTGCAGCGCGTGCCGGCAACTGAATCTGGGGGACGGGTTCATACTTCCACTGCTACCGTGGCAATTATGCCAGAGGTGGATGATGTGGAAATTCACATTGACCCGAAAGATATTGAAATGACCACAGCCCGTTCTGGCGGTGCTGGTGGACAAAACGTCAACAAGGTGGAAACAGCTGTTGACTTGATGCACAAACCGACAGGGATTCGGATTTTCTGTACAGAAGAACGCAGCCAGTTGCAAAACAAAGAACGGGCGATGCAAATTCTGCGGGCGAAGTTGTATGACATCAAGTTAGGCGAACAACAAGCAGAAGTAACTTCCATGCGGCGATCGCAAGTTGGTACTGGATCGCGATCGGAAAAAATTCGCACCTATAATTATAAAGATAACCGGGCTACCGATCACCGCTTAGGTCAGAATTATTCTCTTAACCCTGTTTTGGATGGTGATTTAGAGACGCTTATCCAATCTTGTATATCTCTAGACCAACAAGAACGTCTCGCGGAGTTAGCGACTTCCGCCGCTAACTAATTTTTGCTGTTAATGCTCCTGTAAAACCACTTGTTGTAATGTTGCTTTTAACACATATAGGTGGTTTTCTAATATCGTGTGCAGCGTATCTTCCATTTCACTGGGATAATGGTAGTAGGAAAATTCATACTTCATAACGTAATTTAGCTTCGCCCATTCCTTCAGGGTTTGGCAGGTATAAATTAGCTTTTCTGCTTCTTCTTGCCAACGTGCAAAAATCCGGTAGCTAAAAAAGCTGCTGCATATATTGCCTTTTACATCCCAGTAGGAAATACACATTTGATGCTTCAGACGGTGGATTTTTTTGATTTCCTTAACATCATGACCTTTGGCTTTCAGAGCTTCTTTTACCTCAATATCTGAAATGTGCCACTGTTCTGGTTTAATTTTATTAGTAGCTATAAGGTTTTTACCTTTGCGGCGATATTGATTAGTCTTGCGTGGCTTGCCAAACATGATGCACCCTTTATATTGTCGGCATTACTACCGATAACGTGATTGAAGTTTTTATATCAATATTGCAAGTTTCATTGCGGTCTTACAATAATCATTTTAAATTATCATTAACAATGAAGCTTGTCAAGCTAAAAGTAAGATTTTAGGTTTTCCTCACTAAACTTGTAAATACAGTTGGCTAGCTATATAAGTAGTGAACATCGAAAGCAGAGAAAAACTGATTGAAATCATCAAGCTAGCTCGTGGTTCAATGAGCCAGCGAGCGTTTGGCAAGCTTTTGGGAGTTTCTGCTACTGCTGTTCAGTTGTGGGAAAAGGGTGTGAATGTTCCAGATACTGAATATTTAGCAAAAATCTCAGCGAGAGCGGGTTACACACTCCAGGAGTTACTTAGCTGTCTGGATGGTAAGCCAATTGCAGAAACTTCAGATTTGAGTCTGATTCTGAGACAAATCCAACATATGCCTTTGGCACAAGTGGCTCAAATTGTGCAAGCTGCGGCAGATAGATTGGCGGCTGTGGCTGAAGCGTCTGGGGATGAAGCAAAAGCAAGTTGAATAATTCGTAATTTGTAATTCGTAGTGACGCTTGCTGTCAAAATTCAATATGGATCAACCTTTTTTGTACGATCGAGACTTCTATGGCTGGACACAGCAGCAGGCTAAAGCGTTAGAGCAGAGGCTAGTTATGGAACTAGACTGGCAACACCTGCAAGAGGAAATTCAAGCTTTGGGGAGACAGGAGTATCGGGAACTTGTGAGCCGTCTGAGTGTATTACTCGGTTATCTCTTGAAGTGGGAGTATCAACCCGAACAACGCTCTCGCAGTTTGTTTTTAACAATTCGAGAACAGCGCCGCGCCATTCATAGGCATCTGCGGCAGAACCCTAGCTTAAAGTCTCGAATCGAAGAAGCCTTGTTAGATGGCTTTGAAGCGGGAGTCGATTTGGCACTACGAGAAACTAACTTACCATTACGAACTTTTCCAGAGCATTGCCCTTATTTATTTGATGATGCGATCGCAGACAATTTTCTGTGCGATACTCGTCAAGACTGGGAAGGATAATTACTGCAATTTTTCTTACGATCATTTGTTATTTGGAGACACGTTATATTTGTCAATAAATAATAGAAACTAGTTTTTCAAAATCTTGGTAATCGCAGCTTTGCTCTTTTTTAACATTTTGAACATATATATTGTAATACAGCTTATTTTCTTTAAATTTGAAGAAATATCCTACTATGGGTAACTGCTCACCTTTAAGCCTGAAAACTATTCTGTTAAGTTTATATTTTCCATATTGATTAACAAGATAAATAAAGCTATCAAAACTTCCATTTACAGCTTTTTCAAATTCCAGTAGATTTTTATCTAATTTATTAGAACTTTGCAAGATT
This sequence comes from Nostoc sp., assembly GCF_036917235.1. Lineage (GTDB taxonomy): Bacteria > Cyanobacteriota > Cyanobacteriia > Cyanobacteriales > Nostocaceae > Nostoc. Next base: position 27,605 of record NZ_JBALDU010000002.1, read on the forward strand.
AAAGGTAGTATGTCTTCAAGACTATTGAGCTTATTTCTCGTAAACACTGCGTCTTTTTTTATATAAGCAATAATTTGATGATAGTTGTATAAAATACCAATTTCTGAACAAGATTTTTTTAGGTATCTTTCAATCTGCTTCTCATGATTACGCAAATTTTCTTCTTCTCGCTTTATTTATACAATCATTAAAGGAGGTGAATATGGTTTAAAATATTCATTTTGTACAGTTTTATATAATTCTATATCATGATAATCAGATTCAACTTTAATATCAATTTTGCTTGGAAATAATCCACTTTCATTTACTAAAAAATAGATAAACAATTGTCTAACTTTTTCTTCTGGTCGTCCATCTAGAACTATTTCCCTGGCTTTAATTAAACACTTTGTATATTCTGCATAGTTTCTCTTATATATATTCAGTTTTATAGATATTTCTTCACTTAAGCTAGTCATAAATAGTTAGGTTGATTTATAAACTGGTTTTAGGGATGCAATATTATTGCATCCCTTATTATTTTCCATGCAACTTAAAATTGCTTTTTGTCTATTTTTCTCCAAAAAAGCTTAATATTTTAGTAACTAATTCTGCCCAATACTGTCCTGCTTTAATCTCTAAAAATGTATTTAGGCTTTGCTCAGTTTCAAGTTCGTGCTTCAATGTCTGACATACATTATCTACATATTTTTCACCTTGAGGCCTTTCCCTACCTTTTTCATTAATTAAAGCTATCCAGAAATCAGAATCTTCGCTTTGAGGTGATAATTTTTCTATAGCTTCATCTTGGATTTCTACACCTACTTCAGTTATAAAATTGTCATAAAATGAGTTAAATTGTACAACTAATTCAGGGATAAATGTTTTTAAAGATTCATTTGCAGATGTAAGCTCATTAAGGATGTTTTCTAATTCCTGTTTTGCTTCTTTAGTAAACTTCTTTAACATTTCATCTTCATTTATTCCCTCAGCAATAACTCTCATATCGTAATATATGTCTATATTTCTTGGCTCATAGTAACCGAAGTTTCTGTGGATAGCATGTTTAGTATTCCATGCCCGATAAACGGTACGATAGTATTCAACATATTTATCAATAAAATCTTTATAAACAAAACTAGGTACTCTTTTATTCAAATATCTTAAATCTTTTATCTTCTGAATGGCATTTTCAATTGCCTTAATTTCTGATATTGTTAGAGCATCACCATTTTTGATTCTCGTAAAACTTTCTTTAATATCCTTGATCTCTTCTAATAAAATATTTTTTCTACGTTCTACTACACCTGCTATAGCTTCAATAAATTCATTTTTATCTGCCTGTATATCTTCTTCGCTGTATATATCATCACGATAGTACCTCAAAGCATCATAGAATAAAATATTTTCTAGGAAGAAATCTAAGTTCAACTTCTGGAAGGTATCTTGAATTTCATCTGTTTTGATTTGAATTCCTCTATCATAATCTCCATCACATTCATTCACTTTTTCAGGTTCATCTTTGTGAGGTAATACCAAAGTTACGAATCTATGATGAAAATCTTTGGATTTAGATGTAAGGTGATAACCTATTAATTTACTGATATTAGCTTCAGGAGCAGCAGCGAAGGGAGTTACAAAGAGACAGATAGTATCCTGATTTTCAATATATTTCTGTAAGTCTTTACGAATAGGATTTTCATCAAGTCCTTTGGTATCAATGACTGAATCGAACTCAGACAAGTTTGAACCAGATAAAACATCATGGCTCACATAAAGATATATTTTTCTCGGAATAGCAAATTCCTGGAACTCAGCAGTATTAATAGCAGCAAAGGTATTTTTTATCCATTGTTGCTCATTTTTTTGATTATCAAATTCAACCCTATTCCTAGTTCTATATTCCAGGCTTGAATTATTCAAGGTAAGCTTTTGAAATTTATTCAAAGCAATTTTTTTTAATTCATCTAACCTCAACTTATCAAGTTCTTCTCTAGGCTGTAGTTTTTTTGATTCATCTAATACAAGTTTATCAAATTCTTCCTTCGCTGGATCAATGGTTTCACTTTTCTTTTTCTTGTCAACATAAATTGTTTTATAACGTAACTTCATTCCTATAATATTCCTAATAGCTCTCTCAATTTCTTTAGAAATAATTACTCTCTGATCTGGCTGAGGATTATCTTTATTCGCAATATATTCGCAGAATTCAATAATAAGATTTTCCATTTCATCAACTGTATAAGGCTCTATCTCTATGTAAGTTTTTTCAGATGCTTTGATAATTACTTCACATATAGTAGTTCTGCCCGCCCCCGTTGATAGTAGCTCTTTAGTTTCGGTTACATCTTCAGTTTTACTACCACTAGTCTTGGAAACCTTCAAATCAGTTATTAAGTTAAAAAGATGGCAAATAGCTGTCGTTTTTCCTTGACCAATAGTACCTATAAAAGCAATTTTATATTTTTCTATACTAAGAATTTTCTCTATTTCATCTAATCGCTCTAACTTGGATTTCAGGTTATTGATGCAAATATGATTAGGTATATTAATTTCCGAATGTCCTAAAATTTTATTTATTTCCTTCCTCAAATCTTGTTTCAAGGATGCAATTTCTTCTTGCCACGTTATCGTCAACATACTGTTTACCCTGTTTTGATGCTTACTTACTTGATATTTACAGTATGCCCATTATGTTTAAATATCTAACAACAGCCTCACAACACTACCAAACCCTTCTCTGGTAAGCTTTTAGCCATTTGGTTATGAGCAAGGCGAGATCGCTAATTTTGCCTGAGTTAGAGGTTCTGGTAGAAATACATAACAGCTACACAAGCTAAGTCTCCCTGCACGGACTCCAGGAAGTTGAAACCCACGGAGGTGGGTTTTGTCTGTATAGCTGCGATTTCTAATCGCCAGAACTAGGGTAATTTTATTGGCGCTTAAGGAATAAATGGTTTTAAAATGGTGCAATCTTAAAATATTAAGGGGTGCAGCTATGTCACTACGCAATGAGCCTTTAGATTGGCAACTTGAAACGAATAATCCTTATATACCAGTTTATCATCAAGGTAATTTGGTGGGATTTTTTAAACCAGAATATGCCAGTGAAATTATTAAAGTTTTAAATGAAGAAGAAGTTTTAAAAAAAGCGCTAAAAATGGCTTGTACTGATTTAATTAAAAAAATCGGCGGCGATACCAGAAAAGTCAATTATTTAATGGAAAAATATATAAAAACTAGTGAACGTCCCAAGTATGGAACTAGAGCGATCGCAGTTTTACTTAGTGATAGGCAAAAAGAGCTTGATTTGAGTAACCAGGAGTTTGCAAAATTCTGCGACACCTTTAAATTATCTCCCACTGAACTGAATAATATTTATGCCGGAGAAGCATTTGATGATAGTTTATTAGCACCCCTTTCACGTATATTAGGGATAGCAAAAGAGCAATTACTGAAAGTGCGAGATGGTTGTGAATAACAAAGTAACACCTGAACAGCAAATCAAAATCTTCAAATGATATAAAGTTGTGAAAACAGACATCATCTTTTATCGGCTGTTTCAAGAATTTCCTGATATCTTCTTTGAACTTATTGGTAATCCTCCAGAAGAAGCTAGCCTTTATCAATTTTCATCAGTTGAAATCAAACAAACAGCCTTCAGAATAGATGGTGTATTTCTGCCTACACAAGGAAGTGAGAACCCGATTTACTTTGTTGAAGTGCAATTTCAAGCTGATGGAGAAATTTATTCACGGCTAATTGCATAAATATGTTTATACCTCCGTCAGAATCAACCATTAAATGACTGGGGTGCTGTGGTTCTATACCCAAACAGAAATGTAGATACAGGAGATATCAAACATTACCGTGAGTTTTTCACAAGTGGGCGCGTCAGGCGCATTTATTTGGATGAATTAGGTGAAGGTGCATCGCTTCCAATTGGCATTGCAACTGCTAAATTAGTAATTGCAACCGACGATATAGCGATCGCACAAGCAAGGGAGTTGATAGACAGAACCAAGTCAGAGATAAGCTCACAACCAAAACAGCAGCAATTATTACAATTTATAGAGACTATTTTGGCTTACAAGTTTCCCACAATGAGTAGGGAGGAGATGGAGGAAATGTTTGGCTTAAGCGAGTTAAAGCAAACCAGATTTTATCAGGAAGCCTTTCAGGAAGGTGTTGAACAAGGTAAGGTTCAAGGCATTGAAGAAGGTAAGGTTCAAGGCATTGAGCAAGGTAAACTCAAAGCAGTACCAGCAATGTTAGCAGCCGGGTTGACTGTAGAACAAGTAGCACAGGCGCTAGATTTGAGTGTCGAAGAAGTCAGACAAGTAACACAAAGCCAGCCTTAATATAGATGTGGTAAATTTTATCCGTGGCTCAAGCCAAATTTGGTTTGCGGCTTCCAAACTCGATCGCGACGAATTTATAGTTAATTTTTGTTAATATTAGAGGCGGTGTTAGTACTTCGTCCTCAACCACCCACTCCCTACCTGAGAGAAACTTAATGCTGCGACTAGAACATATAAGTAAAATTTATCCCACAGGCGAAGTTCTCAAAGATATCAACTGGGAAGTTAAACCAGGCGATCGCATTGGCTTAGTCGGTGTCAACGGTGCTGGAAAATCAACCCAACTCAAAATCATCTCTGGGGAAATGGAACCCACCGCCGGCGAAATCATTCGTCCTAATAGCTTACATATAGCCTACCTTAACCAAGAGTTTGAAGTAGACCCCACCCGCACCGTAAGAGAAGAATTTTGGACTGTCTTCAAAGAAGCCAACGAAGTACAGTTATCTCTGGCGCACATACCACAAGAGATGGAAACGGCTAGCCCAGAGGAACTGGATCGACTGATTGATAAGTTGGATCGCTTGCAGCGTAAATTTGAAGCCTTGGATGGCTACAACTTAGACGCACGCATCGGGAAAATTCTACCAGAGATGGGGTTTGGGCTAGAAGATGGCGATCGCCTCGTCAGTGCCTTCAGTGGTGGTTGGCAAATGCGGATGAGTTTAGGTAAAATTCTGCTGCAAAAACCCGACTTGTTGCTACTGGATGAACCGACTAACCACCTAGATTTAGAAACCATTGAGTGGTTGGAAAATTACCTCAGAGGGCTAATTACGCCGATGGTAATAGTCTCCCATGACCGGGAGTTCCTTGACCGCCTCTGCACCCAAATTGTGGAAACTGAACGTGGCGTTTCTGCTAGCTACCTTGGTAACTACTCGGCATATTTGGAACAAAAAGCCGAAAGTCAATCAGCACAACTGAGTGCTTACGAACGCCAGCAGAAAGAATTAGAGAAACAGCAAACCTTTGTTGATAGATTTCGCGCCAGTGCTACCCGCAGTACCCAGGCGAAAAGCCGGGAAAAGCAACTCGACAAAATCGAGCGCATTGAAGCACCCGTTGGTGGTATGAGAACTCTCCACTTCCGTTTTCCCCCTGCGCCCCGCAGTGGACGCGAAGTAGTGGAAATTAAAGATTTAACTCATCTTTATGGTGAGAAAATCCTATTTTTATCAGCAAATCTGCTAATTGAAAGAGGCGATCGCATTGCTTTTCTTGGCCCCAATGGTGCTGGAAAATCTACCCTGCTGCGCGTAATTATGGGCATGGAACCACCCACAGAAGGTAGCGTTCAATTAGGCGATCATAACGTTATTCCCGGTTACTTTGAGCAAAATCAAGCTGAAGCTTTGGATTTGAAGAAAACTGTCATGGAAACCATTCATGATGAAGTTCCAGACTGGGATAATCAAGAAGTCCGCACGCTTTTGGGACGCTTCTTATTCACTGGCGATACTGTATTTAAAGCAGTTGGCGCATTAAGTGGAGGAGAAAAAGCTCGTTTGGCATTGGCAAAAATGCTCTTACGTCCCGCGAACTTACTAATTCTAGATGAGCCGACAAACCACCTAGATATTCCAGCGAAGGAAATGCTGGAAGAAGCGCTCAAAAATTATGACGGTACAGCAATTGTAGTTTCCCACGATCGCTACTTTATTTCTCAAGTAGCTAACAAAATCGTCGAAATTCGTGATGGTGAATTCCGGGTTTACTTAGGAGACTATCATTACTATCTCCAGAAAATTGCCGAAGAAAAAGAACAAGCAAAGTTAGCTGCTATAGAAGGCCAAAAAGCGGCTAAGAAAGCTGCAAAAGCTTCCACCAAAAGGAAATAAAGGAGTGGATAACACGTTAGTAGTAGTCTTAAAACGCTACTACTAAGTAATCACTCGTTATTAGCCTTCAAAAAAATCACAGAAAAACTACTAAAAGTTAAAAAGTATTTCAAAAAACTGCAAGTCCTTCGTAAAAGAAGTTAATAAGCAAAAATTCACTTGCGGCGTGGATTAGCAGTGGTATCATTCGGGTATTACAAAAAGTAAAGGGCAATTTTACTATGACCAAAGCACCTGTTGCTCCTGTGGTGCTAGTCATTTTAGACGGATGGGGCTACTGCGACCAAACGCGAGGAAACGCCATTATTGCTGCTAAAACTCCCATCGTGGACAGTTTATGGGCAGCTTACCCGCATACCCTCATCCACACATCAGGAAAAGCCGTAGGGTTGCCAGAAGGTCAAATGGGCAACTCGGAAGTAGGTCATTTGAACATTGGTGCTGGGCGAGTTGTACCGCAAGAACTGGTACGCATCTCTGATGCGGTCGAAGACGGTTCTATTGCTTTAAACCCAGCACTTGTCAAAATTTGCCAGGAAGTTCGTTCTCGGAATAGCAAGCTGCATCTAGTAGGCCTTTGTTCTGAGGGAGGGGTACATTCTCATATCACCCATCTATTCGGACTACTTGACTTAGCCAAAAACCAGCGAATTCCAGAAGTTTGTATTCATGCCATCACCGATGGTCGTGACACCGCCCCAACTGACGGTGTAAGAGCAATCACATTGCTGCAAGATTATATAGACCGCGCGGGAATTGGACGCATAGTCACCCTCAGCGGTCGCTACTACGCGATGGATCGCGATCACCGCTGGGATCGGGTCAAACGAGCTTACGACGTGATGACCCAAGATGGTGCAGCTGATAATCGCACTGCTGTGGAAATCTTGCAAGCATCTTACGCCGAAGGGGTAAAAGATGAATTTGTCAACCCAATCCGAATTGCACCCGGCGCAATAGAACCAGGGGATGGGGTGATATTTTTCAACTTCCGCCCCGATCGCTCCAGGCAACTGACTCAAGCTTTGGTCAGTCCCACGTTTAATGGTTTTGAAAGACAGCAAATCACACCGCTGTCTTTTGTCACGTTTACACAGTATGATTCAGACCTACCCGTAGCTGTCGCCTTTGAGCCGCAGAATCTCAGTAACATTCTGGGAGAAGTCATAGCCAATCATAGTTTGAATCAGTTCCGCACCGCCGAAACAGAAAAATACGCCCACGTCACCTATTTCTTTAATGGGGGTCTGGAGGAACCTTTTGTCGGAGAAGATCGGGAACTGGTAAGCAGCCCGATGGTAGCGACTTACGATCATGCCCCAGCGATGTCAGCAGCAGCAGTTACAGATGTAGCGATCGCTGCGATTAAAAAGGGTACGTATTCTCTAATTGTGATTAACTATGCTAACCCAGACATGGTAGGGCATACTGGTCAAATCGACGCTACCATTACAGCAATTGAAACAGTCGATCGCTGTTTGGGTCGCTTGTTAGAAAGCGTTATCAAAGCCGGTGGTACAACAATTATTACTGCCGACCACGGCAACGCTGAGTATATGCTAGATGAAGGGGGTAATCCCTGGACGGCTCATACCACTAATCCAGTCCCCTTTATCTTGGTGGAAGGAGAGAAAGTCAAAATCCCTGGATATGGTACAAATGTCGAACTGCGAAACGATGGCAAGCTATCCGACATTGCCCCCACAATTCTAGAGATTTTACAGCTGCCTCAGCCACCAGAAATGACCGGGCGATCGCTGCTGAAAACAGCAGAATATGAGCTGCAACGCACTCGCACCCCCGTACAAGTGGGGCTGTAAAAAAGTCCTGAGTCCTGAGTTAGGAGTTCACTAAAAACTCCTAACTCATGAATTCTGAATTCTGTTTTTTGAAACTTTTTATAAATGAGATTCCTACCATGACAATTAGTAATATCGTGCAAGGCATTTGGGCATTTTCTGCCACTGGTTTGATTATCTTAGTTTTACTGCATAGCCCTAAAGGTGATGGCGTTGGCGCTATTGGCGGACAAGCCCAGCTATTTAGCAGCACCAAGAGTGCAGAAAACACCTTAAACCGAATTACTTGGGCATTGACAGTAATTTTCCTCGGTTTAACAGTAGTTTTAAGTGCTGGTTGGCTGCCTAAATAAGGATAGGTAAATGGGGAAAATAACCCAACACCCGATACTTAATACCCTAATAAATTTAATTTCACGACGGTTAATTACAGCTCTTGCCTTATTTTCTGGCACAGGGCTGTTGATCGTTTTTACTAATATCCAGTCGAGTAATGGATTTACAATAATACCAGAATATGTATATTCAGATTTAATAATATCTCTCCCCACTTCCCCAAAACCTCATCCCTTACCGCCCACATTGGCGCAGTGGCAAGATAACACTAACAGTGGTGACTACTTTTCCCAAGTCACAACAACTCAGGTGGGTTATTTAGTCTGGTCGCAATTTCCCATTCGAGTTTATGTAGAACCACCAAAAGCCATCAGCGAAAAACAATCTCAAGCATGGGTTAACGCTGTTTTGCAGGGTGTACAGGAGTGGAGTACTTATTTACCTTTAACAATAGTCGAACAGCCAGAAATTGCTGATATTACGATCGCGCGAAAAGCGCCACCTCTACAAATTTCCCCTGGTAGTAATATACCCCGTGCGCGATCGGCACAAACTACTTACGAGTTATACACCAGCAACAAAGTTTTATCCCACCGCTTCACCATCTTGTTAAGTCCCAGCCAAACAGGTGAGTATCTCATTGCAGCAGCCCGCCACGAATTTGGCCATGCGTTGGGAATTTGGGGTCATAGTCCGCTACAAACTGATGCCCTATATTTTTCTCAAGTTCGTAACCCGCCGTCTATTTCTCCCAGAGATGTAAATACTCTAAAGCGGGTTTATGAACAGCCAACTACTTTGGGATGGTCTTTAGTGAATAATTCAGCGACTTAATTTTATGCAGGACTTACGCAACTGGCACAAGCAATGGTGCGCTTCGCGCACCCAGCGCCCAAAAACTACACAAGAGACATAGATTATTGTTAGTAATTCGAGTAAAGCCAATCAAACAGATTCTCGCTAATTAAATACGTATGTACTACTGTCTAGTGATCGCACTGTGCCAGTTGCGTAAGTCCTGTTATGGTGTTGCTGAGTTAAAATATGAATATGTTTTATTTTATGTAAAAATCAAGATTTAAGATTAAGGTAACCAATTTTTATCCAAAATTTGCTCTAAGGTATAAGCCAGAAATGTTGAATGTCGATACAAAACTTTACATATTTAGTTAAAGTAGCTCTAAAAAACCTAAAATAGTCAACATAACATCATCTCCTCAAACCAATGAACATAACTGATTTTTTGACACATACATGATTGCAAATAACGGAATTTATCTAATAGTGTATATCCTCATTGTTTGGGTATATATAAAAGCTGTAAAATCAAATATGCTATTAAACTAATGTAAATTTGTATAGTGATACCATTGACGTTCTTGGTAATTAATTTGTCAAGTTTTAAGTGCATCTTTAAAAACTTCCACAACAATTCAACTCCCCAACGTAAACGATAAATATTCCTAATTTCATCATCAGTAACTTCCGCATCTACCGATGCTGGTAAATTTGTCACCAAGCGGAACTCAGTTTTCGTATCTAAATCACAAAAGCTAATAACTCTATAGGCTTGAGCATCATCAGATGCACCAACTTTAATTAATCCAGTTGAGTCAGAAAATTCTAGCTTCCAATTATTTTTAATCCGCAAAACGAAATATTTATTTTCTTGCGCCAAGTCTTGAATAAATTTCAACCCAGCAAATCACGGCAGTTGCTTCAAGTCGGGAAACCCGCCCAACGCACTGCCTCCTCTATCCATTACCCCAACAGCATTTGTGGGTAAATTAAACATCATTTTCGAGCCAAAATTATAATCATGATCGTGACCAAAATTGATGAAGTTATCTTCTCTTCGAGACGCTACGCGATCTGGGGTACCTGTAGCTAGATTTAAGGAACTAAAAAGTTTAACTTGATGATGTCCCAAAACCCATAACAATTTACTTGTTAAAGTAATAATTGTTGAATCAATAGGACAAATTGCGTATTTATCATGTAACTTTTTCTGAGTTTTATTATGGACTAATTCATTTAATTTTTGATAAATTTCTTGGAAGGGTTTTTGTGGGCGGTGAGAACTTGCTTTAGAAAAAGTAGAAATATCTACATCAAATCCTGTATTATTTAATCTTTTAAATAAATCTCGCATACTTGTTAAACTGTTATCCAGGGCATAGGATAACCAGCACTCGAAGAACAGACGACTGTTCAATACTGGATAATCGTTTTTTGGCAGGCTTTTCAGGATATCTTTGACAACTTTGGCAAATGAATTTATAATCACAATCAAACTAATATATTTTAAGCCTTCGCCCAAAATTACCATATTTTGGGTTATTTTTATTGGATTTTTCTTAACATTCAACACTTCTGGGTATAAGCACATAATTCAGGTAAATTAGTTAAATTTGTTTTAGCTTTAACATAATCTAAGGCATTGCTATAAATTATGCTGAAATTCTCCTCTAAATGATTGCGTAAATTGGCACTTAAATCTTCATTTAGTTGGTTCCGAAAACTAATAATTTCAGCCGCCCAATGATTAGCATTTCTTGGCTTTTCTAAATCCCAATATTGATAAAGTAATAAATGTCTAATAATCTGTTCTAATAAACTTCTTAGAGCTAATTTGTAAACTCAAGTAAAGTACTTGTCTTGTAAAGGTTTCAGGAATTGAAGTCAATAAAGCACTTATTCGCTGAAACTCAGACCTCGTAACGATCTGAGTATCCTTAAGATTTTCTTTACGAATCAGCTCTTACTCGCCTTTTTTCATTCTTAGCCAAATCTTCCAATTCTTCTATTAAGTTTTCATAGTCAATGTCTGCTAGTTGTCGATTTTTGAGACATTTAATAGTCTCCTCCAACCATTGCAGGTAATTGGATTCATATAATGTTTTTATGTCGATGATTCCAGTCATTTGTTCATTTTGTAGCTTTAATTTACTTTTATTTATTATTTCATCGTAACTAATTTATTAATTTTTGCCGATAATTGCCCAGAAAAAACATACACAGCACCCATAAGTTAAGTCAGAAGATATCCAGCGACTCCTAGAAGAGTAACCAACCAAAAGTTATACCCTACCGTCAGTCAGTCAATCCAAGTCTCTCGCTGTTCCCCCTGAATTGACTGTACAATTCCAAACCTTTCCTCAATTTTGCGTGGCAGAGTATGCGTCCCAAAGATGGAAACGCAATCTTCTTCTGGTTGATTTGTCAAAACACTAACTCTGGCTTCGTTGTCTTGTAAACGCTCTATGAAAATAGATGCACAAATTTCAACATCTTCAGGAATCTCATATACTTCCTTTGAAAAGGTAAATCTCTTCTCCAAACTATTTGCAATTTGGTCAATAACGTTTTGTTCGGGCAACGGATTTGTGAAGCAATAGACGTATCTTCGGCAGCACTTTCCATGTTCTAGCTGCTCTAAGTCAGGGATATTTATCACCTTTATCTGACTTGCGTGATACTTCATTTTTTTAACTTTAGATAGCCTTATAAAACTGGTAAGAGAATTATTTGTCAGGTATCTGTAATTTATAAGTCAGAAATCATTGCATGACTAGAATATTAGCCAATGCTGCCTAACATTGTTGCCCGATCGCACTCATTGATTACCATCTGAAAATTTAGAGTGCGATCGCACTTTTTCCCTTTCCTTACGCTCTGCGACTTAGTGGTAGAGGTCGCTGTGCTAAAACTCCTTTATAAAGTTCTTCCAGCAGACTAATATTTTTACTAAGGGTATAGCGGTCTAATACACGCTGTCTAGCTTTTTGCCCCAGTAGGGTTGTTAACTCTGGATGGTCTTGCAACACTGGCAAGAGGGTTTTTAATTGCGAACGCGCTGTTTTGGTACTAATAACGACACCTGCGCCCTTTTCCAAGACTTCTCCATCTGCACCCACATCTGTTGCTAAACAAGCCAACCCACATGACATTCCTTCTAACAGAGATAGGGACAAACCCTCTACCAATGAAGGCAAAACAAATACATCTGCGCCCCGCAAAATTTCGATGCGTCGGTCTTCATCAGCGACAAATCCCAACCAGATAATGCCGTATTCTGAACCAAAAAACGGCTCTAAGGAAGACTTCAAAGGGCCGTCGCCAACAATTAGCAACTTAGTACCAGGCTCCATTGCCGATTGCTTCCAAGCGCGGAGGAGGGCTTCAACATTTTTCTCTGGCGCTATTCTACCCTGATAGACAAACAAGCGATCGGCTTTAAATTCCGCTTTGATTTGGGAAAATCCTGGAGAATACTTAACGGTATCAACACCGTTGGGAATTACGGCAATATTTTCTTCCCTTACGCCCATCCCTGCCAATAATTCTCGCTGAATTTGGGAAAATACAATCACCCGATCGTAGTTAACTAAAAAAGGCGCGTAGAGCTGATAAGCCAAAAGTTGTGTTCCTGATACCAGCTTTGCTCCCTTGCCAGCAAACGGTGTGTGAAAAGTGGCAACTAAGGGCAACCTCAGTTCCTCACAGATTTCTGGTAGAAAAAAGTCTAGAGGAGATAACGTCAAGGAAGCATGGACTACATCTGGTTTGATTTCCCGCAGTGAATCGGTTAAAACTTTGGTGGCTTTAAAAGTGGGAATCGTGTAAACCTGGGACTTGTAAATGAAAGGTAGGGAAACCTCTCGAAGATTTGGCCAATTATCAGGTTCAGACTCTTCCTGGGCGAAGTGAAGAAAGCTAACTTGATGTCCCCTATCTAGCAAGGCATTTGTAATTTCTCGACTGTAGGTGACATTGCCGCAAAAGGGTGATTTTTTTCCAATCCAGGCTATACGCATTCTTTATTTAGCTGTAAGAAAAGCGGGTTTAATCTATTACTTGGTGTCCTTTGTGATTTTTATTTTATCTAGCTATACTTGCTGGTTTTTTTATTTATTAAAAATTCCCAAAATTTTCTACTAGTTTAAAAAGCTTATTGTCAGCTGATTAAACCAGTGGATTGATGGCTTTATTTATTTTAGTTATAAGTTGTTAATTTCTGATATTTCAACAACTTATTCCGACTAATGTCAGATTCATATCCGGCAAGTATGTGATAAATTTTCACTGACCACAGTTTACCATGAACGCAAAAGCTTTAAGTAAATATTAATTACCTCAAGGTAATGAATAATAACTCCTGTTAGCTGATAACTACTTGTGCGAGTTATACCAGGTTAATATACCTCCTGAAAAGACGATCGCAGCTAATCCCAAAAAAACTACCTGTAATCCCAGAAAGGTTTCTGCGACACCAGCTAATGCTAAAGGTAAGGAGAGAGCAATATTAATTACATTGTTCTGCAAGCCAAAAACTTTACCACGCATTTCTGGAGGTGTTTCTGTTTGGATGGCAGTTTGCATGGGAATTCCCACTAGTGCCCCAAAGATACCTAAGAGCGCTACCAGTAACAAGATGAGCCACAGTTGAGTTGTAAACACTGATAGACCAATCAGGGATGCTGCCATACCCATACAACCGTACAGACTTAGCTGGGTGTAGGAGAAACGTTGACCAAATTGACCGAGAATTGTTGCTCCCGCCGCAATGCCAACACCGCCAGATGCTAGTAAAAAGCCGAACTGGGAAGCTTTCATGTTGGGAATTATTTCCGCCATCCGAACGGCTAAAACAGTTAATGCTGCAAAGACAGAAAACAAGATAATCAGTTGAAGCAAAGCATTGCGGACGCGATGATTTGCTTTGAGATAGGAAAAACCGTCTCGTAAGTCAGAGAATACGTGAGGAAATTCTGTATCGGGGTGGTGGTGTTTTTCCTTAGTTGCCAGGAGGAACAAAATTAGTCCAGCGATCGCATAACTGCCACCTACTAAAAGTTCTTTGCCCAAACTACCACTACCACCAATTTGCAGCCAAAGTCCATCTGCGATCGCTAACAACGGTTCTCCAACCGCAAACCCAACAATCACCGATGCCATCATCGTTGTTGTGTAAAGCGAATTAGCCGAGAGTAAATGCTGTTCTTCTACGATTAAGGGAATTACCGCCTGTTCTGCCGGGGCAAAAAACTGCGTCAGTGTGGAAACTAAAAAAGTTACACCCAGAACAATCAAAAAACCCACTGGCAGCACTCCTATGGGTTTCCAGTCATGAGTCAACCACACCAGGAAGGGAATTGACAAAACTAGGATGCCGCGCCAAATATTCGTTGCCACCAGCACAGCCTTTTTCGACCAGCGATCGACAAACACGCCAGCAACGGAACCAAACAATACGGCTGGAATCGTAAAAGCCATCATCAAGACTGACACCCAACCACTAATACTCTGATTGCTTCCTTGAAACTGAGTATTAATTAAGGCAATCATCAGCACCAAATAAACTTTATCTGCTAGTTGGGAGAAAACTTGACCGCCCCAAAGAGCCAAGAAATTAGGGTTTTTTAATACAGGTAAAAATCCCTGCTGTTTTACATTCCCTGCAATAGCTTCTCCACCTGAACCAGATCCATCTAATTGCGGTGGTTCTTTTTCTGCGATCGCGGCTACTGGCAAATTATGCCCATTGCCAACGCCGTTGCTATCTATCTCAGCAGTGGTTAATTTGTCCTCAGATTGTGTTTCTGATTGGCTTGGAAGATCAGTTTTTGGGATCTCCGCTGTCCAATTTTGATCGTTTTGAGAAACGTCTTTTGGGGACATTTCTTGGCCATTTATTTGACTAGGTGTACACTTGGGAACAGCACTCAAGTGATTCCTGACTGTAGGATCTGATACCCTATTCTGTTTTTTGGCGAGGCTAGGTGACAAAGGCAGGATTTTCTTATCCAAATCAGACGGTTGCATCATGGTTGGCAGCAAAATAAGAGTCGATCAAGGTAGCAGAGCGAATAGGGCGGCCTAATTGATACTGAGCATACTGGCGCAAAATCTGCTCAACAGATAACCAGTGATGATCTTTAGCACCATCAATTTGCCTTATCTCTGGTTGTGACAGATGTTGAAGCAAAGCTAGTTCCATAGCACCCAAACGACTAGAAATCACAGGTATTTCTTGCCGATGCACAACAATTGTTTGGGTATTGGGCATTGGGGATGGGGCATTGGGCATGGGGAATTGGTTATTAATCTCCCTCTGCCTCTCTTTTCGTAAACCTTCCCTAGCTTCTAAGGAAACCGTTCCACCCGCAGGGATACTAAATCCTACCTGCCAGTTGGGATCTGTAAAGTCTGGTTTGAGGGGGTGCTGAGATAGGCAACAGATTTGCACTTGTGGCGTTAGTCCTGCTAAGGCTAAAAGATGAAATACACCATGAGCCAGATGAGCTAAAACACCAGATGGATTTGCACTAGACACCATCTCCAAGCGATGAAGATGTTCATTGAACAAATCATAAAGTTCTTCTTGGGGTTGTTCGCTCAAAGCTTCACACAGAACTATTTCTGCTAAATATTGACTGGCGGACAGTTTTCCCAAATCTTTAGCTAAACCAGGATAAGTTTTTAAAGTCTGTGCTTGAGTAATTTTATCAAGCGATCGCCCTTTGGCAATCAATAGTTCATTCACAACAAACATTCCACTCCTACCGCCCAGGCTGGAGTTGTGCTTACGTGACCCTGGAGCCACGGCTCGAATCAAACCGAATTCTCGTGTCAAAATCGTCACTATTTTATCCGATTCTCCTAGCGCCTGGGTTTTAAGATTAATACCAGTTGCTTTGTAGGTTCTACTCATTAGTCATTAGTAGTTATTAGCCATTAGTAATTAGTCATTGGTCATTAGCTTAGGACAAATGACATAGACGCTTCTGCGGCTTCCCGCAGGGTAGGACAAATGACTATTCACCCTTTCCCAGGTTATCGCGCTGACGGATCAAATCCATACCGCGAGATGTGCCTAATCTAGTAGCACCCGCTACGATTAAGTCTAGAGCTTGATTGATAGTGTGGATACCACCTGAAGCCTTAATTCCCACTCTTTCTTTTGCCAATTCCTGCAAAAGTCGTACATCTGCCACTGTGGCACCACCATTCCAACCTGTACTAGTTTTTAAGAATGCTGCTCCTGCCTCCATAGCGATTTCAGCAGCTATTTTTTTCTCTGCATCTGTCAACAGGTTAGTTTCCAAAATCACCTTGACAGTTTGCCCAGTCTCTTCACAAATTTCGGCAATCTCCCGGTGGACTTCTTCAGTTTTGCCAGCTTTTAACCAGCCCAAGTTCATGACTACATCCAACTCAGTGGCACCACTATCCGCCGCTTCTTGAGCTTCATACAGTTTCACGGCTGAAGTCGTTGCACCAGAAGGAAAACCAATCACTGTACAGACTTTAGGGTTTTTACCGTGGAGGAGTTCTACTGCTTGCTTAATGTTAGCGGGGAACAGACAAACCGCCGCAAAGTTGAATCTGTATGCTTCTTCACACCATTGCTCAACCTGCTCTGGAGTAGCCGTTGATATTAACAGGGAGTGATCGATAAATGGCGCAATATCAATGTCTGGATAGTCTGCTGCCATCGTGTCTTCTGCCAGTGATTGATTATTAAACTTTATAAAAAATTAAAACATTTCTTATATATATATTAAACCACACTTATTACGAGTTTATCCTGAAAACAAGCTGCTGAATTGTCTTTAATATCGGCTTTACAGATATCCCGGAATTACTGTAAGTATTTAAATTGACGTTAAGTGCTAGTAATGTTATGAATGCCAACAGTATTTTTTACACTAGTTTCTAAGAAGTTAATCATAGTTTGAGCTAATGCCTTTGATGCTAAGTATGGGACACCATTACCAATAGTTTTAAACATATTTGTGAGCGACATATTCTCTGGAAGTATAAAGTTTGCAGGCAAAGATTGGATAGCTAAAGCTTCTGCTACAGAAATCCGCCGGATTTTGTAAGGATGTAAATGTACTTCATTATTTCCATAGCAAGCTGTCGGAGAGTAACGCCATCTATGCAGACGTTTGAAAGACTTCCTGGAATTATCTCCTTCTTGAACAGCAGCAAATTTTGTTATACCTGCCCTTGGTTGAAAATAGTGTTCAGCATTGGGATGATTCAGAACGTTATTTTTTCTAAACCAGTATTCAACTGTCAGTTCTTCAGGTATGCCATCAGGACAAGGTGTTAGAGAATTTTCTTTGAATGGTTCACACTTACACCAAGGGTAAGCGAAAACATTTTCTTGAGGATATAAAATAGAATTATTCCAAGGGAAAGTTTCTTCAGAAAGTAATTTTTTATCAAATGCGATTTTCATTTCCTGAAGAAAACTATTTTTGAAGCCAATTAGGATAATTCTGTCTCTATTCTGGGGTACGCCGTATTCAATAGCATTAATTAATCGCTCTGTTAATATGTAACCTGCTGCTTGTAATTGTTGCTTGAGCGATTCAAAAAATAAACGGTGTTTTGCCGTTTTCCATAAACCCTTAACATTCTCAAATAAAAAGAAATCAGGAAAATTGCGGCAAATTAATTCAACATAAGAAGCGGAAAGCTTGCCATTATCTCCTAAACGCCCTCTATTTTTTCCACCAATAGAAAAATCAGGACAGGGAGGCCCGCCGATAAAACCAATTATATGATGAGATTTGCGGCAGTCTTTGACTAATTCTTGAAGGCGTTGTGCTTCTTTTCCGGTAATAAGATTTGTTACATCGGCGGCTTCACCGTGATGATATCCATATTCAGGCGATCGCATTTTCAGAACTTCCCGTGAATGGCGATAGGCAGCGATGAATGGGGCGAAGATTTCATTGACATAAACAATATTAAAACCGCTGGTTTCAAAACCTAAATCTAGCAAACCCGATCCAGCAAAAAAAGAGAAAATACAAGGGCGATCGCTCATTGAATTACACTAGTACGATCAAAAAATTTTATTAATATTCAGATTCTATGAAAATGGGTTATGTGCGTAACTATAGAGAGAGTTAATACTAACTATCCCAATTTGGTCTTAAGAGTTGGTAAAACCTAATATACTTAGGGATTCTACGTAAGTACCCATCAAAAAATAACAATTGAAAAACTGCTTAAATAGTAAAAAAAATTTATAGTTCCCCTAAGTATTACATCTCAAAGTTTACTCAATCTTTAAGGAAAACACCTGACAGAAAAACAGTCTGGAGTCACAATTAGATATAGGGTTTTCCAAGCCCAAATGATATTTCAGACAAATATTTGTCACTAAATAAAAAACCGGGGTACTTCGGACTAAGTTTTTATGCGGATTTTAATTTACTCCTACAACTACTATCCAGAACCGATTGGTATTGCCCCACTAATGACTGAATTAGCAGAGGGACTAGTGAAACGTGGGCATGAAGTGCGTGTAGTCACCGCTATGCCCAATTACCCTGAGCGGCAAATTTACCAGGAATATCGGGGTAAATGGTATGTCAACGAATCCAAAAATGGCGTTCAAATTCAACGCAGTTACGTTTGGATTCGTCCACAACCCAACCTATTAGATCGGGTGTTACTAGATGCTAGTTTCGTCGTCACTAGTTTTGTACCCGCCCTTATCGGTTGGCGCCCAGATGTGATTCTCTCAACATCCCCATCCTTGCCAAGCTGTGTACCAGTTGCTCTTTTAGGATGGTTACGTGCTTGTCCTGTGATTTTAAATCTACAAGATATATTACCAGAAGCAGCCGTCCATGTCGGTCTACTGAAAAATAAATTACTTATCCGGTTGTTTACATTATTGGAAAAATTTGCTTACCGCACTGCCACTAAAATTAGCGTCATTGCTGACGGGTTTGTGGACAATTTGCGAGCTAAGGGCGTAGAAGCTGACAAAATTGTGCAAATTCCCAACTGGGTTGATGTAAATTTTATCCGCCCTTTGCCCAAAGAGGATAACCCTTTCCGCGCAACACATAATCTGAATGGCAAATTTGTAGTACTTTATTCTGGTAACATCGCCTTAACTCAAGGTTTAGAAAGCGTCGTCAAAGCTGCTTCTGTATTGCGCCATATCCAAGATATTGTCTTTGTCATCGTTGGAGAAGCAAAAGGTTTACAGCGATTGCAACAGGAATGTCTAGACTGCGGCGCAGATAATGTGTTGTTACTGCCATTTCAACCCCGCAAAGATTTACCACAGATGTTAGGAGCCGCGGATGTTGGTTTAGTGGTGCAAAAGAAAAATGTTGTATCCTTCAATATGCCGTCAAAAATTCAAGTGCTACTTGCTAGTGGAGGGGCCTTAGTTGCCTCTGTCCCCGACAATGGTACGGCAGCAAGAGCCATTAGGCAAAGTGGCGGCGGAGTTATCGTTCCTCCAGAAGATCCCCAAGCTTTAGCGATGGCAATTTTAGATTTGTACCAAAACCCCGAAAAAGTCAAAACTCTGGGTTATAAAAGTCGCCAATATGCCGTTGAGCAATATGCTTTTGAACAAGCTTTAAATCAGTATGAGTCCTTGTGTTACTCATTGACAGCAGAACGTAGAACAATTCAGTCTAGAGGCATAGTTACGAAACAAGAAGTTTAATCTTTACTGCAAAGTTATGTTACATCTGTAGAGATTACAATTATGCCCTCATGTCTAAAGATTATGAGATTTTGAGGGTAGCTAATTTTACTATTAAAAATATAGCCATAGACAAGCAGGTTGTCAGGTGGATTGTTGAACTAGAAATCTCACGGCTTCACTTCATTCTATCCGTGGTTTATTACTGACAAAGTATGTATTAATACTTCATGCTATGCGTATATAATAAATCGCACTTTTGCTAGACCAGTTATTAGTATGCTGTGTCGTATCATAATTTTTGGTAGACAGTATAAAGCGTAGATGTATAGTTACCTGCGAATTACTAGCTTTACATTACATATTATGCTGTTTGATGAATCTGCGATTATTTTCGCTGTCAATTCGTACTGGAAAGCTATTGGTTGATTTATCGCTGCACAATAACTATCAGCTTTTCAGCTGTTGCGGATATCGAAATCTAAACAGCCAATTATCAAACTAATCCCATAGACACCTGTTTTTTTGTTAGTATTCAAAAAAACCTATTGACACATTTGTCAGATCAATTGTTCGTTGTTTGTAAGTAAATGTCAACAATTGTTTCAAAAGGAAGAAAGCACCTGAGGTTTAATGACTGATTATTTCCAAGGAAATTTCCCATTGCAATCTGTCCCACTGACGAAGAGTGCGGTAATAAGCCACGGCCAAACCGAAGAGGCGAGCGAAAAATTAGCTGCAACGATCGCTGTTGCGGCCTCAGACCGCAAAGCAGGTGAGATTTTATTGCTCAAAGTAGCAGAGGTATCTTACCTGGCTGATTACTTTGTGATGATGACTGGCTATTCTAGAGCACAGGTCAGGGCGATCGCTCAAGCAATTGAAGGAAAAGTCGAAACTGAGTTGCAACGCCGTCCCTTAAGGACAGAAGGAAAAGTTGAGGGGAGTTGGGTACTACAAGACTACGGTGATGTGATCGTTCATATCATGATGCCCAAGGAACGGGAGTTTTATAATTTAGAAGCGTTCTGGATTCATGCAGAGCGTATTTCCCTTCCAGAATCTGATGAAGGTGAGGGTAAGCCAACATGATTAGGTCTTCGGTTTCTAATTGCCCAGTTCCTACAGACCAACAACCGCTCAATGAATACGAAGAGTTAAAAACTTCCTGGCTATTTCGTGATACTACTTTACATTGGCGTGAGTATATCACGAAACTCTTTTGGATTTGGGGTTTATCTTGGCTCTTTGCAGGGCCGATAGCTGCGGCAAGTTTTCCCCCTCACAAGTATATTGCACATTTTATTCTCTGTGGTGCAGCCGCAGCGAGTGTCGGGTTAGTACTGGTACTGGTAAGGTTGTACTTAGGTTGGTTCTACGTGTGCGATCGCCTTTGTAGTCCCACAGTATTTTATGAAGAGTCCGGCTGGTACGATGGTCAAACTTGGACTAAACCAGAGGAAGTTCTCAACCGCGATCGCTTAATTGTCTCATACGAAATCAAACCCATTCTGCGGCGGTTACAATTTACCTTTGCTGGCTTGGCGGGAATGTACGTTACTGGTACTATAGTTTGGCATTTGTTTTAAAGAGTTATTGGTCATTGGTCATTAGTCATTAGCTAAGGACTAATGACCAATGACCAATGACTAATTTAATTAAAAAAGGTGATAAATATAAACCCATGACAATGGGAAAACGAACTCAAGCCACAGCATTGGAAGTCCGGTTGCTGCGGGAAGGTATTATTGAATCCAGGCATATAGTCCAAGCTGTTGTCTGTGATGAACGAGGACGGGTTCTAACCGTTGCCGGAAATTCTGAAACTGCTGCATTTATCCGTTCAGCCCTCAAACCATTTCAGGCACTCGCTGTCACCACAACAGGTACACTGGAACGCTATCAACTCAGCGATCGCGACTTAGCAATTATCACAAGTTCCCATAAAGGAAGAATAGATCAAGTCCGACAGGTATTTAACATCCTTTGGCGGGCGGATCTTGACCCGACTATACTCCAGTGTCCAATTCCTGAAGGAAAGCAGAGTCCTCTAGAATACAATTGCTCAGGAAAACACGCTGGAATGTTAGCTGTTTGTCAGCAACGCCATTGGCCCTTGAATAACTACTTGGATCGCAAGCATCCAATACAGCAGTTAATTTTGGGCAAAGTCGCAGAGTTGCTGCGAATGCCAGCAGCAGAATTTATCAGCGCTCATGATGACTGTGGCGCACCAACTTATCTGATGCAACTCGGTCATATGGCATCTCTATATGCACTGTTAGCCTCTAGTACTAACTTGGATATGGAGCGCATTGTTCGTGCCATGACTCATCATCCCGCGATGGTAGCAGGAGATGGAGAATTTGATACGGAACTGATGCGCTTAACTCCAGGAGAACTAGTCAGCAAAACTGGTGCCGAAGGAGTGCAGTGCATTGGTAGACTGGGTGAAGGCTTGGGATTGGCAATCAAAGTCATGGATGGGGCGAAACGAGCAAAATATGCCGTTGCGATTCACTTACTCCAGCAAATGGGTTGGATTAGTCCCAGCGCCGCCGAAAGCCTCTCAGAAAAGTTTGTCACCTTGGGAAAATACAAGCGTTTAGAAGTAATTGGAGAATTATCGTTTTTGTAGTTGCCAAACTCTTGACTATAGGTTACTATAAATAAGTCGAGAGCAACGCGGGATAGAGCAGCCTGGTAGCTCGTCGGGCTCATAACCCGAAGGTCAGTGGTTCAAATCCACTTCCCGCCACCAAATAAAATGTAAAACAAAACCCTACAATCAGTAAAGATTGCGGGGTTTTGTTTTATTTTGATCTATTCTGGAAGAAATAGCCATCTAAAAGGCGCGGAGAATCATGGTTGTGAAGTTGCAGCGACCAATTTTAGTGGGAGGATTGGGACTGTCCTTTTCTCTGTGGATGTTGGACAGTTGGCACGATTCTATAGTGCAGGTGGGTGAGTTTGGTTTGTTGAGTGCCTTAGCTGTAGGCGGTGGTTTGTGGTTATTCCAGCAAAATCGCTCCAAAGACAGTTTAAAGCAGCTAGATGGTATGGTGGTGGATCGGGCGACTGTGGAAAGTGCGATCGCTAAAACTGAAACTGTAATTAACCAACTAGCACAAGAAGCAGAAAACCATCCAGCCTTAGAGACACTCAGAGAACAAGTTGCCCACTTGTTGCTGGAATTAGACAGACAAAAAATTAAAGTAGCTGTGACTGGCGGGAAATCCGTGGGTAAAAGCACTTTAATTCAAGTGCTAGAGCAAAATCTAGAGACACAAAATTTCATGTCTTTACAAGAGACACCACCTTTATTTAGAGAAGTGGGTGAAAACTCAGATGCGGCTATTTTGGCAGAAGTAGCAAAATCTGATTTTGTGCTATTTCTGACAAACGGTGATTTGACAGACTCAGAATTTCAAACTTTACAGCAGCTAAAGGCAGCAAATCAGCCTAATATGCTGGTTTTCAATAAACAAGACCAGTATTTAACCGATGAAAGCGCCAATATTTTGCTGTCATTGAAACAGCGGATGCAGGGAAATGTAGTTGCAACTGCGGCCTCTCCCATTGCCATCAAAGTCCGAAAGCATGAGGCTGATGGTTCTGTGCAAGAGTGGATGGAGCAACCAGCAGCA
Organism: Nostoc sp.; assembly: GCF_036917235.1. GTDB lineage: Bacteria > Cyanobacteriota > Cyanobacteriia > Cyanobacteriales > Nostocaceae > Nostoc. Next base: position 51,041 of record NZ_JBALDU010000002.1, read on the forward strand.
GATATCCAGCAGTTAAAGCAGCAGTTGGATGAAGTTTTAGCACAGCAAAGACAACGGCTAGTTTGGGTGACAACGATGAGGAAAGCCGGATTGTTGAAAGCTGAGGCGAAAAATTGGCTAAATGGAACCAGACGCGATCGCGCCACCCCAATTATTGAACAATATCAGTGGATAGCTGCTGCCGCTGCCTTTGCTAACCCAGTACCAGCCTTTGATATCCTGGCAACTGCGGCAATTAATGCTCAAATGGTAATGGATTTGGGTAATATCTATCAGCAAAAATTTTCTCTAGAACAGGCACAAACCGTAGCTGGAACAATGGGAAGTTTAATGCTGAAATTGGGTTTAGTTGAACTTTCTACAAAGGCTATTAGTACTGTTCTGAAAAGTAATGCCGTTACCTTTGTTGCTGGTGGCGTAGTGCAAGGAGTAAGTGCAGCTTATCTAACTAGAGTCGCAGGGTTAAGTCTAGTTGAGTATTTCCAACAGCAGGAAATAGCGATAGATTCTGGAACAGGTTTGAATTTGGATAATTTGCGGCAAACCTTGCAAAAGGTATTTCAGCAAAATCAGCAGATTGGTTTTTTGCAGGGGTTTGTTAAGCAAGGCATGAAGCGTTTGTTGCCAGAAGTGCAGCCGGTTGAAGTAGTTAATGTTCAGAAGGCAATGGGATAATCTCATACACAGGATCGCTAAATTTTAGATTTTGGATTTTGGATTTTGGATTTTGGATTTAATGATTCAAAATCCAAAATTGGTTTAAATCCCTGATTTTAATAGAGGATAAAAATACATCAACATCTTTCTTTTAATAAATCAGTCTAAAATCTCAAAACCAAAATTGGCTGACACTTTTGTGCTGCTGTTAGTAAACCTAAAATTTACCCAAGCCTATTTTAGGCTTGGGTGTATTTAAGAATATCGTGATTGCTAGTTCTCAAAAAATTGTGAATAAGGATAATTAGCTAAACAGCACCACTGTTTCTATTAAACAGAATAGCTATAGTTTTGAAAATTAGCTTTAAATCGTACACTAAACTCCAATTTTTTTGATACTGCAAATCCAGACGAATTACATCTTCAAAACTACGGACTGTAGAACGTCCATTTACTTGCCATTCGCCAGTCATACCGGGTTTGACATCTAAACGTTGCCACTCTGGTACTTCATAGCGTTCCACTTCATCGGGTGTAGGTGGTCGAGTGCCGACTAAACTCATCTCTCCTTTGAGGACGTTCCAAAATTGGGGTAATTCATCAAGACTCGTTCGCCGTAAAAAGCGCCCTACCTTAGTAATTCTGGGGTCATTCTCATTCTTGAAAAAAGCACCTTGCACTTGATTTTTGACTTGAGATTTCTTCGCTTCCGCATCCACACACATAGAGCGGAATTTCCAAATCTTAAACCGCTTACCCATCCAACCACAACGAATTTGACTAAAGAAAATTGGGCCGGGATCGTTAATTTGAATAGCGATCGCAATCGGAATAAACAAAATTCCTGTAATTAATAAACCAATCACTGACCCAATAATATCTAAGAACCGTTTCATCCAAGATGCCATAGAAGGGTGAGTAGTGGGTAACTGCTCTACTTTACGAGAAGTTGTCTTCCGATTATCTACTACGTCATCTTGTTCTATTAACGACCCATCCCCCACAAGTTCTAGAGGAAAAACCTGATCCAACCCTGTGAGTTTTAGAACTGCCATCACTTGAGGTGTTACATTCCGCAGTGTTAATGTAATATCCTTAGCCTGAGCATATTTAAAATTACTTACCAGGGCACCTAAACCACTACTATCGATAAAAGTAGTTTGGTGAAAGTCAATGATGATTTGCTTGGGATGTGAATTGGGCCCAATTAAGCCTTGGCAGGTTTGCTTAAAGCCTAAAGCCTCCAGCACGCTCAACCGTGTCGGCACCTGCACTATAGCAATGTCGTTTAGGGAATTAACTGGAAAATCGACCTCTGTCGGTTGGCTAGTCATGAAGCTCTGCACTTTCGTTGCCATGTATAATGTAATATGCCAAACATTAGTTTGTCCTACAAAATTACTTAACCTAATATCGGAAATTAGTGGTAATCAGGACTAACTGCTATTTACCGAGGCTGAGATTGGAGATCGCTAGCGACGATTCACAATAGAACAAGAAGCCAAAAAACATCCTTGCTGTTGTGCCGACGCAGCGCGATCGCGTTGCTCTCATCAAATGATTGCTAAAAATACGGTTACACCTACCGCACGCCTGATTGAGGTCTTTTCTGCCATTCAAGGGGAAGGACTGAATGTAGGGACACGTCAGATATTTATTCGTTTTGCTTTGTGTGATTTGCGCTGTCACTTTTGTGATAGTGCCCACACTTGGAATGCACCTACAACTTGTCGGATAGAGCGATCGCCTGGATTGCGCGACTTTGAAATCCACTCTAACCCTGTCCCATTACCCATATTAATCGAATGGGTGGAACAGCAAAATCTGCCTTGTCTACACGATAGCATTAGCTTAACTGGCGGCGAACCACTTCTTCATGCCTCATTTCTAACGCAGTTTCTACCCCAAGTGCGAGCCATAACTGGTCTACCTATATACTTAGAAACCGGCGGACATCGCCCAGAACAACTAGCAATGATTATCCCATACTTAGACTCTGTAGGTATGGATTTAAAATTGCCCAGTGTTAGCGGCGAAAGTCATTGGCAAGAACATAGTAAATTTCTCCAGTTATGTCATGATTCATATTTAAATGTTTTTGTCAAGATAATTGTGTCTCAAAACACAGATCCCGCCGAGTTGGAACGTTCAGCTTCGTTGGTGGCAGAGGTTAGTCCAGATATCTCAGTATTTTTACAACCTGTTACGCCTTTGGCAGTATCAGAACAATTTTCTCCAGTACCTGTACTTGCGCCTTCCAGCGATCAAGTTTTGACGTGGCAAGCTTTGATGAAGGGGTTTGTCAAGCACGTGCGCGTGATCCCCCAGACACATAAAATGCTGAACCAGTTGTAAAATTTTAGTTTGATAAAGATGTAGTCAAGAAAAAAGTAAGATTGTATGAAATCGTAATTGGGCTGTTGCCACTAATTAGGGAGACAGCAGCCCCCTTAGTAGGCAGTCTAATGAGCCAAATCAAAAGATCACTAAAAGGTTTTACTACGTAAAATCTTGCCTCCCTGACTCAAAGAGAAACTTGAACTAAAGTTCAAGGCAGAGAGAGGTTTGTCAAACTCGCGTTGATTTAGGTTTTTTGGGGTAGGCAATACCCACCCAACCTAATTTCTGGTTGCTAAAGTGCGCCCTCATCTGGAGTTTTGGATTTAGCTTTTGCCTTATTGGCACTGCGTTTGAGGGCAGAGAGTCTTGCTTCGTATCTCGATCGTTGGCGCTTACTAGGAGTATTATCAATCAGGGTTTTCAAGGCGCTACCGAGACTTTTGTAGGCATTGGGGAGGCTATAACCAAAACGAGTTGCTAAAGCGATCGCTTTCTCATCAGCATTGAGCAATTCTCTTAGTTGCTTTTCCCCATTATTCTTTTGGTACAGTCGCCAGCCTGACACGCCACAAAGCGACAAAGCTAACACCAGCAGCAATCCATCTTGTACCCACAATTCCCCTACAGCACCACCTAAACCTATGGCTAGTGCTGCCATTTCCCAACCATCTTTAGGAATTGTGTCATTTTGAACGCGAGCAACCTCATGCCAGAACAGCAGATTACGCTGATCCATTGCGAGGGCATCCCATTTCACCAAATCAATTTGAATTTCTACCTGGTCTTTCCCAATTTCTTCGCAGCGAACCAGGGGTGGATTGACCTCAGTTGTGCCTTCAACCGTGACCCAGCTTTGCAGTTCTGGTGGTAGTAAAGCTTTCAACCGCCGGAGTTCGCTCATTTCCGCTTTGGCAGAGGAGGTTGCATAGGATGTCATAATATCCAGCCCCAGAAAATTTCAGTATATAGTGAGGGTATCACTTTGGAGTATAGCTATTTAAGTGATGATCCGTCTCACTCACTAGGAAAACTTCCTCGCTTTTTTCGTGCTTCCATTGCTTTTTCTAGTAAATCTAACAATCCTGGAGCTTCTTCTTGGATACTGAGTAATAGTCTTTCCCCAAGTTCTATATTCCCCGGATCGAGGCCTGTTGCCATAACTTCTGTCAATCGAGGTATTGCTATGCCATCGACAATCTGAATTAATCCACTCAGACAACGGTGAAATTGTTTTTCTGTGAGAATCGAGTCTTCTAAAGGAAACTCAATAATGGCACGAATTTCACCATCCGATGGGTCATACTCCCATTGCAACATTTTGGTTTCCCAGGAAATGGCAAGCATTGTCTGGAGGATAGCTGCCTTGTGAGGATGGTTTTGGATTCCTCCCAGAACTTGAGGGGCAAATACCCGAAAAAATTTTCCTTCTTCATCCAGTTGGACAACTATTAGGAAATCTTCTAAGTTATCAGCCTCCACACCTGTTATAATTCGGTCTTCTTCATCATCAAAACGGTAGTCCCAACCAAGGTTGTCTAAATAGTTGGCAATCTGTTTGAGGTTAGCTCCCATAAAAGCCTCATAAGGAACGTGGAGCAGTTCTTACCAGACCTAGTTTAACCTGCTAGGGGTAGTTGTTTGGGTTGGTGTGGATACTTCTAATCCCATAGAAGTATGCAATTAGGGTATTGGGCATGGGTTATGGGGCATAGGGCATTGAATAACCAGAAAAATAGACGAGCATTCGGCGCTATGAATGATATTTTTTGAATGACTATTGCTCATTCTTAAAGAAGCAACAATTACTATTTTTCTAATTTTAGCCAGTGAGAGGTATAGCAATAAATCGCTTAAACCTTAATATTATTTTAGAGTTTGAATGAATTTATTAATATATCAAGTATGGTGGCATGATTTGTAATTAAACTTAAAAGCTGAACCCAAGTTTAAATAATTTTTACATAGCATCTGAGGCTTTTGAAAGTATACCTAAAAACTTCTAATACTGCTTTTGAAAGCTAATAAATATAGCATATAGACTGATACATTTTTATATTAAAAGCAACAAATTATTTTCACGAAACAATTGTAGTGAAAAATACATTTTTGATTGTCGAGTATCAATAAAATTTATACGTAAATCATCATAAATCCTAGCGATCGCACCTCTAGTTTTTGTTATAAATTTTCTAAAACCTCTGCGCTACTTTGCGCCTCTCTGCGTTTATATATTTATAGATAATTGAAACTTATAAAATATCAAAAAGATGGAACTGCGACATCTGCGCTACTTTATTGCTGTCGCTGAAGAACTGCACTTCAGTAGAGCCGCCGAGCGACTGCACATCGCTCAACCGCCCTTAAGCCAGCAAATTCACCAACTAGAGGTGCAATTGGGAGTAGAACTGTTTCACCGCAAAACTAAACGACAGGTACAACTAACAGAAGCAGGGCAAGTTTTTCTGCAAGAGGCTTATCAACTTTTAGCTCAACTCCAAAAAGCAATTGAGCTAACCCAAAAAACGGGAAGAGGTGAAAAGGGACAATTACGAATTGGGTTTACCAGTTTGGTAACTTACGATTTGCTTCCTGTGATTTTGCGGCGGTTTAGAGAACAGTTTCCAGAAGTAGAGTTGGTATTGCTGGAATTAACCACAACTCAGCAAGAGCAAGCGCTACAAAATCGGCACATTCATGTAGGTTTTGCCCATCCACCCTTAGAAGACAACACACTCAATCAAGAGTGCATTCAGCAAGAAGCGTTAATTGTCGCTATGTTGGAAACTCATTCTTTAGCTGAACAAGAAAAGATTTCAGTGCGATCGCTAGTAAACGAAAACTTTATCATGTTCCCTCGCCATTTGGGACCCGGACTTTACGACCAAATCGTAAGTCTTTGTCAGCAAGGAAACTTCAGCCCAAAAGTGACTCAAGAAGCGATTCAGATGCAGACGATTATCGGATTGGTTTCAGCAGGAATGGGGATTGCGATCGCACCGTCTTCATTGCAAAATCTTCAGAGAACTGGTGTAGTTTATCGTATTTTCGAGGAGAAAACACCATTAGTAGAAACGGCTATAGTGTGGCGGGAAGAAGATATAACACCCGTACTAAGGGAATTTCTACAAATTGCGTTTTTAAAATAGCAAAATCTTATAAGTTATACAGATTTTTAAACCATATTAAAAAGGTCTGCACCTTTGGATGTTGAGAATTCAGAATTTCATACTTTATTGCTTGATGCAGTTGTCTTCCTGGCTCCTCTTGCCATGCCAGCCAAGTGTAAATTTTAGCTTTATCAAGATAAGAATCTTTGAATGATGCTCCTTTGTTTTTTGCTTCTTGTGCTACTTCCTGAGCATATTGCCAAATAGTTTCGCTTTCATCTCTAATCATATAAGCTAAAAAGCTCTCTAACATACCTCTCATTTGGTTATCTGGCATAATCCAGATACCAAACTTAATTCCATTTTTTGTAAAATGGATCAATCCTGTCTCTGAGATTTCTTCAGGAATATCAGATATACTTGGCAAACAAGCATTTCTTATACTTATCCAACGTGCAGATAAATCTTCATCTGCGTCTATTATTATGCCTAAATGGGTGAGTTCTGATGCTTGTAGTTCTGTAGATATAAGGTTTGCGTCAATATTTTCGTAACCTCCGCAATCTTGTATTGATACAATTGCTTCCCTTTTGTTATCACCCCAACGAATTCCATTTTTTTCTATTAATTCTGGTATAACTCGTAAATCGTCCTGTCCTTCTACTAACAACTTCTTGCGTTCATAACCTTTTGGCATTACTAACGTACCTCAATTTCTCTTTCAGCAGCAATGACAATTTGAGGTTCAGTGAAGACTATACTTGTTTTTTTCCCTTTCTCAATTCTATGAATTCTAATACCATCCTGAGTTACATCTTCCTGCTCTGCAATACTAGCTAAACTTGTCCAACAATCGCTATTGTGAGTAGTAGCGAAAACTTGCACATTTAATCTTTTGGCTGTTTCCCAAATTAGTTTCCACATATCAGACATCGCCGTAAAATGGAGTCCGGTATCAATCTCATCAACAAATAAGTATCCATCTTTAGCACACACTGTAGCTAATGCAAGTCCTAAGATACGCCAAATACCATCACCCATACTGCCAATTGGTACACGCTGATTACTATCAGAAAGAAGGACAAAAAAACCGCCCCGCGATTCTAAGGAATATCTTGAATTTCGAGAACTAACTGGAGCAATGCGTTGAATTTTAGAATCTATTCTATGAAGTGCCTGCTCTACAAGTTTTTCTTCAGGTGTTAGTACTATCTGATCAAATAGTTCAATCATCTTATCGGTTTCTAAAGAAGATGATGTTATAAATTGTATTTTTGGTACTGAATTTTTAGTATATCTACGCAATTGGCGAGGATAATCCTCTATAGGAAGTCCACCATTAGCTGATAGCGGTAATCTCCAAGGCTTTTCTTCTCGCCCATAATTCCAGTTAATACTGAAGTCTAGTTCCCTTAATGCATCTGACACTTCATCATATAGAAACTCAGGCAATAAGCTAAGTTGCTCTGTTGAAGAAATTTTGCGTTCTTCTATTGATACAACAAGCTCCTCTTGAATATTGCCATTAATACCTGTTATTGAAAATTTGCTCCCCAGTTCAATCTCGTGACCATAAAAAAGGTGACGAACATCAAGGTCTTGAGCTTGAGCTAACCCTAACCTAGGTTTACTACGCTCATCATCATAAAAATACTCGCTCCGGTTAGTCATTGTCTGACGTAGTGGATCAAGATTATTCCGTGAGCATAAAAGTTGAATAGCTTCTAGTATTGATGTTTTACCGATATTATTTTTACCAACGAGCAGGTTTACTCTACCAAGCTGCTGAAGCTCGAAAGATTGAAAACTACGGAAATTCTCTATTTTTATCGTCTTCAACATAATTTTGCTAGCCGGAGACAACAAAGAGGTAATGACTGATATTAGTATAAGCAGTCTTGATACTTTTCACTCTAGCAAAAAAGAACAATTGCTCAACTCGATCAACTCGCTCCCCTTAACCCAATCCCTCAACATCAGCAGTTTCACCTTCGGACTCAACAGGCTCAAACTTCACTTTATTGTATAAATCTTGTAGAGAAATCTCAAATGGTACGGTTCCAAGTGCGATCGCTTCATCTTCTTCATCATATTCACGAAGCGTCCATTGCTTTTTCCCAATTTTAGAAAATTGCTCTACATGAATCCTAGTTTGGTCAATTAATAGATATTCTTGGAAAGTGGAAATAGTTCGGTAAGCCTGAAATTTATCTTCGCGATCGTAGTTTTTAGTAGATTTAGACAAAACCTCAACAATAACTTGGGGATTTGTAATAATATCTGTACGGTTGTTGGAAAATTCTGGTTCACCGGCTATTACTGTCACATCTGGATATGTATGGATACGCTTTTGGTTTATCCACAGACGCATATCGCTATTAAACACTTCGTATTCTTGTTGTCTGAATGCGAAGTTTAGCACAGCATAGAAATTACCAGCTATACGATTGTGATTAGCTGTTCCACCCGCCATAGGAATTATTTGCCCATTAATATATTCACTTTTGTAGTCAGCAGCTTCTTCTAGCTCTAAATATTCCTCTGGAGTATAGTATCGCTTTTGTGTTATTTGCATAGTTTTATCCGGTAACAATGTTTAATAATACGGATCGTCTAGCCACTAAAGATATTTTATCCATGTTGACCAGACCTGTTAACAGGTTAACAGGTTAGATAGAGGTGTTAGTGCTTTCTATAAAGTGAGCGTAGGCGCAGCCCGCCGTAGGCATCGCTATCTAAATTCAAAAGTAACTGTTAGCCCCTTTTCCTATTGATAACCGGCTGCTTGCAACATAAACAATTTGGCATAACGTCCTCCTAGCTGTAATAATTCTTCGTGAGTTCCCTGTTCTATAACTTCGCCGTTTTCTATTACTAGGATTTTGTCAGCCATGCGTACTGTAGAGAAGCGATGGGAAATCAAAAGTACCATCTGATTTTGAGTAATAGCGCGAAAATGATTGAAAATCTCAAACTCAGCTTGGGCATCTATTGCTGATGTTGGTTCGTCTAACACCAAGATATCTGCTTGCGATCGCATAAATGCACGAGACAGTGCAATTTTCTGCCACTGTCCCCCAGAAAGTTCTTGTCCTCCCTTAAACCAACGACCAAGTTGAGTCTGAAAGCTTTGAGGTAATTGGTCAATAAAAGATTGGGCCATGCCTTTTTCAGCAGCAGTTTTCCATTGTGTTTTATTTTCGAGATGTTCTACATCGCCCACGCCAATATTCTCTCCCACAGTGAACTGGTAGCGAACAAAGTTCTGAAAAATCACACCAACGCGACGCCGCAGGACATCCACATCCCATTCCTGCAAGTCCAAGCCATCTAAGAAAATTCGCCCAGAATCAGGGGTGTAGAGTCGGGTAAGTAGTTTGATTAAGGTAGTTTTACCGGAACCGTTTTCACCGACAATTGCCAGTTTCTCTCTGGGTTTCAGATGCAGCGAAATGTTTCTCAAGGCTGGTTTGGAACTTCCCGGATAAGTAAATGAGACATTCTCAAAACGGATACCATCTTGGGAATTTAAACCAATGGTTGCCTTACCCCAAGATTTTGGTACTTCTTCTTCTAGAAAATCATAGAGATTTGATAGATAGAGGTTGTCTTCATACATCCCGCCAATAGAAGTAAGGGCATTGGAGAAAGTAGATTGTCCTTGGCGAAATACAGTGAGATACATGGTCATATCTCCCAAGGAAATCTTACCTAGCACTGTTTCCAGCACAATCCAAGCATAAGCTAGGTAAAAAGCACCAGTACTAACTAAACCCAGGAGATACCCCCACAGTCCTCGCCGCAGAGTCAAATCACGGTCTTCGCCATAAAGTTGCTCAAACAGGTTGCGGTAACGCCCTAGCAACATCTCTCCCAGTTGGTAGAGTTTGACTTCTGTGACAAAATCTTCTCTTGCTAGCAGATTTTCTAAATAGTGCTGTTGACGAGTTTCTGCTGCACGCCAACTAAACAAGCGAAAGCCTTCTCCAGCAAACTTTGTTTCGGAAATAAATACAGGCATAGCTGCCAAAATCAGCACCACCACCGCCCAACCTGAGAAATTTACTAGCAAAATACCGTAGGTGAACAGGGAAAGGGCATTTTGCACTAACCCAAAGGTGCGGTTTACTAAGGAAAGCGGACGAACTGATGCTTCTCGGCGGGCATTGGTCAATTTGTCATAAAATTCTGAGTCTTCAAACTGCCTAAGATCGAGTGTCAGCGCCTTTTCTAAGATGAGTACATTCACTCGCTGACCCATTAGCGCCCGCAATAACGACTGACAAATGGTGATTCCCCGTTGACTGCCTGCTAGTAAAATTACAGCGATCGCTTCTAATCCTACATAAAATAGTGAAGGAGAAATATTGACAGAACCATTGCTTTGTGAGTTCACTTGAGATGCAAATACCACTGCATCAACAATTAATTTACTGATGTAGGATATCGCCGCCGGTAATAGACCAGCCACCAAAGTTAAACTAGCCAGAAAAATAGTAAGCGATCGGCTAGTAGTCCATACTAAGCTTACAGCCCGTCCACTGTAGCGGAAAACCGTCAGTGATTGGCGTAGGATATTTCTTTTTTTTTAATTTTCATCTTTTTTGGTGAGACACCCCAGCTTCGGCGGATCTTCCTGACTCTTTTAATCTTTATATAATTTTAACAATAAAGAACTCAGAACTCAGGAGCTAGAAGTCAGAATTACGAGACGTATATTCTGAATTCTGACTCCTGTTCAAATTTTTATCCCCACAATCTCCGACCTGCTTTCCCACTTAATTTTTGGTGAGTATCTTTTAACAAAGCTGGGATATCTAACTTTTCTGGACAGCGAGGCAAACAGTCACCACATTCTGTACATCGGTTGCCTTTCATTCCAGGGAACCAGTGACCGGCATTTTCAAACATTCCGTAACGATATTGACCATAGTCTTTCATATCGTATGCCACGGCGAGATTACGTAACCGCAATACCTCTGGAATATTGATATTTTCTGGACAAGGCAAACAAGCATAACACTGACTACAATTATCAGTTTCCAAAGCAATTTTTTGGTGATTTTCTAACCGCCAGAAAGTGGAAATTTCTGCTGATGTTAACTCTCCATCATGGTCAGCAATTTGCAAAGGTTCTCTTAATTCACCTGGGTTAGCTGGCCCTATACTCAAAGTAGTAATACGGCGATCTGCAAGTAAAAATCGATAATTCAATTCTAAGGGTGAATACGGATAACACAGGTCTTTTAAGGTTTGAGGTGGCGTGTAGAGGCGTCCTCCCTTATCAGCAGGGGAAATAATGAAAATGCCCATATCCTTTTCGGCAGCTAGTTGAATTGCTGGTGCGTGCCGTTGAAAAAAATAGTAATAATGCAGATTGACAAATTCAAATAAATCTGTATTTATTGCTGCCTGAATTACCTCTAATGGCCCGTGGGTGGAAAAACCAACGTGTCGTACTCGACCATCAGCAACAGCTTCCTCCACTGCTTGCATACAGCCATTTTTGGTTTGCACCCACTCCAAATGTTGCCAAGTGTTCAAACCATGAACCCCTAAGCAATCTAAATAATCTAGTTGTAATCGTTCTAGAGATTCGTCAATGTACCGACGCATGGTATCAGCATCTGCTGTGGCTGAGATTTTAGTAGTGACATAAAGCTTCGTTCGGGGTACTGACAACCCAGCTTTTAGCGCCCTACCAAGATACTCCTCGCTTTTGCCGTAACCTCTGGCGGTTTCTAGATGATTAATTCCTAGCGCTAAGGCTTGTTCGATAGTCTGGTGAGCATTTTCAAAATCAGCCAAGTAGCGCATTGTTCCCAAGGAAAAAACCGAGAGGCGCAGATTCGTTTTTCCAAAGCGTCGGTATTGCATCTTTAATAAAAAGTTAGGAGCCGATTCAATTTTAGATTTTAGATTTTAGATTTTCACTTCAATCCAAAATCCAAAATTCAAAATCTAAAATTGTCTAGCTGTCGCCATTACCAAAGCGCTTGATCAAATCTTCAGGACGGAGATTAGAAATAAATTCACGGAAGGCTTGCTGTTCGGCTTCATCTGCATCCCGATCGACAGGGATAGAAGCATCGGCAATGACTTCTTCCATTACCCAAATGGGAGTATTTGTACGGAGAGCAATAGCGATCGCATCGCTAGGACGCGCGTCAATTTCTTTTTTGACTTCGCCTTGCTGGACAATTAAAGCTGCATAAAATGTATCCTTTTGCAGGGAATGAATAATGACTTTTTCTAGAGTCATGTTCCAAGTCTCTAGAATATTTACAATCAGGTCGTGAGTTAAGGGTCTAGGAGGCTTCTGATTCTCCAGTGCGCCCATAATTGCCCTAGCCTGTTCCTGACCAATATAAATTGGCAAAGCCCGCCGATCTGAAGAATCTTTCAAAAGGACGATCGGGCTGCGGGTTATGGCATCTAATGCTATGCCAGCGACTTTCATTTCAATCATTGCCTAAGCCTCTACAATGCTTTGAGAGCCTTTGATGACGTGTAACAAATAACACCCCTTTTTAGGCGGTTTGGTGACAGTAATAAACATAAGCATTCGTTCTCTATAATTGCTTCTATTAAACTCCGAACTTGTGGTGAAAACCAGAGTAAGTCAAATTGGTCTTCTTAAAGAATAACCTTCTTAACCAAGTATGCCTTGTGAAGGATGCTAATGTGTTAATATTCCTATCCTAAAAAAAGTCAGAAAATATACTTGGATGTTCGAGATTTCTGTGACAATTACCAATTGACTTCAGGCAAAATTAGGCAATAAATAGAGTTAGTTTGACAAAAAAGCCGTGTTTACAGGATTAATCCAAGCATTAGGAACGATGGAACCCTTAGGGGGCGATTCTTGGCAAATTACTTGTGTAAGCCAGTCGGGTGAAGTAATTATGCAAGATTTGGCTTATGGTGACAGTGTTGCTGTCGATGGTGTTTGCCTGACAGTGGAACAAGTTTTAAAAGACGGGTTTATTGCCACGGCTTCACCAGAAACTCTACGCCGGACAACCTTGGGAGGTGAGCAAACCCAACAGAGATATGTCAATTTAGAAGCGTCGCTCAAAGTAGGCAGCAAAGTTGGCGGTCATTTTGTGATGGGTCATGTAGACGGCATCGGTCGATTGCTAGTGGCAGAACAAACGGCTAGTTCTTGGGAAATGACCTTTATTGCTTCCGTTGCGATCGCACGGTACATTGTCCCCAAAGGTAGCATTGCCGTCAATGGCATCAGCCTCACAGTCGCTGATTATGAGCCAGAACTCTCCCAATTCAAAGTAGCGGTAATTCCCCTGACATACAGCGAGACAAATCTTCGCTATTTGGTTGCTGGAAGTTTAGTGAATCTAGAAGGGGATATTCTCGGCAAATACGTGGAAAAATTCCTTTATTCTGGCAACCCCCACACCAGAGGCACTGATGACAATAGTATGGATGGCATTACACCCGCATTCCTAGCAGAAAACGGGTATCTCTGACATTTTAGATTTTGGATTTTGGATTTTGGATTAATTTAAAATTTAAAATCCAAAATCCAAAATTTCCAATCTAGCTGCCTGGTTGCTGGCTTACCTGGGCGGTTTGCAAGCCTCGCACTAACTGGCTGAGGGCACTTTGTAATTCCACGCCTGGGTCAGTAGCAACCCACCCATCTTGTGTAAGGTGGCGAACTTCAAAATGCAAGTGAGGGCCTGTGGAGTTACCAGTGCTGCCAACTCGCCCGATGATAGTTCCAGGTTGTACCCACTGACCGGGTTGAACAAGGATTTCTGACATGTGACCGTAGAGAGTTTGTTCAGCAGATTTGTGATTCAGGATTACGGTTAAACCATAACCACCCACCCAGTTAGCAGTTTCCACTTGACCAGCAGCAGCAGCCAAAACAGGTGTTCCCGTAGGCGCGCCCAAGTCTGTACCAGCATGGAAGCGTTGATTACCTGTGATTGGATGAACTCGCCAACCAAACAAAGAAGTAATGGGAGCGGGAATAGATAGTGGATACATCATTCCTGTACCGCTATAAGCAACTCTCCCTATGTAGGGAATTTGCGGCAATACTGATGCTAGTGAGAAGTCGTAAGACACGTTGCTGGGACGGGGTGCAATGTTGCCATCTGCCATTGGTGGCGGTAAAGTCCCACCACTCGGTGCGATGGGAGTTGCACTCACTGTTGTCGGGGTGAACTCGGCGGGAGTAGGGATAAACCGATTCGGGCGAAATGCGGTCTTGGTGACACCGCTAGAACCACTTTGAGCAGCACGCCATTTACTGGTGTTGCCAGTAGTTGCAATTTGCCGCACGGGTGAAACTACTGGCAATTGGGCGTTTTGACTTCTTCTGAGCCAATTAGGTGCTACTTTACCATTAGAATCAGCTACACTCCTTTGGGGTGCTTTGGCGCAAACACCGCCTAATACACTTTGCCCTGATGGCAAAATGGCTCGACAACCACTGGAGCGTTCTGTAACAATTACAGAGTTTGGTGCTTGATAAGTACCTGTTGCACCACTGTCATAACTATTAGGATCGATATAGGCGTTATTATAATCCTTTGTTTTCTCCGCCGTTGCACTGACAGGGCTGTTAGAGTTATTTGATGGTTGAGCAACTACTGGAAGTTTTTCAGGTGCATAGCGGGCAGGGGTATTGGGTTTTTCCTGTCTCATCCTTACAGGAGTAACCTGTGAGGCTTCTACTTTGGGCTTTGACTGTCTGATAATCACAACAGGTTCAGCTGCTTCGATTTTGGGTGTAGACTGCCTAACTGGCTCTTTTGATTGAGCAACCTCTGGCTTGCCTAGTCTCTGTCTGAGTCTGGCTCGCCGTTGGGAAAATTCCGGTTGCGCTTGAGCGGCTTCCGGCGACGCAACAGCCTGTTTTTTAAAAGTCGAGGCTTTAACTGGATTTGTAACTGCTGTTGGTTGAGAACTTTCAACAGTGGGAACGATGTTGTCTATTTGTGCTTCCGTTTGGGCAAACACGAAGCCACCGCTAAGGAGGCTAACGCTACTCAGCCAACAGAGGCTCTGGGCTGGTAGCGTCGAGGCAAAACGTTTTTTTGTTAGACCTTGCTGCCATAAGTAATGCAAACGATGAGGGGCAGAATTTTTGCGCTGCGTCATTTTTTCTCTCAGTTGTGTGTAATTAGCCTAAAGAGATGATGCTAGTGGTTTGTCTTGCCCAAAGAGCGAAATTTTGAACAAACCTCAAATTTAAACGGAAGATTTATGGTACCCCAAACTGATTGTACCGGGTTCAATATAAATTTCCGGTGTAATTAGTTCCTTTGTATCATGTGTTTCTAAATCAACTCGTAAATTTCCTTGAGGAGTCACTCCAACTACTGTACCTGAAAGATTATTGACATACACCCGATCGCCCATGTTTGTAAGCAAGTCTAGATAGCCAGACAAGAGTATATTTACTCCTTCTTTAAAAAGGCACTCCATACCGGATTCTATTCCCAGCAAGACTTTAGAGGTGAGCATTTCCAGACACGAAATTGGTCTGCAATCTTGGGAAGCTTGCCACGATTCCAGATTGATTCCAGTTTCTGGTACTGGGTTCGTCCAGTTAATACCAACACCAATTACTGCTTGGGTGATTTGTCCTTTGTTTACTTTGGTTTCTGTCAAAATGCCGCCTAGTTTGCGACCATTTAAAACTAAATCATTGGGCCATTTTATCCCAACATTTATACCGCATTGGCGCAATTGCGACGCAATTCCCCAAGCAGTAGCGAAAGTTAGCTGGTAGCTGTCAGTAGCCTCTATTTTATGGTCGAAAGAAATCGCCACGGAAATATATAATCCCCCAGCCGGAGAAATCCACTGGCGTCCCCATTGTCCCCGCCCAGCAGATTGCTGAGTTGCGATTACTACTGTTCCTGAAATAGCCCCTTGTTTGAGTAAGTTCCAGAGGGTTTGGTTGGTTGAGGAGACGCTTCCAAAAAAGTGAAGAGAAAATGGTAAATATGTATGCTCACGCCCTGCTTGCAAGGCTGCTTCCAAGTTTTGCAGATTAAATCCCACAGCAGTTAACCCAAATTCCGTTGTTCAAGTTAGCATTGATTGGCTGATGAGTGATTTCTGTTTAGGTTTGGTTGAAGATGCACACTTGGCACTGGCGCAATTGGGAAGGACTTCCCTATCTAACTTGTAGTATTTTGGAAGGTTGGCACCACGGCTTCTTTACCCAGCAGTTTTGGCCGCGATCGCCACAAGTTATCACAGAAGTATTGCAACCAGAGGCATCAGTCTATCGCTTAAAGCAGGTTCATGGCAATACTGTTCTTACCCCCCAAGAAGTTGAAAGCTTCTTAAGCTCTGCTGAGGAGGATTTAGCATCGGCAGATGGTTTAATGAGCGAACAGCCTCTACAAGCTGTTTGGGTCGCTAGCGCAGATTGTACACCCGTGCTAATTGGGGATGTGCAAACTGGACGGGTAGCAGCATTACACGCGGGTTGGCGGGGGACTGCTAAAAAGATTGTTCCCTTGGCGATCGCTAGATTACAATCTCAAGGCAGTAAACTCGATGATTTGAGAATTGCGATGGGCCCAGCGATCGCTGGTGAGGTTTACCAAGTCTCGATTGAAGTAGCAGCGGAAATTGGGGCTAGTATTATATCACATAATGATGAAGAAAAAATTGTAACGGCATTGCATGAGTTACCAAATTCACCTTTACTAGAAGACCCCGATCCAGGAAAGGTACGGTTAGATGTGCGGCGAGTGAATACCTTACAACTGGAAAATATGGGAATTAGTGCAGAACAAATTGCGATCGCACCTTATTGTACTTTTCAAACTCCAGAGCATTTCTTTTCTTACCGCCGAGAGAAAGAAAAAAAAGTACAGTGGTCAGGGATTGTCAGCGGGAAAAGGTAAAACTGGTTTTAATTAGCATCAATGAATAGGACTTACGCAAAACTACAAGCCGTAAGGGCAATTCATGAATTAATTGCGCTTACCGAAAATCAGGGTTTCAGCTATTGTTTACGTAAGTCCTAAATAAGTAAATAAGGCAGAAGAACTCAAACTATTTTACACAATGTAAATTTAATTATTCACACCCACTTACTTACCTATCACTACCTATGACTTTTAATGTACGAAGTTGATATCCGATTCAAAGGTTCAAATTTCACAACCTGTTTTTGACGCAGGGAACTAATTGCTAAGACCAAAATACTCACGGTGATTCCTAAAATTGCATAACTCGGTAGGGCGAAGATAGTTACTTTCATAATGTATGGCAATTCCCCTGCTTTTACATTCCATCTTTTTGCTAGAGAGCCGATGACCCAGCCATGAATAACTGCTGTTTGTACCCCTAGACAGCAAACTCCTGCTAACCAAACAGACATTCTTTTCCTAGAAAATGTACAATGCCTAATTTGATGCAGCAAATCATTTAGCAGAAAAACAACAACAGGTATTAACATCACAGAACTAGTTTGCTGTGAATAGTTAATGGCAATACTTAAGCAAGAAACTAGTACTATTTCTGTTAAGTATATTTCTTTTGCCCAGGCTGTGAGAGATTGTTGCAAATACCAATACCAACCCACTAAACCAACAAGTATCAGAACAATCAAGTCTGAAAATAGCTTGGCAAAAAACGGATTATTGGGAAATAATCTTGGGCCCACGACCATCAAATCGATGCGACTAATCGAAAGATAGGGACTATTCGATGGGTCTTGTATCCAGAGTGAAAATCCACGAGATACATCTGGTAGAAATTGTGTCAAAGAATTGCCCGTCAAGGCTAGACCTAAAAATACTAGAGAAATTCCTGTGACAACAGATACAAAAACCAAAGAAAACCGTCTTTTCAGTAGAAAATACAGAATGAATAATGCAGCCAATGTTGGTTTACAAACGGCAATACCCAAGCAAATTCCTGCTGGAATATCTTGATTTTTTTTAGCCCAGATAAACATCCATAAGATCAGAACTGCAACAAAAATAGCAATATTACCAACTTGAAGATCGTTAACTAAACCATAAATCGATACAACCGAGATTGTGCAAATAGTTCTCAAAGCTCGCGACTTCGACTCCAGCAGGATATTCGCTCCCCATAAAGCCAAACCGATTGCTAATATATGCATTCCAATCCAGATTGTAAATGCAGTACTGCTCGAAAAATAACCGAGAAACCAGATGAGAGGAATAATATTAGGTGGATAAACAAAGGGTGGAATCAAGTTACACGCCTTAGTTAGGCTACAAAAGCTTTGATTAAAAATCTCGGCATTAAAGGGACTCAAATGCTGATGAGCTAATCTACTCGCCACATAAAACCACTTAAAATCCCATAAGGGTGGATCTGGTTGATTTAGTAAATAAACTAGCCAACCTGTATAACAAAGGAATCTTGTAACGATTAATACAACACTTGCTTGAACAATAAAGCTAACAATTGGTTGATGCAAAAATTGTATCAACCGTTGAATTGCAGGGGATTTTAAGAATAAAGAATTTTTCCAGGCTGCCTTTTCATCATCTAATCGCCAATTATTTTTCAGAACTAAAGCAACAACAGTTACTACAAGTAGGTTCCAAAAGCCAAACTTTATCATTAAGTAACAATTATCTATGTATATTCTACATAATATCCCTGAATTTTTTCGTAAGAAAGGATACTTATGTATTTTCATAATCAATTTACAAAATTTTGACAATTACTCCCTTTTAACCATAAAACAAGGTTTTATAAATCGTAAATTATACCAAATACCTCGCTTCCATTTCTCTCTCTACTTCAGGGGAAGGCTTTGAAACCCCCATCCCAACAACAAAAGTTTTTCCCTAACTCTCTTCTTTTAGGCTAAGGTGTACACACAAGTTTTCTAACATTGCTCCATAAGCTTTTGATACCCTCAAGCCTTCTATTTAAAAGGCTTGAGGGTATCAAATCAACCCAACTTATCGGGGTAATTAGAAGTATTTACAACGATTTTGATTTTGGAGAGAGACGTGTATGGAGAGGGTTGGGGAGAGATAGTAAGGTTTGCTCCGTAGCTTAGGTTTCTGAAATTTAGATGTTCGTAATAATACTTATTTTCGAGGATTACTTCTAGTGGTTATCGGTTGCGTGCAGTACGCTTGCTTATTGGGGTTTTGGTCTTAATTATTACGAAAACTTTGTCTCAATAATTCGCAGTGTATTAATGCCCTATCTACTAAAGATTTTATTTGCTCTGGTGATAACGGATCGCCGTTAGCATAGTGTTCCATCCAAGTCAGACTAATCAAATTGGGGTCATCGGGTAAACTCGCCAAATCCCACCCAGGCATTTCCAAGTCTTCCATGAGACGATTTACTTTGGGGTCATAACTGAGAGCAAAGCAGCGACAACCTTCAGCAGCAGCCATAATTAAACTGTGCAAACGCATCCCAATTGCCATTTCAACGCCGCGAAACACACCTTTTAAAAGTTGCGGATCTTCCAGACACAAAATCTTGCTGACATCTTTAAGATGTGGTTGAATAGCTTCGGCAATACTTAAATCTTCACTTTTTTGAAACGGCAGTAATAAAATAAATGCTTGCGTGGCCTTTTGAAAGTCAACTAAAGCGCGAGTTAAATTTGCTAAACGTGTTTCTGTAAGTTGGGGATGCGATCGCAACGTTACTGCAACTCTCGGCGCAGGTAAATCCCAAAGTCCTGGTACTGGTTTAGATTCCAACGCCCAAACCGGGTCAGGAGCTATAATACAAGGAATTTGCCAGTCAGATAATAAAGCAGCGCTGGCGCGATCGCGGACACTAATTTTGGTACAATTACCAAAGGTTTGCTTTGCCAACCAACGAGTTTGCGGACGCACCAAAGGGCCAATACCTTGCGCCCAAGCAACAGTTTTCAAACCCATTTTCTGCGCTAATGCCATCAGTCCCCCATAATAAAATGGGCTGATGGTACTGGTGACATCTTGAATCAGACTCCCACCACCCCAAATCAAGGCATCACAAGAGCGTAAAGCTTGCAGTACAGCTAAGGGAGCCATGCGATCGTAGGTTTCTACATTGTAGCGATCGCGGGTTTCCTCTGGATTACCAGAAAGTACTATAGGCGTTACGTGAGATGGTAACATTTGCAAAAGCGTTGCCAATAAAGCTTCGTCACCACCATTACCTTTACCGTAATACCCAGACAATAATGCCCGTATGTTGACCATTTTGGATTTTGGATTTTGGATTAATAGCTATTGTTAAATGAATCTCTGTCCCCCATATAGATGGTAAACTCATTCCCAAGTTCTATAGCAGTGGTCAAACAACTTAGGACATTCATTAGCAAATCGTCAGAGAGCTACTGTCACAGCTATCCATAGCAGACTTGTCCTAAGCAGGATAGCAGCCGCTATAATTACTTACATTTTTTCGACTCCGAAGTGTTCACTTCCGGTTTCATCGACAGAAGTCTTGCTACCTTGTAGTTTCTTTGTCTGTGCTTGGATATTTCGATACTTGCATAAAGGTTATGATCGCTGATCGCTAAAACTATCTAATACAATAGACATCTAATGAAAAATCCTTGTAGAAACACGAAATTTCGCGTCTCTACAAGGATTTAAATTTGAAAAAGATGGGTTTTGTTACACAAAAAGTAGGAGTAGAGTTCTAATGTGGAACTTGAAAACTGGTATTTTGTTACTCACGCTGAGTTGCATAATTGCAACTGGTATAACCGTATATCTTCTTGGCGGCATTGAACCAGCACAAATTCAAGCTTTGCTGAAATCTTCTGGTATCTGGGCACCTATTATTTATATTGTTTTGTACGTTGTGGCAACCATGTTAGTTTTGCCCTCAACAGTACTAAATTTGACTGGAGGTGCAATTTTTGGCCCTTGGCTGGGTACTGTCTGGACTAGCGTTGGAGCAGTCATTGCGGCTATAATTGCCTTCGTTTTTACTCGGACTATTGGACGCAAAACAGTTGCAAAAAGACTAGTAGGACGTTGGCAAGCTATGGATGCTGAGGTGCGTCGTGGAGGGCTTTTTTATATGTTTGCCATCCGATTAGTACCAATCATGCCCTATGGCTTAGTCAACTTTGTCGCAGGACTGACCTCGATCAGTTTTAAAGATTATGTTCTAGGTACAACACTTGGAACTGTTCCTAGTGTCTTACCTTTTGTACTATTGGGTAGTTCTGGCCTGAAGGCAGTAAATACAGGCGATTTTTTGCCGCTAGTCCTTGCATTAGGCTTAACTGGAACGCTCCTAGCAGGGTCTACTTGGTATCGCCATCGTCGAACTTTCCCCAAAAAAGCAGTAGAAAAGCTTAAACAATCAGACTCTTCAGATGACATCAACCTAAAGAATAAATAAACTATAACAATCTGACTTGAGTCTTACTAGGTATGGTAAGAACCAAATTTTATGATTACAAGCAGTCTGTCAGCTTGGCTGTTCAAAAATTAAACAATATTTCTAGATGTTACCAAAGTATTCATTCATTGTTCCAATCTATAACGAAGAAGAAATTATTCCAGAACTGTACCGCAGATTGAGTGCAGTAATGAATCGGATGGATGGGCTTGTTGAATTAATTTTAATCAATGATGGTAGCCGCGATCGCTCCCTACAATTACTACGAGACCTCCATCAAAAAGACCCGCGCATTTGCTATCTGAGCTTTGCTCGTAACTTTGGTCATCAAATTGCAGTAACTGCTGGTCTTAATTTTGTCCGCGGTCAAGTTATTGTCATCCTTGATGCTGACTTACAAGACCCACCAGAACTAATCCCCGACATGGTTGAAAAATGGCGACAGGGCTATCAAGTCGTCTACGCTCAACGCACTCAACGCCAAAAAGAAGGATGGTTTAAGCGTTTTACTGCCTATTTATTTTATCGTATCCTTAAGAAGCTTGCAGATGTAGAGATTCCTACTGATACTGGTGATTTTTGTCTAATGGATCGGCAGATTGTAGATATTCTCAATTCTATGCCAGAACGTACCCGCTATATTCGTGGTTTACGTTCTTGGGTTGGCTTTCAGCAAACAGCAATTCGGTTCGAGCGCAACCCCCGCTTTGCCGGGGAAGTGAAATACACTTTTAGCAAATCCTTAGCCCTTGCTATCAATGGTCTAGTATCTTTTTCAATAGTGCCACTGCGGTTATCAACCTACTTAGGCTTAGTAGCGGCGGCGGCGGCCATCTTCATGGCTTTATTAGTCTTATATTGGCGTCTTTTTGTCCCCCATTCGCCTTTAACCGGCTTTACGATTATTTTGATGGCAATTTTCTTTCTCGGATCTGTGCAGTTAGTGAGTGTTGGCATCTTAGGTGAATATATAGGGCGCATCTACGAAGAAGTTAAAGCCAGACCCCTCTATACTTTGGCAGAGGTAGGTGGTTTCGAGCGCAAATCCTTCAACTCAACGAGCAATTATGACAAACTAGATAATTTAGAAGACGCTTACAAATAAAAATCTTTGTTTGGCGTTGCATAATAAAGGTTTGTTTAAACAAATTTAAAATTCAAGCTACATATCACCTTGACAGTGCTACTCTCCACTCCAAATCTCTAACTCCCAACTTTCTTATGCACACCCTTTCGATTCCTACCTGGATTATTCATGTTTCTAGCGTTATAGAGTGGATTGCGGCCATTTGGTTAATCTGGACTTACGGCGAACTGACTAATAACCGCAGCTGGTGGGGATTATCCCTGGCGATGTTACCAGCTTTAGTCAGCGCTATGTGTGCTTGTACCTGGCATTATTTCGACAACGCCGAATCTTTGGAATGGATGGTAACGCTTCAAGCTACCATGACTTTAGTCGGTAATTTTACGCTTTGGGCAGCGGCGTTTTTGATTTGGCGTTCTACCAATGTCAACACTGTTGAACCAAAACCTATCAAATCAGAGCAATGATTTCTAAAGAAACCCTGTTTGCACTTTCACTGTTTCCCTATTTGGGTTTCTTGTGGTTTATCAGCCGCAGTCCGCAAATGCCGCGTTTAGCGTTGTATGGATTTTACGGTACGCTTGTCTTTGTTGCTATCACCATCCCAGCTGGAATTTACGCCCAATTGCATTATGGCGAGTCTTTGGCCAATGTAGATTGGTTGCACGGTGGTGCAGAACTATTTTTGACGCTTTCTAACATCTTGCTTGTGCTAGGTTTTGGGCAAGCTGTAAGGCAATTACAAATCAAAAATGAGAAACAGTAAATTCAGCTATAGATAGCGTTTTGATTGCAATGAGGAAGAGTTAAATGGACGTAATTCCAGCGATTGATTTACTAGAAGGTCACTGTGTGCGACTGTATCAGGGAGACTACGATCGCTCGCAAGTTTTTAGCGAAAATCCTGCTGATGTTGCCAAACAGTGGGTCGATCAAGGTGCTACCAGATTGCATATAGTTGATTTAGATGGTGCCAAAGCAGGTAAAGTAGTAAACCTGGGGGCAATTGAAGCGATCGCTCATGCAGTGTCAGTACCGATTGAAATTGGTGGAGGATTGCGCGATCGCACGAGTGTACAACAAGTATTTAATCTAGGCATACAGTGGGCAATTCTTGGAACCATTGCCGTAGAACAACCCCAGTTAGTGCAAGAACTCTGCCAAGAATTTCCCGAACAGATTATTATCGGTATTGATGCCCGTAACGGTCGAGTCGCAACTCGCGGCTGGTTAGAAACCTCGGAAGTTTTAGCAACTCAATTGGCTGTACAAATGCAAGAATTAGGCGCAGCCGCCATAATTTACACAGATATCCACCGAGATGGTACACTTACAGGCCCAAATTTAGAAGCTTTGCGAGAACTTGCAGCAGCAATTTCCATCCCAATAATTGCTTCTGGCGGGGTAAGTTCTGTCACCGACTTGTTGAGTTTGTTGGCGTTAGAACCTCAAGGCGTGACTGGCGTAATTGTCGGACGTGCTTTGTATACTGGGGATATTTTACTCAAAGAAGCACTACGAGCGATCGGGCCTGGACGAATTCAGGATATTCCACCCAATCTCGGTTTTTCTACTTTTGCTTAACATTTTCTTGGCAAGTTCGACAAATAGACCATCTTGTAGAGACGCGATTCATCGCGTCTTTACCCAAGAATGTATTGCGATCATTAATTGAATTGATATTAGTTTAATTATTTTGACAACTATCTTTAGATAGATAAGGTAAATACTACATTATTTCTCATTACAAATTCCTTGTTAATTGTGAAAAATTTACACCTCATATTTAATTGGTTTTGTCAAGATGTAATCCCTTGTATGATTTAAAAAATTAGCAAGGCCTTCTCTAGACTGAATTTATATTCATGCTTTCAGTAGATGCAGTTATGACTTTGCAAATGCAAGAATGAATATGTTCTCAAACAATAAATAGTTGCTGTGATTCAGATAAAAAATTAAAATTTTATCAGATTCTAGTAACTTTGGTTTTTAGAAAATTGTTTGATGTTTTGAGAAGGTAACACAATGAATAAAATCCTAAAACGCGCACTTTTACCCAGCCTCATGGCTGCAAGTTTAGCTGGTGTAAGCTTAGTTCCCGCAAAACCCGCTGCTGCTGATGACCAAGTACTAAGAGATGCAGGTATTGGGGCTGTTACCAACGTTGTAACCGGAGCTGTTAGGGGAAATGGCAGTGTATTAGGGAATGCTGTTAAGGGTGGTGTCACTGGTGCAGCCGTCAATGGTGCAAATGGTCTGAGAAATACTCGCAATCGCCGCCACCGGAACGCCGCTCAAGATATCGGAGTCGGTGCAGGGACTAGCGCAGTAACAGGCGTAATTACTGGCGATAAAAGAGATACCCTTGGCAATGCTATTGATGGTGCAGCTGTTGGTGGAGCAATCCATCTATTAACCAATGGTAAATAATTCGTAAATTCATCAGCTAAAATATTTTCCAACGGTTAACGAACTTACCCCTCCCTAATTCCTCTCCTTCGTAAAAAGGAGCAAACCTAACCTCGCTTCCCTACTAGGGGAGCGAGGTTGTAGGTTAGGTTTAATAGTAATCTCTAGCCCTTCAACGCCTTTCTAAAGTTTCGACGATAAGACTGATTTGTAATAAACAAAGCTGGCCATAGCAAAGATAAACCAATCCGATTGGTCAAATTGGGATTAAAATTAGTCCGTTCAAACCCATTCCAAAACTTCCAAGCGCCGCCTCCGTAAACTCCTATCAAGCCAATAAAAATTAAGGTACTCATTCCCATCAACTCCGCTAGTAACTGACAGAATTTAAATTAAGTTTTAGCACACGAGGTAATCACCTCATAAGCAACACCGAGAAGGTATGACAAAACTCCCCAGGTTTTGATATCTAAGTCAGTTAAACACACATTCTCTTATTCCAGTGTAGATTAGCCTCATGCATCCCAGCTAGTTATCAGCGGTGGCAAGCTAGTCAAAGAATGCAAAAGCGTTATTTTTGAGGTGTTTTGGCGACACATTTTGCTTGTATAACAATTAAGCCCTTAGTTTTTAAGACAGAACAGCGCTGTAAAATAGCTAAGAAAGCAGGATTAGTGCCTTGCTGTAGCTTTAATGAAATATCTTTTGTTAGCGATAGCCACTGGATAAAACAAGTATTTATAGGGACAGATTCAAATGTTAATGCTGATTCTCTAGTACAAAAAAGGTATCCGCTCAATAAATCGGGGTAGTACAAAAAATAAAAAGTAGACAGTCTCTAGATTATCAGACCAAAGAAGTATATTCCGGTGCAAGATTAAGAAGGTAAAATTTTTCTGTATACTATAGGATTCCTACTTAAGGAGTTTTGAACAGAAGTAGGAGAAAATACTGCTGGGTGTAGAAGTTTAACTGAAGTTTCAGTTTAATAACTAGTTAAGCCGAGTGGTGTTGCGGGTGCTTGCTTTTCTTCCCTGTTGTAATCCATAGTTGTAAAACATCATGAAAAAATATTTCTCATCTCCTCGATTGCTTAAAAAGATTGTTCGTTTGAGTAGCATCTTTTTTGCAGTAACCTCTTTGAGCTATTTAAATGCTTCACCTGCTGCCTCTCAAAGCAGCGAGGGATTTTATAGGCAGCAAGACCGTCCAGAAGTCTATCTAATCTTTAACCAATTGAACGGCGGCTTTTACTGCCGCGTTCAGAATGAAGACCAAATGAAAGCTTATGGTGGATTTGGAAGGGTTAACACTAGAACCTCGTTGAACCTCTCTGGCAGATTTACTGGTGATTGTGGATGGCCTAATGGCTTTTTTAGACGCTCTAACCAACCAGCAGTGTATCGAATGTATGGAAACCTCGGTTTTAACAGGTTTAATATCGGCGATCGCTATTGTCGCGTTCGCAATGAAGCTCAAATGCAAAGATATGGAGGGTTTGGTGTAGTCAGTGTTGTATCACCAAGTTCAATTTTAGGAAGGGGAAGAAATTTTACAGGAATATGTCCCAACCCATAATTTTCAAGTATCCGCTCAATAAATCGGGGCGAACTACCAGTTCAGGAACGAGTTTACGCCATTTGAGCCTTGTCACTGAGCGATTTACCCCGGATTATTGAGCGGTTACCAAAAAAGTGTATCCCATATCAAACTACAAAGTTCTGTGGCGCATTATTCTTATACTTCATCTACCCAATAAAGATAATATCTTTCACTATCCACCCAGCCTCTCTGAAAATCTTTGATTGGAACAATTTTCAAATCATTGCGATTGACATTCAGTTTTTTATTTAAAATCAGCAAAATTTTCTTTCGCTCATCTTGATTTTGAAGTAGAGAATTAATCTGGCTTAATATCTCTGCTTGTTCCACTTCTTGACGACCTTTTTTAAATAAAGTAAAGCTTCCCATTTTTTCCACCTCTGGATAGTAAAATTTTCGATTGAGATAACCAGATAAAGGAGCCATATTCGCATCTCGACTGGCAACAATAAACTCCTTATCCAACCCAGATTTGTGAATATATTGGGCTGTTTCACGACTAGCAGAAAATGGTATAACTAAATCTCTTGAAAAACTATAAATTCCTCCCCCAAACTGGACATAAAGAATGAGCATCAAAGCGATATAATGCCATTTGTGAATAAATGTAATTGAACGTGGAAGAATAGAAATTTTATTAAGTAAAACTATAGACTTTTGATAATAACTTCCCAACCATAAAGCTGCTATCAGAACTAAATAGAAATGTCCAAAATGCCGTGGCATACCTAAAAATCTCAAGTATGTAAAGGCAAATAATATACAATTGCCTATCATATAGAAAAAGAAAACAACTGGCTTTTCAGATAATTTTATTAAAGTTAAAACTACAATAAATAAAGCAATTGCCGCACAAACGATTAAATCAAGCCATCTTTTATGTGCAGGAATAATTAATAAATAACTACCAAATACTCTGCCGACGCTTCTCAACAGATGACGGATATCTAATTCTATTAGCCAACCATTATTTAACCCACCGTGAAGATAACTATCTGTCGGAGGAGTAATAATATAAATGGATAAAATAAAAGATAATGTGATAATTAAAATACTTAAAAATAAATCGTACTTTTGGGTTTGACTAAAATATTGCTGCCGATGTTCGCGATCAAAACAAAATTCAGCCAGCAAAGTCAATAATAAAGAAAATGATACCAATAAACCATAAGCACTACTATTTGCTAGTAAACCCAATAAAATTGCCAAATAAGCATAAGTTATTTTTCTAGATGCAAAAACTGTACAGAATACAAAAACAAATAACATACTAAAGGCATAGTTTCGAGAAATTAACAGATATTCGTAAAAGGGAAAGAACCCAAAGGAAAATAGAAATTTTTGTTGATAGTTAAAAGGGCTATATAGGCAAAAAAGTGAAACTGAAACAACAGTAATTGCCAAATGGAAAATTTGCATAATAATAGGATAATCGACTATTTTTCTCAGAATTGCCAGAGAAAAATACCACAGAACAGGATGACCTTCATAATGAATATTTGCAATTAAATCCCCCAATGAGCCACTATC
The DNA here is from genome assembly GCF_036917235.1 of Nostoc sp. Taxonomy (GTDB): domain Bacteria; phylum Cyanobacteriota; class Cyanobacteriia; order Cyanobacteriales; family Nostocaceae; genus Nostoc. The sequence goes on from NZ_JBALDU010000002.1 coordinate 79,133, forward strand.
TCTGACAATCAGCCAGGGATTTAGTTCATCTCGCCACATAGAATGGTTAAGAATACCTATTAAACCAAGAAAAGAAAAAAGAAGAATAATAAACCAAGGAGAATTCAAAGGTAATTTTGAATTAAGCTTGCTAATTTGATTGCTTAACATTGTTAGTTCAGAATCCAATTTTTTGGTACGATCAAGATTGCTGTAAATGTGATTATCATCAGATATTATTCTGATTCTTTAACTATTCAGACAGATGGATTCTGACTTCTGAATTATTACTCATTTTTACTTATAACTTTCTGGTATACCCACTGGTGATAAACCTGCGATCGCTCGTAAGTTTTGGCAACGAATCAACTCAGTAAAATTCAAACTGGAACGCCCTTCAATTTTGGCTACCGCTTCAATTGCTGATAACAGATGCTGGGCTGCTTCAACTTCTGAATAACCACGCCGTTGTGCTACGCGAATGGCGGCTGCATCGGCATTTAACTCTGACTCTTGAGATTTATTAGTGCGCCAGATCCGAAAAGCAGCGATCGCACTTAATCCCCCAGCGACAGCTACACCTACTACATCTGACTGTGCTGCTTCCAAGAATCCGCCTAACAGCCCAGCCAACACCACGCCTTTATAAATGTCGGGTTTAAACCACTTTACCCCCGTCAACCAGCTAACCATCTGCAACAGCAGCAAGTCTCGTTGCGGCTTTGTCAGGCGACGCCACAAATCAAAATTAATATATATCGGTCGCGCTTGGTTCCAGGGTTGGGGAAAGGAAGCGTCAATTACTTTTGCTTGCTCTGGCTTACTGACGATTTTTGTCGTCATCCGACCAGAAGCAGGCATCACATCTAACAAACGGCGAATTTCAACATTTGGCTCCATAAATTTAATTATTAGCCATAATGTGCATAGTAACTAGGTGTGTAAAAAATAAAGTTTTCGTGTTAACCTTTGATTTATGAGATGCTCTCACAGTCTTGAACAGATTCAGATCGAGCTATAAGAATATTTATTCAGCAGTTTGATAGTATGGCGGGATTTTTTAGTATTCCTTTGCCGCCAAATTCCAAACCTGAAATTTTTGGCTTGCCATTAAGACTATATTTGTAACTACATGGACGCTTTTGCTCCCCTCCCACCTGAATGGACGAATAAGGCAATACACGCTTATGATTTTTGCTGTCCTAAATGCCACTCAAGTAGCCTAGAAGCTGAGAAAGTTTGGCTAAATCGGCGATCGCCTGTACTTATGGAAGACCGTCGTCGCAAATGGCAAGAGTTCTATTACTGTCACTGTGGTTCTGTGTGGTGGGCTTGGAGTAGCGATCGCCCCCCAAAAGATATATCCAATCAGCCAGATTACAATCCTACATAGTTAATTTTCTTCCTAAACAAAACCCCACTTTTAGGTGGGGTTTTGTTTATCTAATTCTAAGCTTTGCCAATTTTAGAAGGAGAAAGTAGTACGCAGGGTACCTACGTATTCAGTGTCGTTAGCGTCGTTGTGTTCTGGATTGAAGATTACCAACAAGCCAGGTGTTACCTGAATATTATCGGAAACCTTGTACTTGTATAGACCCTCTAAGTGATAAGAAGTACTGTCGTCGAAGGTAGTATTGCCAGCGACTGTTTTGATGCTACCACCAGTAACTTTAGGTGATTGACCAAAGATCACACCTAAAACGTTGCCTTCGCCACCAAAGTCTTTCAAAGCAAGCGCTCCAGCCCAGTACCAAACATCCGCGTCTGCACCAGCATTAGCGCCAGTAAGAGCATCAGCGGTTGTATAACCTCCCCAACCACTAAGAGCCAACTTAGGACTAAATTGGAAGGTAGCTTCTACACCGTAGTTATTGGATTCGGTACGAGTGTTAGCTCCAAAAGGAGTGTTGGCAAAAATACTACCTGTACCTTGGAAAAGGTTATTGGCAGCACCATCAGTCTGATAAGTGCGAGCGTAAGTTAGACCAATATTAAAGGCTTTAGTGGGTTGGAAAGATAACTGACCAAAGATAGAGTTATCACCATCAAACAACCCATTATTAAGGGTAGGGTCGTTAGCAGTTCTAGCTAGATAAGCACCAGTCAAGCTGATGGCGCCTTTAGGATTGAAGGTAACAGTTACACCAGCGCCACCTTGACCTTGGCGATATATGGGGCTGAAACGTCCATAGCGTGAGAGCGCACCTTTACCAGAGCTTGCAAAGTCAGAGTTGAAAGTATTAACGTTTTCGTATAACTCACCACCAGTAGCATCAATTTTGACACGCACTGCGTCAGTCAAATTAAAAGCATAGTTGATTTTATCGATTACAACAGAGTTGCCGTTGTCTCCATCAAAACCCAAGCGGCTCATGTTGGTACCAGTACCAGTACCCAATGCATCATTACCACGATTGGAGATGGTGTTGTTAGCATTCAGCCGGATTTGCAACTGGTCTTTACCAGTGAAACTGCTGTACAAGTTCAAACGAACGCGATCGCTAAAAGTGGTATTGTAATTTAAATCTTGAGTAGGATCGCCACCACGAGCGGCTCTAGTGTCACCAAAAACATCAGACACGGCAAAAATTGCTTCTCCAACCAACTTGGTGGTAGTGGAGAACTGATTAGCTTCCAACTCAGAAGTGCGGGCTTCTAGTCCATCAACGCGACCGCGCAGAGTTGCTAGTTCAGCAGAATATTCTTCTTGTAAGCGCTGTAAAGTAGCTAAATCTTGTTTGCTGACCAAATCAGCAGTAGCTGTAGCAATCAGTTCGTTAACCCGATCTAAACAGGCATTCAAACCTGCGGCAAATTCATAACGAGTTAAAGCACGGTTCCCACGATAAGTACTGTTAGGATAACCTGCAATACAGCCGTAGCGCTCAACTAGAGATTGTAAAGCTTGGAATGCCCAATCTGTAGGCTGCACATCCGAAAACTGAGAAACTGATGTTACCTGACTCATGTCGTTAGACTCTTGAGCTTCAGATAACTCACCAACATTTGTTACCTGTTCGTTAACTTCAGCAGCTAAGGCATTATTAGCAACTAAAAATGTAGCAGCTAATACAATCGGACTAACCTTAAAAAGATTCCAGAATCGTTTTGTCATGTTTTTACTTTCACTCACACCTACAATAATCCAACTATGAGAAAATGCTTTAAACACTTCTCTTTTGTGGATTTCACACACAATCACAGCAACGATTATACCTTTACCCTGTGATTATTACAAGCAATTTAGTTAACATACTGCTGAACTATAGTTTTTAATTAATTTATTTGGTAATCGCAATATAATGCGGCGTTTGTGACGTAAAACTGTTCCTTCTTCCTCCAACTGCTGTAAGAGTCGGGTAACAGTTACTCGCGTAGTATTTAAAACTTCAGCAATATCTTAATGGGTAACATTTAAATCAATTAGCTTGCCCTTATCTACATCACGGCCAAATTTTTCACTTAACCATACTAAAAATTGCCATAAACGTAGCAAAATTGGTTTTCGATGCACAATGCTTAGTAGATCCTCTGCTTGTTGAATATGAGACAACAAAGCATTAATATCCTGATGCCACATATGAGGTGGCACAATGCTTACTTCCACGCCAGTGAGACATTCAATCTGGTAGGGCTTGACTCTAGACAAAGGATAGCCAATCAGATCCCCTAGTCCCCAATAACCGAGAGTAATAAATGTTCCATCTTCACTCCATGTTAAGGTACGAACTGCACCGTATTCAATACGCCAAAGCACATCATTTTGAGGTGGAATTACTTCCCGACGGGTAAATATCTGCTGGGGTAATTGTCTGCTGAAAGCACAGCTATTTGACATGCCAGAAGAGTTTGAAGTAGGACTTGGGGAATGCATCATTAACTGTAATTACACAATTATCAGAGAATCTCGCTATTTATAATTATTAAGAAACTCTAAAAATTTGTATCAAGATTTACCTGTATATAGGAAAGTCCATTCTTCTCAATCAGAGCTAGGGATTAACTCAAAATCTTCTGATGGCAAAAACTTTTGCTTAAGGTATTTATCAGTGAGATAGAACCAAAATTTTTAGTTGTTTACCCGCTACTTTAATTGTGTAAGTTTAAGAACAGGTAAGCTTTTAGTAAAATATTTAGTTAACTTATTTTTAAGTATTTGGTATTTTTTGAAGACTAAGCATGTATGTAGGCACAAATAATCTATGAAAATAGTAGGGTGGAATGGAGCTTACTAAATCGCTGGATTTAGATCCCCGACTTCTTGCAGATACCTGGAGGGTAGAAGTCGGAGACTTGGGCTGCATATCAATTAGGAGCGTTGACCGGTGACAATATATGCTACCCTTTGACCGATATTTGTAGCATGATCTGCCATGCGTTCCAGACAACGAATTGCCAGTGCCAGCAGTATGATTGGCTCGACTACACCAGGCACATCCCGTTGTTGGGCTAAAGTCTGATAAACGCGATCGTAGGCATCATCTACAGTATCATCCAGATGCTTTAAACGGCGTCCACCGGCTTCATCGAAATCTCCCAAAGCCTTTAAGCTAGTTGCTAGCATCGCCTGCGCGTGAAGGGACATAGCTTCAATGTCGGGCATTGACGTATGAGGCGCGTAAGGAAAAATTTTAATCGCAATTTCAGCTAAATCCTCAGCATAATCGCCAATGCGCTCTAAATCTCGCACCAGCTGCATAAATGCACTCAAGCAGCGCAAATCGGGAGCCGTAGGCGCTTGTAGCGTCATAATCGCCGTACAGTCTGATTCGATTTGACGATAAAAGCGATCAATCTTTTTATCTAATCGGGGGAGTTCCTCAGCGGCTATTAAGTTACGAGCAAATAACGCTTGGTGGCTGAGGCGAAATGATTGTTCTACCAAGGCACCCATGCGTAATACATCCCGTTCTAAGCGCCTAATGGCGCGTGCGAGTTGTGGTCTTTGAGGATTGGGAGTATAATCGACGGCTTTCACACTTGTTGTCTCAAAGGTGAAGATATTACTAACTATAGTCTTGGCTTAGGGAGTTTGCCATAACTTCGGGAAATTGGAGTTGCATCCACGCACCGCCGGTTTCTGGATGGTTCATCGCTTTGATTGAACCACCGTGGGCAATTAAAATCTGCTCAACGATCGCTAATCCTAATCCATTGCCAACGATCGCTCCTATGGAGTTACTATCTTGGGGGGAATGGGTTCGAGCTTTATCTCCTCGATAAAATCGCTCAAAAACGTGGGGCAAATCTGCCTCAGAAAAGCCGACTCCCGAATCAATAAGATTTATTTCCAAGATTGAGGAAACAGGATCGTTATCCTTTGTTGATAAGATTTTCGCTTCAACGTAAATGCTTGTACCAGGAGGACTGTACTTAATGCTGTTGTCTAGCAAATTCAGAAAAACCTGGTAAATCCTGGCTTTATCTGCCTTAATCCACAGATTTTCTGGGCCAGAATAAGAAAAAGACAGATGTTGACGCTGCGCCAAGGGTTCTAGTGTTTCCCAAACAGATGTAATTAGCGATCGCAATTCTACAGCTTTGGCTTGCAATTGCATGGTTGGGTTTGCTTCCATTTGCGTCAGGTCTAACCAGCTTTGCACTAAGTTAATTAGCCGGTCAACTTCTTGCATGAGGCGGTTAACCCAGCGATTTAAAGGTGGTTCTAAGCGGATTTGTAAAGTTTCTACAACTAAGCGAATCGAAGTTAGCGGCGTTCTGAGTTCGTGTGCTAGATCGGAAAAAGAGCGATCGCGTACTTGATTTATATCTAATAGGGGTTGACGATTTTCTAAAAACACTCCCACTTGTCCATTGGGTAAAGGTAAGCTAGAAGCCCGCAAAGCCAGAGATTTGATTGTTCCCATCTCTGCCGCATCATCACAAGATGGATGAAATACCCATTCTCCCGTCTGTGGTTTTTGGCGATCGCGAGTTTGCTCAATTAAATGGTCAAGTTCGTAAGACCGTACCAACTCCAGTAACAAGCGCACTTGTTCTGGTTGCCACCTTTGCAGATACAAAATTTCCTGCGCCTGTCGATTGCACCACAGCAGTTGATTTTCCTCATCCACCTGCAAATATCCCACTGGTGCAAAATCTAGCAGGTCTTGGTAAGTTTGCAACGACTGCTGCAAATCTTGCCGCTGCTGTTTCACCATCGCTATTTCTTGCCGCAACCCAGGAATCAACAGCAGTCCCATCTTGCAAGAATGGGAGGTTAACGGTCGAAGTAAGCGCCCCAGGTAGCGGTTAAGTTGAACCTGTTGCCAAATCCAAAACCCAATGCCTACCGCCAAACCCAGAAAAAATCCCAATAAAAGCATTTGAGTTGTTAGTTTTTTGGTGACTACTAAAAACTAACAACTATCGAAACTAATTATCCAAACCTATAGCCAAAACCTCTTACAGTCACAATATATTCGGGGTGACTGGGGTCTTGCTCTAATTTTTCGCGCAACCACCGAATGTGAACATCTACAGTTTTACTATCGCCGACAAAATCCGGCCCCCAAACCTGATCGAGCAATTGTTCCCGTGACCATACCCGGCGGGCGTAACTCATAAACAGTTCCAGCAAACGGAACTCTTTGGGAGAAAGACTCACTTCTTGACCGCGAACTAGCACGCGACATTCTTGGGGATTTAAGGAGACATCCTTAAATTTTAATACTGGTATTGGTGGTAAATTACTTAGGCGTTGGCGGCGGAGTAAAGCGCGACAACGAGCAACTAACTCGCGCATACTAAAGGGTTTGGTCAGGTAGTCATCTGCACCCACCTCTAGCCCCAAAACACGGTCAGTTTCACTACCCTTAGCACTGAGCATTAAAATAGGTACTGGGTTGCCTTGATGACGCAGCAAACGGCAAATATCTAGCCCATTGATTTGCGGTAGCATCAAATCAAGAATGACCAGATCGAAGGGAAGTTCCCCTGAATTGGTTTCAAAACTTTTGAGATACTCTATAGCAGACCGCCCGTCAGGGGCAGTTATCACCCCGTAACCTTCTTCTTCCAGAGCTACAGCTAGCATTTCCTGGATTAATTCTTCATCTTCTACTACTAGAATACGGCTGGTTTGTCCAATATCCGTTCTGGCAGAGTATTTGGTCGATTCACTGGTATACATTGATATCACAAAAGTCTACGACTGTGCTTGTATCAATTAGGATGATTAAGTCTATTATCTCGCCTTACTGTAACCGCGCTTCTACTAGGGTTAATTCTTTTAGATTTTCTTTACAAAAAGTAACATATACCACAGCAGTATCCTAAATCATAAATCACTGTGGCTGCAAGCTTCTAATAGTTTTTAATTTAAAGACTTGGAATTTTCGATTCTGTCTTAACAAGATCCAAAGACATGATTGCATGAAGATTATCTTGACAGAGGAGATTAGGTTAGGTATATTCATCTTAGTACAAAAGTACCATTAAACCTCAAAGGGAAAATTATACCTGAAAAACGGAAAGACATATATGTGGAAAATTCGTAGCCACTAAGTGCCAGATGTGGATCATTTCAGTATTTACACTGCGTTAAAAATGTTGATTCAAAGGCTACTCTGATGTCTGCATAGGGTAGTCATTGGTATGGCTTGCTACCCAATAAATCATTTGCCTATTGAAGGGAGTTGGAAGATGACTACAGTTGGAGTCAAAGACAGCAAACAACAACTAATGCAAGCATTTCAACAAATTATTATCCAAAGAAAAAAACTTGAATCTAAAATAGCAACTAAACAAGAGGAAGCAGAAAAGGCAAAAAGTCAAGAAATTCTGCAAGCAGCTTCTGCATATACAGTTGATAGTATTGTCAAAGGTTTAGCTGATTTACAATTAGAGTTTGGCAGTATTCTCAACGGATTATCTGAAAAACTAGCTCAGGAAAATTCCAAGTTAGATGAATTGAACCGAGCTATAGAAATTGAAACTCAACGTCTACAAGAACTGCAACAAATTAGAGTTGTAGCGGATACTTTAGACGTTTTAAGTCAAGAACACCAAGAAAAATTAAAAATTCTCGAACAAGATACTATTAGCAAAAGGGAAGCACTAGAGAAAGAAATTACAATCAGGCGGAAAGAATGGCAAAAAGAGCAAGCAGAGTATGAAGAAAAACTTCAAGCATATAACGATTTATTAGCTAAAGATCGCCAGCAAGAACAAGAAGAATTTCAGTATAAGTTAGAAACTACTCGCAAACTCAATACAGATAGCTACGAAGGGATAAAGCGCCAACAACAAAGGGAAATACTAGAAAATTCTCAAAAGAAAGGCAAAGATTGGGCAGAACGAGAAAAAATCTTCGCTGAACGCCAACCACTCTTTGCAGATTATGAACAAAAGGTAACTACATTTCCTAGCGAACTGGAAGAAGCCGTTAAGAAGGCTAGAGAAGAAGCAATTAAAGAAACAAGCCAAAAAGCTAAAATTGAGGCTGATTTATTTGAAAGAGAATGGGAATCTAACAAACAGAGCTATGAACAAAAAATTCAATCTCTGGAAGAAACAATTAAGAAACAATCTGAGCAAATAGAAGGCATTTCTGCTCAATTGCAAACTGCATTAAAACAAGCACAAGACTTAGCTATGAGGGCTTTTGGTAGTTCTAACCCTAAATAGTTGTGAGTTCGTAGCATCTTAATCATTTTGAATTCCTGAAGAGGAGGTTTGTTGTGGTGGGGAAAAAACCGACTGATAAGAATACTAAAGTAGAAATTCTTCAGGCGTATGAGGAGTTGGCAAAAGAAAAAGTAGCACTGAAATCAGAACTTGATAAAGTTGCCCAAGAAAACCAGTCTGGAACTAAAGAACAGCCTAAATTAGAACAAAAAACAGCTATGAATCAGCTTTCTAGTGTCCAACAGAAGATGAACAATACAATTGAAAGCTTGGCAAAGATTCAATTAGGTTTTGGCAGTGCTGCTAATGAATTATCGGAACAGCTAACCACAAAAGCCTCTAAATTGGAAGAAATAAGGCGAACTTTAGAAGAAGAAATTCAACAATTAACACAACTGCATAATTTAGAAATTTCTGATGATATCTTGGATACTCTCATCCAAGCCTATGAAGATAATACTAAAGCTTATCAAGAAGAATATAGCCAACGTTCTGAAGTGTTATTCCAAGAAATACTAGAGCAAAGAAATACTTGGGGAAAAGAACAAGAGGAACAACAACGGGCAATAAAAGAACGGAATGAAAACTTGAATAAAACTCGGCAACGCGATGCAGCAGAGTATAAGTATAATCTAGAACTCCAGCGACAACTGCAAAATGACGAATACGAGCAAGAGCAGAAAGCGCTATATAAGCAACTAGAAGAATTACTACAAGAAACAGAAAAGCAGTGGGCTGAACGGGAGAAAGCAATTTCTGAGAGAGAGAAACAATTTGAAGAGTTAAAAGCCAAGGTAGAGGCTTTTCCGAAAGATAGAGAAGCAGCTATCAAAAAAGCTACAGAAGAAGGCAAAGGCATTGCCCACTACCAAGCTAAAGTAAAATCAGATTTATATTCTAAGGAAGTGGAAGGGCAAAAGCGTTTCTATGAACAAAGACTGCAATCTTTAGAACAAACTATTACTAATCAAGAGACGCGAGTTCAAAATCTTTCTAAACAACTGGAATCCGCTCTCAAACAAGTTCAGGATTTGGCAGTTAAAGCTATTGAAGGTACTTCAAATGTTAATTCATATCAGGCAATCAAAGAAATAGCCTTAGAACAGGCAAAGACTCAAGCAAAAAATAAATAAGCTGATTTATTTTTGATGAAAATTGCAGAGACTTAATTGAATTTAAGCCTCTGCAAGTAACTCTAATACTTTTTATTCGGTTTTCTTTGGTTTTTTGATATCTGGGGGAGGTTGTACTTTCGTCTTCTTTGTTGGGCTAGCCTGCGTTTGCTTTAATGCTTTGTTGGAATTTTGTTCTTGACTAGACATAATACTAAGTTTTAATATCTCCTACAATCTCATCTACATTACAAGTATAATTGATTACACAAATATATCATAGAGAATTGAAGTTTAACTAAAAAAAGTTAGTAAATAATGTTACCTTTCTCGCAACCTCCACTTTTAACGGTATAAATACAAATCTTAATAGGTATCTGTTCAAAAAATTATGCTTGAGTTGAGTCTAAAGGCTCAAGTTTACCTCAAACCATACTTTAATGAATCTTTATTTTAATTACGTATTTCTTTAGTGGCATTTCCTTAAAAAATTAAATAAGCTAATAACAAGTATTCGGAGTTTAAAAATGGATATTATTCAAAATATTAATGAAGCATCTACATTTGCAACAGTAGGCGCAGTGGTAGGAGTGACTGTGTATCACAGTATTGGAGGTGCAGGCCTAGCAATCGGAGGAACTGCTTATGGAATAGGTTTAGTAGGATTTGCTGGGACTGGTGCAGTTGCTGGATTAGCTATTTACGGGATAAAGAAGTCAGTTTTTGGATAATTAAGTTCGCTTTCAAATTGGTTTTAAATTGACTAATCATGCAAATTAAAAGAATAAATTTAAAACCCCTGTTTTGAAATAGTTTTGGATGGAAAAGTAATGATATTAGATTTATATAGGCTTGGTAAAGAAATCGTCCAAGATGCCAGTAAATTATTCGACAACACACGCCATAGTGGTAAACATGATTTGGGAGAAACAGTTTTACGTGACAGCTATAATCGCGAGTGGAAAATAAAGGTTCGCCGCACAGGTAATCGCGGACGCTACCTTAAAATCTATTCCTATCCAGATTACAAACAAAAGCTGAGAGCATCAGCAGATAAATACAAATCATATTTACAAATTACTTCTGATGAATGGGAGGTTTTTTATCGGACAGCAGGAGGAGTAAAGGATTCTCGTGCTAGGGCTATTTTAGACAAGTTAGTAGGAATTTAAGACTAGAAAGCGAGCTTTTCTGAAAAACCCGCTTTCTAAACACAAGTGTCATATCACAAGGACAAATGTAAATTTAAGTAGAGACGAAGCTGTTATTTCTAAGAATCTGTTGATAGTCAATTCTCTAAGCTTAGTCCTTCAACTTGCAGCAAGTCAGAATCATTAGAAACCAGAATTAATCCGCGTGCGATCGCTGTAGCCACTATCAATACATCAGCCTCTTGTATTTTCCTACCCTTTCTTTTTAAATCTGCATGGATTTCACAAGCTTTTTCTATGATTTCTAAATCATCTAAAAATAAAATTCTATAAATTAGACAGAATTTATTTAAATCAGATATTTGTCTGGTAGCATTCGCATAAAGCAATCCTCGTTTTGATTCAAAATAGGTTATACAACTTATAAATACATCTTCTCCCAGAAAACGTACTTCCTCTAGCTTACTATTTACCTTTTGATTCTTCTTCAAAATAGCCGTTAATATATTTGTGTCGAGAAGATAGCCCATTTATTTCTATCTCCTTTCTACTGCTGCATCAAACATCTCTATTTGCTCTGGTGTTAAATCATTTAATGTCCCCGAAACTGCCTCTATTACTAAAATACTATCAATTATGTCTGTTAATTCACCATCAGAAAGAGCATTTATAAATTCTGATGAAAACTTATCCAATAAAGTAGCTAAATGTTGAATAATTTCTTGTTTATCTAATCTTTCCTGATAGAGATTATTACCTTAAATTAACTTATCCACAGTTTTTGATAACCGTGCGATCGCTATATCTCTTTTCCCCGAAACTTCCTGCATAACTTCCTCTCAATTCGTAACTGATTTATTCAATTATAGTTAATCTTCCTCAGCACTCCTCTACGTTAAAAAAAAGGCGGGCTTTTCAGCCCACCCCATACTATTTTGAGAATATTCTGTTGCTATTAACCCAACAATTGTTTAGCCTTAGCTAATACATTATCAACGCTAAAACCAAACTTCTCTAAACAAACACCGCCTGGAGCCGAAGCACCAAAGCGATCGATACTAACGCAATCGCCTTCAGTACCCACATATTTGTGCCAACCGAAACTGCTACCAGCTTCTACAGACAAACGTTTGGTGACAGCTTTCGGCAGAATCGACTCTTTATAAGCCGCATCCTGCGCTTCAAACAGTTCCCATGAAGGTAGGGAGACGACACGAACTTTCTTACCTTCAGCCTTAAGTTTTTCGGCTGCACCAACGGCGAGGCTGAGTTCTGAACCAGTGGCAATCAGGATGAGATCAGGTGTACCTTCGCTATCCACCACGGTGTATCCACCCTTGGCTACGCCCTCAACCGATGTACCTGCCAAGTTGGGTACGTTTTGACGGGTGAGTGCCAACAGAGACGGAGCATTTTGCTTCGCTTTTTCGATCGCTACTTTATAAGCGCCAGAGGTTTCGTTACCGTCTGCGGGACGAAACACTAATAAATTAGGAATAGCTCGCAAGGAAGCTAGAGTTTCAATGGGTTGGTGTGTCGGGCCATCTTCACCTTGTCCAATGGAATCGTGAGTCATCACCCAAATCGAGCCAGCTTGGGAAAGGGCGGATAAGCGGATTGCAGCACGCATATAATCTGTGAAGATCAAGAAGGTAGCACCGTAGGGAATTAATCCTGAACTGTGCAGCGCTATACCATTACAGATTGCGCCCATAGCATGTTCCCGCACACCAAAGTGGATGTTGGGGTTTTCGTAGTGCCCTTTTTGGAAGTCGCCCTTGCCCTTGATTTCGGTCAGGTTGGAGTGGGTTAAGTCAGCCGAACCACCAATCAATTCAGGTAGTACCGCCGCCAGTTTGTTGAGGCAGGTTTCTGAGTGTTTGCGGGTGGGTAGTCCTTTGTCTTCGGGGGTGTAGGTGGGTAGTACCTTATCCCAACCGTCGGGTAGCTTGGCGCTTAGGTAACGCTCAAATTCAGCCGCTTCTTGGGCATACTTAGCTTTGTAGTCCGCAAAGGTTTTGTTCCATTCGGCTTCGTAGCTTGCGCCGCGCTCCACTGCTTTGCGTGTGTGGTTGAGGGCTTCTTCAGGTATTACGAAAGGCTCGTATTCCCAACCCAAATTTTTCCGAGTCAATGCTATTTCATCTCCACCAAGGGCAGCACCGTGAACGCCAGCAGTGTTTGCTTTATTGGGGGAACCGTAACCAATAATGGTTGTTACTTTGATGAAAGAAGGCTTATCGGTGACAGCTTTGGCTGCTTCAATTGCTTTAGCGATCGCTTCTAAATCGGTATTGCCATCTTCGACGTGTTGGACGTGCCAACCGTAAGCTTCAAACCGCTTGGAAACATCTTCGGTGAATGCCACATCTGTGGAACCGTCGATGGAAATGTGGTTGTCGTCGTACAGAGCGATGAGTTTGCCTAATCCCAAGTGTCCTGCGAAAGAAGCAGCTTCCCCGGAAATTCCTTCCATGTTGCAACCGTCACCTACAATTACGTAGGTGTAATGGTCAACAATCTTGGTATCGGGTTTGTTAAATTTTGCGGCAAGGTGCGCTTCGGCGATCGCTAAACCAACTCCATTGGCAATTCCTTGACCCAAGGGGCCAGTGGTGACTTCCACGCCTGGGGTCATGAAGTTTTCGGGGTGTCCGGGGGTTTTGGATTCCCATTGACGGAATTGTTTGATATCTTCAATGCTTACACTGTCGTAGCCTGTCAAGTAAAGCAGGGCGTACTGCAACATCGAGCCATGACCGGCAGATAAGACAAAGCGATCGCGGTTAAACCATTTGGGATTCTTGGGATTAAACTTCAAAAAGCGATCCCAGAGGACAAAAGCCATCGGAGCCGCGCCCATTGGTAGTCCTGGGTGTCCCGACTTTGCCTTTTCTACGGCATCAATAGCCAAGAAGCGGATCGAGTTAATAGCCAGTTCTTCGACGGACAATTCTTTGGCGGATTGGGTTGCAACAGTCATAATCTCTTGTTTTTAACGACGGGTTAGCACTCTTCGTAGCTTCTCTTGCTGGGGTTATTTTAGATTCCCCACAGTATCCTCATCATCCCATTCCCGCTTGTCGATGGACAAGCGGGATCTCCTGAGTTTCTGGTGATAAATCAAGCAGATAATTGGGTCATGCTGAACGCTTACTTTATATCGGAATGATATTTCTGATACTTTTAGCACAGTCATCTCAGGAGAGCCGACCAGCAATAAAATGGGAAATTTTTAGACGTATTTCTTAAAGGCCAGTGTGACATTATGACCGCCAAACCCAAAGGAATTGGATATTGCCACCTCGACTTTTTGAGCGCGGCTAGAGTGAGGCACGTAATCTAAGTCACACTCTGGATCGGGATTTTCCAGGTTTATTGTCGGTGGAATTTGGTCATTAGCGATCGCTAGTACTGTTGCGACTGCTTCAATACCTCCAGAACCGCCCAATAAATGACCTGTCATCGATTTGGTGGAGCTAATTGCCACCTTATAGGCATATTCTCCCAAAGCTTTTTTGATTGCTGAGGTTTCAGTTGAATCATTAGCTGGAGTACTAGTGCCGTGGGCGTTAATATAGCTAATTTGTTCGGGAGTTATGCCAGCATCTTTAAGAGCTAGTTCGATCGCTCTAGCGGCTCCGAGTCCACCGGGTACGGGGGAGGTGATGTGGTAGGCATCACAGGTCATGCCATAACCGATCATTTCGGCATAAATGTGAGCGCCGCGACTTAGGGCGTGTTCTAGTTCTTCGAGAATTAAAATTCCTGAACCTTCACCCAAGACAAATCCGTTGCGATCGCGGTCAAAGGGACGGCAAGCATGAGCCGGGTCATCATTGTTAAAAGAGAGTGCCTTGCAAGCGGCGAAACCAGCTATCGATAAGGGTGTGACAGCTGATTCCGTTCCTCCGCAAATCATCGCCTGGGCATATCCCCCTTGAATTAAGCGAAAAGCATCTCCAATGGCGTTAGAACCAGCGGCACAGGCAGTTACAGGACAAGAGTTTGGCCCTTTAGCACCCGTGTGAATTGCCGTTAATCCTGCGGCCATATTGGCGATCATCATCGGAATCATGAATGGACTACAGCGATCGGGGCCACGGTTGAGGTAGATAGTTTGCTGGTCTTCTAATACCTTAATGCCACCAACCCCAGAACCGATCATCACACCTACCTGTTCTGCATTCAGGTCATTGATCGCTAACTCCGAGTTAGCTAGAGCCTGTTTTGCTGCCGCAACCCCAAATTGGGAAAATCGATCCATGCGCTTGGCCTCTTTGCGCTCCAAGTAATCATGTGGATCGAAGTTTTTTACCTCACCAGCAATCCGGCAATCATGGCGAGACGCATCAAATAATGTGATGTAGTCAATGCCATTGCGTCCACTCAATAATCCATTCCAATATTCTGTTGCTGTGTTACCTATAGGTGTAATCGCGCCAACACCAGTTACAACAACGCGTTTACGTGTATGATCTGTCATGATTCAGTTAAAAATGGCGAAAAAGCAGCAGGCAAAAAATTTGAGGTTAGCGACTAGGTACTGGTGAGCCAGCGCGGTCTTAAAGGTTTCCTTTACGAGCGACTGGCATCGGATTTGCTGACTTCAAGTGACTGTCGTTAACGTCAGCATTAGTGACATTAGCAGCGTCAGGCGAAGAGTGGCTAGATATTAGAGAAAAATCTCCCCAATCCCAATCCCCAATTCCAATCCCCAGTTAAGCTGAGGCGGTAACTTTGTTATTAATGTAATCTACTGCGTCTTGAACGGATGTAATCTGCTCGGCAGCTTCGTCAGGAATTTCGATATCAAATTCTTCTTCCAAAGCCATCACCAACTCAACGGTATCGAGAGAATCTGCTCCCAGGTCTTCCATAAACTTGGCTTGTGGTGTGACTTTCTCTGGGGGATCAACACTCAGTTGTTCGATAACGATTTTCTTGACCTTTTCAAAAAGTTCCGCTTGGCTCATAAATAAAAGTCCTTAACCACTTGCTACGATCTGCTCTTTAGAGGAGACATTGTTTTGAGCATATACATCTTATCGTCAAGCGCGATCGCCCGCATACTTCCAAGGGTTTTTATGTTAGAAAACCTCTCCCATTCCTAAAATAAATGGGGTAACTTTTCTCTTAACACTTGAGCAGTAGAGCGTGCTACGCCATCGCCGATACCGTGTAAATGTTTCGGTTTTCCAATTATTGCTAAAATTTTTTACAATGTCTCGATCAGTATTTACAGCCTGGCTAGCAGTTAAGAATATGTAGATGCCGCGACCCTTTAAGCTTCTAGGTTAAAGGTAGCTAAACGTCAAACATCATAACTTTAGTGCTAACAAGGGAATGATAAAACAGTTATTGTTTAGAGCGATCGCTCTAACCCAAACATACTTCTATGCTACCTCAGACACTGAAATACGCTTACTTCCCTGGTTGTGTTGCTCAAGGGGCCTGTCGGGAACTTTACCAATCAACTCAAGCGCTTACCCAAGCATTAGGCATTGAACTAGTTGAACTTAAAAAAGCTGCTTGCTGCGGTTCAGGCACATTTAAAGAAGATTCGCAACTGCTAGAAGATACAGTCAACGCCAGAAATATTGCCCTAGCAGAAGAATTAAATCTGCCCTTACTTACCCATTGCAGCACTTGTCAAGGTGTTATCGGTCATGTCAACGAACACCTGAAGGAATGTAAGACTTCTAACCCTGTCTACATGGAACAGGTTAATGGCTTGCTAAATAAAGAAGGCTGTTCGCCTTATCGCGGCAGTACTGACGTTAAACATCTTCTTTACGCCTTAGTAACAGATTACGGTTTAGAGGAAATTACCAAACGTGTCACCCGAAAGTTAACTGGATTAAAATGTGCGGCTTTTTATGGCTGTTATCTCCTCCGCGCCCAAAAATCTATGCCTTATGACGACCCCTTCCAACCGGAAGCAATGGAAAATATGTTTCGGGCGGTGGGGGCAACACCAATTTATTACCGAGGGCGGACACAGTGTTGTGGTTGGCCGCTTGCTAGTTATGCTACTACCCAATCTTTTAAGATGGCGGGGATGCATATTCAGGACGCTTTAGCATCTGGGGCTGACTGTATAGTTACACCTTGTCCTCTGTGCCACTTAAATTTAGATTCGCGTCAGCCAGAGGTAGAAAAGGTGATTGAACAAAAGCTAGGTTTACCAGTGTTACATTTACCCCAGTTGATTGCTTTGGCACTTGGCGTTAGTCCAAAAGAACTGGGTTTAGACCGTCACATTGTTTCCACAAAGCCAGTGTTGGAAAAATTAGGATTTTAGTTTATGGAGTACAAGGGGCTTAAGTCCCTTGTCTGGTTAATTGATTGGACTTTGGATAGTAATAATTGTTTTGTTGAAGAAGAATACAGAATGGGACGTGCAAGATTCACGCCCCACAAGAGTTATTTTGAATTTGGTTATGTAATTTAGATAACTTTCAGCTTAATCATTGCTATTTTTGAATTGACGTTGCAATTGTTTTAGCGATTGATACATATCTGGCAGGCGACCATAAACAGCACATACCTTGAGATACAGTTTGTAAGGAAGGGCTGGAGTTCCGCAGACAACTTCTCCTGGTGCAACATCGCTGTGAATTCCAGTTTGAGCAGATGTCATCGACCCATCTCCCATCTTCACTTGATTGACTATTCCTGTTTGTCCAGCTAAAATAACGCGATTTCCCAGTTTAACACCTCCGGCCATGCCAACCTGACCTGCGATCGCACAGCCAGAACCAATTTGGCAACCGTGACCTATTTGCACTAAGTTATCAATTACTGTGTTGCGACCTACTCGTGTTTCTCCGACTGCTGGGCGGTCAATGCCAGTGTTGCAGCCAACTTCCACGCCATCTTCTAAAACTGTACAGCCTGATTGTTCCATTTTGAACCAACCAGTCCGGCTGGGAACAAAACCAAAGCCTTCTGCACCGATGACAGCACCACTGTGAATAACGCAATCTGCACCGATGCGGGTGCGTTCGTGGATGGTACAGTTGGCGTGTAAAATGGTGCGATCGCCGATTTTGGCATCTGGATAAATTACTACATTGGGATGAATGATTGCACCATTACCAATTTCTACCCCTTGTTGAATCACAGCATGGGGGCCAATATAAACATCACTACCAACTTTTGCGGTGGAGTGAATCACAGCGGTAGGATGAATTTCTGGGGTAGGGCGATATGGTTGATAAAAAAGGGCGATCGCTTTGGCAAACAACAGTCGTGGATCTGGGGTTGCTAGCCAGACAATACCCCTCTCTTGTGCAAGCGCCTGTAATTTTTCGTCCTGGGGCAAAATTAAAGCACTAGCATTGGTATTGCCGACAAAAGATTTAAATTTTGCACTTTCTACATAACTGAGCGTACCGTTGGTAGCTTCATCAATGGCTGCTACCCCTGTAATTTCTGGGTCTTGGTCTGGGTTACTATTCAGGCTATGATTGGTAGCCGCGTCACCAAATTGACGGAGGATTTCGCTGAATTTCATTGTTGGGTGTGTTCAAAGTTGATCTACAATTGCAAGATAATTTTCCCTCTTTATGTTCCAATAGAATAATTTTGTAAATACGTAGTGATAAAACCAATCAGACTGTTCCTAGCTTCTGGTTGGATTACTTTACTGACATTCTTCTGTTGATGGCTCTCGTGAGCTTACTTTCACTGAATCTTGTCTCAATAGCGTCTTGAGGCGTTGATTATCTTCGGTAGCGATCGTTTCACCATAGTGATGAAGTTGAAAAAGCTGGCAATACCGATTTTGTTTGGCGCAAATCAAGCAGCCATAGGCATGATTGCCGTTACTACCGCATAGCCGATGTCCCATCACCGGGCCGAGAGAAATATTTTGCTCGCTAGCGACAGTGCTGAGAATTGAGCGCAGTTTTGACTCGAACTCTAATGACAAGTATTGCTTACGTCCTGGTTGTGTGCGATCCCATTCTGGAACGATTAATTCTTGTTTCAATAGACTCGCTTCAATCTCTTCAGACATCACAAGCCCGGACAGAATAACGTGACGGGAAACGTGAGGCAATAATGTACGTGCTAATTGCCACATTAAGGCTTCATCAAACCACTCTTCAACCAGTGGACGCAGATACCAACAACAGGGAATGCCAAGGTTTACTAAATCTTGCAGCAACTGTACCCGACTCTGAATTGAGGCTTGCTCATAGCCTGGTTTCAAGGGAGGTAGACTAACAAAGACAGTGACTCGAAGGGAATGAGGTCGCTCTAGAGTTTTTTTGAGGTGTTCTAGAAACGATTGACCAGGATGGACTTTGGTAGTTATGTAGACGATGTTGGCAGCTTTGCGGTCAATTAGTGCATCCAGAATTGATAATACGCGTTCTCGATGGGCTGGAATAAAAGGATCAGAGTAATCGCACAGTGAAATTGGAAAGCCCTTTTGTCCCTCCTGGGTAGCAAAAATGTAGTCTAGCAAAAGATCAAGTAGGTCAACCGGAGCTGAGACATCCTGAAAGTTTTGTGGATAATGATGCCAGTCACGGTCTTGATGGCAGACACAATAGGCACATTCAATTGGGCAACGGTTCTGGACATTTGGTAGAAATGGATTGAGGCTGAAGTATTTTACAGCCCTCTCCTCATCAGGAATACCAAGCACTGGAAAGCCATGCAGCATATACTGGCTTCCCTGCAACGTAATTTCAGACGCAGCATTTTTATCAGTATTCATATATTTTTTATGAAAAAAGTAATACACCCGGAAAAATTTGTCTTCTCTAGGGTGGCTGGTGTGAATATAGAGTGGCAAGGTGGGAAATGCTGGAGGATTAGTATTAATTTTGATAAGTAAATATAGTTAAGTAGCGATCGCTTGTTCCTAAAGAACTGGTAAATAAGTTCAGGTTAACACGGAGAAAAATCTCCGCGTCTTTGTGTCACTCCAAATCCATCAATTTTGGATCGGCAGACTATTCGTGGCCAGTCGCCATTGCCAAGCCTGCTAAATACCCGGTTGTCCAAGCACTTTGGAAGTTAAACCCACCGGTAACGCCATCAATATCTAAGATTTCTCCGGCAAAATAAAGACCAGGAACTAACCGACTTTCCATCGTCTTGAAGTTTACTTCTTTGAGCTTGACACCGCCACAGGTAACAAATTCTTCTTTGAAGGCTCCTTTACCGTTGATTAAATATTGTCCCTGAGTAAGTTCTTGCACAAGTTGATTTAAGGTTTTACTAGATATTTCTGCCCAACGGTCTTCTGTGGTAATGCCTGCACGGGCAATGATATATTGCCAGAGACGATGCGGGAGATCGACGCCACGATGCAATGCGATCGCTTTCTTTCCCCATTCATCTTTAACTGCTAAAACTTTTTCTCGCACTTGTTCTTGGTGCAAATTAGGCAACCAATTAATTAATAATGTGGCTTGATAGCGCTTTTCGTGCAGAACTCTCGCACCCCAAGCAGAAAGCTTCAAAACAGCCGGGCCACTCAAACCCCAGTGGGTAATTAGTAATGGCCCAGTTTGTTGCAATTGGGATTTCCCGCCCGCAGATAACCTTAATTGAGCAGGATTAACGCTAACTCCCGCCAATTCCCGCAACTTTTGATCGACAATGTTGAAGGTAAATAACGAGGGTACTGGCGGTTCAATCTGATGACCTAACTCTCGAACAATTTTATAACCCGCAAGGCTGCTACCAGTTGCCAAAAGTAGGCGATCGCATTTAATTGTCTCTCCCGACTTCAGAAGAATATCAAAAACCCCATCTGCTGTGGTTCGTTTCACCGAAGTTACATGCGTACCGATGCGGAGTTTTACCCCAGATTTTGCCACCGATTTAATCAGACATTCCACAATGGTTTCTGAAGTATTGGTGACAGGAAACATCCGGCCATCAGCTTCCGTTTTGAGATAGACTCCACCAGCAGCAAACCAAGCTACTGTATCTTGAGGCCCAAACCGAGTCAAAGCACCCCGCAAAGCTTTTGCACCTCTGGGGTAATTTTGCACTAACTCCTCCGCCTCAAAGCAAGCGTGAGTTACGTTGCAGCGTCCGCCACCAGAAATTAGCACTTTCGCTAGGGGTTGACGGCTGGCTTCGAGTAAAGTAACTTGGGCATCAGGATTGGCTTTAGCACAAGCGATCGCGCCAAAAAATCCTGCTGCCCCACCCCCAATCACTACAATTTGTAACGGTAACAATTTCAAAAATGTCTCTTTTACAGCACCTACTTTCTAGGCTAGCTGTTATTTTTACTCTTCATCAGGTTCAAAGTCGTCTTTTGTTGCACCGCAAGTTGGACACGACCAATCTTCTGATATATCTTCAAAGGCTGTTCCCGGTGCTATGTCGCTATCTGGATCGCCTTCTACTGGGTCATATATATAGCCACAAACAGTACATTTATACTTTGCCATGTTCCTTTCCCCTCGTAAATTGTTGGCATTGCTTTTCTATTAAATACTTTTGGCAATGAGTCAAAATAGGCAAGCTACAATTCTTAAACGAGACTACGGGATGAAAATCAAACTGCGTCGCAAAGTCATTTGTCATTTGTCATTTGACTAAAAACGCCACCATGTCCTTTGAGCGTAACTAATAATTCCGATCGCGATCGCGCCAAGTAGCAGTAGCCAAATAATTCCACCTGGGATAAAAGTCAGAATACCAATACCTCTAAGTACCCAGACGGCAACGCTAATGCCGAGAAGTATACCAAAAATCTGGATTAATTTACGATTTAAAGAAGATTGACTCACCTAATTTTCCTCTCAACTCAACAGACATTACACTTGATATTGATAATTAAAATATGAAGTTACGATGAAGTTGTAGTTTCATCAGAAATAACACGTAAAACCGAGAGATACTATCCAAACGTTAGGGCAAAGTACTTGATGTTAAATCGTGTTTGTGCCATTCTAGCTGTTAACAACGCAGTTTTTCATCTACAAGTATTACTTTAACAATGCTCACTGGAGTATTAATTATGTTAATTGTAATAAGAAACACAGTTTTTACAGTAAAGTAACTGAAATGATGAGCAAAAAATCATCCTTTCCGGAAAAGATAAGTATTAAACTGGAACTAATTTAATAATGGGTTGGATCTAAATCAAGTTTTATGGCTTGTAGTTTCAACTCTATTTAGGTGGATGAGTTGAGGAGTAACTTAATCATTATGTCTGCGTCTTATATATCAGATTCAATTATTGCAGGTTCAGATATGGCTTGGAGTCAAGACAAGCAAAAGTTGCTGGTACAGGGTGAAATTTTGCTAGAAACGCGATCGCACAAGATATCGGGTGGCGCGGTGACAGCTTGGATGTATTTGCCGATGGTGCGATCGCACGTTTGGCAGCAATTAACTGATTATCCCCGCTGGGTACAATATTTTCCCGATATCACCAAGAGTGAGGTAATACATAAAGGTGAAGTCAAACGTCTGTATCAAGCAGCACAAAAAGCCTTCTTCTTTTTTACGGCTCAAGTGGAAATTTACCTCAATGTTGTAGAAGTGCTGGGGCAGCAAATCCAATTTCGCATGGTAAATGGGACTTTTGAGGACTTTAACGCCAATTTAGAACTACAAGATTGTGGTAATGGCACAATACTTGCTTATACTGTGCAAGCGACACCTTTAATTCCGATTCCATCTATTTTTATTCAACAAGCGATGAATTTAGAGTTGCCTGCAAATATGCGTAAAATGCGACAAGTTATGTGTAAAAATCAATAAAAAATTCCGGCGCTGTTGGTTTCAAAACTGAAAAGAAATAAATTATCCATCTTGTGGGGTGGGCATCCTGCCATTGGTGTCAAGTTAAGAAAATTAGAGTTTTGTCAAGTGGGTAAAACTCAATGGTTAAACTGAACACAATGGTG
>NZ_JBALDU010000003.1:0-22472 GCF_036917235.1 Nostoc sp.
CGAAATGGTCATCCTTCCATCACAATTGCTCAAAGATTTCTCTCTAATGATATTGACAAACTTCTTGCCCTTGTGGAATGAATCAGCCCTGCCCTTTTTAAGGGGGTTGGGGGATCTCTTCTGTGTAAGTTCTAAAAATCAAATTGCTGCCATCTCCGCATCAGGATTATTTAGTTCACCCGATGCTTGGGTAAGTCTCCAAGAAAACAACTGCCTAATTTTGGGAAGAGAACCTTTCGGAAAAGTGCCCTTGTATTGGACTCAGCAAGGACAAATAATTTGGTTTGCATCCCAACTGCAATTACTTTTACCGATTTTGCAAGAGTCAGAAGTTAGCATTCCTGGGTTATATGGCTATAGCTGTTTTTCCTACGTTCCTACACCCTTAACTCCTATTAATGGAGTGTTTGCAGTGACGGCGGGAACTGAATTAGTTTGGCAGAGCGATCGCCAATCAGGTAAGCTGCAAACACCTGAATCTAAAAAAATCCACTCGTGGCGAGAAGCGCCAGAACAGTTAACAGATGAAGCTACAGCAATTACTGAATTGCAAACTCTCCTTAAAGACTCCATTGAGCGACAAATTGCAGATTTAAAGGATGAGCCTGTCGGGGTGTTTCTCTCTGGCGGACTCGATTCTTCAGTGGTGGCGGCGCTGCTGGTACAAGCAGGGGTGAAAGTCCGCGCCTACACTTTAGATTTTGGTAACGCAGGTATTCCAGAATATCTCTATGCTGAACAAGTCGCCGAGTTTCTCAAAATTCCGCTTGTTAAAGTTGCAGTAACCCCCAGTTCGATCGAGAATGCCTTAATTCCGACTGTACAAGCATTGGATTTACCCTTTGGAGATGGTGTATGTGTGCCGTTGTATCTTCTATCTCAAAGGGCGAGTCAGGAAACTCAGGTAATTTTTAACGGCGAAGGTGGAGATCAATTATTTGCCGGTTGGACAAACAAACCTTTAATTGCCGCAGGTGTTTATCAAGCAGAAAATCCCGCCGGACAAGAAACTTTTATCCAGCAATATCTCCGCACCTTTCACCGTCTTGGGGGATACGAATCTCAAGTTTATCAGCCGGAGGTTTATGCACAGATCCAAAATTTGCATCCTGATGATTGGCTATTGGCAGCTTTAGATCGCAATGAGTGTCCATCTTTGCTGCATCGCCTCCGCCGTGCTAGTTTGATGCTCAAAGGAGCGCAGAATATCCATCCCCGTGCCACTGCATTGGGGTTTGCTCATGGATTATGGGTGCGATCGCCTTTTTGTGATTTACCTTTAGCTGAGTGGACATTCCGCCTATCTGGGGAACTCTGTTTGCAAGGAGCTTGTGAAAAATATATCCTCAAACGGGCTGTAGAAAATTGGCTTCCGCCCGAAATTGTCTGGCGACAAAAACGTGGTATGGGGGTTCCTTTGACTTCTTGGTGTTTAAATGATTTTTGGCATCAACTCGGCATTTGGCTCAATCCAGAAGGACTTCGCGCTCACAATCACTTTTATCCTCACATCGCAGCACAAATCGTTGAAGGCAAACTGGGAGCAGCTATTCAAGGGCGTCGGATTGGTGAAACACTCTGGTTACTAATTATGTGGCAACTTTGGCGATCGCACGTCTTAAATGAAGAAATAACTAAACATTCTTGGGATCATCCCTTTTGGTTGCCTCGTTGGCTATGGAGAAATTACAAGATAATTCGTAATTCGTAATTTACTGTATCAATATTCTTGGTAAATGGTATCAAATAATTTGACTCAAAATCGCCTTAATCTCCCATTCTCTAAAGAACTTGCTCAGGAGTTACTGAATAACTACGGTTCTCCGCTTTATGTTTATAATGGCGATCGCTTGCGCGAAACTATTGAGCGGATTACCAAAGCAATCAGTTATCCCCGCACGCAATTTCGCTTTGCCAGTGTTACGAATGGCAACATTGCGCTGTTAAAAATTTTTCGCTCCTTTGGGTGGGGACTTCACGCTAATACGCCGGGAGATATTTATTTAGGATTGCAAGCTGGTTTCGATCCTAGTGAGATTGTTTATAGCGGCAGTAATTTGAATGAGGCTGAGATGATACAAGTTTTGAATTGGGGAGTTACAACTCTCAATTTTGATAGCCTCGCTCAATTACACTTGTGCTGCAAAGTTTTGCCCAAACACAAAGAAAAATCTATCCGGCTAGGTTTACGCCTCAATTTGCCGGAAATTACTGGAGATAGCCGCATTGGTGTACGTCCAGAGGAATTTGGTGATGCGATCGCTATAACTGGTGAGGTGGGATTAAAGCTGAGTGGTTTACACTTCTATCGAGGGACAGGAACTAATGCCACAGCAGCTTTTACCCAAGCGATCGATACGGTAATCGCCACAGCACAAAAGTTACCAGATTGGGAATATTTAGATTTTGGAGGTGGTTTTGGCTACCCTTATCACCACAATAAAACAGCCTTTGACTGGGAAATATTTGGCGCTGAGTTAACCAAGAGAATTACTCGTTTAGGACGGAAAATTGATTTGGTGATTGAACCGGGACGAAGTGCGATCGCAGGGTGTGCAACTT
Organism: Nostoc sp.; assembly: GCF_036917235.1. Classification (GTDB taxonomy): domain Bacteria; phylum Cyanobacteriota; class Cyanobacteriia; order Cyanobacteriales; family Nostocaceae; genus Nostoc. Next base: position 2,563 of record NZ_JBALDU010000003.1, read on the forward strand.
TGCTTGCTCAAGTTGTTTCTGTAAAATGGCAAGGAGAAAAACAAATTGTTGGAGTTGATACCACCGTTGCTAATCTTTCAGTACCCTCAGTACACAGCGGCTACCGAGAAATTATCACTTGGAAACAAGCAGACAATCCATTCACAACCGATATTTGTGGTAACACTACATATTCACGAGATTATCTGGGAAAAAATTGCCAACTCCCAGCACTAGAAATTGGTGATATCGTTGCCATTCTAGATGTCGGTGCTTATGGTTATGCGATGTCGTCTCACTTTTTACACCGCCCTAAACCTGCGGAAGTCTTGCTAGAAAATGGCACACATCGCTTGATTCGCCAACGAGAAGACTACAGTGTTTTACTAACAAATCAGATCCTTGATAGTTCCCCCTTTTTTAAGGGGGGTTAGGGGGAATCAAGCCCAATCTCAACCGTATTGACTAACAATTAATAACTAACATAAAACAACCATTATGAAGTGTATTAACTGCGGAACTGACAATAAACTAAAAGACCGGACAGCTAATCAAGGTCGGTGTATAAAATGCAATCATCCCTTTGCCTTTGAACCGACCAGTATGAGTAATGTTCAGATTACCGATCCTTTTTTTGCAAAGGCGATCGCTGACATTTCTGCAAATAACACTTTATTTTTTACACCCAAGCAACTACTTTATTTTCTAGACAATCGTTTAAGAAAAAACTCAAAATCAATTTCACGATTTGGCTGGTTACTTCCTTTTTTACTTATTAACTTGGTTACATCATTAACGATTTTTATACCACTAATAGTAAATCTTGCGTTTATTAATTTCTTTTATGCAAGTAGCAAATCAACTAAACTCAATCTTGTAAGTCGCAGACAGTATGCGAGAAATTTACAAATCATAGGAGGAATTCTCCTTTTCATAGGAATTCTTGCTTTAAAATCATTTACCCTCTTTGTCATTATTGTTCTTATCGGAATGCTGCCCATATATTTAGGAACTCGACAGATAGGGCGAATTGAATTATTAACACAAGACTTTTTAATTTCACAATCTCAGTTTCAAGCTTGGCTAGAACGTTGGCAGCAAATCAATGGTTCAATTCTCAAAATTCTTCCTTCACCAAAGCAGGAAAATACACCAGCCACGATTAATCCTGATGTAACTGCTTACAGTTTTGATAGATTAGTCGTTTGTGATACTGCCAGTATTGCTCAATTCTTAATTGCTAATAATTTCCACTTTGAAAATAACTGTGCAATCCTCAGCATTACTGGATATCCCCAAAGCATTTTTGACACCACAATGCAAATGCTGCGCCGCAATCCCGATTTGAAAGTCTATGCAGTACATGATTGCAATCCAGGAGGAATTGCTTTAGTTCATAATTTGAGAACCAACGCTAATTGGTTTCTCAATAGTGAGATTGTGATTATTGATATTGGATTAACACCACGTCAAATTATCGCTACTAAGCGCGGAATGTTCATTCAATCTTCTCCAGAGTCGGCGCAAGCAGCTAAACAATTGCCTGAAGAAATACGTCAAAGTTTATCTGCTGAAGAGTTAGCATGGTTAGAATCTGGAAAGTTTGTAGAATTGGAATCTTTTACTCCTCAAAGAATAATTAAAGTTCTGCAAAAGGGTATTGCTGGCAGCCAAATTTTAGAAAGTGATGACAGTAGCTTGCTTTTAGTCGGCAATACAGGAAATGATATGTACGTTGTTGAAAGTTTTGGTTAGTATTCTTATTTCAATTGTAGGGGCAACTCATGACTTTATCCTACATGAATAAAGTGCAGTTTCACATAAAATTTGTTTAATTGATTTACAGATTAGATTTATTCAATTTCTTGGTTTAACCAAGCTTCTAAATCAGAAATAGCTGAGAAGTCTAATAAAGCCTCTCCTAACGCCTCCAATTGTTCAATACATAATCCTTGAACTCGCTCAATAGTAGATGAATCAATCTCACCCAAACGGCGATTTAGTAGACGTATAATTAAACGTTGTTCCCCTTGTTGTACAGCTTGTTCCCGGTCTTGTTGATAAAGTGGTTTTAATCGCATAATTAACTCCCGATCGTCTTCTTCTGAATTTTGATTAACTTGCAAGTTTTGCCGCAAGTTATAAAGTAATTCTAGCGTTGCTCTGCGAAATGGATGATTTGATGATAGTGCTTCTAATTCATCTATGGCTTGTTTTTGTACTGTTCCTCGACCGAGAATTCTTAACCACAGCGTTTCTTGGGTGCGCGGTAACTGGTGAATCGCAACGATCGCAGTCCGCAAATACTCTGCGATAAAATGTACTCCAGGTAGCCAGTCTACCTTTTGAGTAGCACCGAATCCTGACAGCAGCGTTGTATATGCTGTTGGGGTGAGTATCCATAATTTAGTAAGTTCTAATTCTGGAATGGAAGTTTTATTGCGATTTGCTTGACGTTGTAATCCACCCCTTACTTCTAATAATTTTAACAGACAATCACAAATTTCTTCTTTTGATGCAGCGTTACGGAAGGGTTCAAAAATGGCTGCTGTAGCGGCAAATCTTCCTAATAATCCTAGTGTTTCTAAATTCGTGCTTTGTTTTGTTAAAGGAGAAAATAAAACATCGATTTCTCGAACTTCTCCCGCCACACGGCTAGAACCTTGGACTTCTCCATAAGGTTTTAGTAATTCTTCCAAATAATCTTTTGCAAATTGGTCATGAATAAATCTAGTCATTCAATCAAAAAAGATTTAGGCAATAGTAAAGCATGGTACTTATATTACTGTCAACTGAGAAGTAAGAATATCTCTAATATGCATACATAATTTTTAATTTATCTCAAACTTCTTTCCATCAGCATTTGAGGTTCGACATTCTCAACATTTGCGATCGCTTCTAACTGAGAAATTCCAGCGATCGCATCAACAATATTACCTGATTTAGCACGCAACCAAGCGGTATGAGGTGCATAAGCAAGGCTTTGCGATACTTCATAACCCGCTCGATTAATTGCCTCGCGCTGCGATTCCACATCAACGCTTTCAGCAAAGCGAATAAAAACCAATCCAGTTGGTACTGCTAAAGAACCATTGGGTTCTAATGTATAAATCGGACTCAATGTACCCTGTTCTGATTGATTGGGTTCGCCTGAAAAAACTGCTATCGCACCGTTGTTAAGTCGTAAAATTGCCCCTATTGCCACAGTACCCGGTTGATTGTAATGTACTGCATAGTACCCAGGTTTACGAGTGTAGGATATAGCAGTGCGTAGGCTTACATCGCCACTAACGCGAATTTGTTCAGGATACTCAGAAAAATAGTCTTTTTGAAATCTCACTTCAGGAATCAGGGGTAAAGAATACGCCTGTAAAAAATACTCAGCCGGAAAATAAAACATCTTTCTCAAGTTGTAATGATGTTATAGCGTTTTCAGTGGTACGAAATACATTTTTTTCATCGTGATGTACAGTTCTACGCCCCTACAGATAGTGAAGATTCTTAAAGCAACCTGATTTTGAATCCCCTCTTTTCTGGAAAGATGAATTGAAGGTTTGTATGAACTTAGATAAATTAAATTTTGTATCGTAATACACATATAACACATGAACTAAAAAGCATCCAGAAACTAAAGGTAAGCCTACGATGCGGGCCGCAAGCTTTAAAAGTAAGGCATAATACGGTTTTCCCAATTCCCAATTTTCAAAACATTTAGGAGATTAAACAATGGTTCAGGTTCGCTATGGTGGACAGAACGGCCAACAGTATGAATTTGCTATTAGTAACGAACACGTTGTAGTGCGTACCGAAAGCCGTAGCACTATTTTTGGTGCAAGATCCTTTGAAGTCGCACCTGTATCACCCATAGCTCGTAGTATCCTCAATCAATTTGAGTTAAAAACACGGTTTCGCCAAGCGGGTGTAGAAATTTTGCAAGCGAAAATTCCAAATCAGGGTGTCGCTTTGCGCGATCGCGCTCGTGAAATTCTCAACAATGAGTCTGAAGTCCAATTTGCCGGACGTGTCTTAATCGATCCAGTATCCCAACAACCTGTAGTCTACACTGAAAATCTTTTTGTTAAATTTGATAGCGAAGAATCAAGGGTCTGCCAAGAAGTTTTAAGACGTTACAACTTAACAATTAAACGCCAACTTGAATATGCACGAAATGCTTATTTTGTCAGTGCCCCTACAAATACTGGTATAGCCGTCTTTGACATCGCCGAGAGACTTCTAAATGAGGAATCAGTTGAACTGTGCCATCCCGAACTAGCGCGTGAGTCACGCCAACGTCAGGTTTTTCCGCAGCAATGGCACTTAAAGCAAACAACAATTAATGGTAAGACAATTAACGCCCATGCCAACGTTGAAGCTGCTTGGAAGTTGAGCAATGGCACTGGGGTAATTATTGCAATTATCGACGATGGTGTGGATCTCGATCATGAAGAGTTCCGTTCCTCTGGCAAGATTGTCGCCCCGCGTGATATCACACGTAAAACGAACAATCCCAGACCGGGAAATGATAATAACCACGGCACATCCTGTGCAGGAGTAGCTTGTGCAAATGGCAACTTTGGAGCATCTGGTGTGGCACCAGGTGCAAAACTCATGCCGATTCGTTTAGCTTCAGCGTTGGGGTCGCAGGATGAAGCAGATGCTTTTATTTGGGCGGCTCAAAATGGTGCTGATGTTATTTCTTGCAGCTGGGGGCCAGCAGACGGTACTTGGTTTGAACCAGACGATCCTGCACACAACCAAAAAGTACCTTTGCCTGATTCCACACAACTTGCCATAGATTTTGCAATCAATAAAGGACGTAATGGCAAGGGCTGTGTAATTTTATTCGCAGCTGGTAATGGTAACGAAAGCGTTGATAATGACGGCTACGCCAGCTACCAAAAGGTGATTGCAGTGGCAGCTTGTAACGATTACGGCACAAGAAGCGCTTACAGTGACTTTGGTCAGGCGGTTTGGTGCGCCTTCCCCAGCAACAATGGTGATAGTTCTCAAACTACGGGAATTTGGACAACCGATCGCTCTGGTGTACTTGGTTATAATTCGGGTAATCGAAATCTGGGTGAGGCTTTAGGCAACTATACGAACGAATTCGGCGGAACTTCTAGTTCCTGTCCAGGTGCAGCCGGTGTAGCAGCCTTGATTCTTGCCAGAAACCCAAATCTGCGTTGGGATGAAGTGCGAGACATTTTTAAACGCTCGTGCGATCGCATTGATTCAGCCGGAGGTAAATATGATGCCAATGGTCGCAGCCCCTTCTACGGTTACGGTCGAATCAATGCTCTGAAAGCTGTAGAATTGGCCAAGCCACCGCAAACATCACCCATCAGCAGATTCCAAGCAGTGCAAGATGTGACAATTAACGATCTACAAACATCAACATTATCGGTGGCGATCGCTAATACTACCCTCCTAAAATCCATCAAAGTGAATGTAGATATCGAGCATACTTATATTGGAGATCTTATAGTTACTCTCCTTCCCCCAGTGCAAACAGGCATACTTCCCATAAATCTGCACGATCGCCAAGGCGGAGCTACAGATAATATTAAAACAACTTATGACGAGGTAAACACCCCAAAACTTGCCGCCTTTAAAGGTAAAAGTCCCCAAGGAACCTGGACTCTGGAAGTTGCAGATAAAGCTGAAGGAGATACAGGAAAAATTCGCAGCTTGACTATTGAAATGGGATTTTAAACCAATACCCTTGGGTTACAGCTATTTTCAGGTAAATAGACCGCGCGGTAGGGGCACAGCAATGCTGTGCCCCTACGACAGACGCGGTTCAAATACATAAAAATTGCTGTAAACGCATAGCGATCGCAAAGCTTCAATCATCACTCTACCCACAGTTGAGTAAAACGTTCAGCCGTCCATCCAACAATATCTGATACTTGGCCATCACCAATTTCTACAATCCGCTTAGTACCATCTCTACGCTCTATTACATCCACAGAAAAGAACTGACTTTTAATCCGCTTGGCACACTCAGACACAATCTCTGGAATTTCCTCATCTGGTAAAGCGGCAAAAGGTTTACCATATACGACAAAGTAACGCCTCTCTGTTTCAGACACAAAATCTTCAATCCGCCGCACACAAATACCTCCCTCAATGCTGCCCCTAAATGTCTGCATTTGGGCAATTACTGTTTTAATTTCTGAAGGTTTATCAATCATCGAACCAACTGAGGTTTTGAGAGACTTAACATAATCTTTGATAAAAAATCCATTCCAGCCAAGTCCATTCAACTCACTTTCTAAATCATCATCGACGGAATAAAATTTAGTCTCTGGAGTTAAATCAGCAATTAGGGGATACCAGTTGATCAGATAATGTGTAGCTAGATACTCGTCCTTAGAAGTTAAGACACTTGCCCCTGTACTCTCTACAACACTAACTAATAACTCATAATCTCCGGGCGAGAGCATCCAACCCCGATAGACCACTTTTGAATCAGGAGTAGAGACTGGGATAATCTTTGATGAACCAGATCCCAGCGACTCCAAAGAAATAACGGAAGTTGCAAACCCAGCATTTTGCATACAAGCAACTTGCTCCAAGTATGCTGAATCAGCTTTCTTCGGATTGAAGTAATCACTGGGAAAAAGAAATCTCACAGTATTTGGATTGAATATACAGCTAATTACTAATTATATCGGACGGAACTCTGTAAATCTCTGAGATGGAGTGCCGTAAACAATCCTGCAAAATCACCTCCGAGAATCACAATCGGCAAAGCATTTTTTGCTTCATGTATTTGCGATCGCATAATTCAACCTACCTTGGAAAATACCCATCCAACCCCTAACCCTATCAAGGTGAGTTTTGTATTCATTACCACCTCTGAACTCGGCAGTTGAGCCTTTTTACTCGGCAGTTGAACCTTTTTACTCGGCAGTTGAACCTTTTTACTCGGCAGTTGAGTCTTTTTACTCGGCAGTTGAACCTTTTTACTCGGCAGTTGAGTCTTTTTACTCGGCAGTTGAGTCTTTTTACTCGGCAGTTGAGCCTTTTTACTCGGCAGTTGAGTCTTTTTACTCGGCAGTTGAGTCTTTTTACTCGGCAGTTGAGTCTTTTTACTCGGCAGTTGAACCTTTTTACTCGGCAGTTGAGCCTTTTTACTCGGTAGTTGAGCCTTTTTACTCGGCAGTTGAGTCTTTTTACTCGGCAGTTCGCAAACAATAGCCGAAAAGAATGATTTTTAGGTAGGGGCAATTCATGAATTGCCCCAGAGCGCGTGTAGTTTTGCGTAAGTCCTATTGATGAAAAACTATTGTAATGACAGAAGACAATCTGTTAGCTGTCTGACAATTCAGGTTATGTGGAAAAGTCCACCAAAAACCTAACCCCCTAACCCCCAACTCGTCGCGAGAAGGGGGAAAATTCAAAGTCTCTCTCCTTTTAGGAGAGAGATTTAGAGAGAGGTTTTCCAGATGCCGTGAAAAGTTAGGTTAGCTGTGAGTCACAGCCTCTTTCGCCAAGAACTTCTCTAATTCTGTCAGCGCATCAGCATCAACCTTAGTTTGCATCGGGCAGAACTTAGGCCCACACATCGAACAAAACTCAGCAGTTTTATAGATATCTGCTGGCAGAGTTTCATCGTGATATTCCTTAGCTCTTTCGGGATCGAGTGATAATTCAAACTGACGATTCCAATCGAAGTTGTAACGCGCCTTAGAAAGTTCATCATCTCTATCCCTTGCACCAGGGCGATGTCTAGCAATATCAGCCGCATGAGCCGCTATTTTATAGGCAATCAACCCATTCCGTACATCTTCAGCATTTGGTAGACCCAAATGTTCTTTAGGTGTTACATAGCACAGCATTGCAGTACCGTACCATCCAGCCATCGCGGCTCCAATGGCTGAAGTGATGTGGTCATAACCGGGAGCAATATCTGTCACCAATGGCCCCAAAACATAGAAAGGTGCTTCAGAACACTCTTCCATCTGCTTACGGACATTGAACTCAATTTGATCCATTGGCACGTGTCCAGGCCCTTCTACCATCACCTGAACATCATCTTCCCAAGCTTTGCGAGTTAGCTGTCCCAGAGTTTTCAATTCAGCTAATTGTGCTTCATCTGAGGCATCATGGGCGCAGCCAGGACGCAAGGAATCTCCTAAACTGAAGGAGACATCGTACTTTTTAAAAATCTCAACAATGTCTTTGAAGTGGGTATAAAGTGGGTTTTGTTTGTGGTGATGTAACATCCACCGTGCCAAAATACCGCCGCCGCGAGAGACAATACCAGTGATGCGATTTCTCACCAAGGGCAAATGCTCAATCAAAATCCCCGCGTGGATAGTTTGATAATCTACTCCTTGCTGGGCGTGCTTTTCGATGATATGGAGAAAATCATCAGCAGTCAGGTTCTCGATTGTGCCGTGGACACTTTCTAAAGCTTGGTAAACAGGCACCGTACCAATGGGAATAGGTGAAGCCTTGATGATTGCGGTACGAATTTCGTCCAAATTACCGCCGCCTGTAGACAAATCCATCAGGGTGTCAGCACCGTACTTCACCGCCAGATTCAGTTTATCAACTTCATCCTGAAGATTAGAAGAGTTGGGGGAAGCGCCGATATTAGCATTTACTTTACATTTAGAGGCGATGCCAATTGCCATCGGCTCTAGGTTAGTGTGATTAATATTCGCGGGGATAATCATTCGTCCCCGTGCTACTTCCTCACGAATGAGATCGGCCGGGAGATTTTCCCGTTTGGCGACGTAGTGCATTTCTTCGGTGATAACACCTTGGCGGGCATAGTGCATTTGAGATACATTAACCTGCCCACGTCGTTTAGCAACCCATTCAGTCCGCATATTGTGATTCCTCAATAAACAGCTTCCCTCCGCTGGTATTACCCAGACTCAGGTGTTAAGGGTGTGATCTCAGCCTCGTTATGTAGGCACCCCTAGCATGGATGTAGTGTAGCACCTTGGCGATCTCTGGGAGCAAGGGTGTTAACAATTTATGAGGTAACGCAATTTTGGTTTTTGGATTTTAAATTACTAAAGGTTTAGGCGCGAATTTCATTCGCACAAGGACGACCCTGTTCAACATCGGTAATATTAGCAAAAGTTGTTTCGGCAATATTGTATAGAGCTTCTGCTGTAAAAAAGGCTTGATGTCCGGTAATAAGTACATTGGGGAACGTTGTCAGACGCTGGAAAATATCATCTTGAATAATTTCGCCAGACAAATCCTCAAAGAACAATTCCGATTCTTGTTCGTAGACATCTACACCAAGATAGCCAATTTTACCAGACTTCAATCCCTCAATTACTGCTTGGGTATCAATCAGCGCTCCTCGGCTAGTATTAATTAGCATCACACCTGGCTTAATCTTTTCTATAGCCTCAGTGTTAATTAAGTGATGGGTTTCGGGAGTTAGAGGGCAATGCAGGGAGATAATATCGGAATTGGCAAATAGCTCAGGTAGTTCTACATACTTTCCACCTAACGCTTCCAATTCTGGATTGCGATAAACATCATAGGCGAGTATGTGACAGCCAAATCCCTTCATAATCTGTCCTAAAATCAGACCGATTTTGCCGGTACCAACAATCCCGACTGTGCGCTCATGCAAATTAAATCCCAACAGTCCATCTAAAGAAAAATTGCCTTCTCGGACACGGTTATAGGCACGATGAATTTTGCGATTTAGGCTCAAAATCAATCCTACGGCGTGTTCTGCCACCCCATAAGGTGAATAGGCGGGAACACGCACAACGGTAATTCCTAAGTCTGCTGCGGCTTGTAAGTCTACATTGTTAAATCCTGCACAGCGAAGGACAACCAGACTAGTTCCCCGTGAGGCGAGAAGTTTTAAAGTTGGGGCATCAACCTGATCGTGTACAAATACGCAAACTGCCGGAAATCCATCAGCAAGGATAGCCGTATCTCGATTTAAACGGGGTTCAAAAAATACTAACTCGTGTTGAATGGGAGAATTTGCAGCTGACAAGAACTGGCGATCGTAGGCTTTTGTACTGAAAACTGCTACCTTCATGCAAAACCTCAGATTTTATGTATGCTGCACGGTGTTCGAGTACATAATACCTTGACGTTTAGAAAAGCGATGTCTACAACGAGCGTAGCTGCGGCATTTTTGAATATTTTTTGGTATCCTTGCGATCGCAGTTGCCCATTTTCGTCTTCATCCCCTGATTAGCTAATGCCAAAGAAGAAAAGTATAAGCACACAAAACTAAGATAAAATGCCTCAATATACTTTTTTTATGCCACACCTGATATTCTGTGAATCCTAAGCCGCCCTTGCATTCTCGATAATAAACTTACATTCAATCTACAAAAAGATAAGTCAGGAATATATTTATGAGTAGCTTAATTTTATTATTAATTGGTTTAGGAACTTTATTCTTGGTTTTCAATACTAAAGATGAAATTAATCGCATTACTGCTATGATCAGCGGGACAATTATTTTGATTTGGAGTTTGGCTCTAGCTCCTTTGGAATTTCAATTACTAATTGAGATTGCCTCAGTTTTAGCAGCTTTCTCTGTTTGTATGCGTTGTTTAGGTTGTGGTTTTAATCGCGATTGATTTTTAACTTGATAACTTATAATTTTTCTGAAATTTTTAAGAGATAAATTAAGTAATTTAGTAGTTATTAATTTTCACTTATTCATTTTCTTTATTTTATAACTTGCTAAATCATCCCTCGATTTCAGCAACACCAATAACTAATGCCTAATGACAAATGACCAATCATTACCGATATATTATTTTTTACAAACCCTATGGCGTTCTTAGCCAGTTTACAAAAGACGCTCCCACACATAGCACTTTAAAAGATTATATTGATGTGTCTGAAGTCTATCCTGTGGGACGCTTGGATTGGGATAGTGAAGGATTGCTGCTGTTAACAAACGATGGACAATTGCAACATCGCCTTGCCCATCCGCGTTTTGGCCATAAACGTACTTACTGGGTACAGGTAGAGCGAATTCCAGATCCAGAAGCTATCAAAAGGTTGCAAACAGGTGTGGAAATTCAAGATTACCGCACTCAACCAGCAGAAGTTAGGCTCTTACTACAAGAACCACAGCTACCTGAACGCACCCCACCAATTAGATTTCGCAAAAATGTACCGACAGCTTGGCTGGAAATGACTTTGACAGAGGGAAAAAACCGCCAAGTTCGGCGCATGACTGCGGCTGTCGGGTTTCCGACTTTGCGACTGGTCAGGGTCAGCATGGCTCACCTACAATTAGATGACTTACAATTGGGTCAATGGCGCGACCTCACCGTTTCTGAAATCTATAATTTTAGTAAATCGAAAAGTTTTTCCCTAAAAGCCGCTCCATAAGAGTGTTCCAAAAAATAAGCGATCCAAAACCAGTCATTGCGATTGCTTCGCTTCGCTCTCTACGAGACGCTACGCGAACGCAATGACAATTGGGCATTTTTTTACTTGGAGTACTCTAAGAGACTTAGTGCGATTCGTTGATTAGCAAATCACGGTAATCAGTCCGTAAATAACTAATCCAGCCCGACAACAGATTACTGTCACTAAAGGCTGAACTCTCGGTCAGATGTAGGTGAAAGCCCTACCATTCAGACTCAGAATTGACTCCTTATCTGCCCACACCGAACAAGCTCGGTTCTTGTAGAGTGAAGCTGGGAACAGGGCGCAATCAGACAGCCGTTACGGGCTGACACTGGCGCTAACAGGGGGTTCCTACGGCGAAAACGGGTCTAGAAAAGCAACTATCTTAGGAGCAGGGCGTAACACAAAAACCCTGACTCTACTGGAGAACAATTCCCGCCGCAAAATCTAGTTGTTAGCGGTAAGAGTCCTGGGAATCCAGTGGTTGAAGTGACCAGCCTAACGGAACAATCAATCTCTCCGAGGGAACGAATAAAAACGAGTTGTGGGTCTAGGGGCGGTCGAACCCCAAGTAGCCCAGACGAGCGGAGGAATCCCCACAATTCGGGTAGGACAGACCGTAATTGGTCTGAGGTGTTCAGAAAATACAAACTCTAGAAGAGAAAATGATTAGACACAGTAGACATACTAGTGAATCTTGGAAAGCCTTACCGTGGAAGAAGTTCCGCCGAAATCTTTTCCGCCTTCAAAAGCGCGTATTTAAAGCGGTTCTTGTTGGAGACAAGCGGAAAGCTAGGTCACTCCAAAAGCTTATTCTTAAATCCACCTCGGCTCGATTTCTTGCAATAAGACAAGTATCTAAGCTTTATGCTGGCAAAAAGACGGCTGGTATTGATGGGAAGAAATCCCTCTCATTTGAAGAACGCTTCAACCTTGAAGAACTACTGAAAATGAATAGTGGAAATTGGAAACATCAAGGACTACGGGAAATACCCATCCCTAAAAAGGATGGGACTACCAGAATGCTTAAGATACCGACCATCGCGGATAGAGCTTGGCAATGCCTAGCAAAATATGCACTCGAACCAGCACACGAAGCTACTTTCCACGCTAGGAGTTATGGGTTCAGAACAGGGCGCTCTGCCCACGATGCACAAAAGTACATCTTTGATAACCTCCGTTCCCTAAGCAATGGAATAGAAAAACGAGTAATCGAACTCGATATCGAAAAATGCTTCGACAGGATTAACCACTCAGCAATAATGGACGAACTCATCGCCCCCAAAGGACTAAAACTCGGTATTTTCCGATGCCTCAAGGCAGGGGGAAATCCAGAATTCCCTGAACAAGGAACCCCACAAGGGGGAGTGGTCAGCCCATTACTAGCAAATATTGCACTCAACGGGATTCAGAGTATACACAGATACCACTACAACTACAAACTAGGTAGCAAGGTACATGACGAGACTCCAAAAAAGTCAATCATAGAACCATCAGTCCGATACGCGGATGACATGGTTATTATACTCCGACCCGAAGATGACGCGACAGAAATACTTGAAAGAATCAGCGAGTTCCTCTGCAAACGCGGAATGAATGTAAGCCAAAAGAAAACCAAAGTTACCGCCGCGACAGATGGGTTTGATTTCCTCGGGTGGCACTTCAAAGTCCAGAAAAACGGAAAGTTCAAAAGTATCCCCTCAGTGGATAACTTCAAAGCATTCCGTAAGAAAGTAAAACACATCGTCAACAACTCGAATTATGGTGCTACCACAAAGGCTGAGAAATTAGCCCCGATAGTTAGAGGTTGGAGAAACTACCATAAGTTCTGCAAGATGGACGGGTCTAGAAACTCGTTATACCACATCCAAAAAAGAGCTTATACGGTATTCAATAAGGAAGCCAAGAAAAATCGCTACTCTAGTAAGAAATTACTAGATAAAGCATTCCCAGCAGTTTCCTACTCCGAAAACAAACACATTCCTGTCAAAGGAAATAAATCACCTTACGACGGAGATACAGCCTACTGGAGCGAACGCAAAAGTAAGCTCTACGATGGCGAAACCTCTAAAGCTCTTAAGAAGCAAAACCATAAATGTGCTTCCTGCGGCTTAAAGTTCATCGATGAGGAACGGGTTCACCTGCATCACATCGACGGAAATCACGCCAACTGGAAGAAAAATAATCTGGAAGCAATTCATGAGAGTTGCCACGATGACAAACACATGAGCAAAAGCGCAAGCTGAGAACATCGGAAGCTGGGTGCGGTGAAAGTCGCACGCCCAGATTTAACTGAGAGGTGCGGGGAATAACATCCCCCATCGACTCAACCCAACTAAAAAAATTATCCATTAATACGTTAAAGATTTCCAACATTACTGAATTTCTTTATACCGCGAATTCCCAGCCAAGCTCCTCCAGAGGAAATCAACAATAAGGGTGTTAACCAATCACCCCAACGCACATATAAAGTATATGTCTGTCGCCGATAAATTGTTTCAGCATGAGTTTCGTAGGTATTATATCCAGACATCCACAAGGTTCTGCCATGAGGATCTACAAAGGCTGAATATCCAGTATTAGTTGCCCGTGCTGACCAGCGATCGCTTTCAATTGCCCGCATGATATCCTGTGCATGATGCTGAAATGGCATGGATGCAGTGTAATGGGCATCGTTAGAAGAACTGAGAATAAATTGCCCACCCGCCGCCGCTTGACGGCGAAATTGTTCAGGAAAAGCAGATTCATAGCATATACTAGCGATCGCCCGACCAAAAGGAGTGTCAAATAGCTGATTTGCTGAACCGGGAACTTGGTGTGCATCCAAAGGCGATAAGCGTTGAACTAGTCCGCCTAAAATTCCTTCAAAGGGAATATATTCTCCTAAAGGTACGAGTTTGGACTTATCGTAGCGGCTGACAATTTCACCCTTACTGTTGAAAGTAAACAAGCTAATTGTATAACTGTCTCCCCGTTCGCCAAAAGCCCCAATCCAAGCAACTACGCCTTTTTCCTTCACGGCTGCGACTAAGGCAGTTTGCATCAAGTTACGCTGAAAAATAGGTAAGGCTCCTTCTGGGGTGAGGACTGCATCTACACCTTGGTTTGCTAAAGTTAGATACCCAGTCGTATAATTTTCTTGAGCGCGACGAAACCCTTCGGAACTTCGTAAAAGTCGGTTCGGGATATTACCCTGAACAATGCCCACTTTCAAGGCTGCTTCTGGGGGTTGGGCGATGGGACGACTATATAAGATAAAACCAATCAGGTGCAAGGTAATTAATAATCCTGTGGCGATAACCCAGTATTTATTAACGAACCGCAGAGGCGCGGAGGACACAGAGGAAATTCTCTCTGCCTCTCTGCGGTTCATCCATCCTTCAGCAATTAAACCATTAATGGCAACGATCGCAGCTGTCACAGTATTAGGCCCAGAGAGTTGCCCCAAATGTACAATTACGAGATTGTGCGGACTTTGAGTGTAAGCTAGGGAACTCCACCACAGAGGCCCGGCACTCCACAGACTCTCTAAGGCGCACCAGACGGCTGTACCAATAAGTACACGTAACCACGGTTTTTGTCCGTCCAGGCGAACCATTACAGCCGCCCAAATACTAAGGAATATCCCTCCCAAGACACTGATAAATCCCCAACAAAAAAGAGTGATTGCCAAACTCGGCAACCACGGAACGCCCAACCATGTCATTGGATGAATTCCGGTAATCCAGAATAGGGCGACACCGTGAAAACCAATACCCCAGAGGAAAGCCGGGGGGAATTGGTTTTTACCTTTGGCTGAAGTGACAACTAGCACCCATAAGGGAACTATGGCAATCCAAGCCAATAACCATGCACCTACTGGGGCTACGGTTAGCCCCATTAAAATGCCGCTAGCTAAGGCAATCAAGTAAGGCAGTAAAGAGGTTAACCTCTCCCCCTGCCTCCCCTTCTTCCCCTGCTCCCCCTGCTTTTTACTCTGCTTCTTCTGCATCGACAGCATCAGGTGGAACTATTGCTACTCCGGTAATAGCGTCATCTTCGTCTAAACGCTGCACTCTGACTCCAGTTGCCGATCGCGATTGGATAGAAATCGCATTCACTGCTTGACGGATGATAATACCGCGATTTGTCACCATCATGATTTCATCATCATCGTTGTTCACAATGCGTAGGGTTGCCAACTTGTCTTTGGTTTTGCGGTTTTTGAACTTGGTTGCCATTAAACCCTGACCAGCACGATTTTGCAGCCGGAATTGAGCAACTGGTACGCGCTTACCATATCCACCCATTGTAATTACCAACACCCAAGGGCCAACTACGCCACTGCTCGGCACTTCTGCGGACTCTTCATTAATTTCGGTAATTTCGATATCTTCTGTTTCGATTGTTTCGATATCTTCTGTTTCTGCTTCTGTAACTATATCCAAAGTTTCCAGAATTGCTGCGGGAAGAATATCCATACCCACCAGCTCATCTTTATTTTTGAGTTTCATGGCTTTCACCCCACGAGTCGCCCTACTTAAAGGACGCAGTTGTTCGTGGTTGCACCGGAAGTTAATCGCCATCCCGTTACGAGAACCAATGATTACGCTGTCCTCTACTTTAGCGCGTCGTACCCAGCGCAGTTGATCGCCTTCTTCTAAGGAAATGGCAATCAAGCCATTGGCGCGAATGTGACTAAAGGCTGCCAATTCGGTTTTTTTGATATTGCCACCTTTGGTGAGCATGACCAGATATTCTTCGCTGCTAAACTCGTCAACCGGTACAATTGAGGTGATTTTTTCCTCTTTGGGAATCGGTAGCATCTGGACGATTGGTGTGCCACGACTGGTACGCGAACTCGCTGGAATTTGATAAGCTCTCAGGCAATAAACAACACCACGCTCGCTAAAGAATAAAATACTGTCATGATCGCAGCAAGTTAAGAAATGCTCAATGGTATCATCATCTTTCACCTTGGCTGCGGCTTTGCCTCTGGTAGCACGGCTTTGGGCTTCAAAGGTGTTAACTGGCATTCGTTTGATGTAGCCTTGCTCTGTCACCAGAATTATCGCTTTTTCATTGGCAATGAGGTCGCGATCGTCTAATTCCCCTTCCCCTGGTAAAATCACCGTGCGGCGGGGTGTGGCGAAGTTAGTTTTGAGTTGCCCAACTTCAGTTTCAATGATTTCTAGCACTCTCTCGCGCCGGGCCAAAATATCCTGCAAGTCGGTAATCTTCGCTTGTAATTCTTCGTGTTCCAGACGAATTTTATCTGCTTCTAAGGCAGTTAAGCGGCGCAATTGCATCTGCAAAATCGCATCTGCTTGCACTTCTGAGAGTCCGTAAGTTGTGATTAATTCGCCTTTAGCTGTGGGTGCATCGGGAGCATGACGAATTAAGACAATAATCGGATCTAACTGAGATAGAGCAATTAACAACCCTTGCAGGAGATGATCGCGTTCCTCAGCTTTCCGCAGTTCGTAGCGAGTGCGTCTGGCAATGGATTCGATGCGGAAATCCAAAAAGACAGTTAAAAACTGCTTGAGGGTGAGTACTTGGGGTTCGCTATTCACCAACGCCAGCATATTTGCGCCGAAGTTGGCTTGCAGTGGCGTTTGCTTGTAGAGGTTGTTCAGCACGACGCGGGGATAAGCATCACGCTTGAGTTCGATGACAACTCGCATCCCGTCGCGATCGCTTTCATCTCGGATATCTGCAATCCCTTCTAGACGCTTCTCGTTCACCATTTCGGCGATTTTTTCAATCAGCGCCGCTTTGTTGGTTTGATAGGGCAATTCGGTGATGATAATTGCTTCTCTATCTGGGCGTCCCCGTTGTTCAACGGTTTCAATGTTGGCAACACCACGCATGGTAATGGAACCACGCCCGGTAGTGTAAGCTTCTCGAATGGCAGATGTTCCTAAAATTTGCGCCCCAGTCGGAAAGTCTGGGCCGTGGACATACTGCATTAATTCAAGATCGGTGATTTCTGGATTGTGGATTAGAGCCACCAAAGCATCGATCAATTCGCCCAAGTTGTGGGGCGGAATGTTGGTTGCCATGCCCACGGCAATCCCAGAGGAACCGTTAAGTAGTAACTGGGGAATCCGTGCGGGTAAGACTGTGGGTTCTTGCTGGGAACCGTCGAAGTTATCGGCAAAGTCTACGGTTTCATACTCGATGTCGTGCAGTAAACCAGCACTAGTTAAAGCTTGCAACCGACATTCGGTGTACCGCATGGCGGCTGGCGGATCGTTGTCTACCGAACCAAAGTTACCATGTCCGTTAACTAGGGGCGATCGCATGGAAAAATCCTGCGCCATCCGCACCAAGGCATCATATACTGCCGTGTCACCGTGGGGGTGATATTTACCCAATACTTCCCCCACCACACGGGCGCATTTCTTAAAGGGGCGATCGTGGAGCAGACCTAGCTCGTGCATTGCGTAGAGAATGCGACGATGCACAGGTTTTAGACCATCCCTGGCATCTGGCAACGCCCGACCCACTATCACGCTCATGGCGTATTCCAGATAAGACTGCGACATTTCGGTTCGCAAGTCAATCGGGATAATCCTCTCCTGTGAGGTTGTCATAACCTAAAAATCTCCAAAAATCGTAGATTTTAGCTTTTTTACTCAACAAAGCGCAAAATTATTCTAAATTGCTCTTGAATAATTGCTATAATTTGATACAATCTTAGCATATATTGCTTTTTATTGCCTGGGCAGCTAACTCAGGCAATTGTCCGATCCGTAGCTTCTCTCTGGGATTTGAGTTGAGATGCGATCAGAGGAACTTTAGGGGCAAGAAAAAATCCAACCAAACTGGCAAAAAGGATTGGCGTCAAGGGACTCAAGTTAGTCAGTTTTGACAGTAGCAAAGTCGTACTTATCGGTGTGCGGGTTACGGCTGCGTTGACAGCCGCCATTGTACAAATCATGGCAAGGGCAGGATTAAGTCCCGGAACTAAGATTGCTACTGCTTTACCAATGCAAGCACCAGTGAAAAATAGGGGAATGATGAATCCACCGCGCCACCCACCTGTTACCGTAATGCTAATGGCAGCCATTTTCCCAAAAGCTAGAGTTAAGAGAAAAACAGCACCAAAGTTAGCAGTCAGGACTGAATCTAACTCTTCATGTCCAAAATAACGGGTGAGGGGTAATAAAACTGCTAAAATGCCAAGTCCCACTCCTGCTAGTGTTGTGCGTACATAAATGGGGAAAGGAATTAAGGTAAACAAGTAATCGCAACCGCGAAAAATGCCCATAAAAATCCATCCCACCACCGCCCCGATAATTCCAAACGCGATCGCGATCGCAAAATCATCAATCCTTTCTAAGTGATACTGAGGAAAATGCCAAGTGGGGGCAATACCCAAATGTGTAATTGCTGCAAACACCAGATAGCTGGCGCAACTCGAAACAATAGCTGGCATTAAGGCTTCGTAATATTCCACAATATGCTCGTGGTGCAAAATCTCCAAAGCGAACATCGCACCGCCAAGAGGTGCGCCAAACAAGGCAGTGAAGCCAGCTGCCATTGCTGCTAAACTCATGGTTCTGAGGTCTTCACCTTGGAGTTTTAAGCGATCGGCAATCCAAGTACCAAAAGAACCTGTTACCTGTACTAGTGGCGCTTCTGGACCAGCACTACCGCCTGCCGAGATGCTGACTAGAGAAGCAAGAATCATTGAAGGATTTTTGCGAACATCTAGGCGTCCGCCACGAAAATGAATATTATCAACAATCACAGCGATTTCACCGGGATTTCCCAAAAAATGAATCACCAGACCGATAACTAAACCGCTAAGTGGCATCACTATCAGCAGACTAAAACCCTCAAATCGCTGGAGTCTGTGAGTTAAAAACTCTAGAACATTCCAGTACAACGCTGCAAATAGACCACCAGCAGTCCCCACAACTATCCAGCGGATAACCCACTGCGAAATCATTAAGGGATTACGCTTTACCAGTCCAAAAAGTTGAGCAAATGTCCAGCGTTGAGTTTGATTGCTGACGGGGGGCTTGTTTGGTGACACTGCTTATTTCCTATTTGTGAAACCTAGAGTACTGAATATTTACGCTTTTTATGGTAATGGCTATTTAGTTTAGTGAATCATTTTTGGTCTACAAATAG
Source organism: Nostoc sp. (assembly GCF_036917235.1). GTDB lineage: Bacteria > Cyanobacteriota > Cyanobacteriia > Cyanobacteriales > Nostocaceae > Nostoc. The sequence goes on from NZ_JBALDU010000003.1 coordinate 22,039, forward strand.
CGATATTTTTGACGGGCCATAAAAAGGGGCGTACATCTGTACGCCCCTAAAATATTTATCTGCGTAGGCATCGCACCCTTCCTAACGAGAGCAAGGGTTTTATCTTAATAGTCATTAGAGGCTGTTTGAAAAGTGGTTGGCTATGATTTTATGCACTTTAGATCCCCCCTAGCCCAAGGGCAGGGCTGTTTCATTCGATCCCTTAAGGATTTTGTCAAGAGTATGAGTCACAAATTTGCTTGAGTGAGAGAAATAAAAACTACCACCTCAACCAGTAAATTTAAGAGGATGTTTGAAAAGTCCTCTTGTCGGTATCAAAAGTTTTAGATCCCCCTAAGTCCCCCTTAAAAAGCAGGGCTGATTCATTCCCTAAAACAGGTAAAATTGCAAGTGTTGAGGGGAGGAAAATTATGGGTAGTTCTCTGATTGAACAA
>NZ_JBALDU010000004.1:0-78985 GCF_036917235.1 Nostoc sp.
TTGCTGCAATGAATCAATTTAAACCCTGTTATGCTTCTGGATAATTTCACTTATTTATTACTTGCTTAACTCGGAGAGTGACAGAAGAGGGGTATGCAAATTCCAGCAATTTTCACAAGCGTGGAATATACATAATTGTAGGGGCACAATATATTGCGCCCCTACGTGTGTAGTCTATTCAATTGAAAACTGCTGTAATCCTAAGCTAGAAACAACCTAATTAACCTTAATGTCCAGTATTTTCTCGGCAACTTGCGTTTAAATCAAAGCTTTGACATTCTCTAGCTTCCAGCAATTGCCTAACTGTATTACTAGGCTGACAAGTCATCAAAGTTCCCGCAACCGCAGCTAGTGTAACAACAGTAGCTAGTCCCAACAAAGTGGCTCGTTTTCTAGGTTTGATTGTACTGATGAAATTATCTATTCCAGTGGCACTACCAACAATCTCAATTGGCTCAAGTGCTTTTAAAGCAATAGCCGCATTAGCATAGCGACGTTTCCGATTGCGTTCCACCATTTTCATCAACCACCACCGGAAACGCGGACTGATTTGAGGAACTAATTGCTGGAAATTAAAGCGATAGTTATCATCAATTAATTTGCCAATCTCAACAGAACGGGTATTAGTAAGTAAGCAAATTAGTGTTGCTCCTAAACTATATAAATCTGATGCCTCTGTCAGAGAATGACCAAACTGTTCTTCTGGTGGCATAAAACCTGGAGTTCCAGCGATAAAGCTGCTCAGAGCTACTTTCGCACCCTGTATTCTAGCCAATCCAAAATCAACCAAGTAAGCATTTAGTTCTTCATCAACCAAAATATTCTCTGGCTTAATATCCCGATGAATAATTGGGGAAACTTGCTTTTGCAGATAAACCAAAATTTCTAATATTGACAGAGCAATTTGCTTAATTTCTTCAGGATTAAAGCTGCGTTTTAATCCCAAGGATGGGGCATTTTTATATTCCTGTACCAAATAAAAAGCCCCTGGCATTTCAAAGGAATCTATATAGCGAGGAATGCGGGAATGATTTAGTTGCTGCAAGATTTCAATTTCGCGCTGATATGCTTTCACACCTGATAAATCAGCACCTGCACGAGCAAAACAAAACTCTTTAATTACTACCTGTTGATTAGAGTTGAGGATATTAGCTAGATAAGTAATCCTTCCCCCTTCTCGGTTGCGTCCTAGTTCGCTGATGACTTGATAGCCAAGTTCTGAAAAATCTGGATGGTGATTTAAGGGAATTACCCTTTTATCTCCATTACGCACATCAAGCTCCATTTTACACACCATACGAGTTTGATTCTGTCAAGGCGCAATTCAAAGATTAAGATCCACTCACCCAGATTGTTAGCCCCATTTTTACGTTGCTTGGGCTAATACATATTGGCAGAAAGGCGAAATTATCACCTTTGCGCTAGCCAATCGACAATCTGGGCATTGACAACATCTGGAACCTCATCATGAGGACAATGACCGGCATTGGGAATGGGAACAATTTTGATATCTTTGCCATTCTCCCGCGCCTTTTCGTAAATCTTGGCCCCGGTAATTGGTGTCCAGGGATCGTCAGCACCCCAAATTACTAATAAAGGACGTTCTACTTTGGGCAAAAGTTCCTCTGGGCTAGGGCCAGGAGGGGCTGTGAGTATAGATGCGAAGACTTGTTGCGCTCCTGGGTCGCAAGAGGGAGTATAAAGTAAATCGACTAATTCATCGGTGACGGCTTGGCGATCGCGGTAAACTTGGTAGAGGGTGCGGCGGATTTGAGCTTTTTGACGGATGCGGTTATAGACAAATTTACCTGTAATTGGCGATCGCACAAACCGATTAAAAGCTGCCATCACCATCCGTAGCGGCGGGTTCAATTCGTGGGGACGATGGCTCAAACCACCCGCAGAGTTAATTAAAATACCACCAGCAGCAATTTCTGGATGTTCTACCAGTACTATTAAGCTCAAAAGTGCGCCGATGGAGTTGCCAATAAATACAGCAGGTTCTTGGATGTGTGCTGTGCAAAAATCTTTCAGCAGTTCCACCCAAACTTCTACACTGTAATCAATGGGCGCTTTATCGGAACCGCCAAAACCCAAAAGGTCTATGGCAAATACCTGGTAGCCAGCATCAGCTAAAACTGGGATATTTTTGCGCCAGTGTCCAATGGAAGCCCCAAAACCGTGAACCAATACCAAAGGGCGTCCTGTACCCATGACAGTGTACTGAATTTTGTAACCCTGCCAAGTCCAAATGAATTTTTCAAAAGCGTCTTGAGTTGGAAGCTGTTGTGTAGTTACAGTCATTAATAAGATTCATAAAGTGTTTCTTCAAATATAGTAATGTTCTCTGGCCGAAATAGTGCTGTTAGGGATAGCGGGGCGTTCAGCACTGATGAGATGTTAGTTCCATCTACCCCAAGGGATTAATAAGTCGAGGGATACCAAATCGCCCTGTGACTTTTTAGACGAATGGTAGTGTGGGATGAAATACATAACTCAAAGTAACTTTGCTCAAATGAGCAAATTTGTTCTTGCTGCAACCTTTGTAGCAATATTTTCGCCAATATCTTCTGCCTATGCAGCTTTAGGGTTCTCTACCATCGTCGCTCAAATAACAGATAATTCCACAGAACAACAACTTTTAGCCCATAAGAAAGTAGAAACAAGGAATCACACCACTATCCAACGGCAAACTGTGACTACAGAAAGCCGTAACGTTTCGGTAAAAGCGAAAAAAACAGGTTTTAGCCTTGCCATTTGGCAACCATCTGGTAACTTTTCAGAAGTGATTGCTCGCATTTCCGTTAAAAGTAAAAGTGGCCAGGGCTATTTAAAAGAGCAGTTTTTGGGTGATTACAAGTACAAGATTAAGCAAAAAGCAAAATTTGTTAAGGGGTTAAAAGGTAGCAATCGCATCGTCGTGCGATTGTATGATGTTCAAAACCGTTTTATTGGCTACAGCGAATTTGAATGTTTGTCGGCAAATACCACAGTTAATCTGATTTTGTCAGCCAAACCTAGAGAATACCAAGTCGTTCGTACTGTTTATGGTGTTGATGCTGACCAAAACGGCACTATTGACGCAGGTACTACCACTTACGACTACTTCACTCAAGTCAGGAACCAACGTGTTATTTTCCTGAGCAGTTCCCAAACTTTTCAAGGTAGTCAGTTCCAAGTAGAAGGTTTGTCAAAAATTGCCGGAACCAGCGTCTATCCCGTCTCTTTCACTCAGGGTGATTATGCTTTAGTGCGTCAGTCCTTCGTGAATATCTTTAATTCCGACTTGGCAAAGGTTTTGCAAACTACTCCTGGCAGCTTGGTACAAGTGATTGAAGTCAGCGATAACTCTAGCTACGACATTAGCCAAATGCTAATGAATTATCGCCAAGTTAGACTGTCTCGCCCTTTCCAAGTTGAGTTTTCTGATATTTCTACAGACTACTGGGCTAAAGATTTTATTGCCGAATTGGCCTCGATGGAAATTCTCGAAGGTTTTCCTGATGGGACTTTCCGCCCTGATGCACCAGTAACTCGTGCCCAATTTGCGGCAATGCTGCGAAAAGCTTTTGCCAAGGGGAAAATTCGCCAAGCCATGTCTAACGACAAGCCGCTGCGCGTCTACGCATTTAAGGATATCTCAAATCGATATTGGGCTTACAATGCCATCAGCGAAGTTTATCAAATGGGCTTTTTAAACGCTGTTATTGGCAAGGATTTCAACCCCACTCAAAGGCTTTCTCGCCTTGATATTTTAGTAGCATTAGCACGGGGATTAAATTATCAAAGCAGTGGTTCCACGGATACAATCTTATCTGTTTACAGCGATGCAAACACTATTCGTAGTGAATATCGCAGTCTGATTGCTGCTTTGACACAACGCGGTATAGTCGTCAACTATCCCAACGTGAACTTGCTAAATGCTGAACGGGTAGCAACCAGGTCTGAAGTGTCTGCTTTGGTATACCAAGCCCTATCTAGCACTGGACAGGTAGCAAACATCTCCTCGCAGTACGTCGTTGGACAGCAACAAGTTGCAGTAGAGCAGCAGACTGAAACTTCAAGGGCGCGCATCAAACCGCGTCGCCATTGCAACCAAGGAATTGGTAATGGTTCTGAGGGCTGCAACCCTAGCAATTCCCGTCCTCACAGTGGTAGTAACGATGAAGAATGAGATACTTGCATCAACATCACTAACTGCAAGTGCAATGTGAGTAAAACCAAGATCGGACATTAAAAGAAATCCGTATGTAGACTTGACCGGACGAATGTAGGTATTAGCCTCAGTGCTTACTAAGAAAGCAAGTGAGGAGTAGGAGAAGAAAACTTTTTCAGCCCTTTCAAGATTTTCCGATGATTAGCTGTCTTAAAACCGAATGGCACTAAGAAAAAATACAGCCCTTGCTCTGACTGGTTCCCTGCCTAGTAGTTCGCCAACCCAAAATTGCTGGGTGGAGGTCGGCAGAGGAGCAGGGGAGCAGAGGAGAGATTTGTACAAGTTCTTTCACCCCTGCCCCTCCGCACCTCTGCCGCTTTGCTTGCCACCACGCAAAGTTTGTGTGGTGAAGCACTACAGGCAGGGAATCCATTCTGGGAGGTTCCGCCTCCAGTAGCTTGACAAGAGGCAGAGCCTCTTTTAAATATATTCCTAGCCTCCAGGCTAGCAACAAGACGACACAAGCCTTTAGGCTTTTCTTCGTGCCATTCGTCTTAAAACCTTATAAGCATTTCACAGGCATATTGGTCACATTTCAAATAAAAAATATCCGGTTATAAAAACCTGAGTCAATCTGAGTCAATACTCTCACAAATGTTAGGAAATATCCGGATAATGGATAGGTATGTATTGGGGAGGGAACTAGATTTTCTGGTTTCCCTCCTTTCCAAGGGGGGATTAAAGGGGGTAATTCGACTTGTGTGTACACCGTAGCCAAGATATCAGGGAGGGTGCGCAGGATACGCAAATATTTTTGAATTGCTATAAGCCACAAATGCTTATCCTGATGTGGTTTCAGGTGAACGCGTAATTTTCCGGTTTTGGCACGGTGATACCTTAATGGAGATAGTTGCAAAAATTAATAATTAGTAATTATTCTTTAATAAATATCTTAAATCTTTTAACTATCTGCTTAACTGTCTTAACTGTCTCCTAATTCTTCAATTTTTGATTTAACTATCTGCTTAACTGTCTTAACTGTCTCCTAATTCTTCAATTTTTGATTTAACTATCTGCTTAACGGCTTTAATGTACGGATTGCTTTTTATTTACAACTATGAAAAATTATGAGAACACGACGATCCAGTATTAAAAATTTATCTGCCAACATCAGAAATAAGTAATGACTTAAACAGCTTTTTCAAATGCTTGATCTTTCGCTATGGGAAACTTCAGATAAAACATACATAACTCATTCTTTAGATTAGGAGCATCTTAATATTATCGCCTTGAAACGAGCCACCATGAGCAAACGAGATGTGGGGATCTAGCTAGATAGTGATGATACTTGTGAACTGCAACGATGCTCAGATCGGACACGAAACAAAGATAGCAAGAAGACCCCAGAGGAGGTTTAGCGCAGATCATGCAACCCTTTGAACTGCCAGAATTTTACACGCCTTGGCCCGCACGGCTGAACCCAAACCTGGAAGCGGCACGAGTGCATTCCAAAGCGTGGGCCTACGAGATGGGGATACTTGGCTCAGAAGAGGAAGCGCAAAGCTCGGTTATCTGGGATGAACATACATTTGATTCGCACGACTACGCCTTGCTTTGCTCCTATACCCATCCAGATGCGCCGGCAGCGGAGCTTGACCTAGTAACCGACTGGTATGTTTGGGTGTTCTTCTTCGACGATCACTTCCTGGAAATCTATAAGCGCACCCAAGACATGGTGGGGGCAAAGGAGTACCTTGATCGATTGCCAGCGTTTATGCCAGTGCATCCCACTGATACCCCTTCGGTTCCAACCAACCCAGTAGAGCGCGGCTTGGCTGATCTGTGGTCTCGCACCGCCTTTACTAAATCTGTGGATTGGCGACTTCGATTCTTTGAAAGTACCAAGAACCTCCTAGAAGAGTCACTGTGGGAACTCGCCAATATCAACCAAGATCGAGTTGCTAACCCCATCGAATACATCGAGATGCGCCGCAAAGTTGGCGGCGCTCCGTGGTCAGCGGATCTCATCGAACACGCCGTGTTTATAGAGATTCCAGCCCAAATCGCCTCGACTCGGCCAATGCGTATCCTCAAAGATACGTTTGCCGATGGAGTGCATCTTCGCAACGATTTATTCTCCTACCAGAGAGAAGTAGAAGATGAAGGTGAGAACGCCAACTGCGTACTGGTCTTGGAGCGCTTTTTAAATGTCAGTACCCAGGAGGCGGCTAACCTCACCAACGAACTGCTGACCTCGCGGTTATACCAGTTTGATAACACTGCCATCACCGAGTTGCCACCCCTCTTTGAGGAGTACGGGCTAGACCCAGAGGCTCGTGTGAACGTTCTCCTTTATATCAAAGGACTCCAGGACTGGCAATCGGGCGGTCACGAGTGGCATATGCGATCGAGCCGTTACATGAACAAGGGAGGAGACAATTCTTCGACATCCACACTTCTAGGGGCACCAACAGGGCTAGGCACATCGGCTGCGCGGATTGGATCGTTATACGCCGCCTTGGGTTTGGGAAGGTTCAAGAGCTTTACTCACGTTCCATACCAGGCTGTGGGACCGGTGACACTGCCGAAGTTTTATATGCCATTCACTACAAGCTTGAATCCCCATCTGAATGCTGCGCGGAAGCATTCCAAGGAATGGGCGCGTGAGATGGGGATGCTGGAATCACTACCTGGGATTCCTGATGCCGTCATCTGGGATGACCACAAGTTTGATGTTGCTGACGTAGCCCTTTGCGGTGCGTTGATCCATCCGAATGGGTCTGGTCCTGAACTGAATCTGACCGCGTGCTGGCTTGTTTGGGGAACATACGCCGATGATTACTTCCCGGCACTCTACGGCAATAACCGCAACATGGCTGGTGCGAAAGTGTTCAATGCCCGACTATCGGCGTTTATGCCTCTGGATGACTCCACCCCCAGCGAGGTTCCAACCAATCCGGTGGAAGCCGGCTTGGCAGATATTTGGTCTCGCACAGCTGGCCCCATGTCCGCAAACGCGCGGACTCAGTTCCGCCGTGCGATTCAGGATATGACTGACAGCTGGGTGTGGGAACTCGCCAACCAGATCCAAAATCGGATTCCCGACCCGATAGATTATATTGAGATGCGCCGTAAGACTTTTGGCTCGGATCTGACGATGAGCCTGTCGCGACTGGCTCAGGGCAGCGAGATCCCGCAGGAGATTTACCGCACTCGAACGATGCGATCGCTCGATAATTCCGCCGCCGACTTCGCCTGTTTTACCAACGATATCTTCTCCTATCAGAAAGAAATCGAATTCGAGGGTGAAATCCATAACTGCGTGCTGGTCGTTCAGAATTTCCTCAACTGCGGTAAACCACAGGCTGTTGAAGTTGTCAACAACCTGATGACCGCTCGGGCGCTCCAGTTTCAACACATCGTCGCCACCGAGCTGCCAGCCCTTTTCGATGATTTCGACCTGGATGCAAGTACCCGCGAGAAACTGCTCGGATACGTCAAGAAACTAGAGCAGTGGATGTGCGGCGTCCTCAAGTGGCATATAACAGTAGACCGCTATAAGGAATTTGAATTGCGTAATTCGTTAGCAGGGCGGCTACTTAGCGGGCCCAGAGGGCTGGGTACTTCAGCTAGGCGCATTGGATCGGTGAGGCGAGTTTAAGGTCATTACTCGTAAAGTCAGGTTTTTTTGTCGGTGAGTTAGTTCAAGGTCAGTATGCGATCGCGTGAGATCAATTTTTTTAGTAACTAAAAAGTGGAGGATTAAGTTGTGACGTATTCTAACGATCCCAATTTGGTAGAAGATCAGCAGCCCCATTTAACTTTAAGTACAGCAGCGGCACGTAATTTGGCGACAACGGCCAAATCTGCACCGCAGACTCAGGAAATTACATCACGGTGGTTATTGAAGTTGTTGCCGTGGGTGCAGACAAAAGGTGGCGCCTATCGAGTCAACCGTCGGTTGAGTTATTCTGTAGGTGATGGGCGGGTGACTTTCACCAACACTGGAGCAACGGTGCAGGTGATTCCTCTGGAACTTACTGAGTTGCCCTTGCTGCGAGGGTTTAACAACCTTGACGTGTTGATCGGGTTGGCAAACCAGTTTGTTCAGCAAGAGTATGCCCCAGATGATGTAATTGTTGAACTTGGCCAACCTGCCGATCGCGTGATTCTGATTGCTCGTGGTAAGGTCAACAAAATTGGTGTTGGCAAGTATGGCGAGCAGATTGTGTACGATGTGCTAGCTGACGGCGACCATTTCGGCGATGAAACTGTAGTGCAATCTGAGGATACTTGGCAGTACACCCTCAAGGCGATTACCAGAACCATCGTTTTGTCGCTACCCCAAGCGGCGTTTGAAAGGGCGATCGCTCAATCTGAGGCGTTGGGAACTCATGTTGAACAGTTCCGCACCCGCCTGAACCAGCCACAGACTCCCCAAGGTGAAGCTGCTATCGAGCTGGCGGCTAATCATCCCCAAGAGGCTGAGTTGCCGGGAACCTTTGCTGATTACGAACTCACACCCAGAGAATATGAGTTGAGCATTGCTCAAACGGTGTTGCGAGTAAGTACGCGGGTAGCCGATCTGTACAACGAACCGTACAACCAGACAGAAGAACAACTGCGTCTGACTATCGAGGCATTGCGAGAACGTCAAGAACACGAGTTGCTCAACAACCGCGAATTCGGGTTGCTCCATAACGCCGACCTCAAACAGCGTATCTACAGCACTAGCGGCGCACCGACCCCCGACGACTTGGACGAGCTGTTGGCAACCGTATGGAAGGAGCCGGGATTCTTCCTGGCTCACCCCCGCACGATCGCTGCCTTCGGTCGTGAGGCCAACCGCTTGGGTCTCTATCCACAAAGCGTAGATGTGAATGGCGTTCAGGTAACATCTTGGCGCGGCGTACCTATCTTTCCTTCCAACAAGATCCCCATCACCAATAACCGCACCAGTTCTATCCTTTTGCTCCGCACTGGTGTAGAAAAACAAGGGGTAATCGGCTTACATCAAACTGGTATCCCCGATGAATACCAACCCAGCTTGTCTGTTCGATTCATGGGCATCAGCGAAAAGGCGATCATCTCCTACCTTGTCACCGCCTACTACTCCGCAGCCGTCCTTACTCCTGACGCACTTGGCATCCTCGAAGATGTTGAAATTGGGCGCTAAATATCAGGAGTGCTGAGTGTTGAGTGTTGAGTGTTGAGTGAGTAAAAATTAGGGCTGACTGTTGATACGCTGCAAGAAAGTAGGCGGTCTTTTAACTCAGCACTTGGAACTCAGCACTCAGCACTGAATGGCACTTTTATTAATAACTAGAGGATGAGGTGATGACGGATTTTATTGAATCAAATTTAAATGTTGAGAGTGGACAACCTCAACTGAGTTTGAGTAAAGATGCTGCGCGTAATTTGTCCACCACCACCAAATCTGCACCGCAAACACAGGAAATTACCTCGCGGTGGTTGTTGAAGATGTTGCCGTGGGTGCAAACGAAGGGTGGCACTTATCGGGTGAACCGTCGGTTGACCTATACCGTAGGTGATGGACGCTTGAGTTTCTCCAACACCGGAGCTGAGGTGCAGGTGATTCCCCAAGAACTTGGTGAGTTGCCCTTGCTGCGAGGGTTTGACGATACCGAGGTGTTGAGAGCGTTGGCAAGTCGGTTTGTTCAGCAGGAGTTCGCACCTGGTGATATCATAGTCCAGTCAGGTCAGCCAGCCAATCAGCTTTTCTTGATCGCACATGGCAAGGTAAACAAGATTGGTATTGGCAAGTATGACGAGCAGCCTTTGTTGGATACGCTAGCTGACGGTGATTATTTTGGCGATCTGTTGGTGTCAGAAAGCAATTGGAAGTTCACGGTCAAAGCTGTGACCCGATGCACGGTATTGGTGCTATCACAACAGGCATTTCGAGAACAGCTCAACCAGTCGCAGGCGTTGCAGGCTCAGGTTGAGCAATTTCGGACTCGCGCCGAACTTCCACAAAACAAGTATGGGGAAGCTGCGATCGCGTTGTCAACCAGTCATAGTACAGAGACGACATTACCGGGAACATTTGTTGACTACGAACTTTCACCCCGCGAATATCAGTTAAGCATTGCTCAGACTATGTTGCGAGTGAATACTCGTGTTGCGGATCTGTACAATCAACCGTACAACCAAACGGAAGAACAATTGCGGTTGACGATTGAGGCATTGCGGGAACGTCAAGAATACGAGTTGATCAACAACCGCGAATTTGGATTGTTGCACAACGCCGACCTCAAACAGCGCATTTACACCCGTAGCGGCCCCCCCACTCCCGATGACCTTGATGAATTAGTCACCCGTCGGCGGAAGTCGAGGTTCTTCCTAGCTCATCCCCGCACTATTGCAGCCTTCGGTCGCCAGTGCAACCGTCGAGGCATCTATCCAGACACCATAGACATGGATGGGAGCAAAATAATCACGTGGCGCAATGTACCGATTCTTCCCTGTAACAAGATCCCGATTACCAAGAACCAGACCAGTTCTATCCTTATACTCCGCACTGGTGAGAAAGATCAGGGCGTGATTGGCTTACATCAAACTGGTATCCCGGACGAATACCAACCCAGTTTGTCCGTCCGATTCATGGGCATCAGCGAAAAGGCGATCATCTCCTACCTTGTCACCGCCTACTATTCCGCAGCCGTCCTCATCCCTGACGCACTCGGCATCCTTGAAGATGTGGAAATCGGTTTGTAACTTTTTTGAGTGAAATATGAGTCAATTTTGGTAAACTTTCAGTTACCCTGAAACTCATAACTCACCACTCAGGACTGATGCAAGATAGGCAAGAACAAATTTCGCAAGTGGTAGTGACTGCTGGGCAGATGCGCGATATTGAAAAGCGGATCTTTGCAGCGGGAATGCCTGTAGTTGCTTTGATGGAAAAGGTAGCGGGATTAATTGCTCGTCGCATTCCAGAGATTCCTTCAAATACCCCTTTGTTAAGGGGATCTCGTGTAGGAATTCTTGTCGGCCCCGGTCATAATGGTGGCGATGCTTTAGTCGTAGCCCGTGAATTATACTTTCGCGAATATGAGGTTTGGGTTTATTCTCCTTTTTCTAAGCTTAAAGAATTAACTTCGCAGCACTTGCAATATGCCCAGAGTTTGGGCATTCCAATTTATCAAACAATTGAACAACTGCCAGATTCTGATTTGTTGATTGATGGCTTGTTTGGGTTTGGTTTAGAAAGAAACCTGACCGATCCCATCGCCTCTGCAATTAATCAGCTAAATGAATTATCTATACCGATTTATAGTATCGATTTACCTTCAGGTTTACACACCGACACAGGCGAAGTATTGGGAACTGCCATTCGCGCCACTCACACATTTTGCTTAGGTTTATGGAAACTCGCTTTCTTCCAAGATCGAGCGTTGGAATATCTTGGTAAAGCTGAGTTAATCGATTTTGATATTCCTTTAGCTGATGTGGAAGCTGTTCTCAAAGATGCACCTAAAATTAAACGTATTACACGAGCAAAGGCACTTGCTACTTTACCTTTACCCCGTCCAGCAGTTACTCACAAATATAAGGAAGGACATTTACTGCTGATTTGCGGTTCGCGGCGCTATGCAGGTGGAGCAATTTTAACTGGTTTGGGTGCTAGGGCTAGTGGTGTCGGGATGCTTTCCATTGCCGTACCCGAATCCTTGAAATCTCTTTTGGTGTCACACTTGCCAGAAGCACTAATTGTCGGTTGTCCAGAGACGGAAAGTGGAGCCATCGCCCACCTACAACTACCAGAAAACACCGATCTGAGTTCCTTTAATGCGATCGCTTGTGGCCCCGGTTTAACACGAGATGCGACGCCCATTGTGCAAGAAGTAATCAGCAGCGATGGCTCCGCCAACGCCAAGGGCGAACGCCCTTTGCTTCTCGATGCCGATGGTTTGAATATCTTGGCACAAATGGGAGCGATCGCCACATTAAAAAAACGCCAAGCAGTAACCGTACTCACACCCCACACTGGCGAATTTGAGCGATTGTTTCCTGATGTCGCCGATGCCAAACATGACAAAGTGAAAGCAGTACAAGAAGCTGCCGCGCAAAGTGGGGCGATAGTGTTGTTGAAAGGGGCAAGAACTGCGATCGCAAACCCTCAAGGTGACGTTTGGATTGTTCCTGAAAGCACACCCGCCTTAGCCCGTGGCGGTAGCGGTGACGTGTTAACTGGTCTAGTGGGCGGACTGTTGGCGCAAGCAGCAACTAAACAGATTCCGGTAGAAGATATTGTGGCAACTGCCGCCTGGTGGCATTCGCAAGCAGGTATTTTAGCAGCCCAAGAGCGTACCGAATTAGGTGTAGATGCATTTACATTGACACAATATTTGCTAAAAGCTCTAACTTAGTCAAATTCCTCGTTTCCAATTTCCGACTGGGAAAACCATCCTAGAGGCTCCGCCTCTAATTCAAATAACATCATGGGACGCAGCCGCTACCACGTACTACATCAGTGAGAGCTTCGCACACATCACAGTACCTGCATCGATGCCACCAAAGCTTAAGTTAACAACTTAAGCTTTGGTGGCATTTTTTTGTTGCTGCTTTTATTTGCAATGCAAAGCTACACAAAAAGTAGCAAAAGTCAATAAGCTCATGATAGTTCGCGGTTCTGGAACTGATATTAGAGCCGATAAGGATGTCAGTAAATAGGCCTTTTTGCCCTTTATTGTTGATATCAAGTGCATCCTCTATTTCCCAACAAAAAAATCAGAGAACAAGAAAGTTATGCAGTCGTGGCTGTAGTTACACGTTAGGGCTAATAGGTGTAAAAGACATTTCCGATTATTGATTTTACGTTGTTAGGATTTCGATGAATGGGTGCGTCATATCCATCGAACTGCGGCCCCCAAAGGCGAATCTACAGAATGCTAACTACCGTTTCTTTCATCAGTAGCCCTAGTCTGTTATTTAAGTGACATACAAATCGCATATTCCTGACATACATTTTATTAAATATCCAAATAAGATAGAAGCTGAAATAAAATCTCAATTAATCTCTCTTTCATTAAATCTAGATGTTAGAGAGGAGCTTGGCGATGTTTATCCTAGCAAATATTAATACCATTCTAGTAAGAAACTACCGGAATTTACAATCATATATGGTGCTATGACAATAAAATATCTTTTTCACCGTTTAAAGTTAGGTCTGCACAATAAGTGGTGGCTTTTGAATTACAAATTTCGAGAACGACTGATTCAACTACAGTTCTACTGGCTTCTGTATCAAGGTAGTCAACTAATAAATATTAACCATAAATCGGTAATTGTATTTTCTCCTCACCAAGATGATGAAGCACTAGGTTGTGGGGGTATGATTGCACTCAAACGAGAACAAGGGATACCGATTAAAGTTGTTTTTGTTACAGATGGAGGAGGTTCTCATCAAGGTAATACCAACATTACCCGTTCAGAAATTGTTCAAATTCGTAGAGAAGAAGCGCTAGCAGCTTTGAAAATTTTAGGGGTGGAATCAAAAGATATTCACTTTCTTGATAAATGTGATGGCGCATTATCCCAAATGACAGAAACTGAACAACAGCAAACCATTGAAGAAATAGCCCAATTATTAGGTAGTTTTCAACCACAAGAGGTGTACGTTACTCACAAACAGGATCGCAGTTCAGATCATGAAATTACTTATGAATTGGTTAAAGCTGCTATTGCTAAAGCAGAAGTGACAGTAGAACTGTGGCAATATGCTATCTGGTTGCTTTGGAAGTCTTTATTGTTTAGCAGTCTGAAGTTTGATGAATTGGTAGGCGCTCATCGAGTTGCAATTCATCAAGTTCAATCTCAGAAAAAGCAGGCTATTGAAACCTATCGTTCTCAATATTTACCTATAGACGCTGAATCAAGTGCTGTACTTCCTCCTGGTTTCCTTTGGCGGTTTTTCTTGCCCTATGAGGTTTTTTTCAAATCAGACTCCGGTCAGGAGTAAAAAATACTTTTTGTCTTACTTATAGACTAAAACCCTTTACCTCACTAAATATTTATTGGTGAAGACGGAAATAAAAAGGATTTTAATTCATCTTTACCTCTTGCTTATTTTTTTATCAGACTTTTGTTAGTCAACTAGGATTGTTAGGTTGATCTACAAAGTATTGGTACCTCACTAAAAAGTAATCTGCTGTATTAAATAATTGAGCCTTTTCACTTCTCAATTTTTCGCTCTAAAATATTATAAATATGAGTCAACAACAATTCTGTTTTTGTACTTTAGCATTAGGAAAAGTGTATCGGACGCTAGCTGGTTTATTAGCAAAAGACCTAAAACTATATTCACCTAACACTGCTTTTATAATTCTTACTGATTACCCTCAAGATTTTAGTAACTCTTCTCAAATTTTAGCATTTCAGCATCAGCAGCAGGGTGTCAAGTGTTACCACGATAAAAGATTTGCCATTGTTAAGGCATTATCTCTATTTAATTCATGTATATTCATTGATGCAGATATGCGAATCTTGGCACCAGTACCAGAAGATATGGAATGGCTTTTAGAGCCAGGGATAAGTGCTAGGGCTTGTATGGATATGCCGAAAAAATTTGCCAAAGCTTTGGGAACAACTAACAAAAAATTTACTAGAGAGATTGAAGTAATTAAAAAAGCAGCACAATTTTTAAATTTAGAGCCAGAATGTGAAAATGTTATGTTTGTGCATGAATATTTGTTTTCTGTTACTAAGTCAACAGGAAAAGAAATTGAATTTTTAGAAACATGGGCAATCCTTGCCAAATATTTTGAGCTAAATGGAGTTTATGAAGTCGAAGGTAATGCCATAGGTCTAGCTGCCTATAAAGCAGGGTTGCCAGTGAGATGGAGCCAGATGTCAGGTATTTCCTTTTTCAACAACAAAACCGAACTGATTAAAATTCAAAAGGGAGAGTCAAACATGGATGAAATGTTGACATATTTTGAAGAACACAGAATAATTGCATATCCTAAACACTCTATTTTTTGGAAAATTGTATTTAAAATTAGCAAAGTTACAATGCATATTTATAGAGCAATAAAGTACAGAGTTTTTAAAACATACATTATTCAAGAAAGGAGAGAGAAAGTTTATTGAAGATCGATTAAACATCGCCGTTTAGGATGGCAAGATTGCTAGGTTCGCACCTCTGATATAGAACCACAGAACCAGTCATCAGAGTAATGGTGGAAGCCGCTAATGCTGAACTAAATCTTTCCAAACCACAATCCATCGAGATACCTTTGGAAGATGTCCCTTAGCCTTCAGACTATATTTATCTCCCTGAGCGGTCAAAAATACCCAATACGCTGATGGCAAAATCGGATTCGGGAGTCATTCAGCGAGATGAACCACTAGCCTTAAGATTAGACTTTCAATTAGCTGTTCCCTGGTCTTTGTCAGTAACAGCGTTATGTCGTAGTTTATATCACAGCTTAGTTTTATTTATTATAGGTAGAGTTGATTGATGTGTGAGGGAAGGCGGAGCCTTTAAGATGGCCTTCCAGTCGGAAACTGGGAACGAGGGAATTAGGATCGGGGATTTACCAAATACCAATGCTGTAGCGCCAACCGCTGAATTTCGCGCCAGGGAATATTATGTTTTCGGGCTAAGTCTGCACAATCTTCATATTCTGGCTGCACATTTGCAATAACTTTTTCTGGCGATTGTCCCTTCCATGCTATCTTTACACGCACCTTGCCATATTCCGTTTCCACTTGTTGAATTTCCCGTTGTAAAATGGCACGTTGCTGAGTTGTTCGGCGAATGCCTAAAGTTGTAGTTTCGCGGAAGATTACGGCTTCACAACTGAGTAAATTTTCTGGATGACAAATCACAGTCAGCAAAATCCCCGGACGGGACTTTTTCATACCGATCGCTTGGGTAAAAACATCCAGCGCACCAGCTGCAAACAGCGCCTCAAACACATAGCCAATCGCTTGTGGATTTAAATCATCAATTTGGGTTTCTAGTACTGAGATGGTTTCCAAATTTGAGCTAGTATCTTCAGAATCACTGAAATTTGACTGTAAACTTGCGCTTTCACCCAACCAGAGGCGTAAAATATTGGGAATGGGTAAATTGATGGTTCCTGCTCCTAGTCCTATCTGCTTGATAGCGATCGCAGGTGGTGAACCAAAATCTCTTGCCAAAGTAGTGGCGATCGCGGCTCCTGTTGGTGTTACTAATTCCCTATCAATGCCATTGCTATAAACTGGACAACCCCGCATTTCCCACAGCTTTAATACCGCTGGTACTGGTACTGCCATCTGACCATGTGCAGCCCGAACAGTGCCGCCACCAGTCGGAAACGCCGAGCAGTAAAGTAGGGGCAATCCTTCGTTATTGCTTTCAATCCCTAACCAATCCAACCCCAGGCAAGTACCCACAATATCTACGATCGCATCTATAGCACCAACCTCATGAAAATGAACTTTTTCAGGCGAAATGCCATGCACCGCCCCTTCTGCCACCGCTAGCTGTCGGAATACCGCCAAACTCCAAGCTTCTGCCCGTGACGGCAACTCCGCTTTGAGAATCATCTGCTCTATTTCTGGCAAGTGGCGTGTGTGATGGTGATTGGGTTCGCCATCGTGGTGATGGTGATGATCGTGTACTAAATCCACATGGACTTTAGTCGCCTGTTGACCATTCCGCTGGACAAGTTCTGCTTTTAACTGATATTCCTGTTCAATACCCAACCCATTAAGTTTTTCAATTAAATACTCCACAGGAACACCCAAACTTACCAAAGCACCCAGGCACATATCACCAGAAATTCCTGTCGGACATTGAAGATAAGCAATTTTATTCATAATAAATTTGTCATTAGTCATTAGTTATTTGTCATTAGTTATAGGGCATTAGGCATTGAGAATGGGGAATTGATCAATAATTAATAGTTCTTCTTCCCCTACTCCCCTACTCCCCTACTCCCCTACTGCCCTCCCCAATCCCCACTCACTGAGTTATGGCAAAAATTTTCCCCGTTCATCCGGATAATCCTCAAACTCGCCGAATAGAGGAAATAAAGTCGGCGCTCTCTAGTGGCGCAGTCATGCTTTACCCTACTGATACAGTCTATGCCATCGGTTGTGATTTGAATGCTAAGTCGGCGGTAGAACGAGTGCGGCAAATTAAACAGCTAGCAAACGATAAACCATTGACATTTTTATGTCCCTCGCTTTCAAATGTGGCAACTTATGCCTTCGTAAGTGACACAGCCTATCGGATTATGAAACGCCTGATTCCAGGGCCATACACGTTTTTGCTCCCAGCTACGAAGTTAGTACCGCGATTGGTGCAAAGCCCCAAGCGAAAAACTACTGGAATTAGAGTACCAAACCATACTGTATGTTTGGAGCTGCTGGCAGCCTTGGGCAATCCGATTATTTCAACTTCAGCACATCTGCCAGCAGATGAAGCAGATAACGGCATGATTCCGATAGATCCTGAAACGATTCAGTCGCGGGTAGAGCTATTCGATCGTTTGGACAAGTTGGTAGACATAATTGTAGACACTGGCGAGGAACCTACTTATGAAGTATCTACCATCTTGGATATGACTGGAGACGAAGCAGCAATTATACGGAGGGGTTTAGGTTGGGAAGCAGCAGCAGCATGGGTATAAAAATTCCACTTCACAGGCGCACCTCTCCGTTTCGGAAATTGTGATAAAAATAACTCCAGTTTTAAAATTGTCATATTTAAAAGCGATGTCTAGGATGGGCTGTTCGGTGAAACAGTGGATATAAGAGGATGGTGGCAAAACTTGACACAGTAAGGTATTTGACAACTTTAAGAAAATGGCGGGTACTCGTGTACCAGCGTTGAGATGGTGGCTTGTGAAGAAAACCGACACATTGCCATAACTTTAACTCTTTCGTATTTCCTATAGTTTTGATATATGAGCTTTAAATGTGAGCATTATATACGGCAAGTCTTGATGGATGAATGCCTAAAAATTCACAAGCCTTGGACAGCTTTGATTGCTGTGTCTGCGTTGTAATTACGGTGCAATACTACTGGAAAAGTTATGAAAGCTAACGTCGTCAATCTACCAAACTCTACACCCATTTTTGAAAACCACGTTTCGACTGAAGAATTTTCAGATAGCAATAGCGATCGCTTGATTCAATTGCTGTCTGAGGAAATGCAAGCGCAAGTGAAAGCAACACCCAAGTGTGTAGAAGCTTTAGCAAAGCGCATAGCCGTAGAAGTAGAACGCATTTGCGATAAAAGCTCCCGCATTCAAACATCTGGGGAAATCAAGTCCTGGCAGATGACCTTGGGAAGGCATCGGATGCAAAAATGCTTACGTTACTACCAACTAGGTTCCAAGCAAGGGCGGGTGGAATTACATAGCAATTTGGGTGCTATGGTTTACCGCCATGTAACTCTGTCCGGCTCGGAGTTGGGCTTTGATGCTCGTTACAGCCTGATTGAAGATTTTTTACAAGCATTTTATATCGAAGCGATTAAAGCTTTCCGTAGAGAAAACGAACTACCAGAGAATCACACGCCGCGTACTCAGCTGCAATTAGCTGAATACATGGCTTTTACAGAACAGTATGCCAAACGCCGGATCAATTTACCTGGTGGTGCAAATCAGCAATTGATTATCTTGCGCGCCCAAGGTTTTGCTCGTCGTCAGCCTCAAGAAACTACCGTGGATATTGAAATGGCGGTAGAGTCTGCTAAGGGTGAAGAAGCAGAATCTTACCAGCGCAACTCGGCGGTGCAACAGCTGCGATCGCAAATGATTGCCCAAACTAATTTCGATCCATCTGAAGAATCAGAACGCGATCGCGTGATCGCTGAATTGATGAAATACCTGGAGTCTCAAGGTCAATCTGATTGTATGAACTACCTCAGCTTGAAACTTCAAGACCTTTCAGCCCCAGAAATTGACCAAATTCTCGGTTTAACCAGCCGTCAGCGCGATTATCTCCAACAACGGTTTAAATACCACGTAGAAAAGTTTGCCAAACAACACCATTGGCAATTGGTACATCAATGGTTAGGCGCGGGTTTAGAGCAAAAGTTGGGTTTATCTTCTCAGCAGTGGGAAATCTTTGTGAATCAACTCACAGAACAACAACAGCAAATATTACAGTTAAAAACTGCACGGGAAAACGACGTTGCGATCGCCAAAACCATCAAATGCACCCCCAAACAGCTACAAAAGCGCTGGACTCAACTTTTAGAAATCGCATGGTCTATCCGCAACGGTCATACTGAAGCCCAGACAGGTTGAAGTCAAGGCGAAATCACTAAAATTTATCCAAGCTAAATTCTAGTTATTAAAGAGGTTGTTGAAGGCGTAAAAGCTAGAATTTCTCAACGTCATGGCTAGACAAGTTAACTATCCTTATAGGCGCAGAACTAGACATTATTGAGGCTTATGACTGGTACAAGGGGCGCGAATTTTGGTTAGGCGCTGAGTTCCTACGATGTATTGATGCCTGCCTGAATTTAATTCAGCGTTACCCCAACACATACCAGATTGCTCATGAAACCTATCGCCGCGCTACAATTAGGCATTTTCCCTACGTCGTTTTGTACGAGTTAATGAACAGGAGATTATTATCTACGCTGTTTTCTAATGTTCCCAAGACCGAGAAAAATGGCGTAGTCGCTTGCAACAGTTGCTCTTTGAGACTAAAGATAAATCCATTATTTTAACTATTACCTGAATTAGTAACTCGTTCTCGATCCAAATTATTAATACATTTGTATTTGTTTAGTACAAAAATACCAATAAATTCTGATTTTTTACCTATTAATCCAACTACGTTTAGCCAAAATCAAAAATTCATATTAAGCAACTGAACTTTTTTTACTGCTTCTGTGAAATCCTATAATAAGCAGGACTTTTGGCAGAGGGATTGAAGATGGCTCTGACTCAAGGCGGACGGGCAAATAAGTCTGGGAATATTTTAGAAGCAAATGTAGAAGCAATCTTGCATGGGCATAATTATTTCCAAGTAGGGAACTATGTCCAAAAAGAATTTATAATAAATGCTACTTTATTGCCAAAACGTTATGGAAAAGAAGTCTATATTGGAACTGGAATTTATCATACCTATCTGAAGGTTGATTTTTATGTTGTTGGCTCATCTGCAATGCCATCTGGTTTAATTTTCGAGTGCAAATGGCAAGAAAGCCCCGGTTCAGTTGATGAAAAGTTTCCTTATTTGAACATGAATATTCAGCACTATTACCCAGCACCAACTATCGTAATTTTAGGCGGTGAAGGTATGCGAGAAGGCGCAAGCCAATGGCTGAAAGCAAGAGTTAATGATAACCATAATTTATTAGCAGTTTATAGTTTAGATAGATTCATTGCTTGGGCAAATAAAAATCTTTAAAAGAAAGATGTAATTAATAGTTCGTTAATAAAACCTCTATTTTTTATGTTTGAGTTAATTGAACGCGCTGCTTTAATTTTATAGGTTTCAAAATTGATATCAGTATAAATTTGTCTAATAAATTCACTATCAGAATTGCATACCATAACTTTGACACCACGACTTGCTAACTTTGCACAAGTATCTCTTAAAATTTCTTGGTCTTTTTTACTAAAACAATTTTGACTATAAGCAGTGAAATAGCTAGTGTCACTGATAGGATGATAGGGCGGATCAAAAAATACAAAATCATCACTACTAGTCGCATGATTTAGGACTTCTGTAAAATCTGCCTGTTGGATTTCTGCATAGGAAAGTGCTTCGGAGGCTACTCTCAGCAAATTTTCATGACAAATATTGGGATTGTCATATCTGCCTAAAGGTACATTGAATTTACCCTGTGAATTAACTCGATAAAGACCATTAAAACAAGTCTTATTAAGATAAATTAGACGAGCAGCTTTTTCTATATCAGTACCGCTGGAGTTGTTTCTGACACTATAATAATAATCTTTATTATGTCGGATTTTATGCTCTTTCAATAGATAAATTAAATCCTCAACACGATCTCTAACACAACAATAAGTGTTAATTAACTCAGCATTAATATCAGTTAAAATAGCTGCACTTGGTTGGAGATAGAAAAAAACAGCACCACCACCTAAAAATGGCTCATAGTAATTTTTATAACTCTTGGGAAAATAAGGAATATATTGCTGTATCAACCGACTTTTACCCCCCGCCCACTTCAAAAATGGACGTGGGCTAGTTTCCTTCGAGACTTGAATTACCATTTACTTACAATTTAACTGAAAATAATTATGACTAAATAAAGCCAATATAACCGACGAACCAAATTTTAGATTAACTGGCTAATTTTCCAGCCGCATATATTACAATTGAGTAGATAAAGCATATCAAAACAAACGTAAGTATATAACAAGGCAGTTTACATTCAGATGTTTGACGGATTTTGGGATAACGTCTTTCGCTACCCCCGATACTTAATTACGATCGTCTTAGGCTTGTTTCTGAACACCTTTGCGCCATTAATGCCGTTGTTGAAACGCCCTATCACCTCGATCGCTATCTTGGGTTTATTGGTGAGCAGTCTAGTCTTTCTGACTTTCACTCTACGGGCAATGCTGGGCTTGAGTGCAATCTAGACTAGTGTTATATCGGGGCTATGCCCCACAGACGGTTGCTCTTGGCGTTGCTCGCGCTAAGTACTGTCTACCCAACCTGCATCTATTTTTGTCGTATAACCTCTGTGATGAGGCGAAATTTTTATGGCTACAAATCGTCGGGTTTCCCGCGTTGCTGAACTGATCAAACGGGAAGTTAGCCAAATGCTGCTTAACGGAATTAAGGATGACCGTGTGGGTACTGGAATGGTCAGTGTGACTGATGTTGATGTTTCCGGCGATCTCCAACACGCCAAAATCTACGTCAGCATCTATGGAACAGATGAAGCTAAGGTAGAAACAATGGCAGGCTTAAAGTCGGCCACCGGTTACGTCCGCAGCGAACTTGGGGCGCGGGTACGGCTACGTCGTACACCAGAGGTGATATTTCTCGAAGATCGCTCTATAGAACGCGGTAATAAAGTATTGGCACTACTAAACCAACTTAACCACGATCGCCCGCCAGAAAATCTGGTAGCAGTAGAAGACAGCAGTGTTCAAAATGATGAAGAATTCTCCGAATAAGTAACTAAAACAACAATGTAACTTCAGAACAATTAATCTCAGCAAATCCGCCAAACAGTTTACAGACGTGACTAGATCGCGTCTGTTTTAATGTGAACATAATCCAATTCAGCAAGATACTTCTCTTCTTGTAGGCGAAACAAGGTTTAAACATTCTTCCTTGCTAAAACTCCATTCCTTTATGGGTGGAATATTCACTAATTCTGAAATTCTGACTCCTGTTTATGTGTGTCCTGATTACGAATTAGAGTATTACTCGACCCTTTTACAGATGTTTTTCAAAACAAAACTGGATGGTGTTAGTGCTGAAATTAACTAATAAATTACAGGCTTACTTAAGAAATTGTTAACAGATGCTATGGTTAAAGCGTTCGTAGTATACTTTGCCCGTTATGTTTTGCAACAGTTTATACCCCAGTAACTGACAAATATTATTGTGTTGTTTACCTTAGATGAATACCCGCAGTTATAGATCCAGCTTTTAAGGTGATTATTTGATATGTAAGCGATAGCGATATAAACCTTTCCCACCCACTAAATCTTGCCTAAATACAGTAATGGCAAGACTTTCAGACTTGTGGCATCAAAGTTATACAGCTACATAAGCAGGTTAAGTTCACTACTCGGAATTTTTTTTGTAAAGCGGATTTTCGATAAATGTCAGGATTCGTTGACTTTCTTAACATTTCTTGAGATAATTTCAGGAGATGTAGCGTCAAAATAAAAATAGTTCCGTATAGCAAACTACAAAATCCTAGCCACAAGTCTAATTTCTGTAATGTTTGTTCCTAATTATTAACGGGAACACTATCGTAAGTGTTAATTTGTGAGTAAAAAACATGAGTGTGAATACGGTGCCTTCTATCAATTACTACTCTCTAGATGTGATTCAAGACGAAGCACGCCGACTGGTGCAAAAGGGAATGGTTAGCCGGCAACAGCCAATATATAGCCTCTGCCAATACATTCCAGCTAGAGAGTGGGTTTGCGTTGAATGTGAATTAGAGAAATGTGACTTTTTGTTACGCGATCGCATTGGCGACCTAATTGGTCGCGAACAGTGGGACAACGACTAATCAATGTTTGATTTCGGGTTTGGGATTGGGAGTTTGTTTTTGATGTGTGGATGTCACCATCAACGATTCAACGCTCAATCTGGGGGATAATCTCTAGTTTTAAATGAGCATTGCCCTATACAGAATCTTGGGTTTTTGATTAATACAGAAGCATTTGAGTCTGAACTTATACAACTTTTCAAGTTAAAGAAGGCATCAAAACCATTTGTTCTGTACATCTGGTGTCACCGCTTGAGTTTAGTATGTAAATTCTGTGAAGTTCCTACACCGATCCGATAGAAGTGTAGGAACTTCACATTTGACTCGCAATTTATTGCATTTGTTACTTGAGGGAAGCGATTGTCTGCTTGCTGTTAAAAGCCAAAATCAGCCTTGAAAAGTTTGCTAAGTACAGGCTAACCGTCACCAGTTGCGACAATACAGGGAACCTCTGCAAGCAACTGGCTCAACTTTCGCAAAATCCAAAATTTTTATAGTATTTTTTCAGAAAAAATCTCGGCAAGCATAAAAAAATCATCTTGATATTTTTGGGGGAAGGTTCAAGCCTCACCCTTCATAGATAGCTCCCTCTCCTGCCTCCTGCCTCACTTCTCCTGTCGGAGACGCTGCGCGAACGACTACGCTCAGTGACCACCTGCATCCTTGACTTGACTATTATCCTACTTGCTCTAAATATTGATTAATGTCTTCAATGATGCGAGTAAGTTCAGCTTCAGTAGTCAAGCGGATGTTGACATTGCGGACAGTCAGCAAAACTTTGGCTGCGAAGGGCGTTGGCCAGATATTAGGATTACAAAAAATTTCTAAAAATACTTCACCCGTATAACGATATTCCAAGGGAGGCTGGGGAGTGACTCTACCACCGCCAGGAGTGGGTTTAGCAGCGATCGCTTTTAGGCGTTCCATCAGTTGATCCGTTGCTGTCTTTAATTCTTGTGCTGCTTGGGCTGAAAAACTGAAGGAGACTGAACCTTCAATTAAGTTCAATGTTAGAGGAATTGAAGACATATTTTTATTATTAAAACTTCTTGATAAGTACTTATATTACCTGAATAGGTAGTCTAGGCGGGTACATTCATGTCACTATTTAGTATCAGATGGACATCTGACGTGGAAACTGTCAGATTTCGCTCCTTAAATTTTGACAATTTTCTGAATAAACCATGAGCTTACTTGTCCTTATCAGGCAGTAAATAACACTCATTAAGCCAATCGCTTATTTAGAGTAAATACAGACCACTGATGGTCGTCATAATCTCTTTGAATACAATTCAATACGATCTCAGTTGATGTATTAATAACAAAGTTAATTAAAATATTACTGAAATTAATGCCAAATATACGCAGTTATTTATAAAGCCATTACTAATGCCTATCCAACTTGTAGCTGTTGTTAGTTAAAAAGAATCTCAACAAATTGATCTAAAACATAGAGACTATAGAGAGACTTAACTCTTACTGTGTAAGACTTTGATACACTTTATTTGTGTTTATTTCTATTTTGAGGTCTACATTAGAAGTCATAGAACTTGATATGATAAATTATCTATGATTTACGATAATCGCGCTGAAGTGCGAAAGGTTTTAATTATTACCCTATTGCTCAACCTGTTTGTAATGGGATTGAAAGCACTTGTGGGCTACTGGACAGGTTCCTTAAGTTTATTAGCTGATGCCTTGCATAGTGTGACAGATAGCGCCAACAACGTTTTAGGATTAGTTGCGAGTAAATTTTCTTCTCCACAACCCGATCGCGAGCATCCCTACGGACACAGCAAGTTTGAAGCTGTAGGCGCTCTAGGAATTGCCTCATTTTTAGGAATAGCCTGTTTTGAAATTCTGCAAGGAGCAATCGAGCGAATTCTCAAAGGTGGTGGTGAACCGATAAAAATATCGCCACCGGAATTGTGGTTATTACTAATTGTGCTGGGTGTGAATATTTTTGTGGCGTTTTATGAACGTGCTGTGGGTAGGCGGGTAGGTAGCTCAATTCTCATAGCTGATGCGACACATACCATGAGCGATATTTGGGTAACAATCTCTGTAATTGGCGGCTTGATAGGAGTTTGGCTAGGTTATCAATGGATAGATTTGGTGTTAGCTTTTCCTGTCGCCTTGTTGGTATTTTGGAGTGGCTGGTCAGTTTTAAAAGAGAATTTGCCTTGGCTTGTGGATCAAATGGCGATCGCACCAGAAGCAATACACGCAATTGCTACTTCTGTTCCAGGTGTAATTAACTGTCATGCGATCGCTTCTCGTGGTGTTCTTGGTCGTCAAGTATTTATTGAAATGCATTTAATAGTGGATGCATCAGACGTAGAAACCGCCCACCACATCACCGAAGAAGTAGAAAGCCGATTAGAAGAACGATTTTGTCCAGTGAGAATTTTAATTCACGTCGAGCCACCAGCGTATAAATCTGAGCAAATTAGCTTTGAAGCTGGAGCAAAGTAATCTCAGAAATTCTAAATCATGTCCGATACTATGCTGCTTCCCCTTAAAAAGGCTTGCTTTAATTCCCTCATTAAAAAGGAGAGTTATAGGGGAGCAAGTCGGCACCTAAGTATATTGTGTTGTTGCCAACATTTTTTTCCAACCCAATACCTTACCAAAAGTCGTGTTCTGTAACCTTGATTTCTTCATTTAAAAATATACTCAAGAAAATAACAAATAATGACTGCCAAATAACTGTATCTTGGTATTAACTCTTATAAGAAGCAACCAATTCTGAGACGATCGCAACTAGTTCTCCGGGATCGACTGGTTTAGGTACATGAGTCTGAAAACCCGCTTCCAAAGCACGGCTACGATACTCGATATCGCCATAAGCAGTTAAAGCGATCGCGGGAAGTTTTCCATAAAGATCGGGTTTCAATGCTCGGATCTTGCGGATGAGGGTGTAGCCATCTTCATCAGGCATCGCAATATCACAAATCAAGATATCTGGTTGCAACTCAGGTAATACTTTCAATGCTACCGCTGCCGATGCGACTGCCATAATGGTGGCTCCATCAGCTTCCAACACAGTAGTAATGTAAAAGCGGCTATCATCATCATCATCAACTACGAGGATGTTTAAGCCAGCAAGGGGAAGAGCAGGTTCCATAACATCTCCATTAATGTTGATCGAATGAAATGTATTTCTAATTTTGATGTGCTTGTTTTTTTTCTATCACCATACCATTCGTAATTTTACTGCGATCGCGCCGATTTTCCTAGAAAATAACTCAATTTGTCTTGCCATCATCTAATTGATGGTTAATTATTCACTGGCATTTATAATTATCGACTGGATAAAATTATGTTAGTGTTTGAATTTATTTATATTTAAAAATTAACTTTAACAATTAGTTTAAGTTCAAGAATAATTTTACTAACTACTGACTGCTTTATTACGAACAGGTTTGAATTTTGATGGAGCTTGAAAAAAGTCAAAAAAATAGACAATACCGAGTCTTAAAACGAGTCAGGTCGGCATTGTCATTTTTAAATTAATACAGTTCAGATAAGCACAAAACCCAAATGTAGAGAGCGATTTATCGCGTCTTGAAAGACCAATTATCTACACCCATAACCCTTAACTAAAGCTCATTGAAACGGAGCCGAAGACGCTCCAGATCCAGTCAGGAATTAGGAGTCAGAAGTAATATACTTGCCTATTAACTTGCAAACTGCTGTATACAAATCTAAACTCCTGGAAGCAATCTGAACCATAGCAAAAAGTAATGAGCTTTAAGTCCAATTAAAACTTGATTACTCCCATTCGATGGTTCCAGGTGGCTTAGAGGTGATGTCATAAACGACTCGATTCACCCCTTTTACCTCATTCACAATTCGAGTAGAAATCACTTCCAGGACATCATAAGGCACTCTCGCCCAATCAGCAGTCATGCCATCTTCACTGGTGACAATCCGCAAAACAATGGGGTAAGCGTAAGTACGTTGATCTCCCATAACGCCAACACTACGAATTGGCAGCAATACAGCAAATGCTTGCCAGAAATCATGATACATACCGCGTTGGTTAATTTCTTGCCGTACAATCAAATCGGCATCGCGCAAAATATTTAACCGCTCAGATGTAACTTCCCCCAGAATCCTAATTGCTAAACCAGGTCCAGGAAAAGGTTGCCGTTGAACAATTTCTTCTGGTAAACCAATGGAACGTCCAAGTTTGCGGACTTCATCTTTAAATAGTTTCCGCAGTGGTTCGACCAATTTAAATCTTAGGTCTTTGGGCAAACCGCCAACATTGTGATGACTCTTAATTTTCACCGCTACCCGCTCACCACTTTGGGGATCAACGTTGGTGTCAGCAGATTCGATGACATCTGGATAAAGAGTTCCTTGAGCTAGATAGTCAAAGTGACCGAGGCGCTTGGATGTTTCCTCAAATACACTGATAAATTCGTGTCCGATGCGGCGGCGTTTTTCTTCAGGATCGGTGATCCCAGCAACTCTAGCTAAAAAGCGATCGCGGGCATTAACATATTCAACAGGAATGTGAAACTGTTCTTGAAACAGCTTTACCAATCGCTCTGGCTCATACTTTCGCATAAAGCCTTGATCGATAAACACGCAAGTCAGTTGCTCGCCAATTGCTTTATACAGCAAGAAAGCCAGGGTAGAAGAATCCACTCCCCCAGACAGCGCCAACAGCACCCGTTTTTCACCAACTCTGGCCCGAATTTCTCGAATTGCTTCTTCGACAAAAGCTGCTGTTGTCCAAGTGGGTTCGCAATCGCAGATATGGTAGACAAAATTACGGATTAATGCTATACCACCAACAGAATGCACCACCTCTGGATGGAACTGAACGCCGTAAAGTTTCCTTTCGTGGTCGGCGATCGCAGCACAGGGAGTATTTTCTGTATGTGCCAGCAATTCAAACCCCGATGGCATTTGAGTCACTGAGTCTCCATGACTCATCCACATGGTAGTGCCATCTTCGACATTAGTAAGCAAATCTGTGGGATCGTCAATATATAATGAGGCTTTGCCGTATTCACCTCGATCGGCCTTTGCCACTTCCCCGCCGAGTTGGTTTACCATCAGCTGCATCCCATAGCAAACACCCAAAATGGGTATTCCCAAATTCCAGATTTCTGGGTCACAATGGGGAGAGTTATCACCATAAACTGAACTTGGGCCACCTGAGAGGATGATTCCCTTGGGATTGAGTTGGCGCAAATGTTCAGAAGTAGTGCGATAGGATAAAACTTCGGAGTATACTTGAGTCTCGCGGATGCGACGGGCAATCAACTCAGAATATTGAGAGCCAAAATCCAGAATTACAATTAATTGGCGATCGAGCCGCCCAAAAGTTTCTAATGTTTGGGGCGCTTGTTCTGTTGGTAGAGTCACCGCTGTATTCATGACGGAAGTGTTATATCTGTTAAGGATAAATAGATGCTTTGTGGTCTATGGTGATGCTATTATTCAACCTGGATAGGCTGATAACGGTATAGAAAGCCTTGACAAAAGCTAGTTTACGTGCATTTGTCAAACCCGGGAGTTGGAGATGGTATTAAAACGATAAATCTACCCTAGAGTGGTTACTTAAAGGATTATTTTTTTGGATTGTTTACGATTATTCATAATAAATTAACATAATTTTCCCATCAGCAGACCAGCAGTTTTACTCTTCACGATAATTTTGCGATCGCGATCAAAGAGAATAGAGCCACAGACTGTTACTTTTGTGCCGCTTTCGCTATGACTTTGGATGTATTCTTGGGCACGAACATCGATAGTTTGGGCGATCGCACTGTAAACTTTATTTACCCAATCACTGCCGGTTGCAGCATCTAGAGATTTTAGGTACGTTAGTGCTGCTTCAGCAGTTGCACTGTTAAATACAGCTTGGATATCTGGTGATTTTAAACCTGCGATCGCACAGTGGGCTGCTAAAATTTCCCGCCGTCCATCAGCCAAGTAGTGATGGGTGTGAAAAATCCCCCCAGCCAGTTTCATCAGCTTACCGTGATAGCCAAATAATAAGATTTCTTTGACACCCAGCACATCAGCTTCTACTAACATTGGGCCGAGCCAGTTAGCAGTTTTGACTAATTGATCGGGATTAATCCCTAGTTTACGCGCCAAATCTAGGCCATTCTCCCCAATGCAGAATACTAAACTCTCAAAACGACTGGCTTTATTTTGTAATTCCGCCCGAAAAACGGCAAGCTGATCTGGTGTACTTAAGGGTTGAGAAATACCGGTTGTACCTAAAAGCGAAAGTCCTTCAACCACACCAAAGGCAGAATTGGAAGTCCGAACAGCAAGCGATCGCCCTTCAGGTAAAATAATCGTCACCGTGATTTTTTCCCCAGGTGCTAGTATCCGTTGCAAGTTTTCTTTTAGGAGCCTTTGAGCATAAGCATAAATTGCTGGCTTGTCATCAGCATTCGCCTGTTTGCCAATTCCTTCCCCGCCTTTAATAATTACTGCATCTTCACCCTGTTCTCGCCATTCTACCAATGCCCAAATCGGTGTATCTTTGGTCAAATCGAGATTATCACCAGGATCGCTGCGAGCGATCGCTAAAGCTGTATTCTCAGATAGTCCTGCTACCTGTTCAATGGGGATTTCGGCGATTTGAGCGGGTTCAATCAAATCTACTGATGCTAAAGTTAGAGGTTTGCGATCGTGTAACCAGTGTAAAGCTGCAACAGCAGCAGCGCAGGCAAAGACGGGAAGTGTGTATCCAGAACGGGACATTTTATATCACTGAACCTAGCATTTTTTCCCCAATTGTGGTTTGATATTAGCCTTGGTAATAACGTCAATACAATCATTGTCTGTAACAATAAAGTAATGAACCACATCCCTAGTTTCCAACATTCCGCAAGATTCATCTACTAACTCCTCTACAATATCTGAGTTGGACACCACATATACTGTTTCCTCCATTGGTAGAGGCAAGTGCTGGAGTTGCTTGAGCCTGCGTCCTTCGTCTATAACCCGATACACTTCTGTATATGTGAACTTCACTGTGATAGTTTGATTTGGATCGTAAAAAATGAGGTCTATTTCCAGACCATCGTCACTATCTTTAAGCAATTGCACATCACGACGTTTTTTTGGGAAAGCTCCTATCTGGCAAGGTATGTAAGACTGATGTTGAGTTCTATCCACTTTGCTGAAACCTCACATAAACCCACCCTGTTGGATTGAAAATTATGATGTCTAAATAATTCTTCAAAATTGTTCGCGCAGCGTCTCGTAGAGAAGCAAGCTACAGATAGTAATTTAGACCCATCTGTAGCTTGCTTCAGGGGAATACCTAAATCAGCAGCAGTGAGCCTTGAATGGACAACCAACGGACTGCAACTGTGATTGGTTATGTAGTCGCTTACTAAAAACTAGGATAGTTCCGATCGCCTTTCAACATCGATTCTAGCTCCTCAACAGTTGCAATAATTGCCTTTATATCTCCATCTGAAGCCAACTCTTTAATCTCTTTGAGACGTTCCAACACTCCTGCTTTCCCATCTGGCAGCAATGCATTAAACTGATACCAATTGTAGAGGTGATAGAGCAGGTGATACGTAACAGCGATATCTAGTTGATGACTAGGTTCACGTAGAAATAACTCTAAATCAACTAACCAGTCTATTGCTGCTTCAATTCCATCAACGTAAGTGTGAAAAACAGCAGTTTTCAGCATTTCCTCTGGTGCATTGGGATAAGCTTGACGGAATGCCTGTTTTGCCTGGCTGTTCAAGTTGCTACGTTGTAGTAAGGTTCGTATAATTTCCCAACGTTGTTCTCGATTGAATTGTTTTGGCGTGTTCGCATCGTGTGACTGTTGCATCTAAGCCCATCCAATAAAGCTAACAGTGTAACCAGCCTGTCTTAACTGCGATCGCCATACTGCTCTATGTTTGGAATTACGAATTACAAATTAGTTAGATTCCCACTTCTGATAATAAAGCTTCCATAGCTTCCCAAGAAAGTCCTTGTTGAATATAACGGGGTGCTTCAGGATTGTAAGGACTCGCTACTCGGTCAATGTTGAGGATGTTTGCCTCATCTGGTAGGACTGGTACATCTGCATCAAATGCCGTTGGGCGCATCAAAGAACTGGAAAAGCCTTTGAAAATAGCAATTGTATCTTCCTCATCGGCAATTTCCACTATTACAATCAAGACTTCTTTGGGGCGTTTAGCGGTGTATTGTTCTAGTCGCTTACCAATGGAATTCATTTTTTTTCAGTAGGCGTATGTGACGTAGCGACAGTTACTGTGGTGTAGCTGAACGTCCTTGCTTGCCCAGCTTAATCAGAACAAAATAGCTTAAGTAAACCACATAAATGACTAAACTAGTTATACCAAGAAAACCTAAGAACTCAGCCTTGCTGTTAGCATGAAAATATTCTTTGAATAGTAACGGAGCCTCGAACCAGACGCGACAATAGGGAGTCTTCAGTACACTTCCAGAAAAAGCACAACCCAAAAAAGGGATAAATGCTAGTGCGCCCAAAAAGCAATAAACAGTTGTCGCCCAGCGCCAAGAGGTAAAAATAAATTTCAAAGCTCCACTGGTTTGATACTCAATTTCATCGTTGATATCCACCCAGAACCACAGCGAAATCGGGATCAAAATCTGAGCTATCAACCCAGAAATAAAGCTAACTGGATACTGGGCAATCATTAAGTAAATCGTGATTGCTACCAAGCTTGATACTCGCCAGTATATAGCCAATAAGCGTTGTATACCTTCTGCTTTTTGTACAAATGCCCAAATCAGAAGAATTAGCGGAATAATTACCAGGAATAATACTGCCAGTCGGTAATCAATCCAGACGAAAGGTCGAAACGAAATATTATAGTCCATATTTTTTCTCAAACAATAGATAAAAAAGAAGTCAGGAGTCTGAATAAATCTATTGGTATAAAATACCACTACCTGATTGTAGACTGCTAAATAAGGGAGGGATATTAAACCCCTTTATTCAGGAGTCAGTTAGACTCCAGTTCATCCTGAATTCTTCTTGATAATAGTTTATTGAACCTCGTATGACTAGAAGTCACGAGTATTACAAAAAATTTATAGGGGCGTACATCTGTACGCCCCTAGTGCCAATTAATTGGTTGTTTAATTTATGAAAATCGCAACTTATCCCTTTGGAAGAAGCCTATTGATGTCAAATAAGGAATTTATTTTTTGTTTTCACGACTAAAATCGCTAGTTTTAAATAAAACGCTTGGGAGTGGAGGACATTGGTGAGTTTCCACGTCCTCCACTCTCGGCGTCTTCTTTAGTCAATGCTGGTTATTTGCCCATCAAACAACAGAAAATCCAGTTGCCTGAATTTCTAGTCGTCGTAAACCCGGCATTCAATTGCATCTGGGTTGTCATCACAATACTGTTCTAGAGAGTTTTTTGGCTTGCTTTGGCGCTTGTGGGAAGCTTCGGCTTGCAATTCTTCTACTGCATCCCAAGCAGCAGCACACTCTGGTGAGTTGCTACCGCTAATATCACAGACAGTACGCGCTTGTTCCACTTCTTCTTGGATTTTCTCTTGGATGTCGCCTTTTGCTGTTTCTTGGATGTTGGTCATTGCTTTAATCTCGTTGTGTGTTGTTAATACTAGTATAGAAAATGTTCAGAAATGGCAGTTTTTCGCTTGATTACTAACCATTCTAACTATTTAGCAGATGGTAAGTTAGTGTTTTAGCCCATTGATTTATAACCAATACAGCAAGCTACCGCATCTATAATGCATTTACCTTTATTTTTTAAGATTTTATGGAATTAGTAGCATAGATAAATAATCATACAATATATTTAGATGCCTATATTAGGGAATGACAACCCCAGCTTCTTGGGATCGAGGAGACAAAGGGCTGGCATCAATTCTTGTAAAGATGCAATTCTTCCCAAAATAAAAAGTCAAAATCTACTAGCCTAAAAAGAGAAAGAAGCTCAAAACTCATGGCAGACCAAATGCAGTGGGCAAATGCCCTATCAACCCGTCATTCTCTGGAAGCCGCTGTTACAGATGTAGTGGAACGAGCTGTTTCATCGTTAACAGCACCTGCGGATCTAGGACTGGTATTCATTTCGTCTGCTTTTGCGAGTGAGTATTCCCGACTGTTACCCTTGTTAGCTGAAAAACTTTCTGTGCCTGTGTTAATTGGCTGTAGTGGTGGTGGTGTAATTGGGACAACAGTTAGCGGAGAAACCCAAGAATTGGAAGCTGAACCAGCTATTAGCTTGACTTTAGCACACCTTCCAGGAGTGAAGATTCAAGTTTTTCATGTTGTTGCTGAAGAATTACCTGACTTAGACAGTTCACCAGATACTTGGCTTGATTTGATCGGTGTGCCACCATCACCGACACCGCAGTTTATTTTGCTGTCTAGTTCTTTCGCCTCTGGAATCAACAATTTGTTGCAGGGGCTGGATTTTGCTTATCCAGGATCGACGATCGTGGGGGGACAGGCTAGTGGTGGAGGTATGGGTGGTCGTGTTGCCCTTTTTTGTAATGATACTAACGGTGAAGAACAGCAAAACTTGTATCGGGAGGGCACTGTTGGTATAGCTTTGACTGGCAATATTGTTTTAGAAACGATTGTCGCCCAAGGATGCCGACCAATTGGCCAGCCATTACAAGTTACAAAAGCCGATCGCAACATCATTCTAGAGTTAGATGAGAAAGTGCCTCTGGTAGTATTGCGAGATTTGATTGCTAGTCTCAGCGAACAAGAAAGGATTTTAGCACAGCATTCTTTGTTTGTTGGTGTGGCAATGGATGAATTCAAGCTGGCTTTGCAGCAAGGAGACTTTTTAATTCGTGGTATTCTTGGGGTCGATCCAAATGCTGGGGCGATCGCAATTGGCGATCGCGTCCGTCCTGGTCAAAGGCTGCAATTCCACCTCCGCGATGCCCAAGCCTCTGCTGAAGACCTCGAATTACTCCTCCAAAGTTATCAACATCAACGAGAATCTGAACCCTCGGCTGTAGCTGCTTTAATGTTTTCCTGTCTAGGGCGAGGTGAAGGACTCTATGGAAAACCCAACTTTGATTCTGAACTATTTCAGCGCTACCTTAACGATATTCCTGTAGGTGGCTTTTTCTGTGGCGGTGAAATCGGCCCTGTAGGTGGCAGAACCTTCTTACACGCCTATACTTCAGCATTTGGAATTTGTCGCCAAAATCAGTAATGAGTGCTGAGTGTTGAGTATTGAATCACCTTCTAACTCCTAACTCTTATTCAGCAACAGGGTGCTGTTATTATCAATCATTGTTAAATTTCCAGCAGTGGCGATCGCTGAGTTAGACTGTGATGCACTATATGTTTGAATGTAGCGCCGCACTTCTGGGGGAAAATGAGGATAATCTAACACTGCATCCCCATCAGCAATGGTTGCCCAGAAGTCGCGCAAACCAGGAGCTAATTTTTTTGCCTGTGATAACGGTAAGTTTAATGGAGACTGAGTTAGTAGCTTGATTAGGAAAGGGAAAGAGCGATCGCCCATCCACTGCCGTGATAACTGTTGCAAGTCAGGGAACTCAGGCACTGACTCTACGCGATGGGATAAAATTTGCAACGATTCTTTACCTTGGTTATCCCGATGAAACTCTAGCACTCGGTAAGGGTGAGGATAGCTCACTAAAGAGCCAGTGGTAATATCATATACTCCATCTGAGTAAGCAATATCCTGAACGTGCAAATGCCCGGTAAATACTAGCTTGACTCCGTAGCGCCTCAGCAGCTGCAATAGTTCTGCTGAATTGGACAACATATAACGATTTGCTAGTGGATGGTTCGATTGATTGGGCAAATGCTCCACCACATTATGATGCACCATCACCAAAACTAATTCATCACCAGATGCCGCCAGCACCTCTTCTAGCCACCGTAGCTGTTTGGCATCCAAAGATCCTACCTGCTCTCCCTGGTCATTAAAGGAGTTAGAATTCAGTCCAATCAGCTTAACTCCAGGCAGCAACTGACGAATGTAGTACATTTGCTGGGGGTCGTCATAGCCAAACTTCGTGTAATAGTAGGGAAAATCTGCAAAAGCAATCGATTGCCGATCGGCCAACAGCACAGGAACGTCATGATTGCCAGGGACAACATAGACGGGAAAAGGTAGCTGGGCTAAACATTGTTGCAACCAAGCGTGGTTCTCTGGTTCGCCGTGCTGAGTTAAATCTCCTGGCAACAACAAGAAATCTAAATCGAGTTGTGTTAAATGTTCTAGGACACTTTTAAATGCTGAGATACTTACTTCTACCAGATGAAACCGGCTCGGATGATCCCAGATTGTGTGAGGAAGTGCTAGGTGTAAGTCGCTGACTACCGCAAAGCGAAAATTGAGAGTCATTGATTTATGAAAATGTTAAAAGCAAAGGTTAAAATAAGCCTTTTCCCAAAAGTATAACGCTTGCTTTGTTTCCCTGCGTAGGAGTGCGTCTAGTTAACATTTGTATACATAAAGCATCGACTATACACTATGCTGACAATTGACTTAAGAGTTAATCATAAGCATTTAATCTCCAAAAATTATCAGAAATTTGATTGCTAAAAATTATTAATTAATACTCGAATAAGTGGGCGATCGCTGCTATCTATATTTATACCTGAATAAATAATGAATGGGTAATAATTCAATAGTGTTAGCGGCATGAAATGCGATCGCATATCTCATCCTAGATATCACTTTGTTTTCTGCTACTCCCCTTTTCGATAAAATAACTGAGTAGATCGGCAAGGAACAGGTTCAGAATCATGGCTCAAGCTAGTATTGGGATTATAGGTGGTAGCGGTCTTTACAAAATGGATGCCCTCAAAGATGTTGAAGAGGTGCGAATTGAGACTCCTTTTGGTTCACCATCTGATGCTTTGATTCTGGGGACTTTGGATGGTACACGAGTAGCTTTTTTGGCACGTCATGGCCGCAATCACACGCTGTTACCTTCTGAGTTACCGTTTCGCGCTAATATCTATGCGATGAAGCAATTGGGTGTAAAGTATTTAATTTCAGCTAGTGCTGTGGGTTCCTTGAAGGAAGAGGCGAAACCACTGGATATGGTAGTGCCAGATCAGTTTATTGACAGAACGAAAAATCGGATTTCAACATTTTTCGGTGAGGGAATTGTTGCTCACATTGCCTTTGGCGATCCGATTTGTAAGAACTTGGCTGCTGTATTGGCAGATGCGATCGCATCTCTCAATTTACCAGAAGTTAATCTCCATCGCGGCGGTACTTATGTGTGCATGGAAGGGCCAGCTTTTTCCACTAAGGCTGAATCAAATCTTTACCGCAGTTGGGGTGCAACAATCATTGGGATGACGAATTTACCAGAGGCGAAGTTGGCAAGGGAAGCGGAAATTGCTTATGCAACCTTAGCACTGGTGACAGATTATGATTGTTGGCATCCAGACCATGATAGTGTGACGGTAGAATTGGTGATTGGCAATTTGCTGCGGAATGCTGTGAATGCTCAAAAGGTGATTCAAGAAACTGTGCGGCGCTTGAGTGAAAATCCGCCAACCAGTGAGGCGCATTCGGCGTTGCAGTATGCGATTTTGACTCAATTGGATAAAGCACCAGCAGCGACGAAGGAAAAGTTAGGGTTATTGTTGCAGAAGTATTTGTAGACTTAAGATTACAGCAAAAGCGATCGCTTTGTTTTAAGTTTGGGCGATCGCTCATTACTAAAATCTCTTCGCGTCAGAGCCTCAACGCTAGTATTAAATAAGGAACTGATTAAAAGATTATTACGGAGTGATGCTATGCGCGAGTCTGTAATTTATCAGGATATCCAGCAGGAAAAAGCTTTATCGATTATTATACGACAACTTCGCCGTAAGCTCGGAACTGTTCCACCTGCACAGCTATTGAAAATTCAAGCTTTAGACTCAACACAGTTGGATGATTTAGCAGAGGCTTTACTTGATTTTTCGGGTTTAACCGATTTAGAAGCTTGGTTAGCGCAAACTCAAGGTTAGTAATGCAAGAGCGATCGCACTTTCTTAGACTAGAGCAATAGCGATCGCTCCCTTAAGTGAACCGTATTGAATTAAACTCCATCTCAAACGCAAACAAAGCCTGCGTAGACAGGCTTTGTTTGGTAACGCCAGACTATAAGTCTGTGGACGCTTTGATATTTTTGCAAAAGATTGAAAGACTAATTTCAATCAACGTTTCTGACTGCTCCCTTCACTGCATCGCCTGCATCTTCAGCTGTACGCTTAACGTTTTTACCAGCATCGTCAGCCCCACGCTTCACATTTTTTGTCACGTCTTCGGTAGCATTCTGGGTATTACCCTTGATATTTTCAATTCCTCGCTGAGTCCCCTTTACAAGACCTTCGCGCAATTCATCAGCGGAACTGCCGATATCTTCACCCAGGTTTTTTACTCTTTCACCAAGAGGTGTCCCTTGCTGAAAATTCCGGCCATATTGCTCTCGACTGTCAACTCCCTTCCGATCAATATTCTTTTGAGCATTTTTCACTAACGCCTCAGCTCTGTCATTAGCTGCCTTTTCATCTATCGCTCTAGGATCTACATCACTGAAGTTATTCATCCCACCAGCAGGAGAATTCAGAGGATAATCTTTAGTGGAATCAGATCGCTCGACATTAGGTGCTTGATAACCGGGCTGTGGTGGCTGTGACGCTACTCCTGGAGCACCACAAGCCTGAGTCAAAAATAGGAATATCCCTGCTAAAAGAACAGTTAAAACTTTCAAAGGACGAATATTTTTCAGCCAAGTCGTTGCTTTTTTCATAGTTTTCACTCCTTGCATTTTTGTGACTAGTTAAACTTCAACCAAGATAGCATTTGGAATTACTTGTGTATCCCAAGCATTCAGAAAGAATAATAACTTTATTTAATGATATTAATAATTAAATAAGTTTTACCTCTAGCGCAAGTCACATTTTAATTAGCACAAAAGGAATAATTTTATCTAACTCTAGAGAGATATAAACTAAAATAATATGATTGTTGTCAAAAGAGCTACATCAACCTGTTTGATACTTCCAAAGCTTTGGATATATAGCTGATGTTCCATAATATTTGAGTATTTAGCCTTTGTTGCTCTACCATTAAATGACTAAATTCATGAAGCAATTTTTACGCTGGATAATTTTGGGAGGGACGCTGTTTTTTTTAGGAAAAGCTCTGAAGGATAATTGGATTGGGGTGACAGCTATCCGCATTGATGGGGTAGGATGGGCAATTATGGCGATCGCTACAGGGGTAACTTTACTAGCTCATACTTGGGCGGGCTGGATCTGGACTTGGATTCTCCAAGAGTTAAATCAACCTGTATCATCTCCCCAATTCATCCAGGTTTACCTAAAAACAAACATCGCGAAATATTTACCAGGTAATATCTGGCATCACTACGGACGAATTGTCGCCGCCAAAAATGCCAATATTCCTACAGGTGCAGCTACCTTAAGCGTTTTACTAGAACCCCTACTCATGCTAGCGGCTGCTTTAATCATCATTGTCCTATGCAGTAGCCAGTTTGCAGCAGCGAATACCACCCTTGTTATACAAATACTACAATTCCTGAGTTTAGCTGTAGTCCTTGGTACGATTCATCCCTGGTTTTTGAACCCAGTTATTCGCTTTTTATACAAATTAAAAGCAAAAAAGTCTGCTGCTACTACTCAACCAACTGTTTCCTTCAGTCTTAAAAGCTACCCTTTACGCCCTTTGTTAGGAGAAGTGGGCTTTATGGGACTACGCGCCACTGGGTTTATATTAACTATGTTCGCCTTGGGTTCGTTGAATGCGAATCAAATTCCTTTGTTGTTAGGGGCTTTTAGTTGCGCTTGGTTGTTGGGATTCGTTATACCGGGTGCCCCTGGGGGATTAGGTGTGTTTGAAGCGACTGCGTATGAGCTTTTACGACACCACTTTCCAGCTGCCTTAGTATTTAGTGCGATCGCTCTATATCGCCTCATTAGTATTTTAGCTGAAACTGCGGGTGCTGCTCTGGCTTGGTTAGACGAACGTCTTGCGAAATCATGAATCAAATAAAACTCATTTTTGTCTATCTACCTTCATCTGTGAAAACACACGATAACCATCCAGATTTAATTGCTGATTACTGCTTTGTTCCTCTTCTTCCATCTTAATCAAGTTATATTCTACATTTTCTGCATAAATGGCAAACGTGATATTAAAAATCTCGATAAAATTTATTACCCCTTTGCATTCCTCTTCGGAATAGTTTTCGTAAAAACGAATCAAATGAGCAATCCGAGTTTCTAAGTGTCTCCGGGAATTTCTCGAAATCAAAATAATCTTTAATAAGATAATTACCAAGGTTAGAGCATGACCTTGGTTAATTAATAATAGAAATAAGTCTGAAGGCTCTTTAGCATTTTCTGTTGTAAAGTAATCAATCACCCGATTACAGGTTCTCAAGAAAAATTCTTTAGTGATAATTTCTTGATTATAATCCGTCTTCCATAAGGATAAACTATGTGCAAACTGCTGCCGCCAAGTCTCGACTGATGTTTGGTTTTCTACAGAAAAAAATAGATATTTTTCTATGTTTATTTTAAATTCTTTCAGAGTTTGATTTTCAGTTTGCTTAATAAATATATGGGCAATATTATCATGACTAAATACGCCTCTTTTTAAGACAATTGCTTTTATTAAGCGCAGAGCTTGGTCTCCTAAAATACTAGGATTTTTATAGCGTGTTGTGCTTGAGACGGCAGATTGAGAACGAGCAATATACATTGCAAGTTCAAACTTAAATTTCTCTTTTATCTGTTTAGAAAGCCTCCTAGCAGCCTCTTGTTGTTCTTTAGGGTTCTTATTATTAACAGATTGATCGATCAATAAATAGGAAGTGTAGCGATTAGCCCAATGACCTTTAGATGATTCTTCATATTTAGTAGCAAATAATTTCAGTTCCTTGTAATCTTTACTCTTGACAAAATTCTCTAACCAAATTTTACAAGTTTTTACTACTGGAGGATTATCGTCCTTAATTTTCAGATTTTCCTTAACAAATAAATTAACTAAATCTTGGATATATTTGTCTTTTCGATTACTTTTCCAATTATTAACTATGATGTAACAGCACCGCTTCAGTGTATTATATAGTTCCTGTTCATGCTCATATAGAAAAACACTATATATTCCAGGTATATAATCAGAATATTCGGAATCAAGACCGTCTATAAATAAACCTTTGAATTCACGTAAAACATCCTCTGGTGGCAATTTCTTGACAATTTCCACAAAGAAGCTATAAACCTCCTCTTGGGCAGTTTGCACATCTAGTTGACTAGAGTTAGACGTAGCACAATGGGGATTTTCCTGAGTAATTGATAAACGATTAGGGGTCATTTCAGTTATCAGGACAAAAAGGCTTCCTGTTCATATTATTACCAGCTTAACCTTGGTGAACAGTAGCATCAATCCATTCGTCAGAGATTCAGTAATCTTTTTACACAAATTTGATGAACTAAGACTATAAATAAAGTATTAAAGACAAATTGTTTAATACTTCATCAAATAGTTCAGTGAAATTACTTACTTATAACCAGAAAAGACCATAAATAAACAACTATATGGGCGAGTTAATCTATAATTTAGATTTAACCCGCCCATAACTTCTATCGAAGCCTTTCGGTATTAAATTTTTAGTGGGGGTGGAGGGACTTGAACCCACACGACCTTTTACGGTCAACGGATTTTCATTCTCCCGCAGTTTTCACTGCTACCTGATGACAATAGCCAACTCGGATTTTGAGAATTGGACTCTCCCTTTACCCTCGACTTAACGTTAGGGTAGCTCCCGTCGGGTCTCTGCACCTTCCCTCAATTTTGGATTTTAGATTTTGAATCTTGGATTAAAGACTAATCGTAAATCTAAAATCACAAATCTAAAATTTCTGGGCTTGGCTCAGGATTGCCATGTCTGTCACCAGATTTAGGTTTCCCTGAGTTTGAGAGCTTCCACTTGAGGGATTTCTCCTTCAAGGCTCAATTATTTAAGTCCGTAGCGTCTACCATTCCGCCACACCCCCGCAGGTGTTTAGCAACTAGTATAACTAGTTATTTTTTAGAGGTAGCAAATACCTCCTTATCTATTCCACCATTAATTGTGTCTTTTGTCCAACTAGATTGAAAATATTTTTTCCAGATTTTGCGATCGCTTCATAGATTTGGAAGTCTTCTTAGTTTTCTCGTAATAATCTGGATGAGTTTTCGATCTTGTCTGACTAGAGCATTTGTTTGCTAGTGGATTCACATAATAGCATGATATTAGCTTTTGTCATAAAATCCGTTGAATCGCCCATTGTAAAAGTACTCCAGCCAGCCAAAGCTGCGATTTCGCCTCCCTATTAGCGGTTTAGAGGAATTTTGGCGCAGTTATGTTAAAAGCATTATGACTATACTTCTCTCTTGTCTGTCTCTTCAGCCTATGATGGAAAACAGATGCTTAAGACTTGAAAGTTATGATTGTCGCCCTGCTATATCTGGTTTTGGCTGGAGCTTACCTTCTAGTAATCCCCATTGCTGTTTTGCTGTACCTGAAGCAGCGTTGGTATGTATGTAGCTCCATTGAGCGTGTCTTTATGTACTTTTTGGTGTTTTTCTTCTTTCCGGGTCTGTTGGTTCTATCGCCGTTTGTAAATTTCCGACCCCAACGGCGACAAGTTCAAGTTTAACGACATTGGTAGGTCATAACTCTCATGCGACGGATTGACGCGATTGGAATTGGCTTGGGTGTTTTTATTGCCGGCGGCTTGGCATACTTAGGATTGCAGCTAGTTGGTTTGGATAATCAGAAAGCTGGTATATGGAGCCAAGTCTTGCTAGTCAGTGCCTTACTTGGCTGGCTGTCCACCTATTTTTTCCGTGCGGTGGGACAAAAAATGACCTACCACCAACAGCGGGAACAGTATGAGCAAGACTTTCTGCAAAAGCGGCTAGACGAGCTTACTCCCGAAGAACTAGCACGAATTCAAGCCGAAATAGAGCAAGAAGAGCAATCTCAGGTGTAGAGTTATCATTGGTCAGTTGTCTCATTTGTCCTTTGTAACTTGCCTAAAGGTAATGACCACTGACCAATGACCACTGACTATTGACACTTGACTAAATGAGTGCGATTTCTGATTGCTTTAAAACCCTTGGGCACAATCGTGAGTGCGCTCTGATTCCGTTTATCACTGCTGGCGATCCAGATTTAGAAACCACAGCAAAAGCCTTGCAGGTTCTAGATCGTAGTGGAGCCGACATTATAGAAGTGGGTATACCCTACTCCGATCCTCTGGCTGATGGGCCAGTTATTCAAGCTGCTGCTACTCGCGCCTTGCAAAAGGGTACGAAGTTGGAGCAGGTGCTAGAAATGCTGCAAGGTATTACTCCCAAATTGCGATCGCCGATTATTCTGTTAATCTATTACAACTCAATTTTGCACCGGGGAATTGAAAAATTTCTTCAGCAAATTGCCGCGGCTGGGGTCGCAGGATTGGTAATACCTGATTTGCCCTTAGAGGAAGCAGCAGGATTGCTCCAAGCAGCTAGTGAGATGGGAATTGACGTAATCTTGTTGGTTGCTCCCACCAGTTCTGCTGAACGGATCGAAGCGATCGCTCGTTCATCCCTTGGATTTATTTATTTAGTCAGCGTCACTGGGGTTACAGGGGTGCGATCGCAACTGGAAAACCGGGTGTCGGATTTACTCAAACAAATTCGTAGTGTTACTGATAAACCCATCGCAGTCGGCTTTGGCATATCTGAAGCTGAACAAGCCCGTCAGGTAATGGAATGGGGTGCAGATGGTGCGATCGTGGGTAGCGCTGTTGTCAAACGGTTAGCAGAAGGCACACCAGAGCAGGGACTTTCGGCGATCGCCCAATTTTGCCAAAGTCTCAAGGCAGCCATCAAGATGACCAACACCAGCACAAATACTTTTCTTGATTAGATGGAGAAAGTAGATTAAAAAACTATAACAGTGTAGTTTTTCTATCCTTCCTTGGTAGACAATTTGACCATTATGGTCTTGAATATTAACATCAGATATGATCGTGTAAAAAAACTAGCTGATAGAGTCGCTTATAGTTTGAGTATTATGTGAAATTAAGTAGGCATAATTTATGAGTGTGAGAGTGAGTCAGTCACAAATGATTATAGTTACGTCGCAATCGAGGAGCAAAGGCGATGAGTGAGAGTATGGCGTTTATTGGTGGGGTTGCCGTAGCTGGGCTGGCGGCTCTCGTCTTGCTCAAAGGAACGAATACCCCTCTACAACCTAACTTTGCTGTTGCTCCGCAAATGCCAGGTGTAGTAGCGCCCCCAGGAATGCAGCCACAAATGTATCCTTACGGGCCTTATGGTCAACCAATGTATCCCAATCAGGTTCAGCCACCGACTGGTACCAGTACTGACCAGCGCCTAGAGATGGAGAAGTTGAACACGCAGATGCAGATGGAGCGTTTAAAAAACGACAATGAACAGCTAAAGTTGCAAAATCAACAACTCCAGGGTCAAGTCCAAAATTTCAATACTCAGCAGCAGTGGCAATTAGCCCAGCAGAATAACCAACCAAAAACAGCAGCAACATTCCAGCCGCAAAATGCTTGGTGGTCTTCACCCGTTCTTTGGGCTGTGGGAGGCGCAACTCTCACTATTGGTGGTGGTGTTGTTGTAGCTGGGGTATTGGCTTTGTTCTCACCACGGCAGCGTCCAGCCCGTACTGTACAAGTCATTCACCCTTACCAAGGCAATACGCCGCCCTTGGTTCCAGTCCGTCGTGCTGAGTTTCTACCTGCTTCGCGGATGGAAGCAAGACGAGTTGAAGCCCAAGAATACGACGAAATGCACGGATAGGGAAAATAAAACCACAGATAAATACCTATTTAAAATCTCGTTTCCAGGTATAATTTGGGAACGAGATTTATTGGGACAATACTGCGAATCCGGGCGGTGGCAGCCCTCCTTTAGTCATTCCCAGTCAGAAGAAGCT
This sequence comes from Nostoc sp., assembly GCF_036917235.1. Classification (GTDB taxonomy): domain Bacteria; phylum Cyanobacteriota; class Cyanobacteriia; order Cyanobacteriales; family Nostocaceae; genus Nostoc. The sequence continues at coordinate 44,341 of NZ_JBALDU010000004.1, forward strand.
GGAAACGAGGAGAACTGTGTTTACTGATAACTGTTAAAGGTCAGTTTTAGGAGTTTGTGTAGTATTGGGACTCTCTGTGGTTTCAGGTTGCTTAGTATCGGGAAGTTTCTGTTGGGTATTTTTCTGATTACCTTGATTTTCTAGCTGAGTTAGTGCCTGTTTTGCCAGATTTTCGGCTGCTTGTTTAAATAATGGTTCTATTCTATTTCGCCAGTATTTAGTATTAGGCAATTTTTCTGGATGGTTTCTATAATCTAAAACTTGATCCCATTTTCCATCATCTATTGCTTTATTAATCTCATTAGATAACGCCTCCGCCTTTGCCCAATCTTCCTGCCATTGGGCAATCATTTTGCCTGTTTCTTGGATACCAGAAGCAGCATTTGCTGGAACCGATCTTAAAAGTGCGATCGCTCCAATTATATCCCCTGAATCATACTTCTTTTTCGCTTGTTCTACAATATTGGCACTGTTATCATTAGGTTGCGATCGCTCTGATTTCCCAGCATCGTCAGTTGACCCCTTCGCCTTTTCTGGTAGTGGACTTACTACATCCTTAGATTTTGGTTTTGCCTTGGGAATTGTTCGAGTTGCAATCAAGCTACTATCATCTACAATCCTAGTTGCAATACCTTTGTCACGTAGGCAAGAAGCCCATTCATCTTTATTGTCTATCACAGCCGGGTGTGCCCAAGCCAAACGACCTGATTTAAGCTTAACTTCTATCCAACCGGCTTTTGTCTGTTTGCCAGTCACTTCGAAATTAGTGTTATTTGCAACAGTTTGCAAAATATTATTAGAATTTATCGAACTAGGTTCAGAACGGATATTAGAATTTCCGACAACAACAGCCGAGCATTTATTTGCTAAGGCGGTATCCTTACCTGTAACATTTAAAGCTAAATTTTTCACATTTGGATATACATTTGCTACCAAGGCAGCTGCACCACCCGCCAGTAATATGCCAATTAATATCGGCCAGGGGTCGGATTTACTAGAGTCTTTACGCACAGGTTTGGCAGGGACAGGATTTGCTGGTGCAACTGCAATAGTTTGCAGCCGAGATACTTGAGGCTGGGATTTGGCTGCTTGGTAACTGGAATTGTTGGCGACTTCTTGAGGTGCGGAAAGTGCAGGTACTGGATTAATCGCGTCTTTACATGCTTGTAGTGCTTCCGTAGCGTTTTGGTAGCGGTCTTTGAAGTGATAACGCACCATCTTGGACAACACTGCCGCCAGTCGATGGTTCACGGTTACTGAATGCCGCCAGATAATTTCCCCCGTTTCTGGGTCTTCTTGCAATTCTGTTGGCTGTAATCCTGTTAATGCTTGAATGGCAATAATGCCAAGGGAATAGATATCGCTGTTGGGACGAGGTTTACCTTGCCCTTGTTCTGTGGGCATATAGCCAGGAGTGCCAATAACCACTGTGGCAGAGGCTTGTCCGCCCACTGTTACCAGTTGTGTACGCAGTTGTTTCACTGCCCCAAAATCAACTAAAACTAACTTATTATCTGAGGCGCGACGGATGATATTATCCGGTTTGATATCGCGGTGAATCACGCCTTGGCGATGGACAAATTCCAGAATCTCCAGAACTTCCTGCAACAGTTGAACTACTTGGCTTTCACTCCAGCGCTTACCAGGTATAAGTTCCTCAGCTAAGGTATGTCCTTCAATATATTCTTGTACTAAATAAAATTCTTGGTTTTCGTCAAAATACGCTAGCAACCTGGGTATTTGGTCATGGTTGCCCAATTTTTCTAAAGTTTCGGCTTCGCTGCTGAACAGACGTTTAGCAGTATCAAAAACTCTGGGGTCAGTTCCGGGCTTAAGGTGCTTGACAACGCAGATGGGATTGCCGGGCCGCCTTGTATCTTGGGCAATGTAGGTTTGACCAAATCCTCCCATCGCGAGGACTCGAATTACTTGGTAACGATGGTCTAGTAGCTTGCCTATCATATTCCCTCCCCAGAGTTATTACCTAATTTTCCAGCTGGTAATAAATATCTCCAAATTTTCTTCAATGAAATCCGCTATCTTGAGAAAAGATTTAGATTAAAAACGCAGCTTTTTAATAAACGCAGACTATTTATTTTTCTTTTAGTGCCCCTGTTTATTACCAATGCCACCTAAAATAACAAATCCAGTTGCATGGCAGCAGGCTGAAATCCTCATGCAACCTGCTTTCATTCGCGTTATCGATAATATCCGCAAGCAGCTTGATGAATCTTCCTGGACAGGAACTTACCATGATGTCCTGATTTGGCCGCCTAGCACCACTGATGAAATCAAAGCATTAGTGACTGAACTGTTGCAAGCAATGGAAACTGCAACACCCCAAGAAGCAGATGAAATCAGAGGAACTCTGGCTCGTCTGCCGATGCCCCATCCAGGATATCATCTACGTTTGCAGCGTCAACAGCAAGAAGCGAGTATCGATTTGTGGGAACTGTGTTATGAAGTGTGTTTTTTTGAATACACACCACAGAAGGAAGTTGCTGATATTGATACTAGTTTAATCGATGAATTCGGTGAAGTGGATTGGCTGCGTTTAGATGCTAAGTCAAAAGAGTTAGTTGAGCAGGCGTTTGCTAAATTGCCAGAGAGTTGAAGCCCTGAAAATAGAATACACGAACAAAGCCCACTTGCGTGGGCTTATTGAGTAAGGCGATCGCTCTTTCCTCAAGCTGCAAAATCTTCACTCATACGGTTGTAGTCAATTGAGTTGTTAGATTCTGACTGTGTTTTCAATTTGGCGATAAATTCTTCCATCCCTGGTATTTCTAATTGATCGAATGTGATTTGATTACAGCGCTTCCGGCTATTATGCAATATAGTTTTATTCTCGCCCCTCTCCTATCATCGCTTTCAGCTTTTAGGACGTACCTCATAGCTGCCGGAAGTGCTGTATCTGGATTCTTAGTCGAAATATCTGTAATAGTTTGTAGAGTCATCTTGGTTGTTTCTAAGACAGTTTTATTTTGGATAAGAAATTGCTCCATTCCTGGTATTTCTAATTGAACAAATCTAGAATCATTTTTCATACGTTCACTCAAACGCTTCTGTGTATATCATGCTCATTACGCAGATACGCAAAGCAATGGACACCCATAAAGCAAATCTGAATACGCGCAATACGCAAAGTACGCAGATTAAAGAAAATGCGGTATTCTGAAAAGTATGAATAGTCCACAGTTTAATGAAGCTCTAGAAATGCTCAAGAAAGCACCTTGTAAGGTAGAGGTGTTGAAATTGTTGCTGGCTGGATACACTAATGATGAGATTGCTCAGTCTAGAGGACGTGCGGAAGGAACTGTACGCAAGCAAATCTCAAATGTATATAAGGATTTTGGTATTAAAAGCGAATTTCCAGGCGATCATGCTTTAAGAGACAAGTTAAAGGCTCTATTTCTCAAGCTCAAAAAAGTTGCAGCTAATCGAGATATGACACTTGAAGCATTACTCAAGTTTTACATTGGGCAGAGTTTGCGGCAAGATTTAGCTAAATTCTTTTCTGAGCGAGTACTGGAATCAACCGCTGAAGTTCTAGCAAGGCACATCGAATCAAAAGAGGAAATTTTAACTATCATTCAAGAAATTCAAGCTGAAGCAACTCTTTAGTTACCTGCCAGCAAAGAGTAATAGATAAATTAAGGAACAAAAATGTCTAATAAAACAAACTACACGAAGCTTGCAATAATTTTTAAAAAATTTACGAAGAGGCAATTAACACTCGTGAACCTGTAGTTGTTAATCGTGAAGGTGCAGAAAGTGTATCTGTCATACCTACTTCGGAACTTAATGGCATCATGGAGACAGCATATTTATTCCGTCTTATCTTTAGTTGAAGAGATTAGGCGGAATCCCTTTGAAGGAAGAGGCAACCCTGAAAGATTGAGATACTATGATGCAAATATATGGTCGCGCCGAATCACTCAAACTGACCGGATTGTTTACGTAGTAAGTGATGACCGAGTTGAGTTTATTCAGGCGCGATACCATTATGGCAATCGCTAATTTCAATGGAATCTTGAAAAAGAAGTAGGCGCAGCCCAACCTAGGCATCGCCTCGCCCCTTTCACCACTACGCCGCCCTTACAAAACCTCAAACTCTTCTACACTTATCCCAGCTTGTCGTAAAATACTCCCCAGCGTACCAATAGTAATTTCTCGATGACGAGGCGCGATCGCAGTACGGGTTCCTTCTTCGGTAGATTTGGCAAACTTTACGTGACTACCCTTTTGGCTAACTTCCTCAAAGCCTGCTGCCTCTAATCTACGCTTAACCTCACGATAAGGTAATGGTTTAAGCGGCACCTATTTCTACCTGAAGTGTCTTAATTTGAGGAATAATAGTAGCTACTGGTGGTTCAAAATGCAGTGACAAAGCTTCCTCAAGATTAGCCAATGTCTCAGTTTCAGTCTGACCCTGGCTCGCAATATCAATCTCCAAGCACTGTGCCACAAACCAGTTACCTTCCTGCCATACACTTGCAGTAAAAGTTCGTTTCATAAGTTTTTGTTGTTCGGCACTTTCTGTTGATTTGATTATACGCTAGAAAAAAACAGGAGGTGCATTGAAGCGGCAAAGGCTTATTTGCTAAGATTTCCAGTGCGACAACATTGAAACAGGGCAACTTCTCATCACCATGCCAACATCTACACTTGACGATAAAGACGCAGCAGCTATCGAAGCTGCCAGAGTTGGGGTTGCAATATGCGATCGCACCGCCTGGGGACGCATCAAAGTAGCTGGCGACGATCGCCTCAATTTCTTACACAACCAAAGTACTAACAATTTCCAAATACTCAAGCCAGGACAAGGTTGTGATACGGTTTTTGTCACTTCTACAGCCAGAACAATTGATTTAGTAACCGCATACGTTAGAGAAGATGCGGTAATCCTGCTAGTTTCACCCAACCGCCGTCAATATCTGATGGAATGGCTGGATAAATATATTTTCTATGCAGATAAGGTGGAATTATCTGATATTACCCGATATACCAACACCTTCAGCCTCATTGGTCCAGGAAGCGATGCTGTTTTACAAAAGTTGGGTATTGGCGAACTCATTGGACAACCTTACGGTAATCACCAAGTATACACGATCGCTCCGGCTGAGGGCGTGCGAATTGCTGTGGGTAGCGGGTTAGCTGCGCCTGGATACACCTTTACTTTGCCCTATACTGACAAAGCAACGGTGTGGAACAAACTGTTAGAGGCTGGGGCGGTAGAAATGAGCGATCGCGCCTGGGATGCCTTGCGAATCTTACAAGGCCGCCCCGCCCCAGATGCGGAACTCACAGATGATTACAATCCTCTGGAAGTTGGCTTGTGGCAAACAATTTCTTTTACTAAAGGTTGCTATATTGGGCAAGAAACTATTGCTCGGTTAAATACATATAAAGGTGTAAAACAACACCTCTTAGGAATTCGTTTCAGTGCCCCTGTGGAAGTTGGAAGTGCGATCGCAGTTGGAGATGAAAAGGTCGGTAAACTGACTAGTTACACAGAAACGGCTGATGGTTACTTTGGACTAGGTTACATTCGCACCAAAGCTGGTGGCGTCGGCTTAAAAGTCCAAGTGGGAGAAACTGAGGGTGAAGTCATAGAAATTCCGTTTGTTTCTCACGAGTACCCATAAGTAATTCAAGTCAAAATGTCTTCTTTATTCCTAGCGCCGTAACAAAATTCATCTACCCAAGAAGCTATACTACGGGCATTTGTGGTTGGTAAATCCACTTTGCTCTTAACCTCTTGTGGTTGAATATTCGGATCTTTGCCGTTGCTATTAACCTCAGTAGTAAGTGCTAGCGATCGCACTGGTTTGCCGTTACTATAAATCTCAGTGGTAATTGCCAACGATGCATCCACAGGGATTCGGCTAGATGGCGCGTTGCTCTTAACTTCGGTAGCTAACGCCACAGATGGCATAGTTTTGGCTTTGCTGTTGACCTCACTGGTCATTGTCGCCGATGCTCCTGAAGGTAACTGACCAGAGTGCCAGCGTACTAGTTGATATTCCCTTAGCAAACCGGAGGATGGCGTTTTTACCGGAGTATCTGGAGCAATTTTAGTTGCTGCTACTACCAACTCAGGTTCGCGTGTGCGACTTACCTCAGTAGTAGCTGTAAATGATCGGACAACTCGATCGGCGCGTGGCAAGTTGGAATCTAGAGTATTGGCAAGAGAATGAGAGGCAATCTTGCTAGCAGTTACAGCCGATGATAAATGTTTATCCTCAAAATGCTTCTCATCTGGCGACTCGCTTTCAGCTTGGCTTATAGCCATAGAATGCTCTGATTTGATTAAACGTAACTCTTCATCAGGATTGAAGTTAAGACCTAAAGCGGCGACTATTTTATCTGGATCGTTATTCAGATCCATCATAAAAGCAAGTATTTCATCAAACTGGGGTTCTAAAACAGACAGTGTTGCCAAAATAAAACCGGACAAAGGACGGCGTAGACCATCGTAAGTGGCCCAAATTCGCATTTTGACCAGCCAGGAAGTATTTTGCTTGTAGTAAATAAGCCACTTTTGTTTTAAGGATTGACGCAGCTGCTGGATATTCATTGGATGCCTCACTTCAGTCAACAAGATTGCAGACCTTGATATTTTTAATTAGCTTGATTTCTGGGGATGAAACCGATAATAGAGCATCTGCTTGACTCTTTGACCAGCTAGCAAATGATTTTCTATCAGTAGAGATACTTCCTCAGGGTGAACGCTGCTATACCAAACCATATCGGGTAATATCAGCACCATCGGCCCATTGCCACATTGTCCTAAACAGCTGCTAGCCGTTACAGTTACACCAGGGATTGGCAAAGCTGTAAAAGCTGCTAAAACCTTTGCTGAACCTTGCTTTTTACAAGTACGATTTTGACAAACTCGCACACATTTAGGAGCAGAATCTCGATCTATTTTTGGGAAGTCTGATGGTTGAGTGGTGTTGGTCATTTGTCCTTTCTCATTTGTCATTTGTCATTTGTCAAAAGTCGGAAGCTAATGACCAATACAACTCTTGGAGAGGCTGCACTTCTCTACGAGACGCTGCGCGTAGCTTGCTTCCCCGGAGGGGTACGACTACGCTCAGGGACCACACCAACGACAAGCGGTAGTTGAGCGCAGTCGAAACTCAGTACAAGTGACCAATGACCAATGACCAATGACCAATGACTAATGACTAATCTATTGAAAGTCCTTTTGAGGCTAGCCATTCCGGGTTGAATATCCGCGACTGATACCGGGAACCACTATCACACAAGATGGTAACAATGGTATGTCCTGGCCCCAATTGCTTCGCCAAAGCAACAGCTGCCCCAACATTAATACCCGTTGAGCCGCCCATTAACAAACCATCTTTCCGCAGCAGTTGGTAAACTACTTGCAAAGCTTCCTGGTCATCGATTTGGATGGCATCATCAGCAGGTGCGCCTTCCATATTGGCTGTGACACGAGCGTTACCAATGCCTTCAGTGATGGAATTTCCTTCTATCTTGATTTCGCCAGTTTTGACATAACTATAAAGTCCACTACCCAGCGGATCGGCTACAACACATTTAATTGCTGGATTTTGCTCTTTTAAGTACAATGCTACACCAGCATAAGTACCACCAGTACCAGTTGCAGTTGTCCATACATCTATTTTACCATCTGTCTGCGTCCAAATTTCCGGCCCTGTGGTTTCGTAGTGGGCGAGGCGGTTGGCTAAATTATCAAACTGATTTGCCCAAATGGCATTTTCCAACTCAGCAGCTACTCTACCAGATAGCTTGACGTAGTTGTTCGGGTCTTTGTAGGGTACGGCGGGGATGGGACGAACTTCTGCTCCTAGTGCTATCAGTGCATCTATCTTTTCTTGTGACTGGGTATCGGGAATAATAATTAGACATTTGTAGCCTTTGGCGTTGCAAATATGTGCTAGTCCAATGCCAGTATTACCAGCGGTTCCTTCTACAACCGTGCCACCAGGTTTAAGCAGACCTTTCTTTTCCGCATCTTCGATGATGTAAAGTGCGGCGCGGTCTTTGACAGAACCCCCAGGATTGAGAAATTCTGCTTTCGCAAGGATTTCACACCCTGTTTCTTCGCTAAAACTGTTTAAACGAATTAAAGGGGTATTGCCAACAGCGCCAACGAAGCCATTCTTTATATCCATTTTGACTGTACTTGTGTGAGTCTCTATAAAAATTTTGGCTTATAGCTGTAGCATGATTTACAACTGATTTGCCTAAAATTCTATGATACTTACATTGAAGCGCTTGCCGTTGGTGTACTTCCTATCTAACTCCTAACTCCTCACTTATTCACTTTCCGTAGTAAACTCTGGCATTACCGTATCCGAGCTTTCGCATATACCTGTTCCATTCCTCAGCTTGGAATCGATTGGGGAAAGGCCCTACCGCTACGTGTGGTCCTCGTGGTTGCGTCCTTTCGAGGACTCCGCCAGATCGTCCTAAATCTTGTGTTAATCCGCCTAGATTCTGCCTAACTTGTGCTGCGATCGCAGGTAACTGTTCAGAAGTGGTGGGAATGGCGACATAATATCTAGAGGCTTGCCTATTAGCATTTATATTATTGCGATCGTCTCTATAGTTATAGTTGCCATTGTCTGCATTTATTTCCTGTCCGTTACCAAAGCTGATAATTCGGGCGTTATATATGCCTCGTGACTGTAGCTCATTCACCCGTTGTTGCGCGTTGGCGACTCTGTTAAAAACTCCTGACTGAATTACAGTCCGGCCTTGGAACTGGCGGATGTAAGCACTGGGTTCAATCTGACGTATGGCTTGTAATGTCTGAAAATCACTGCCATCAACGTAAACTAAATAGCGCTCAAAGTTCTGGTTATATTGACTAAACTGTGAAGGTTGAGAGGGCTGAAAATTTTGCTCAAATTGATTGTTCTGTAATGGTTGAGGAGGCTGAAAGTTCTGCTCCAATTGAGTGTTCGGTAATGGTTGGGAAGGCTGAAAATTCTGCTCCAATTGAGTGTCTTGTACTGGTTGGGTGGGCTGAAAGTTCACTTCCGGTTGATTGAAGTCCTCTGCTTGAATTGGTTGTAACTGTGGTGATGGCTGTTGACCAAAGGGAATTGGCGTTGGCGGTAAAATCTCAGCAGTTTGTTGAGCTAGTAATACGTTGCTGTTGGAAATTTGTGCTTTTGCTGGGGTAGAGTCGGGAATCAGTACTAACCATCCTCCCACTAACAAAAAGAGAAGTCTCATAGTAGGCTTCCAACCCTTAGAACTTCGGCGCAGCATCTGAAATGGGATAAATTGACTTGATATTCCTCTCGACATAATAGTTAGAAAGTAGTCACAGTATTTTTAGGTAATTTCCATCAGGAACTTATTAGTTCACCGTTGTAGCAACTATATAGCGTTAACGTAAAGTTAGCTCATCTGCGTGGCAAAAAATACATCTGTAATTAATCTTAGATGAAAGAGTGAATGGCGATGTCTAGGATGGGCTACGCCAACGCTAATCCCGAGACTTTATAACTGAAGCGCTTTAGTAGCAAGGCTTTGAAGAGTATGTGCTACAATTGGACAACCACGCAGCTATCGTGTCGTGCTTTGTATGAAAAAAGTCGTCGTTGGTCTTTCTGGTGGCGTTGACAGTTCCACCGCCGCAGCTATCCTGCACCATCAGGGCTATGAAGTGATTGGTTTGACTCTTTGGCTAATGAAAGGCAAAGGTCAATGTTGCTCTGAAGGTATGATCGACGCGGCCGATCTCTGTGAACAACTGGGCGTTCCCCATCAGGTTGTAGATATTCGGGATCTGTTTCAGACGCATATTGTCGATTACCTAGTGACTGGTTACAGTGCTGGGATTACACCTTTGCCTTGCTCCCAGTGCAATAAAACAGTGAAGTTTGGGCCAATGGTGCAGTATGCTCGTGAAGAATTGGGATGCGATCGCATCGCCACTGGTCATTATGCCCGAATTAGCTATGACGAAGCAACTGGACGTTACCAATTATTAAGAGCTATTGACCGCAACAAAGACCAGTCATACTTCCTCTATGATTTGTCTCAAGATTTACTTGCAGCAACCATATTTCCTCTGGGTGAACTAGAAAAAACTGAGACGCGCCGGATTGCGACTGAATACGGACTCAAGACTGCTGATAAACCAGAAAGTCAAGACTTATGCTTAGTGGAAAGTAACGGTTCCATGCGGGCATTTTTGGATAAATATTTAGCTCCCAAAACAGGCGATATTGTCGATGTTACAGGCAAAGTTTTGGGACAGCATGATGGTGTCCATCACTATACTATTGGCCAACGCAAAGGCTTGGGAATTGCTGCTGCCGAACCATTGTATGTGATTGAACTAGATGCGGAAAATAATAAAGTAGTAGTAGGCGATCGCACTAAGGTAACTCAACCAGAATGCACAGTAAATCGGGTAAATTGGGTTTCCATTGCTGAACCATCCACCCCAATTCATGCCGAAGTGCAAATTCGCTATCGTTCAACGGCTACACCAGTGACGGTGATTCCGTTGGAAAACTCCCGTGTGCGTTTGGTGTTTGATGAACCCCAAATCAGCATCACCCCCGGACAAGCGGCGGTGTGGTACGACGGAGAAAAAGTGTTAGGTGGCGGAATTATTGAACAATTTAGTTAACAATTAATCGCTGATATAGAGACGTTGCAATGCAATGTCTCTTTAATTATGTCGAAGAATCATCTTCGGTATTGGGATTTTGCAAGATATCCAAAATGCGATGATTTTCTGTTTGTAATCCGCGAACTTCTGCCTGCATTTGCAAACTTTTTCTTTATATAAGCTCACATAGCGTCAGGTATAGATATTATATTGATGCTTTTCACTAGTATTACTTTTCTAATTTTTACTAGAGCATATCATGGCAAAAATTGCCATTTATTGACATATCAGTATCAAATTGCAGCAACGAATTTTAACAAGCGATCGCACGCAGCTAGCAATTGTACAATCAACTGTTAAACATGAGTACCTATACTTCTAAGGGGTCGATAGTTTGGATATTTTTTACTGAATTCTATTTGAAGCACCAGGATCTCATTTTTAATTTGTTTCGATTGGTTATGGTATAACCAAGGTAGCCAATACAGCGTTTTATATACAGACAATGGAGCAATGTCTATATGAGCTTTGATAATCTCAAGTACTCGTCTCTGACCTAAACCGGGTAAAACTGCTTTAATCCACCACTCCACTGAACTTGCATCACCGTAAACAAGTCCTTTTTCGAGAATCACTTCTAAAAAAATGGGCTTGAGTTGCGATCGCTTGGCTAATTCGCATCCTTTCCAAGCATTTGCACTTAGCACGCGCCAAACAAAGGTAAATTTCTGCTCGTCATCAAGTTGACGAAGCCACTTCAGTAGCTCATTTTCCTGTTTTGAGTCCATTCGTTCATCAGCGTACTCTATCGGGTCAAACATACTTGATGCAATATTAGAAATTAATCAAGAAATACTTTTGTTAATTTCCTCTTCAAACTCCTCCAAACATAGCCTGTACCGTTCCTACTTGCCAAGCTCGTTCAACTGTAGCGGCAATAATTTGAGTTACAGGGATATTTGGAAAGTTAGGACTGTTATCGGATTCGATGCAATGTCCATCCCTGAGTAAATAAATCCTTAGCTTTTTACTATCGTAAATCCATAGTTCTGGAACTGCGATCGCTTATCCTAAAACTGACATAGTAAAATACTCGTAATTATTATACCAAGTCATTCTCTCCTAAATCTTCATCCAAGATTGTTTCAATATCTCGTCCGCCATAAATGACTCTAAGAATCTCTACACCAGAATCCGAAGGAAGATAAAAAACAAGATACTTTTTAAATCCTTTTATTGCTTGCTGTCGAACACCAGCTAAATTGGGATGAGAGAATTGACAAGATTTTCCCATTTCTGGCATTTTACCCAGTTGTTTGAAAGTTGTTTCTGCTGCTGCAAGAAACCTATCTGAAGCTTCCAAGTTATCTTCTGCAATATAAGTCGCTAATTCTATCAAGTCGCGGATGACTTGCGGCCGTTTGCTTACGTCGCTCATTAACCTTCGTTTGACCCTTTATGCTTGGTGATTCTTTCCCGCACAGCTTGGCGTATATCTTCCCAATCGTCAGGAGTCATCTCAGTTGTATTCCCAGAATTTAGACCTTCTAAAAGCATCGCTTCCAAATGTTCAGCAGCTTGGCGCTTTTGGTCTTGGCGTACTAACTCGCGGAAATATTCACTGACACTACTATAGCCACCAGTCGCCACTTTCTCTTCTATATAAGTCCGCATCGCATCAGGAAGAGATATATTTATACTTTTCACTGGCACAACTTCCCTAATTTTTCCTTCATAATATTATTTTATGGCAGTTTATGCCATTTATTGCCATACAAGGATCAATTAGCAAAAGCTATACCTGCGGCGGTCTACGCTTACGTACTCTCTATCAAAAACGACTTTTATCTAATGCCCCTTCAAACTCTTTCAAAGCTTGTACGGTTCCTACTTGCCAAGCTCGTTCAACTGTAGCGGCAATGATTTGAGTTACAGGGATATTTGGAAAGTTAGGACTGTTATCAGATTCGATGTAATGTTCATCGCTGAGTAAATAAATCCTTAGCTTTTTACTATCGTAAATCCATAGTTCTGGAACTGCGATCGCAACGTAAGCATCAAGAGTTGTTTTTGATGTTACATTTGTTTCAATTGCCAAATCAGGAGGCGGATCGTTCGGTTCCAGTTTGCGACGACCGATCATTCTTTGATAATTTTGGATGTAGAAACAAGCATCTGGTTCTACCCCGGCTATATTTTCCCGCTTGAAGGTGGTTGAACCGAAGGGTTCATAACTTTTCCCGGCGATCTTCAGCAAGATTTTGACAATATCCGAAATTAAGTCCTTTGATTTTTCGTGTTCGGGTAGAGGAACCATAATTTCTAACGTAGACTTGCTGTAAGCAACTCGTAGCGATCGCTTTTCGCCCAGTTCTTGCAAAATAGACTCAAATTCCTCCCAACTCATATCCTGGATACTGACTGTACTACCAGGCGCTAACCGCATTTGGCTAACAGGTTTAACAACGGGGGATACAGCAGTCATAAGCATTTTCCTTATAAAGGAACTATTCTGAAACTTGAGCCTGGATTAGCTTTAGCGTAACCTAATCAACTCGCTTACAGCTAGTTGCAAAATTTTCTTCCATTCCCTAAACTCTTTATTTCTACGTACCAGCATTTGATAAGTTAGTACATAATCTGAAACAATAACAGTAAAAGCAGAGAGGGGATTACGTTGAGTCACAATCCAGATGCCATAGCCCCCCACGGTGGACAGTTGGTTAACCGTATCGCCACACCAGAACAAAGAGCAGAGTTTCTCTCAAAAGCTGACTTTTTGCCGCGAGTGCAACTTGACGATCGCGCCGTTTCCGATCTAGAAATGATTGCGATCGGTGCTTTTAGTCCACTCACGGGTTTTATGAACCAAGAAGACTACGATCGCACTGTCACAGAAATGCGATTAGCTAACGGTCTTGTGTGGTCAATCCCGATTACACTATCGGTAAGCGAAGAAGTAGCTTCCCCGTTACAAGAAGGCAGCTTAATCCGTCTGGATAACTCCAGAGGCGAATTTATCGGAGTTTTGCAACTCACGCAAAAGTATAACTACGACAAAACCCGCGAAGCAATCAAAGTCTACCGCACTGATGATGTCAATCATCCCGGCGTGCAGGTACTCTATAACCAAGGTACTGTACATCTGGCGGGTGATATTTGGTTGTTGCAACGCGAACCTCATCCCCAGTTTCCCACTTACCAAATCGATCCAGCTGCCTCACGGCAACTATTTAAAGACAAGGGTTGGAAAACCATCGTCGGCTTTCAAACTCGCAATCCCATCCACCGCGCCCATGAATATATTCAAAAGTGCGCTTTAGAAATCGTCGATGGTTTATTTTTGCACCCATTAGTCGGGGCGACAAAAGAAGATGATATCGCCGCTGACGTGCGGATGCGCTGCTATGAAATTTTGCTCGAACATTACTACCCCTTAGATCGGGTAGCTTTGGCAATCAATCCCGCCGCAATGCGTTATGCTGGCCCTCGTGAGGCTATATTCCATGCTTTAGTCCGCAAAAACTACGGCTGTACTCACTTTATCGTCGGACGAGATCATGCTGGTGTCGGTGACTATTACGGCACTTACGACGCTCAATACATCTTTGATGAATTTGAACCAAGTGAATTAGGCATTGTGCCGATGAAATTTGAACACGCTTTCTACTGCACGCGCACTAAGCAGATGGCAACATCTAAAACCAGTCCCAGCAGGCCAGAAGAACGCATTCACTTATCAGGGACAAAAGTTAGGGAAATGCTGCGGCGCGGTGAATTACCTCCACCAGAATTTTCTCGTCCAGAGGTAGCAGCAGAGTTGGCGCGGGCAATGCGAATAGAAGTACCAGCTTAGGAGAGGAGGCAGGAGGCAGGAGGCAGAAGTTCTTTAATTTTGAATTTTGAATTTTGAATTTTGAATTGATTTCTCCCCCACTCCCCCTTCCCACGTTTTTGTAACTTTACAATACAGAGTTCAGCCCTGTAAGCTGCTAACTGAATAGCTGAGGGCTGATAGCTAATTATGAAACGCCGCACGTTTTTAGAGAGAATTGGCTCAATACTCGCGGTATTGGGAATAACTGAAGCTGAGTGGTTATCTTTAGGAAATCGCTATTATCAGGCTTTGGCACAACCCAGTCCGCGTAAGTTGGCATTGTTGATAGGTATTAACCAATACCCAAAAAATCCAGCCCTCAGTGGTTGTCTGACGGATGTGGAACTACAAAGAGAACTTTTGATTTATCGCTTTGGTTTCCAAGGGTCAGATATCCTAACTTTAACTGAGGAACAAGCTAGTAGGGAATTCATTGAGGCGGCTTTTTTGGATCGTTTGGGTAAGCAAGCTAAACCCAGTGATATGGTCGTCTTTCACTTTAGCGGTTATGGCAGTCGTGTCAAAGTAGAGACATCACCAGATACAATGCTAAACGCTCTGGTGCCAGCTAATGCCAGTTCTATATCACAAGATGAGAAAATAGTCAATTATATATTAGAAGAAACTTTACTGCTATTATTGCGATCGCTCCCTACAAATCGAGTCACAGCAGTATTAGATACTAGCTATTATGCGCCAACCCCAGTATTAGGATTAAAAAGTCGTGCCCTTCCAGAATCATTAGAGGCAAAGCTAGCAGCAGAAGAACTCGACTTTCTCCAACAACTTAAAACTCAAAAGTTACCCAGCACGCCGATTGTCTTAGCAGCTACCTCAAATCCCAAGCAGCCTGCCAGGGAAGAACTCTTTTCTGGTTTTAGTGCTGGGTTATTTACTTACGCCTTGACGCAGTATTTGTGGGAATTCACCCCAGCCACCACAATTCAATTTGCCCTGTCTCATGTAGAAAATTCTCTATGCAAATTGGGTAGTAAACAGCAACCAGGGAATCTGGAAAACCTCTCTCCAAACCTCTCTCCTAAGAGGAGAGAGGCTTTGAATTCTCCCCCTTCCCTACAAGGGAAGGGGACTGGGGGGTTAGGTTTGCCAGAGAGTATCATTGGTGCAGAAGGTGCGGTGACAGCCATTGAAGAAGACGGCAAAACAGTCCAGCTGTGGTTAGCAGGATTACCGCCACAATTGCTGCTATACTACGGAGTTAATTCTCGATTTACCTTAGCAACAACAACAGAAGAATTAGTATTGCGATCGCGGACTGGGTTAACAGCAAAAGCGCATATTTCCCAAATAGAAGGTGCAAATCCCCTACAAATCGGGCAACTTGTGCAAGAAGCAGTCCGGGTTTTACCCCGAAATATTAATTTAATAATTGCTCTGGATACTGGCTTAGAAAGAATTGAGCGGGTAGACGCTACAAGTGCCTTCGCTGCATTTCCCCATGTCTCCACCGTAGTCGCAGGGGAAAAACCGGCTGATTATTTATTTGCCAAACTACAGCAAACACCTAGTCGCTATGGTTTATTTTCTCTTGCTGGCGAACTAATTTCTAATGCCGCTGGGGAAGCAGGAGAAGCTGTAAAATTAACAGTGCAAAAGTTAGCGCCAAAATTATCAACCTTGTTAGCAGCCAAATTATGGCGACTGACAGAAAATCAAGGTTCTTCCCGCTTGGCTCTCAAGGCAACCTTAGAAATAATTAGCAACATATCGCCTCGCGTTATCATGCAGCGCGAAACAGTACGAACTTTCAAAACAGAAACTTCGATTCAAAAATCACTCCCTACTCCGATTGTCCCTATCGGTAGTCGAATGCAATATCGGGTAGAAAACCAGAGCGATCGCCCAGTATATTTAATCTTGCTGGGATTAAACAATAATCATACAGCGATCGCCTTGTATTCTTGGGAAACTCCCCAAGAACCAAACACTGCGGACACCAAACCTCTGCTTAAAGAAGTCGTCATCGCTCCAGGTGAAACTCTCACCCTACCCCAAACGAATACTGCTTCCGAATGGGTGATTTCAGGGCCAGCTTCTGAGTGCGAACACCAACTGATTTTTAGTACAGCTCCTTTTAACGGCACTCTCGCCGCCTTAAACACTGCCAAATATTCCACAGCCGAAGAAGGGCCAATTGGCCCATTGTTGAATTCCTTAGACGTTGTACAAGCCTTGCTACAAGACTTACATAACGCTAGTGCCCTCAAAACAGAGATGAACGTCACAACAGCCGATTCACATAGCTTGGATGTGAATAATTGGGCAAGTCTTAGCTTTAGTTTTCAAGTGTTGTAAGTTAATGTGATTGAAGAAGAATGCATAATTCAGAATTCAGAATCAAGAGGTTCTCTACTAGACGCTGCGCTACCTGCTTTTTCGTTCAGAATTCTGACTCCTGACTCCTGACTCCTGACTCCTGAATTCTGTTGGATAATTAAAGATTTGTAGCTAGTGCCTCTACTAAAGCCTGATTTTGCTCATCTGTCCCAACAGTGATGCGTAATTTATCATCTAGTCCAGGCTGCTTGAAGTAGCGGATTAAAATTCCCTGTTCCTTGAGTTTTTGATAGAGGTATTCTGCGTTTCCTTCTCTTGGCTGTGCCAGCAAAAAATTAGCTTCGGAATCCCAGATATGAAAACCTAATTGTTTCAAGTCTGTTGCTAACTTAGTCCGTGATGCTTTAATCTTGGCTACACAAGCATTTTTATAAGCTTGGTCAGTAATAGCAGCTGTACCAATTGCACAAGCGATCGCATCAATGTTATAGCTATCTTTAACCTTAAACAATCCCTGCAACAGTTTGGGATTTGCCACCCCAAAGCCCAATCGCAATCCTGCCAACGAGTATCCCTTAGATAGTGTCCGAAGCACAATGACGTTTTCGTATTCCTGAACCAAAGCCAATGCATTCTCTTCGGTAAAATCTATGTATGCTTCATCAATCACTAAAACTCCAGATAACTGACTGGCTAATTTTCGCAAATCATTTGTTGCCACCACATGCCCCGATGGACTATTCGGCGACGCAATAAATGTTACCGCGCCATTGGCAGCAACTAATTCTTCCTTTGGTAAACTGTAGTCTTTGCTGTAGGGAATCTCAATAATTTCCGCCGCTTGCATTTCTGTTAATGTGCGATATAGCACGTAAGTAGGCATCGGATAAACTACCTTTTTGCCAGGTTCAGCACAAGCTCGAATCACCACACTTAACAATTCATCACTGCCATTTCCGACAATTATCCAATCACTAGGAACTCCTAAAACTTTACTTGCAGCTTGCCGAAACTCTCCCCCAAAAGGTTCTGGATACCGCCGCAACCACTCACCATCAATATTTCGTAGCACAGCTAATGCCGCAGGAGAAGGAGGATAGGGGTTCTCATTGCTGTTAAGTTTAATAATTTGTGTACCGCGTTGAGGCTGCTCGCCGGGAATGTAGCTAGCCATTGCATCAACATTAGAGCGAAAGTAGTTGGTCATAGGGCATGGTAAATTGGGTGGAATGTCTACGGTGGCAACAGAGCGCCTGGTGAGCGGAGTCGAACCATGCCGTACCACTGCGCGAACGTGGAAGCAAGCTACGCGCAGCATCTTGTAGAGAAGTGCGCGCTACGCCTACGCACCTCATCGCATATCTTAAGCAAATTTCAACCCGCAATTTATGACGATATCGTTTTTTGTCGTTTACATCAGAAAATACGGCTTTATAAATTACGAATTACGAATTACGAATTATAAAAATATGCCAGATAAATGGAATCCAGAACTATACTAACGATTTAAAGTTGAAAGAAGCCGTCCATTCTACGACTTGGTAGACATGATACATCGACAAGAAAAATTAGCTCTACTAAATTCAGGGAAACTTTCACATCTAGTTCTGACGAATTGGTATTCAAAGTTTTTTTGAGAATACGATCTATCTGCCAGCAAAGACTTGAGTTGAGGTTCTAAACGCTTTACTAGAAATAACCTCTAAACCAATCTGTTAAAAACATTTACGTCAATTCACTTATGACTAATAGCATTGATTTCACAATAATTACCTTACTTAATGCTATCAAATTAAAACTTGGAATTTCAGATGATGTAAATTTAGTCTCGTCCAGTTCAGGAATGTATTTAGATTTTGACCATGATTTGCAGTTAAATTTAGACAACCTTTTTAGCATTCATAGTACAGTCCCACACATGAATGTAGCGCTTGATAAAATCATTGTTGAAGTATTTTGCAAGCCTGAAATTAGAATATCTGCACCAAAATATAAACTTTATAAAATTCATCAAGAAGTTGAACTCAGTTTTAAAGGATTACTAAATAACCAAGATATTGAATTATTTTTTGGCAAGCAAACCACATTAAAATATAAATTAAGCGAAAATTTTATTTTTAGTAGCCTAGCGAGTCAAGTTCCTATTATCAACGATTTAAAATTAAGTAACCCAGAGCTAATTATCACTGATATTGAACATTCTGTTATACATTCAAAATTAGGTTGCATTAACTTAAGCAGAGGATTCAACTTTATTGGAAATATTGATTTCAATAATCTCCAGACAAATTTCAGCAGTTTTATTCATCGAAGCTTAGGAATTGGATGTTTCGGAGCCATAATTAACTTTAATCCGGCAGGACAAGTTAGCTTAATAGGTAATATTGCAGGCGATATTCAGCTATTTTCCCAGCAACAATTTAAGGCTACTTTTAATAATTTGCTCATAGGGTTAAATATTGGGGCTGATTTAGAGCCAAACTTTGGATTAACTGGAAATTTGATTCTTCAAGGCTACGATCCCACCCAAGAAAAAGAACCTAAACTATTTCTCTCTGGTAGTCTCTCTCTCGAACCCGAATCTTTAACAGCATACTTTTGTCAACAAGGTGAGAAATCTTGGTTTAATCCTTATGGATTGGTAGGAACTGAACTTCGCAATATCAGGTTTCAAGGAGGCGGAACGTATTTACCTCCTTACTTCGATAACTTTGGCTTCATTGGTGATTTGAAATGGGAAAAAACAGACCTTGAGGTAGCTTTTCTCATGGACACTAATGATCCTGAAAGATTAGCTTTAATTTTAAATCCCAAGCAAGCGGTTAGCTTAATAGATTTGTGGCAGGGGCCAGTCGCTTCCTTTCTTACCAAACAAGTAGGTTATTCAACCGATTTAGTTAACAAAGCACTAGGGCTTTTAGAAAGCTTATTGAACTTAAACATCGAATCAATTGATGGGGATGGAGACGGAAAAATCAATCCTTTAATTAAGTATGTTCCTTTTCCGACAATAATTGCGGATCAAGCGATATCAGAAGGTTTAGAAATTAATGGCAAACTTAATGCTTGGGGACATGAGGCAATTTTAATCCTTCAAGGAGATAAAACTTTTAATAATATCTCTGGTTCCTTAAAAGTTCTGGAAATTGATTTAGGATTTCTGAAAATTAAGGGAACGGATGACAATAGTTTAGATTTATCGTTAAAGGTAACACCTAGTGAGCAGTATCTTCAGGGAGATGGTTATCTAGAAATTCTTGACAACGAAATTGCGAATGTTGAATTTAAAATTACCCCTACCAATACTACCTTTAAAAACTTTGACCTGAGTTTAGGCAATCTGTTGAGTATTGATGTTGATGCCCTGAGTATCGATATAAAATCTGGTAGTGGTAGTGGTTTAGGAACAATTTCAGTTTTTGGGAATACCCTAGCAGGCATTATGTTTGATGTTACTCAAAATAGTGTCAATCTGAGGAATGTTCGGCTGAGTTTAGCAGGTTTCTTGACTTTGGCTATTCCGAACCTCACAGTTAATTTGAAGAATCAAAGCGCAACAGGAACAGCAAATATTATTGCTTTTAATCAATCTTTGGGTAGCGGCACTTTATCATTTAACACTCAGAACGTTTCAATTAATAATGTAGCTCTTAATTTAGGCAATATTATAAAGCTCAATGTTCCTAATTTTAAACTTGATTTAACTAATAAAAAGATTTTTGGTTTAGGCGATGTTACTCTCTTAGGTAAACAATTCACTGCGTTAGGTATCAGCCTAAACGAGAGCGGATTTCAAGCTACAAGTAATTTCAATTTTGGCATTTTAGCTTTCAACGGCGCTACAGTCACTCTGAGTAAAGGAACTAATGGTAATATCAATAATTCTGCCAGTATTGCCGGAAACCTCAAGTTTTTAGACTACACCTTTGCCAATATCACGGCTAGCGTTAATAGCAGCAAATTAATTGCATCGGGTAGTTTTAATTTTGGTGGTATTTTAATACTTAAAGGAGCAAATAATCGAAGTAATGCGACAATAACGCTTAATAGAGCAAAAAATGGACTGTACAATTGGGTTAGTATTATAGGTAGCTTTTATGTCTTGGGTCAAGAGTTAACATCACTTACTATCCAGCATAATAATAGTACTTTAAAAATTTTAGGTATGCACATTATCAGAAAGCCCAACTAACTGTCCAAAAGGAATACATAAGTAAGCTAAAAACGAGTTAAATTCAAGTTAGAGTTAGTCTGAGTGGTAGTAAACTAGGTTAGCACAAGAAATTTTGCAAGCTCTAAACTTTTTTAAGCTCTCTATGCATAAGATTAATATTGTAAATTAATTTAAATAAGCCTACTATCAAAATACAGAATCGTAATAACTTATACAGACTTAATATTTTACCTAGATTTTTTAAGTTAATATTACAAGCATAAAAAAAGTTTTAATTGATTTTTATACCAGCAATTCTCTGATCTTTGTCGCTTATTAAAAATTTTAATTTATCAATTTCAATAACTTCATAATTCTCTGTTATAAATATAGAGTAGATGCTAGCTATCATATCTGCCAAATCTACTTTAGATAATATTAGTAATCGCAAATTGAAAAATGATTTAGGAACAGTTTTAACAATTAAACATAATTTTTTATCATTTACGTGCCATACACCAGTAAATTTATTACCCGTGACAAATTCGCTGGGTTTAGATAAAAGAAACGTTTGAATTCTAGTTTGCTCATAAGTCATATTATCTTTAAATTCAATAGAAATTTTTTCCCAATTTGTATTAAAACGCCATTTCCCAAAAAGTAAAATTTCTATTTCTGTATCTGACAAATTCATATTATTCATTTGCTTTCTCCCCAATTATTAAATAATAAATATGCAATTCACTTATGGTAAAGTTTCATGACAAGTTTTGGCACGAGTAAAAAATAAATGCATCTGCCATACTAGCCAAGATCCAACTCGCCAAGCTGCCATTGACAGGGGGGTTGTAGATGAATATGAAGGTATGTCTAATATATTTTGGTCATAATGTAACCATTTAACTGGTAGATGTCCCATCGGTGTCGTCGGGGATAATTTAAAAGTTAGTTGGTCGTAATTTAACCAGTTTCCCTCTTTTCGCCAACCCAGGCGATCGCCAAGTCTCTTTTCTGTTTCATAATCTATTTGACCGCCTATTTCGTTCCAAATACTTTGCTGAACACTAAAGCCAAAGTAACCATGACTGTATTGTTGCCAAAGTCGATCCATTTTATGAAAAGCTTCACATGAAAAGTTAAGAACATCCTGTTTATAAACTTCATTCCAATCATTCTTACCTATGACTTTTAGCATTAATTTAGCTGTTTCAATATCAGCTTCTTGCCACTTGCACTGTGTAAGAAGGTTTTGCAATTTACTATAATCAATATTCCAATTACTTTTAAATTCTGTGGTAAACTCAATATCAATATTAGCTTGTTCCGCCAGTTCTATTTTCTCGATAAAAAATTGAGAATAATCAGAAACAATATCTGTTTCTTCTATACCTAGCACTTTCTTTTGAGCAACCAGTTGTGTAGACATATAATTAGATATGAGGTAAATTGCTTGATTTAAAGTTATCTCATCTTTACTAAAATCAAAGTCATTAACCTGTAAATCTAATAACTCTGACTGAAAAAAAGCATCTTGCAGTCTATCTTTTTTATCATAACTTGCCACTAATAAATTCAGGATATCATGAGACATAGTACTAGTATCTTGTATCGTTAATAAATTAACTTGAGAATTTAGAGTACTACTTGCTAAATTTTGAATTTCTCCTACAATGGCGTAAAAATCTGCATCTACTTTTACTACATCATCTATCAAAGATTGAAACGGACTAAAATAATCTTGTAGAGAGTTTTCTAGATTAATTGCTGTTTCAGCTATTTTTGCTATTTCTTGACGAATTTTTGTAGCTTTGACTTGATATTCATAAATTTCTTGATACACCTCTATATCCTTAAGTATTTTCTGAATAGCTTGCTTTTGATTTTTGGTATCTTCCGCTAAATTTTTAATTCCTTCGCTGAGTAGTTTTACTTTTTCTAAAATTAAAAAGTTAGTATTGCTTAACAACAAAATAGATTTTAAATTTTCTTCTTCTTCCCATTTTAATTTGTCAATTATTTGAGAATCTTTATTATTCTTTATCTCTAGCTTACTTCTTTCTTCATTTACTTTTCTAATTTCATCATATTTTTGATTAAACAAATTTTTCCAGTCATCTATAAATTTTAATAAGAAATTTTGATAACTATTTTTATAATTTTCTAAAAAATCTAGAAGTTGAATGTAATCTGTAATTAATAATTTAATCTTTACTAAGGTTTCTCGTTGACTAATTTCTTTTTTCCATTTAATTATTCCCCAAAAATAAGAATGATATTTAGTACCTTCTTTAATTACGCTTTGGCATTTTCTAATTTTTCGCTGAACTCTTTTTAGTTTTGGATTTTTTAAGGTAGGAAATTTGTAATGTGTTTCATAAATCGTAATAGATTTATAAGTAACTAATTGTTTTTGCTTTGTAGTTAGCATCACTTGTTTTGAAATATACAAATAGTTACTAAACTCTTACCCATTTCAATACCTCCGGGTTTTTATTATAGCGGTAGGTTACACCATCCTTAGTAGTTACAGACTTTTCTTGACTAGCCTTGCTTCTAATCGTATTAATAGAATGGTGTGTTAATGTCTGAAGCTCTTTATGAGAAATTCCTATAATTGTGGCGATCGCTGCTGATTCTAGTTTTATTGTAATTTCATTTTTCGGGTAAATGTCTATCGTAATTTGCTCCTTTTCAACTGGTTTAATAACAATCCCTTTTTGTAATTGATAATCTGGCATAGAAACAAGTTGCCAATTAGATCCTTGTGAAAGTTCTAACACCCATTGATGATAATTAAATAAGCTTTCTCTATGTCCAACACTGATAAAAGTTGTTTTCGTTGATTGTAACTGTTGATATAAATTACCTTCGTTATTTAAATCTAAAGCACTCGTTGCTTCATCTAAGATAGTGAAACTAGGATGTGTAATTAATAGCCGTGCAAAAGCGAGGCGTTGTTGTTCTCCTAAGGACAATATATTTTCCCAAGGAACTTCTGTATCAAAGCCATCGACGCGGGTAAGTAAGTGTTGCAGGTTAACTTGTTGCAAAATGTGTTCAAGTTCGCGATCGCTCATTTTCCTATCTGTGTGAGGATAGAGCAACTGTTCGCGCAAAGTCCCTAAAATGATATAAGGGCGTTGGGGTAAGAATAATACTTCTTTTAGAGGAGGACGCACTAGACGCCCAGTTCCCGCATTCCACAAACCAGCGATCGCTCTCAACAAAGAACTTTTACCCCTACCACTAGGGCCAACAATCAATAACCCTTCACCTGGCCCAACAGCAAATGACAAATTTTCAACAATTACCTGTTCATAATCTGGTGTTTGTAAAGTGACATTTTCAAAAGCTAAACGTTCTTCTTCTAGAATTTGAATAGTACTGGCGTTCTCTGGTTGTTTACTAGCAGCCTGTAGCGCATCTGAAAACTCTGCTAAACGCTTTACATAGCTAGAAAATCTTCCTGAAATTCCAAACTCAGATATTAGTTCTCCTAGAGCATTAGAAAACATAAAGCAAGCAAAACTAGCTTGGTTTATTTGTCCATAATCAATTTTATCTTGAAGAAATAAAGGTGTAAGAATAAACATCGAGAATACGCTAATGGCAGATTGATATGCTCTGCCAAAAGCGTCTTGTCCCCTCTCTAAATTCAGCCTGCGTTCAGCAGTTTTTAAAACATTATTAAATCGGCGCTGAATTATATTTAATTCTTCATCTTCTCCCTGAAAAAAAGCGATTGATTCAGCGTGATTACGAACATGAGTTAAGCAATAGGCAAAATCTGCTTTAAATGCAAGTTCTTCTTGGCTAACTTTATTTATTGCTTGATTCAAGTAAACAGCTATGAAATTTCCTACAATTGTATAAATAACTAAATATATTGCGATTTGTGAAGAAACTATCCAGAGAATTATCAAAGAACTGATCATTTCTAAAGATTTTTCCAGTAAAGAAGAGGAAAATCTCAAGCCAATACTCGTAATGGGTTCTATCTCTTGGGATAAGCGTTGATCTGGATTATCTATATCAGATTTGAAATTGATTTTATAATAAGCTTGATTGCTTAAGTATTTCTCTAAAACATGAATATTTAGCCATTTATACCACTCAAGAATTATTTTTTTTCTGACATATCTCAAAAGAGTTACTAACAAGACCATCCCGACAATAATGAGGCTGGACAGCAATAAAGTACCATTGTATTTATCAAGGTCTTTTTGTTCAATAACGATATCAATTACATAGCGATTCCAGTAACTATTTGCAGCATTTGCACCGACAATTACGACTATTAATAATATTAGGAGAATGAGCATTACCCATGAGCGAATCACATCTGAAAATACTCTTCCTTCTGCTTTTGTTGGATACCAATAAGGCCCGGCAACTACTTTTACATCCTGCCAAAATTGAATCAAGGCTGAAAAAGGATTTATTGTATTTTGCTCACGCACAGATGGAGTTTGCATATTTTAAAAATGTAGCCATTACTAATTACACTAGGAATTTTGAAATGGCCTTTGAGAATTTAAGTTAGACTGAAAAGCCATTTTTCCTTTCAGAGAATGTCTGAAAACTTTTATAGTGTTGTATTCGAGATTTTTAGCTCCCCCTAAATTCCTCTTTTTAAGGAGGAAATTAATTAAATTTCCTCCTTTTTTAAGGGGAGCCAGCTACGCTGTAAGCGTTAAGTCAGGGTAGCGACTGGCGTGGGCTAGGGGGAGCAAATCGAATGCACTAAGTCAATGGTTCCTCATCAACAATTTCGACTGTTCTCGGAAAAGGGCCTTGATCTGGCTCAGTAACAACTACTGGGCTAATATGATGTTTCAGTTTGAGTTTTAACTCATCTGAAATGGGCAATTCTTGAATTTCTTTGAGAAGAAATCTGACAGATTCAGTTTTGCTACGTTCTGTATAGACGAGCTTGAGAATGTTTTCAATTCCAAATCCCGCTATATATTCCCCTAGAACGGCTACCAGCCCAAGCAAGCCTAAACCTCCTAAGAGACCTAAAGGCCCGCCCAGCGTTGAAAGCATAGCGACAACGGCAGCGACATTACCCCCTGATGCACCCGTTGCTATCACAAAAAGTATGCCAGGAAGGCCTAAACCAGAAATTTTTTTGACGAGTTCATCCATTGTATTTACCTACAATCCTTGTAAAGTGAAAACATGACTAAGAGAGTCATTACTAATTTCTTTTGTGAAGAAATTAAAAATCTTACATCTTGCACCAACTAACTGGTGCAAGATGTAAGAAATCTGATTTTAGCCCAACAAAAGACTACACAGTTCATCGATTTGTTGACTTTTGTTAGATATTAATCGATGGGCTATAGCTTGTAACTGACGAGTATTTTGGAGTTTGGTATTATCTATTTCTTCTAGTTCACTATCTAATAATGTTTGAAAGCGATAATAAAAACTTTTAGCTTCTCGATCGCTAGGTTCAAACAACTGTTCTAATTCTCCAGCTACCACTTCACTACTACCGTCAAACATAATATTTAAAAGCGGTCTTCCCCATTGCAAGAGTCCCCAATTTTTGACTTCTTTATAAGGGTAGACACTCGTCAGCGAACCTGTACCTAAAGAAACTACTAAAATATCTTCTGTATTGAGGACTTTTTGGGCTTTTCGTTTACTACTAATTTTTGCTTCTAAAATAGCTAAATGGGCTGGATTATTAGCAAATACTCCACCATCGATTAAAGTGTAGGCGATGCCGCTATTGTGGGGGTTTACAATCCGATGAGGAGCAAAATAAGTCGGAGTGGCACTAGTTGCCAATGCTGCATCTAGGAGCGAAAAGCCTCCACATAACTTCTGAAAATTCTTAGATTCTATTTGCTGTTTTTCTAGTTGGTTTGTAAAAAATATCGGAATTCGCTGCTCGATATCGTAACTCGTTACAAAAACTTCTTTGAGATTATTTTCTAGAAGGGCGTTACCAAAATATTGCCTGAAAATTTCTTCTTTACTTTCGGAAGGATATTTTGGCTGGAGAAATATATCCTCTAACGGGCCAAGTAGTCTTTCAAACAACGGCTCATAAAATATTTCTACTCCATACTCAATAAATAACTGTAGGAGATCCTCAGCAGTGTATTCAGCTACTGGCAAGTTATCAGATACATTAGAACTTAATCGGGGTTTAGTTAGTCCAAGTGCTAAAATTCCGCCGCTGGAAGTGCCAGTAATTAAATCAAACAAACTGAATATAGGCTTTTGTGTCCGCCTTTCAATTTCTGATAGGAGTAATGCCGGAATAATGCCCCGAATACCGCCTCCATCAATGCAAAGTATTTTATATTTGGGATGGGCTTTTGTATTCATGGTTTCTGGCGATTCCTCCTGAGTTAATACTTGTGCTTGTTGGATATTGACGGGATCTTCAGTTTGGTCTGTTTTGGTTTCCTCGTCATGTGGACTGAGAGCGATCGCAGTTGGAATAATCTCGGATTCTTCGCTGTTTATTTCTGTCTGTTGAACTCCCTTTGCTTGGTCTTCGTCGTTGCTTACTAACGGCGATTCCTCCTGAGTTAATATTTGTGCTTGTTGGATATTGACGGGATCTTCAGTTGGGTCTGTTTTGGTTTCCTCGTCATGAGCGATCGCAGTTGGAATAATCTCGGATTCTTCGCTGTTTATTTCTGTCTGTTGAATTTCCTTCGGTTGGTTTTCGTCGCTTACTAACGATACCGTTGCTGCTAATAAACTTGTGGTTAGTGGTGAGATATTTTCTTCAGGAATAACTGCTATCTCAGTTTGGATCTCTTCAAGTTGAATATCTTCTTGATTGGATAATTCTGCTGCAAATGGAACTGGATTTGATGATTGTGTTGCGAATGGAATTTCTGCTAAAGTCCAAATAGGATTACCACGAAAGTTTCCTTGATAGGACTTTCCAGTTTGGTTTTTTCCAGTTTGGTTTTTGACAGTTGTACCTTGCCCATCGTCTAATCTCCAGTAGGCCACTAATCCTTCTTCATCTCCGACTATTAGCCCACAACGATGATTCTGGATTTCTGCTTGAGTACAGGGATAATTCCAAACGCTAATATTTGCTAATTGTCCTTTGAAATAGACCTGTTTATGTAACGTTGCTCCCAGAGTTATAGAACTTGTGGCTTTGTTTAAAGATGAACCTCTAAGAGAATCGTTATATTCACGATCGTCAAGGTATACCGCTAGCTGACCACTGTTAAAAACAATAGCAAAAAAGTGCCATTGTTCTATAGTTAATTCTCCTTGCCCAAAAGTTTTGATACCCTTGCTAACAGTTTCATCAATGTAGACATCTAGGCTTCCTGCTTCACTGATGCCGAATTCAAAATTATCGCTGAATCTCTCTGAAGAACGGGCAAAAAATACATTGCGCGTCCCGTAACTAGTGGCTTTATTTGTTAGTTCATGTGGATTTATCCATCCTGAAACCGTAAAAGCTGAACTTCCTTGAGCGAAAACACCACCAATATCATTTCTGCCAAAATCTATATAATCATTTACCCCATTAAATGTTAAAACTGTTTGTGTATTTACTAGGTTTATCACAAGGATTTAATCTCCAAACATCAATAATTTGTACTTTTAAATAAAGAATTTAATATTAATAAACTTAATAGTGAAATCTCACTAACACCTTTCAAAATAGAAGACAATAAAAATATACAAGGCTCAATTCCCTAATTTTTATTAGTCAGTAATACTTCTGCGATCGCCTGCGAAATAGGGTAGTGTGGTGAATATATCTCCAGCCAAAAAAATTCCCCGACTGGATTAACTTCGAGGAATACATGGCGACCATCGGGTGTGACAATAATATCAATTGCTCCATAGTTTAAGCCAAAATAAGCCATCAGTTTGAGCAGTTTTTTCTCAATATCTTCTGGCAAATCATAGGGTTGCCAATTTTTAACTAAGGCTCTCCCCTCTTTGCGCCAATCGTAAGTAGATCCTTCTAAACTTTGGGAATCTACTGCGGCAGTAAATACGCGGTGTCCGACAATAGTTGTCCGCAACTCCAGCGCCTTGGGCACATTTTCTTGAAAGGTCATCGGACAAAAACGCAGTCCTTCCATATTTTCCAGATCGTCATTTGTAACTGGAGTGGTAAACACAACGTTTTCTCGCCCCCGATCGTCATAAATAGCAAAGGAAGAAAGCATCTTGGTAACTATACCTTGCTGACACTCTTGAGCAAATTGCTTGACTACTTCTGGATTATTTGAAGTTAGAGTACGTGGAGTTACAAGACCAACTTCTCGTGCAATTTGCAATTGTAGTTGCTTATTATTAGCCCGATCCACATTGGACATTTTATCAAAGTGGAATCCCTGAAGGCTGGCAATCATACCCCTGACTGTGGCGCGACATTCATTAATTGACGCATCTCTATATTGCTTGTCCATTGAGTCGGGGATTTTTTGTCCGTAGCGCATCCGCCGATACCAAACTGAGGAGACTTCGCTCAAATCTAGCTTTTGTTCGCCATCAGTAATAATTACCCGTTCAGTATTGCCGCAGTAAATATCTAGCTTGACTTCGGTGGGATATCTGTCTGTGTCAAACCTAAATGCTTTTTCTCCTCTAGCCTCAATTTCTTTGATGACTAGAGGAATGCTTTCGTTATCTTTGCTAAACGTGACTATTAATACAGTCATAATTGAGTTGCGCCTAAGATACCCTACAGTAATTGACTTTCTTAATAATTACGAATTACGAACTTGTACTGAGCGTAGCCGAAGTATTACGAATTACGAATTGGTACAAGAGCATCTGCGATCGCACTTGCAATGGGTAAGTTTAAATCCTTTTCCAGCATTCCCCACTCCCCCACAGGGTTGATTTCCAAAAAGACGTATTCGCCTGATGGTGTGACGATGAAATCTAAGGCTCCAAACAACAGCCCAAGTTTACCCATAAAGTCTTTAAGACGGCGAACTACTTCATCAGGAAGTTGGTGATGTTGCCATGTGCCAACCTCAACACCAGGTTTACGCCAATCAACTTTGGCTGCTGCATACACATCTGCATTTAGCGCCCCCACAAATACATTACCATTCACATACACCACCCGTAATTCCTGTTGCTTTGGAATTTGCTCTTGAAAAACCATTGGGCAATAGCGCAGTGACTCGGCATCTTGTAAGTCTTCTTCTTTGACGATGCTGGTGTACAGAAAAAACGAGGAGTTAGCTTCCATACTGCGGGAAAGAGCAGTTAACAGCTTGCTCACCATTTTGCCGTTAACTTGCTGAAAAAACTCTCGTGCTGCTTGAGCTTTGTTGGTAACAAGAGTCTGGGGAATAACAAAACCGACTTCAGACGCAATCCGCAGTTGACGAAGCTTGTTACTTGCATAATCTATCCGCTCTAAATTATCTACCCACGTAGCTCCTTTGAGACTGTCCCAAAAACCATCTAAAGTTGCAAGTGATTCTCTAACGCAAGCTTCTCGGAACTTTGGTGCTAATTCTTGACTCAGTTGTGGTTCCCAAATACGGCGCATCCATACAGCTTGCACCTGCTCTGTGCTGATAGAGTGGTTGTTACATTCTATAGTGTGGTAGCTTTTAGACTTATCAAAATGTGCTGTTAATTGCACTTCTAGAGGAAATTTATCAGTATCTAGACGAAATGGTTGCATCCCTTTTTTTAATAAGGCTTCTGCCACTCTATCTATTGTGAAGAAATCACCACTGTGAGTGATTAATAAAACAACATCACGAGACAGGTGCATATATTTTATTGATAATTTTAGGAGGTAGCTATTAAGAAATAACGAAAAAATTGCTTTTTATAAACCAGGATTTTTAAATAATCTAGGAGTCTAAAAAAGCAATCATCTCCATATTATGGATAAGGTGATATGAAAGCGATCGCGTTTTTATGAGTAGTTTTCAGTTATTTGATCGCTGCTACTCTATTAAATTATGATTCAGCCAATTACAAGGTATTTTTCCGATTAGAAACGTACTTTCAGATGTAGAAGACTAAATAAATTATTTATCTTCCAAATCTGAAGGAAACTTGTAAGTCCAAGGAACCTCTGTTCCTTCAGTAGCTTGCTCTTCCAAGAAACGCGCAAAAAATGGTAACGCTCCAAAATTCACTGTTTTGACTGTGTTTGTAGGCATAGAGTTTTCCTTAAAAGAATTAATTTGTTTTTCAATTTAAATGTATATCATTAATCAAATATATTTTCAAGGTCAGTTAAGACAGTTAAAAAGTAATGATTCTAAGAAATTTAAGAAAGTTAAGCGGGCAGTTAAGAAAAAATATTTAATAATTATTAATATTAAGTAATTAATATCAAACTATCGCTTTTCCATCACTCTGATGAGAGAAGAATAGGATAAAATGTCGTAAACTCTTTGCTGGAGTATGTTTGGGGTAAGAAAGCCTGCGTCAACCATAAAAATTGTGGATGATTACTGTTTAGGCGCAATATCTGAGGTTAACTGTCTTAATGTTCTTAAGTTTCTTAAGTTTCTTAAGTTTCTTAAGGGCGCAACCTTGGTACAAGATTTAGACTACCTTTTAGCTAAATCTGACTTTGTATCTTTGCATCCTGAGCTAACTAATGAAACTTATGAAATGTTTGCTTTGGAAGCTTTCCAGAAAATGAAGCCTACTGCTTTCTTAATCAATACATCTTGTGGGAAAATAATTAGAGAACGAGATTTGGTTACAGCCATACGTGAAAAATTGATAGTAGGAGCCGCAATTGATGTGTTTGAGCCGGAACCCTCATCTATAGATAATCCTTTATATGGCTTTGACAATGTAATTTTCTCACCCCATCTTGCTGGAGTTACACCTGAAGCTGGTATGGCTGCTGCAATTTCCGCAGCTAATCAAATCCTTCAAGTACTTCAGGGCGAGAAGCCACCTTACATTATCAATCCTGAAGTTTGGAATATGTAATTACGCTTTTGCGAGTGTTTTAGATATTTCCAACTGGTAGCTTCTTTACGCTGCATTGTACTAGGCAATGACCAAGAGGTTGTTTGAAAAGTGATTTGTTGTGTTTTTACCTATTTATCCTGCTTACTTCTCCTGAGAAAGACGAATTTAAAGGTATTTAATACGTTCTGTTGCTAATAATAAAACTTTTCAAACATTCTCTGATTAAAAAATCATAGATTGATTAAAGATATTATTGCTAAACAACTAGATTTTTGGCATTATTTGCTGTGAACTTAAATATATTTCATTCGATTTGCAATTTAAGTGTAAGGAACTGATTATGACTGCTGCTTCTAACCAGATTAAATCTACACTGTGGGAAAAAAACCAAGAGTATCCCTTAACCGCAGAATCTTTAAGAATGTTGATTGAACATCGCATTCCTCTGATTCGGCTAAAAGAATTTGCTAGCGCCCAAGAGTGTGAAACTTTATATGCTCAATCTCAATCACTCAACTTTAACGCTTATCAAGATGTGAGTCCTAAAATTGAAAAAGTTGGCATCACAGTGTTTGAATATAACAGCATTAGTAAAGCAAATTATTTTAAAGAAGTAGAAAGAGCAACTAAATTAAGAGATTCAATTTTTGCAGCTTCCTTCAATCCATTAGAGCGCATCATGAAGCAATTCCGAGAGTGTGGTGCGAATGTGCGAATTGCTTCTGAACCAGACTATGGTAGTTATTATGCAGGACTGATCAGAAAAATAGAGCATGGTACACAAGTTCATATTGATTTTGCTCCATTAGAGCAATCTGAATGGGAAGTTTGTACAATTACTACTCAACTTTCTTGGACTTTGTACTTGAAATTATCTGACAATAATCATGGTAAAACCTGCATTTACGATCGCCGTTGGCAACCAAGCGATGAGCAATATAAACTAGATTCCTACGGATATAGCGATACTGTAATCACAGATGTAGACACAATCGCTTTTCAACCTTATGTGGGAGATGTATTACTTTTCAATACAAGCAACTTTCACTATGTTGAGCCGATGGATGGACAACGTGTGGGCTTCACTTCCATGATTGGCTTACTTCCTAACGGTGAAATTATTTTCTGGTCTTGAAGCAGAAGTTAGAGGCTGGAGGCTAGTATTTTTTTTGAGTAATCTTTCAAGTCAGCTATAGAGAGAAAGTCTCACAACAAAATAAGAACTTTTTTCTTCTTTAGCCCCTAATCTCTAGTCTCTGACATCGCCTCTAACCCCTACCTAAGTGATATAAAGCTAGTTAGAAAATACAGTGAGGTAATGATTCATGCCCAAAGCAGCAGTAATGACTGCACCTAATGAGCTAGTTACAGTGCAACAATTACCAGACCCGATTTTAGAAAAGGGTGGAATCATTATTGAAACTTTATATAGTGAAGTTTGTGGAACTGATGTACATTTACTACGGGGGCATTTAGAGGGAGTACCCTATCCAATCATCCCTGGTCACTTCTCAGTTGGCCGTGTATTAGAAACAGGTGGTCAGGTTAGTGATGTCAATGGTAAATTAATTCAACCTGGAGCGATCGCTACTTTTCTTGATGTCCACGAAACCTGTTACAATTGCTGGTATTGTCTAGTAGCCAAAGCATCCACTCGCTGCCCACAGCGCAAAGTTTATGGTGTCACTTACTCAGCCAAAGATGGTTTGCTGGGTGGTTGGTCTGAATTAATTTACCTCAAACCAGGGGTGAAAGTTCTCACTTTACCTGAAGAAGTCTCAGCAAAGCAATTCATTGCTGGGGGGTGCGCTTTACCAACTGCAATACACGCTATTGACCGAGCGCAAATCCAAATTGGTAATGTTGTCGTGGTGCAGGGTTGTGGGCCTGTAGGTTTGAATGTGGCAATTCTCGCTTTGCTCTCAGGTGCAGGCAAAGTGATTGTTATCGATAAATATGAGAGTCGGTTAGTAGTTGCCAAATCCTTCGGTGTAGATGAAACTCTTGTAATTAAAGCTGATGAGCCACAGCAGCATATTGAGCGGGTTTTGGAATTGACGCATGGACACGGTGCTGATGTGACAATTGAAGCCACAGGAATTCCCATTGCTGTCAAAGAAGGCTTAAATATGACGAGAAATGGAGGCCGCTATGTTATTGTCGGGCATTACACCAACACGGGTGAGATTCTTATCAATCCACATTTAGAGATTAATCTAAAACATATTGATATTCGCGGAACTTGGGGAATTGATTTTAGCCATTTTTACAGAATGATTGAATTGCTAAAACGTCATGGTGATTCCAGAAAACATATTGCTTGGGAAAGCATGATTAGCCGTTCATACACACTAGAAGAAATTAATCAAGCTCTTGCAGATGTAGAACAAGGATCTGTATTGAAAGCTGTGATTCAACCCAATCTATCTTGATACCAATAATATGTGAAAAAGCAGGGCAGCAGGGAGCAGGGGGAGCGAAAGTTGTTTTGATTTAATGAAATTAGATAATAAGGAGAAGATATGCTCGGAGATTTAAAAATTGCCTTTATCGGCGGTGGCACGATGGGCGAAATGATAATTAGTAGATTGTTATCAACGAAAATTGTTGAAAAACCTGAGCTAATTATTGTCAGCGATCCGGTTTCTACGCGATGCCTTCATTTAGAAAGGGAGTGCGATTCGTTGCTTAGTGAATCACGGTGTAAGTCCGTACATAACTAAGCCAACCCGACAGCAGATTACTGTCATTTAAGGGTTGAACTCTC
>NZ_JBALDU010000005.1:0-8679 GCF_036917235.1 Nostoc sp.
CGAAATGGTCATCCTTCCATCACAATTGCTCAAAGATTTCTCTCTAATGATATTGACAAACTTCTTGCCCTTGTGGAATGAATCAGCCCTGCCCTAGCCCCCCTTAAAAAAGGGGGGAACCAAAGTCAAAGTCCCCCTTAAAAGGGAGATTTAGGGGGATCTTCAACGATTTTGGTTTTATACAAAGATGTGTGTACACCGTGGCTCTTCGGGAGGGGAGACAAAGCGCAGCTTGGGGTTTAGTAAGTAATCAAGCGGACACGATATAATTCGGGAATAACATCGATATCCATCGAAATGCGCGATGTATTTCTGCCTCACAATTGATTTTCCAGAGTTTTACTGTAGCTCCTCCTGTTTGGAGTCAATGAATGTATCCTTTGCTATAGATACATCCAAATCAGTGTTGTAACTGATCCATTGCGGTCTGCCGATCTGGATATTTTTTGCTTCAAAGGCTAGCCGCACCCGTAGACGGAACTCTCGCCCCACATACCATTGTTCCATCGGTGCCGTTTTAATCCAGACGCGCACTAACATACCTGTGTGGGAGAGGTCATCAATCCCCAGCACTTCAGGCAATTCTGGTAAGCGATCGCGCCATTCTGGTTCGCTATACAATTGCTGGGATACTTGCCTGAGAATTTCTAAAACATACTTCGGGTCGTTTTCATAAGCCACCACAATAGAAAAGTCTACCCGCGACCAAAGGCGGGTTAAGTTGTTGACATCAGTAATATTGCTATTAGGAATGGTAATTAGCTTACCTTCGCCATTGCGTAGTTGAGTCACGCGCAGGTTGAGATTTTCCACCAGTCCGCTTTTATTCCCGATCTCAATCACATCTCCCACAGCAAATTGATCCTCCATCAAAATTAAGCACCCATTGACCAAATCTTTCATCAAACCTTGGGAACCAAGGGAAATTGCAATACCGATGACAGCACTCCCTGCCAAAATTGAACTAGTGGGTACATTAAAAATGTCTAGAGTCCGCAAGATACCGAAGGTAATGAAAACAAAGGTGATTAATCCTTTTAGTGCCCCAGAAACAGTTGCAGCTCGCAGGGCAATCCGTTGCATTTCACTCAAAGGTAGAGAGGGATGGGTTGTCCAGACATCGGTGATGTAGTCAATTAAGCTTTTGCCAATACGAATGACAACACTGATGAAAAACCAAATAATCAGCAGCGCGAGGGGACGGGCGAAAGCCTCACTCCACCATCTCATCAGGTAGGGGACGCGAGACATGATTACCACAATCCCGATGTACCATACGAGAATAAACGCCCAAAACAGTAGCAAGGTGAGAAAAGAATAGATCCCCAGTTGGCGCTTGAGAGTGAACTGTCGCTGGATGATTTCTAGAAATTGCGATCGCTGATGGGCGATGGTGTGTACCTCTGGTTCGCTGGTGTCGATTGCCTGAATATTGGCCGATGTTTCTGGCTGAGAGGGTTTGACCGCAGCCTGTTTTGCCTCAGCTATATGCTCTTGATAACGAGCTTGCAATACCGTTTGTTTGCGAATTAGAGTTCGCCGCAGGAACCATAACACAACACTGCCCAACACCAAGCCGATGCTGATTTGTAGTGCCTGCCCAACCCGTTGAGACAATACCTGAGGTGAGAAGAGTCGCTCGATGCGTTCCACTTCTGCTTGTAATATTTTTTGCCACTCCTGGGCCAATTCCTCCAGTGTTCTCCCATAATAGTCAGCATCTGGCTCTGTCACTGTCACCAGCCTTAAAGAACGGGTCATTTGATTGTCATTGAGCTGGAGGATTAGGCGGTTATTCAGGGTGGCAACAGAAATTATGGAAGTTTGTTTGGCTTTGTCGGCTCTATCGAGCGCTCGCATCAGCCGTTGCGTAATTTCTTCAGCACGTACTTCCACAGGAAGACTTCCCTCTGGCGGTTCGTCGCGATTAAAAACAGTGGGAGAGACAACCTTAAATAAAAGGTTTTTGTCTAGTGGTGAATTCACGTCGGCAATTTCATATTCACCGAGACGGGTGACGCCTTTAGGCGGTTTGTGCGGATCGTTAGAAGCGGTGGTGGGTGACGAGGGCAGTTGACTGTGGGCGATCGCACCCCAGCCAAACACCATTGCGATCGTCACCACAATGATTAGCACAAACCGAATCGTTAGACGCTGCAAGCGATTAAACGAGAGTATAACCATAGAGAACTATTGCCCAACTGAATATCAGAGGTAGTTGAACTACGTCAACTAGATCGGGTTTTGGATATTAACTAGATATTGCACTATGGTTGTATCTGGGTACAAGATTATTTGCAAACGCATCCATACCAGAGCGATCGCTTCGCTCTTTGTCAGGTAGAAAAAATATTGAACCAAACTCAGTGATAGAGGCACGACCCTAGTGGATGGAGAAACTCATGCTGGGTGGATATATTAAGCGAAATAAGCTACTAACTACAATAAGCCAGACTGCTTAATCCAGGAGTATTTACTAAGTCAGTGTTGACTATCCAACCATTACCAGATAACTCTCCAGGGAAACTTCTGGAAAGGTCGATTTCTACCCAAATGTAATTTTCAGATTTATATGACTTAACTATATTACCTGTAACCAAATTCACAAACACAACTGTATTTGGATAAAGTGTTGTAATAAAAGGTTCTTTTGTACTTGGTTGGCGACGTATAGTTTCCTGTCGTACAATTTGCCGACATACACTGCCAATAGTAGGTTTACTCGATACATTTTGAGCGTTGTTATTCGACTGACAAAATTTCAGCACAGCAGTTTGAATAAACCCTGAAGTCGGAGCTTTAATTCTGACAAATCTATCTCCACTAGCTGGGATATATGCTAAATTAATCTTTGTTTTTGCCGACAATATTCTGATAGCATGGGATGATGTTGAAGGTTCTTTAAAAATTGGAGTATTTATTTTAGTTGCACGACAATTTGACTGTGCAGAATTAAAGGGAGTCTGCGCGATTTGAGCAAATACAGGTACACTCAGAGCAAACGTAGCAATATTTACGAGAGTAAAAATATACAATAACTTCTGAAATTCCACGTTTTTTCCTCAATATCAGTTATGAAAGACTGTACATTAGATTCGGAACTTATCAACTCTGATGTTAAAAGAGCCTAACCAAATTATTTTTAACTATTAGAATATCATATAATGACTTATTACTACTAATTACCAACTACGCGCCATCTCTTAATTATGAATAAAGCCAAGAATAGTGGAATAGTTGAACAGTTTGTTAATACAGTGATGGGGGTAAAGCCTGGGAGTCAACAACAGTCTCTAAACACATCAGTAGCTACTACACAAGAACTAGATATCAAAGCAGTTTTAGTTTATATACTAGGGACTATCTTACAAATATTAGTCATGATTCTCGTGTTACTGGGAATGGAGAAATTAGTAATTTTCATTGATAATAATTCTTCTTTTTCCGGTTGGTTTAGCACCTTATTGACTGGATTGTTTTTTGCTGTATTAAGTATCCGTTCTCGAATTTTTTCTCTTTTAGATAATACCCGTTCTCGTCAGACCTATGACCAGGTAATCAGACCAAGATGGTCGCCTCCACCTTTAGTATTTCCCATAGTTTGGATGATAATTGCTGTTTTGCGGGTAATTTCTTCTGTATTGGTTTGGCAGCAAATGAATCACCAGTTTTTAGTATTACCTTTAATTTTGTTTGTGGTACATTTGGCTTTAGGGGATACTTGGAATACGATTTTTACTGTCGAACGGAGATTAGGTGCTGCTGTACCTGTAGTTATTTTAGGCCCTTGGTTATCTGCTATAGTGGTGACGGCAATTTATTGGCAAACTAATCCTATAGCAGGAATGACTTTATCATTTTCTTGTGTGTGGTTAACTGTAGCTGCTGTCTTGGTATTTAGAATTTGGCAATTAAATGGATCTGAGCCATTGTATCCTTTAAAACTAAGAACTGTGGATCGAGCAATAAATACCCAAAATTCACCTTGAGATCAAAGCCAATTCAAGATACATAAAAAACGGTAGAGCAGTTAACAATAGATATCTTGCATAAGTCGAATCACCCCTCCCCAACCCTCCCCTTGTGAAGGGGAGGGAGCAAGATTTCAAGTTTCCCCCCTTTATATAGCTACGGTGTACACACATCTCTGTACAAACCCAAAATTGTTGGAGATCCCCCTAAATCCCCCTTAAAAAGGGGGACTTTAAGAGACTTTTGCCCCCCTTTTTAAGGTGGGTTGGGGGGATTAAGGGGTGTCTATTTGACTTATCCAAGAGGTCTAATCTACCGTTTTTTAAAATCTTTAAAGGAGTTAGCTTCTAAACTAATTTTATCTGAATCTTTTTTCTTAATCATAATGACAAACATCGCCAAATTCTAAATAGTACCGAAAGTAACACCCTGTTGTTTGAGCCACTTTCGGTATGCTATAGAATAGCGATCACTCGGTAAATGTACTTCTGATTGCAAATCTAAAGGTAAGCGTCGGGGTTGCTGGGACTCGACAATGGCAATATCTTGACTAGCAACTTGATTTTGAATATCTACATACACTTCTACTTTTAGTTCGCGGACACTGTTTACCATTAACCAATATTGCGCCACGCACTCATCTTCCTCGATTGGCGTAATTGTATAGAAGATATTTAAACGATGATCTCCAGGCCCAAGTTTAAAATATGCCACTAGCGGACGGAAAATGCGGTAATCGTAAGTGTTGAAAATCAGTGGTGCTGACAGAGGATTACCGGAATTAAAATCTAGTTCCCACAAACCACATTTGAAACTAATCCCATCTGGAAGAGACTCTAATTCATAGTGCGTCAACTCAGGATGACTGGCGTGGGCAAATAATCCCGAATGCAAAATTGGGAAGTGTGCCGGATCGATGAAATTTTCCAGCACCCGCAGAGGGCTAGAGTGATAGTAGTAAGGGCCACAGAAAATCTTCTGATAGACCGGATTGTACCACTCAGAAAACGGAGCTATGTCTTGTTTTGGTGTCCCTAAACAAACCCAGAGTAGATCGTAACGCTCTTGAACTTGGTAACTTTTAACACAAGCTTGGGCGGGGGGCGATTGTTCGGGACTAGCCGGAACTAGTACACATTTTCCCTCGCTATTAAAAGCTAAACCGTGGTAAGGACAAACAAGAGTCTCTTTGTTGACATATCCTAGAGAAAGACGAGCACCACGATGAGGGCAAACGTCTTGCCAAGCTAAAACTTTGTCGCCATTATGCCAAAGCACTATATTTGAGCCTAATAAGCGCTTGTGCAAAACTGTTCCAGGTTGGAGGTCTTGCGATCGCGCTATTACATGCCAATCATTCAGCAAAATCTGGTCTTGCACCATGAGTATCGACACCTGTCAGGTCAAATACCTATATCTTAATCATCCTGTGGAAAAACTATCAAAGCACTTTTAGGCTTTGTTAACAGATAAATGTGCGATCTCCATGTATGCAAAAACTCAAAGTGGTTGGTGGGAAATTCAGGTTTTACCCCACCCTAACCCTCCCCTTGTAAAGGGGAGGGAACTGGATTTTCTGGTTTTCCCCCTTTACAAGGGGGGATTAAGGGGGGTAATTCAACTTGTGTGTACACGGTAGGTATGTATTGGGGAGGGAACTAGATTCTTGTTTCCCCCGTCGCTTCATTGTTAATCTAAAATAGGTTGCATCGCCCCTGGAGTTAGAAAAGTCTATTTACCAAAGGGAAGCGGTAGTTCGATATTTACTTTGTTCCCTATTTCCATAACATTATTTGCAAAGTCTGTCATACCTGCGATCGGGGCAGCGACTAAAGTAGCAGCAGTTAGTAAAGCTACTAGACGCTCTTTGAGTTTGGGTAAATTGCGTTCTTTTTCTGGCTTTTGAATTTCTGCTTCTACATCATCAATATCAATGATGATGTTGTCGCGGTCTTTTGGAGGGAATTGGGCGGCAGTTTGGCGCAGGTTGCCGATCAGTTGCAGAATTTCGCTGATGTTTGCGCCGCTTGTTTGGTTGAAATTAGAGGCTTGCTGTCTGGCGTTGTCTTTGACTTCGTTGGCAAAGTTGCCGATGTTTGCGTCTTTGAAGTCATTTTGGATTTTATCACCTGCAACGTTATCGCCTTTGCCGAATTGATTGATGGTGTTAGACATAGTTTTTTGGGGTTTGTAATGGAGTTTAAGGAGTTGATGGGCTGGTAAGGCTTGCAGTTCCACAGTTTGTTGCGATTAATAAACGCTAATTCAAAGTTGAGTAACTTCATCCTGTTTTATTGCCTTTGACCCGATCGCCAGCAAAATTATCGCCTTCTCCATGTTGGTTAATGGTTTTAGAACGGCGATCACTAACGTTGAAATTAACTGTAAGAGGTAAGTCATCTCTTTCTATATCAATAAATTCATCGCCTTTTAACTTTCTTTGACGTATTCCAATGTCTTCATAGCCATCTAAAAGTTGACGCAAATCGAGTTTTAATTTTAGTTTGCCGATGGTAATTGTGCTTTCACCCATTGCCTCAAGTCCGAGAAGTTCTTGGTAATCAAGGGGCGGATGATTGGGGTGACTGGGGACGGGAACCCATTCGGTGATTTCGAGATTGGGAAGACTTTTGTGGATTTTTTGGAATACATCGCGGAGAATGCCAAGAAATGAGCGGCGGGTTTCTTTACGTCTGCTAATGGTGATGAAGATTTTTTTGTCTTCGGGATCGGCTTTGATCCGAGCGATGTTGTAGATTTCGTTGTATTGTTGATATTGCAGCATTACGCCACTGCGCCAATAGATTTGGTTATGAATTTTTTCGTGGGTTTTGACGATGAAGCGGGAGATGATGCTTTCGGGGAGAACTTTGTAATGGTATTGAAATTCGAGGGTTTCGCCTTGGAGTTTTGTTTTGTCTGGTTGGTCTTTAGGCAGAAGTCCTGCAATCAAAAATTGTGGTGCCTCACATTCTAGTGCAAAGCAAAGCTCAAATTCTTTCATCAGCCCGATCAGATATTTGTGACGCTCGGTGGGGTATCGCTCTGGATTGAGGATGCGGGTGAGATCGGCAGGGGTGAAAATGCCTTTGGTTTTAGTTTTAAGGTTTTCATCGCTCAAGAGCGCGTAAATGCCTTCTGTCACCCAGTTGGGTTTGAGAACGTTGGTATCTTTAAGGATGGGATGATCGCGGAAGTTGAGAACTAAGCCGAGTCGATGCAGCAAGTCGATTAGTTGCTCTTGGTTTTGTTCTTCGGGAATTTTGTTTTCGTGGCAGATGTTGAGGTAGCGGTTGTAGGTGATGAAGTCTTCAGTCATGGATTCGAGTTTTTGTTTAACCTCAA
This sequence comes from Nostoc sp., assembly GCF_036917235.1. Taxonomy (GTDB): domain Bacteria; phylum Cyanobacteriota; class Cyanobacteriia; order Cyanobacteriales; family Nostocaceae; genus Nostoc. The sequence continues at coordinate 7,318 of NZ_JBALDU010000005.1, forward strand.
ACCATGTCAAGGGTAGAAGGTCGTAGACTTCTTTGAGTTTGGCGACTTGCTGCAAAATGGCGGTGCGAAGTTTATCAATGCCGATATTGTCTTGGCAGGAGGTTTCGATAATCGCTTGGATGTTAGGATATTTTTCGCGTAATGCCTTGCGGTTGATGTCGAGGGGTTGTTCGTCTTTTTTGTTGCCAACGATAATCACGGGGGACTTTCCGCCGAAGCTTTCGATTAGTTTCAGCCAATATTCGATGCGGTTTTCTTCTTCGCTGGTGCGACAATTACAAACGAGGAGATAGAGGCTGCGCTTAGTCAGAAAAAACTGATGGGTGGCATGATAAATTTCCTGTCCGCCAAAGTCCCAAACATTCAGGCGGATGTCTTTGCTATTGACCTGCACGTTCCAAGTTTCCACATTGAGTCCGTCGGTTTGGGGTTGATTTGTATCATATTTATCGCGGATTAGTCGCTCGATCAGGGATGTTTTGCCGACGCTACCTTGTCCGATGAGTAAGAGTTTGGCTTCGTTGAGTGGACGCACTTCACCGCTACGGAGTAATCGTAAGTAATTGAAAATGTCTTTAACTGAACCAACATTATCAGAAGATCCTAAAATCTCTGGTGAAATAGGAAGCGGATTTCCCCGTAAATCTAGTGTTTCCAATTCCAGCAAACTTTCGATCGCCTCTGGAATCTGGGTTATTTTGTTGTTATGAAGGTCAAGCTGCGTCAGATTAGTTAAATTAGCGATCGCCTCTGGAATCTGGGTTATTTGGTTGTAACTGAGGTCAAGCTGCGTCAGATTGGTTAATTTAGCGATCGCCTCTGGAATCTGGGTTATTTTGTTGCGAGTGAGGTGAAGCTGCGTCAGATTGGTTAATTTAGCGATCGCCTCTGGAATCTGGGTTATTTGGTTATCACTGAGGTGAAGCTGCGTCAGATTGGTTAATTTAGCGATCACCTCTGGAATCTGGGTTATTTGATTGTCAAAGAGGTAAAGCTCCGTCAGATTGGTTAAATTAGCAATCGCCTCTGGAATCTGGGTTATTTGGTTGTCACTGAGGTGAAGCTGCGTCAGATTGGTTAATTTAGCGATCGCCTCTGGAATCTGGGTTATTTGGTTGTCACTGAGGTCAAGCTGCGTCAGATTGGTTAATTTAGCGATCGCCTCTGGAATCTGGGTTATTTTGTTGTAACTGAGGTGAAGCTGCGTCAGATTGGTTAATTTAGCGATCGCCTCTGGAATCTGGGTTATTTTGTTGTAACTGAGGTGAAGCTGCGTCAGATTGGTTAATTTAGCGATCGCCTCTGGAATCTGGGTTATTTGGTTGTTATAGAGGATAAGCTGCGTCAGATTGGTTAATTTAG
>NZ_JBALDU010000006.1:0-42935 GCF_036917235.1 Nostoc sp.
GGAACTAAAAGTTTTAATTCGTAGCCACGTTCTTTATCGGTATAAGTGCATTTAAAATGTCCTTTATGCCAGATAAATGGGGGAGTAGCAAAGATACTTTTAATTTGTCTAGCAAGTCTTTCAGCATCACTTCTGCTGATAGTTTCACTAGATTCATGCATTAATCTAAAAGTAATTTCACCTTCTAGCTGAGGTGTTGATTCGTTACTGTGAATCTCAAAATTGTACGGCTCTAAAAAATAAAGTTTTACTTGAGGTTTGAAAGTCCTTTCTGATTGCACATCAAACCAAGGAATACCATACACAGGTCGCTGCACGCTTTGCAACCTTCCTGCTGTTACTTCAAACAGCCATAGCCTCATTAACGTCATCGTTGAAGTATCAGAATCCTTCATGGTGCAAGCAACTTTTAAAGATTTCTTAGGAGTGTCTAAACTATCGGATTCAGTATTTTTAAAATATTGATTTACTGCTTTGTTATGCCAGAGTCTTACAGTGTCTTGTAAGTGTTCCCATTCGTCAAAATTATCTGGTAATGGCATTATTTATCAGTCTCCCTCATCAGCTTCAAAATCTGTATCATCAAGCTCGATCCCAATAGCACTAACTATTTTGGAAGCATCAAACGCCGCTTTAACCTTTGTTGCTTCTGGTGGTTGTACGCCTTGTTTGGAGCCGTGCTCTTCACCTATTGATTTGCCTAGTTCATTTTTCAATTCTCCAATTTGAGCAACATTTTGCTCTACAGAGACGACCTCAGAAGCTACTTGATCTATTTGAGAGACAACGTTAGTAGCCCCTTCTAATGTGGTGAAAAACTTATTGTGAAAATTGGGCTGTGGATTGAACCACTTGTAAGCGGTTTCCCCAACTTCGCCCCATTTACGGAGAGCATTTCCGATTAAAGCTACATAGCTACCGACAACTTCCAATGCACTAAGAATTGAATACCCAATTGATTGCAGTGCATTGAATATATTTGCAGTCGCTTGATATATTCGATTAGCTTTTTTATAATTAGCCACTAATTCTGTATAGTTTTCTTCGCCGAACACTAATTTAAAAAAGTCAGCAGTCCATTCGGAAACGATGCTACCAAAACCGGATTCTTCACCTTTTTCATTTTTCCACTTAAAACCTACTGCTTGGGAAATATTATCAATGGCAGCAAATAGAGTTTGGGCTAGGTTGTTGGAAAGCATTAAAGCATTATGAAAAGTAGTGATTAGAATTAGAATGTTGAGGATTCTATCTACTTGCAGTGTTTGCCACAATCTAGAGAAAGTACCCGATAATCCACCAGGGAGTAAATCACCCAGCTTTGTATTGATTAATTCTAGAAGTGCCAATTGTGCAGCGTTTGCACCAGCATTAATTTTGTCTAGAAGGTTAGCTGTATTTTGATTGTTATTTTGGTTGATATTGTTTGCAGAATTTTCTAAGGCATTGCCCAAACATCCGCCAGGTTGAGCAATTTCACAAACTGCACCTTGGGTAGTTTCTCTATTCGCTGCTTGAACGGTTGGGGAATTTGCTATAGCGTCTGGTATGCCCTGTATCGCGGGTGTCAGCGCTGCTAATCCTGTAGCAATTGCCGTCAAGCGCTTAATTTGATCGTCGAAGTCTTTCTTTTGTTGTTCTATAGTTTCATTGGTTTTATCGGTCGCTATCTGTTCGGGTGTTTTTGGTATTGGTTGAGTTTTTGCCGGTACGGGTGACAATGCGTCACTTATAGGTATGGGCTGCGCGACTTGTGGTACGTAGGTGGGATATGCGAATGTAGATGGATTCGTCGCTGTTGTCGTAGCCGTGCCTTCTGATGTTGGCGCGCGCGGCACTGGTATATCTTCCGGTTCGGCGAACGGTAATGGCTGCGGTGCGTTTTTCACCGCTGGTAACATACCGCCAAGGTTTGACGGTTGGTGTTCGGGATTTGGCAAGTAAGACGGTGCAAGTCCGCCATGTCCAACAAAACCACGCGCACCATTGGGCGTGTTATTCGATGGCATTGATGGGGCGATAGACCGGGCTTCGCCGTTATTTTTACCTGCCCCAGGGATGCCGGACGGTATGACGTTATCGTTACCGACAGGGGATGAATCATAGCGGTATGGCGAATTATCTGGCGGCGGTGTCGGATTTTGCAGTATTACGGGTGACTCTTGACCGCGTCCGCCATATAAATACGTTACCGATTGAACACTTACACTTATTGGCGTACCACTACCGCCGCGTGATGTTTGATATTCCTTGGGGTTGCCTACATAATCGAATGCGTGGAATAAAGCACCCATACCAGTGTCGCTCTTGTACAGCACTGGAGCGGATACGGGGCCGAACATTACAGATGATTCATTAAACGTTGTCGGCTGCGTCTGACCATCGTAAAGGATTTTGTATGTGTAGGTTACTTGATACGCTGCTCCCGGCTCTTGTCCACCAATGAAGGCCGGGTAGTTAGGTGTAAATGTTTCAAGGTGATTTACAGCCGTCGGTAAGTTTTGAGCAAATAACCAATCGGAAAAAAGTGACGCCGCAGTACCACCAATCATTCCGCCGACAACGCCACCGATGGGACCTCCAATCGCAGTGCCGACGATCGCACCAATTCCAGTACCAATTAATCCAGCACCAGTGCTAGTTACAGCTTGGGTAACAGATTGTCCCACTACAAGGCGCGTACCAATCGATAATGCAGCCCCTACACCGGGTATAACAAGTCTCCCAGCCGCTTGTGGTAATGCCCTTGGCAAGGCACTAATCGCATTTCCCGCAGTTGCGGCGATCGCTTCTTTGAGTGCTGCGGGGGCTGGTGTTGCCGTGGGTTCTATTAATGGGTTAGCTCTTGCAGCTGTACCGTTCAGCGTTGGTGGTGTTCTACCAGTGCTGGGCAATGGCTGACGTTCGGGTGTAGAGCGCTGTTGTTGTGCGAGTGGTGATTCCCCCCGCGGCGTAGCTACTTCTGAGTCTGCTGGCTCATTGTTACGAATCCTATTTTGCAATTCCTGTCTGGATGCTTGTTCTCTCGCAGTCTGTATTTCCCTTGCTGCTTGCTCTTGCGCGTATTCTTGCTTTCTTGCAATTGCTAGGTCGATTTGCCTTTGGCGTTCTAGTGTTGCTTCACCAGATGTTTCTTTCCATTGATACCCAGGTTGTCTGCGTTCATTAGATACCTGCCTTTTTAGTGCGTCGAAATCTATTGGATCGCCTACAGGCGCTCCTGTAGCAGGACGATTTGTAAGCGATTCACCCATCCCGCGATCGCCGTTGTCAAGGCTACTAAATTGGCGCGGATTGGTTGACATAGGTTTGCTGCCTTATTAGTTAGAGCTAAAGCTGGAAGGCAATGCAGTGTTTGATAGTGGTTGAACAAACATCCAAGGTTTGCCTGTCGCGCTCAGATAATCGGGTGACACTTCCAGCGATGTTCTTGTGATCAGCCTTGTTTTGCTGTCAGCAGCTACGTAAAAATTCCCGCATTGAGCAACCCGCTCGGTATAGCCCGCGCCTTCTATCGCAGTGGTATCCGCATTAATCCTAAATAATGCCATCCCCGTCCATGCGTGCAGTTGCTCCAATGTTGTGATCTGAGATGGAATCTGTGTAGCAATGTTGATAACTGTCATATTCAGAAATTTTTAAATAGTTATTTACTTGTTTTATTCACAGATAAAAATAATGTAAATGTTCCACTTTTATGTAAAACAAGCACATTCACCGAGGACGTGTGATGCTTGCTGCTAATAGGATTGAGTCGAATATTTCTCAACTATAAAGTTAGGAATATTCCGGTTTAACCATTGGTACTGGCTAAACCGGAACAGACAGAAGTTAGAAATAAAATGAAAAATAATCGAAATGGACAAGCCGCTGTTTTGACCGACGCGGACTATTCCAAAATTCGTAAGCAGATCCGCTCTCAAAAATATAAACTGCTTTTGGATCTAGCTTGGTACACCGGGGAACGTTGGGGGGCGTTGGTGAAGTTGCAATTGCTGGATGTGTATAACCTTGATGGTACACCCAGCGAGTATATCAACTTTCGCGCCAGGACTCGCAAGGCAACACCCAACGGGAAGCGACAGACGCGCCAAGTGCCGGTTCACGATACTTTGGCTGAGTTGCTAGCAGCATATAAGCCAGAACCGGGTTCAGCTTGGTTATTCCCGTCGAGGGATGGAGACGAACCGATGGGGTTGAGGGGGGCTGACCAAATTTTACGCACAGCTGTAGAGAGAGCGGGTTTGTCAGCCAAGGGAATATCGACTCATTCCACCCGCCGGAGCTTTATTACGAGGCTGGCAAGGCGGGGTGTTAGCTTGGCAACTATTAAAAAAGCTACTGGTCACACTGATTTGAAGGTTTTAAGCCGGTACATCGAGGTGAGTGATGACGAGGTTAGACAGGCGATCGCAACTCTATGAACCCCAATCTCCTATTCCTCCAAATTGAAATCTTCTTCGAGCGCTTACAAGGTGGTGAATATGACCATCCAGTCTATTTAGCTATGGCGCTCGAATTTTTGGCGAATCAGGCATGGGAGGAGGTCGATCGGGTTTACCCAGAGTTGAGATAAACTGAAAATCTAAAATTTCAAAGATAACAAGCAAGCGATCGCACTAATCGGATAAAGTACGATCGCTTTTTATTGGGCATTCGGCATTGGGGAACAGGGATTGTCCCGTTAATGCATTTTTGTTGCCTATACGCTTAGTAGACTTATAGTTAATTAAATATACTTAGTCAGGTTGTTCCACCATGAGCGATCTCATTCGAGCTATTGAGACAACTATATGGTTTGGCAGAATTCCAGTAGATGCTTATAAGCTCCAAAACTACACTTTTGAGAAGCGATTTAGTGCAACAGGAGTGGGACTTGCTTTGGGTTACTCAAAGCAATGGTTTGGCACGTTCACAAAACGAGGGTCAAAACGTTTAGAACTATTGCAGCAAGATGGTTTCACAGGTTCACAAGTGGAGGTGACTGTACCTCGCGAAGGCACTAAAAGTGGAGCATCTATAGCTAAAACTATTAGTGTTAGGGATTTCAACAAGCTGCTTGCTTATGAGGCACTTAAACAGAAAAATGTCAAAGCTATTATCTTATTAATTGCTCTATCTGAAGCAGGTTTAGAGCGAGTAGTTAATGATGCTTTTAACGGAGTATCCCTGGATTGGTTTGGGGAAAAAATTGTCCATTACAGCAAATGGACGTTTGAGGAACTTGAACAGGTTTTACAATACAACAGAGAAGAAGTTCAGATTTTGTATCCTTGGAGTGGGCGGGATCTATCTAAGCGTAGACATCCGGGCTAGGTATAGATATCTACAACGCCGGGATGTGGATTTTTAGTGATAACTCCTAACTCGTAACTCCCCATTTCCTGTAATATTGCCTTGTAACACGCAATAGATGCGATAAACATGAGCAAAGGTGGACGGAAATCTACAACTTGGCAGCCTGGATGGAACGGTGGCAAGACAACCACAATTCGCGTCCCCGTAGCGCTCAAAGATGACATTTTGACTTACGCTAGGGCTGTTGACTCCAAACTGTTAATCAATGAGTCTGAAAAAATCCCCGTGCTGATAGGGGATTTCCTCCTCATAATTGACAGCTACATCGCTTGGAGAACCAAGAATTACCGCTCTACACAGCTTTTTGCAAAACCAGACATTACATCTCGCACCTGGGACGAGCTGCGGAAGCTTCAAGAACTGCTGCGGCAATCTCCTGAACTGTTGCAGGAGTAAAGCCTTTGCGGCATCGCTGACAAAACCACCTTTGCACTACTGTCTGGTCAGACAATCGATAGCTACCGTTTTTAAAAATTAGTGTTTCTTGATGGCATCTTGGGCATGGTGGACGGCTCATGTTTCCAGCCTCGGATTAACTGCTCAATCTCAATTGGTAATTTACCATCTGCGATCGCAGTTTCCACATCTGCTTTTTTGTGTCTTGCTAGGTTACTGTCTACACTTCCGAGGTAGATACGATTCTTCTTCCTAGATACCATCCAGCAGTAGCGGTAGTACCAATATTTATTACCAGACCTTTCTACCCAGTACTTTTCTACCCAGTGGGTATCGTGTTGGGGCGCAACTTTTTGAGTAACGTGTGATACCTGCGCCCCAACACGAGATTCTACTGTGGTTGTAATAGTGCTTGTGGTAACTTGCGCCCCAACACGTGTTCTCCACTCCGCCCAGGCTTGCTCGTAATCATCCAGATTTTGATAATCGTCTGGGTCTGGTGGTTCGTCGCTGTCATCAAAGAAAATTGTCAGTTGTCCGTTGTCACTTACCTTATGGGGCACTTCTCCAAAGTCAGCAGGATTCCATCTGGTTTCTGGTTCCTCGTGTTGGGGCGCAGTTTCCAGTTCATTCCAGTAAGGATCGTGAATGGTAGTGCTTTTTTCAAATGTTGGTGCAATAGCGAATAATGCTAATTGCCCAGGCACATCAGAATTATGTTTCATAATGTTTTTGAAGTAATAAATTCATGGCCGTGACAGCGGCCTTTTTTTGTATCAACAATCAAGTGGGTTGATAATTGAAAGCTGCTAGTTGTAAATTCACTGCTTCATTGATGCTTGAAGCATTTTTTATTACAAGGCTTATAGCTTTATCAAATGTTCTAGGAGCGCTCATTCCGTCATTCTTGTATACGTATTTGAATTTTTCAAAGAACGAAAGTGTACATGACTTGGTGAGTTGAAGTAGTTGTTTAAATCTCTCCTCATCAATTTTCCATTTGTACCTCGTAATAAATAATTCCCTAAAAGACTGTTCGGGTTCTTCTCCTGCGGACAATTTCATACAGCGCTCCATAGCAGCTGCTAATTTGTCCGCGATTTTTGTGCCACGAGAACGAACTCTTTGAGAGAGTTCGTTCATCGTGGTTTCTTGTGTAACTTCTTCAGGAACTTCTTCTTTGAGAAGTTCCTGAGAAGATAATGAAGAGTTACTGAGGGCTTCTGGAACCCCAGTGTTTACAATGGTTTCAGTAGAGATATCCGCCACAGCTGCGGCGGATATCGCTGAATCTGTGGCGGATATCGTTGAATGTGTAGCGGATATCGTTGAATCTGTGGCGGATATCTCTGAATCTGTGGCGGCTATTGATTCAGAGTTCCAAAAGTCTTTTATTCGCCTAGCACCGTGCAAATTGATGACTGACCATGACTCAGTTTTACGTGAGTCATTTGTGGAAGTTTCACGCTTGAATTCAAACAGACCTGCGGCGGATAATGCACGTCTAGCTAATCTAAATGCTGATGATTTTAATGTGGTTGTTAGCTTGACCCATCGACTACCAAAGGGGTCTGATTGCCAACATTCATTCCACAATTTTTGTATGCTTTTAGCTTGATTTAACACCCATGTCATATCCGCTATTGGGATAATGCAATGGGGTTTATTGTATTTAATTGGTTCTCTCTTCTCAGCATTCTTAGAGATAGAGACAACTTTGGGCTGTGGATAAGAAGCTTGATTTTGTATGCTATTTTCTGGCATAATACTATTAGTTTGATATCAGAAAGCCACCACCGACCTTCTAAATCTGGGTGGCTTTTTGTTTTTTTTAGGTTTTAGTGACTTTACCGCTTGGGAGGTTCAAAATGATCGGGTAAATCCTCAACTCGGTCAATTTTTAACTCACGGCATAACTTTTTAAATTGAGATACGGTGAGTCGCGCTTCAGTCTTACCTGAGATCCATCTTCGGTAAGTGGATCTGGGAATATCGCAGCGCATTGCGAGTTGATCTTGGTTTAAATCGGTTCGTTCTATCCTTAGAGCGTCCAATGGGGAATCACTCTCCTCTTTTAGTCGTTTGCTTTTTGCGTTCATCTTACCCGCTCATGTTTCATTATGGAGCTTCTATTTGACAGATGCAAGAAAGAAGCTCCATAATGAGCCTTATATAGACAACAAAAGACCAGCCAATCTAACTGGCTTGGGAAAAGTGCGTTATTTGACTGGTCTTTTTTTAGTGTCTCACTCCGATGTAAAGCTTCTGTGATCTCGCTCCCCCACGCCTAAACCTTTGCGTGGCAAGTATGGAGCAAGCACCCGCACCATTGCCAAGCGTGCCCGATGCGGAAACACCCTAAAACTGACTAAAACCCAAGAATAACGGAGGTAAACCCAGACTAAAAAACGCTAAAACCCAGTGATAACAAGCTTTTTACCAAAATAACTGGACTGCGATCGCAGTAGTTAAACACCTGTATACACCTATTCAAGTGCCACTTAAGACCTATTTAAGTGCCACTTAAGCGTGACTATAACCCCAGTATGCAGGCACTTAAGACCCACTATGACCCTAGTATGCAACGACTATGGAAGCACTAGAAGCCGTTAGTAATGGCACTAAAGCACCACCAAAGACCGAAGATAAAACCGAGTTAAAGCCGAAGCGAGAAAGAGCAAGGCGACACTTGCCATCTTTACCTAGCGCTGCCTCGGCCGCAGACATGAATCAAGTTGAGTATTCAGGACTAGCTGACAGAACAGCAGTTGAATGGGATTCCCTGAAGAATTACGAAATGTTCAGCCTTTCACCAGACGGTTCATTTCCGATGATGAAAGTCAGCCGTAGCAAAGCTGTACGCCTTGCAGATCGTGAAGTGATGATGGTCGGTGGCGGTCGCTGTTTTCGAGTTTCCTTATCCAACCATCCAAATCAAAACAAGCCCTAGTTTCCGCTAGAGCTTGTTAAAAAACGATTGAATTATCCACTACCTAAGCAAAATTTACCATGAACAACCAACCGTTAACACCCAAAGAACAAAAAGTAGTTGAGGAATTTGAAAAGTCTCGCCCCGGTCTGGGCGCTGTTGCAGAAAATAACATCCGCAATAATGACAAAACTGGCTGGGCTGAAATCATCGCCGACACTCCAGAAGATGAACTGGTAGCACGCGTTGGTTCATCGACCAACACCTTTATGTACAAGAGGATCGGCTAATGAAAACACTCTCTGAACTAGTAGCTGAAGCCTCACTGCTAATTAGTGAAATTTACCTTCATCCAGACTACCAAGCTTTGATAGAAAAAGGATATTACCCAGACTTGACCGTGGGTGATGCCTTTACAGCGCTTGCTTACCTAACTTCTGAAATCGATCCACCAGTAATTGCAGTGCCTGAAATCCCTGAAATTGAGGTGACTTATGACTCAAGAGTGTAGTCCGTGGTTAGAAGCTGCGATCGCAATTAAGGAAGGGCTGAAACTGGAACCACCAGAAGTTCAAGTTTCTATTCGGCGGATGGATCGTAAAATCTACCCTGAAACCTGGAAGGCAATTCGAGAGAGGGAGCAGGGAGCAGGGGGGACTAAAGAATGAACCAAATTTTTATTCTCATTCTCACCACTTCAGCCCTGATAATCGGCATCATTGCACTTTGCAAACAGCAAACTCAGCACCCCTTTTACTTGAAAATAGAGGTGCAGTATGGCAAATGATCTAATAGATATCAAAGTTGCAGCGCCGCCCAGAACTGCCAATGCCCACACCTGGGTAGAGATGCACTTGCCCAACGCTAAAACGTTAATGCGTTATTGTGCATGGGGTCTAGGTCGTGTAGTCTTTTCCCTCGGACTGTTTAGCCTTTACGGTGTCACAGCTACTTTGAAATTGGGTATCAACATTTGTCAAGCGACCGAAAACGCTGTCAAAAAACTCCTGAAAGTCTACGATGCCTTGCCCTACGCCGGGGTTCCCATGTCCCAAGTCATTGAAGCAAGCGCTGCGGTAGTTGAGGAACCACTGGAAATCATCACCGATATCATCGCCGCCATTGAGGGTAAACAGGTAATGATTATCGGCGAAATGGGAACCGGGAAAAGCACCCTAGCACAATACCTCGCCTACACAGTGGGCGGACGGGTTCGCGTCTACGAGTGTGAAGGTACACCGACCGACTGGCAAGGGCTTGAGGTAATTGGTAAAGGCGAAAACTGGGCCGCAATTGAGCGCGGTATGGCTGAGGATCTAGACGATTTGAGCAACCAGCTAAAGCTAAGAAACGAACGCGGCGATGATGCTTTGGCTGGAACTGAACGAGTCATGATCGCGGAAGAGTACCCCGAACTCGTATCAAAAGTGTCAAGCTCAGGCGAATGGCTAGAACGTCACGCCAGAAGGGGACGCAAAGCCCGACGTTTTGCTGTTCTTCTCAGCCAATACGACCGAGTAGCCGCCTGGGGACTAGACGAGACGGTAAGAGCGATTTAGCTGATGCTTTCTACCGTATTCGCCTTGGTAAAAAGGCGATAACCCACGCCAAATCCCTGAAAAATGAAGCGCTTATTAACTGGTTAAAAGCCGACCAGTCACACTGTTTACTTGACGATCAGCCGCTCAAACTCCCTCCATACAGGGAGATGAAAGCCGCAGCGCTGCGCGGTGGTTCGACCATAGTCCAACCATTCCAGCAAAACGCGATCGCGCCGGAAAAACCACCTGAAAATGACCTCAAACCCGGTCTGGAGGCGGATTTAGAGGAAAATTTTTCTGACAACGACCGGGTACTTTGGCGGTTAATTCAACGCCTGGGGGAGGGAAAAAGTGATAGTGCGATCGTGACAGAAGTCCTTGGCTTCACCGGCAAGCGCTATGGCGAGGGCGCAGCGCTGCTGGAGCGGTTAAGAAAACAGTTCGGAGGATAGTTCATGGACAACGAGAAAATCATTGCTCAACTTAACAGAGGGTCTTTGCTTCATCTGTCCGATTTTTTGATTCAAAGCTTAATGCATCCGTCTGATAGTCTTTTGGAAATAGCCGACTGGGAGATGTTCTGGGAATTAGATCCAGATGCCATTGAATACTGCGAAAAACTTGATCTATACCAGCGACTGAAGTTTTTACAGCAAATTGTTAACACCCTAGCCAGGGAGGAAGAAGAGGCTGACGCCATTGGCAAACAGCTTGCTCTTGCTCTGGGGTGAATCAATTGCGATCGCGCCAACACAGACGCGATCGCCGTTCAAAATCAAATTCAACACTTCAAACGTTAACTCGTAAAAAATAGCACATTTTGAGCAAATGAAAGTAACAACCATCACTTACCAAAGAGTTCTAAATCTTGGCGATTACAATTCGTGCAGATTAGAGAAAACCGCACTAGCTGACGAGTATGAAGACCAAGAAATTGCGACACAGAATCTTATAGAAAGTGTTGAGCGCCAAATTCATGACGAGCATATACAGAACCAAATTGATAAAGAAATTGCAGTCCGGAGGAAACAATTAGTAGCTCTCAAGGCAGAGTATGCGGAGTTAAGTAAACAGGTTGAACTTCTGAAAGCTCAAATGAATGAAGAGAAAGAGCAGGACTTAGTGGACGATATCCCTTTTAATCCTGGGAGTCCCACAAGCAGCGACCCGGCAGATTTTTAACTGAGAACGCAAAACCTTATGACCAAACATGACACTTGGGTAAAACTCAAACCCGGCAATCCTTACGAGCTAATTTTAGATTTATTCCCAGATGGCAAGACACCCATGCGCGACCCGTTCCCCCTGGAGCGAACCACCGGGCCAAATGGTGAAGAGGTGGCGCTGTGGATTATTGATTTAGAGCGTCTCTCCCCGATTCAAATAAATGCGATAACTCAACTCATTGCCACAGGCCTTGGTGCTGAAGTTATTGAAGTACAAGCCGAGACTGCATCCCTTGGTGGTTTTGCCCTGAGTAACGGGTGGGTTGAATCAATGGAATGTGATGCTGAAGGGTTCCAAAGGTCAAAAGAACTGGCTGATTTTTTTGAAACTGCACCACAACCACCATCTGCTAGAGCTTGGCTAGAATTCTACAACAGCCAGCATGAGCGATGGATTGAAGGGGATGAAGTGCCGCCACCGATTAATTCCATTGATGACGTCGATCCGCGTCTTAGAACTCCAGAACTGGAGCAAGCTCTGAAGATGAGGCGAATTGAAACTGCGATCGGACAGGGTGGCTACTCAGTTTTTGACGTTTTGAGCGGTCGAGCAATGGTTGATGTTCTTAACGAAATTGACCCAAAAAACTCATATTCATTAGTTGGTGATGACGAATTTGATGATGATGAAATTTATGAATAATGAAGAAAATTTAAATATTCCACATCCAGATCCAAGCTGGGATTACTACATTGAATGGCACAAGTTAATTAGGGCTAAAGCTCAGTTAGATAAATTAATTGAGTTTATCTCAAAGGTTGAAAATGCCACAGAAGACACTCAAGAAATACTGATGAAAGACTTACACACAATTACCGTCACTCTCGAAAGCATATAACCGCCTGATGAATCGCAACTGCGATCGCGCTCTCCCACGCGCGGGCTACCTGACACAGTAGCCGAAACGGTGGAAACAAGCCACCGTCGCGGGTTGTGTCCAAAGCACTCGTACAGCACAATACACAGCAGCTTAGGGCTTTTGCTTGGAATCAAGCTGCATGGCTTTCTCAAATTCTTAAGCTCGGCTGCTGTGAGTGCGCTGTTCCTCCCTATGTCGCCACAGTTCGCGCTGTGGTATTGCCTTGAGAGTGAATTAGGCTGATTGGGCCTTCGGGTGATTCGCAGGCATGGCATCAGGGATAAGACGAAACCACCCAGGAGGAACTGAATGATTAAAATATTGGGACTTGATGTCAGCAAGTCCTCAGTTTCGGCTTGTCTGCTTACGGATAAGCCCGAAGATCCACGTCAATTTTATTACGAATGCCCGTTTTTTGAGTTGAGCGCTGATGCAAAAGGCATACAACATTTACTCGCGCTCAATGCGGACATTGCACTACTGGAGCCGACTGGCAGTAACTACAGTAAGCTTTGGGGCACTCACTTGGCACGAAGCGGTGTAGAAGTGCGGTTGGTAGGTCACAAAGAACTGAGGAATTATCGAGCTAATCACCTAGCATTACCAGACAAAGATGATGATGCAGACGCTCTAGCACTGGCTTGTTACTACTTCGATTACCACCAAGACCCACGGCGATTTGTTCAAATTCGCGATCGCGCCATTGTCAAAATCCGCGAACTAGTGCTTAGACTCGCTCACTTAAACCGCGTTCAATCCCCGATCGTGAATCGCGCAAGGCAAGATTTAGCTTGGCAGTTTCCAGAGGTGGCACTAGTGCGGTCACTCCGAGGTGAAGCTGGTGAAGCCCCTTTGCTTTGGGGCTGGCTTGCTGGAGTTCGGAAAAGTACGCGTTATGACCGCCTTTACTCGCAAACTGTAGGACTGGGAATCACTGACACTGTTCGAGAACACGCAAAACGCATCTGTGACCTTCAGCATGAGGAACACGTCATTGAGGGAGAGTTACGGCAATTGCTTGCTGATACTCGGTTTGACCATTACCGCATAGTTTTTAAAAAGTTTGGGTTTGGCGATCGCCTAAGTGCGATCATTCTCTCCCAGATTTACCCCATTGAGGGATTCTTGCTAGATGGTAAGCCAGAGGTGCGGATACGCCAAGGGAGAAATTCAAAAAAGCCCACTAAACGCCACCTTTCACTGAGAAGATTTCAGAAGGCTCTCGGCGCTGCTCCATCAATGGAAGCGTCGGGCGATAGCCGTAAAAGCAAAGTTGTGGGCGGTTCAGATTTGTGTCGCAAGTCTCTGTGGCAGTGGGTTTTTACGAGGATAGAGCCAAAGCGATCGCGGCTCAAAAATGATATTGGTAAAACTTTGGGTGAACAGTTAGATACTGAAAAAGCTGCGGGCCGTCCTGTGAAGCTTGTCAGGAGTCGGATTGCAGCCAAAGGAGCAAGGTTACTATTTAGAGAATTAGTTAAAGGCTTGAACTGACAAAAACGGAATTATGACTCTGGGAGAAACCATTTACAATGCTGGGCGAGAGCGCCTAAATGCTAGTGCCTCGCGTAAGCTCTTACCAAAATGGAGAGAATTACCGCTTGATTATCGTCGGCGATTCCAAGAGGAGGTAATTAGAGTTTCTGCAATTTCCCTCCAATTGCTTCTGCCTGATGAATTTTGGGTGGAGTGGACACGCGACTAAGTGACAAAATGGAGATTATGACTCGTTATTACAAGTTAGAAGCACACACACCTGTTGCTGTTGATTTTGAGGAATGGGCTGCTTGGCGCACAACCGCTAACACACAAGTTATCCTCTCTGTCATTCATAGTTTTATCAGCGTTTCAACTGTGTTTACTGGCATAAATATTGGGACTGTTGAACAGCCCAAAATTTTTGAGTCGCTAGTCACTGGAGGTAGCTGCGATCGTGAAAAACGTTTTTACTCAACTTGGGATGAAGCTGTACATGGTCACTATGACCTGATTATTCAGTCCATCGCCACTACACCACCCACAAGTTACTAGAGTGAATTTGAAGTTGTAAAAAAGTTAGGAGTTAAAAGTTAAAAACTCTTAACTCCATTTTTTAGAAGCTCATTTACCTCATTTTTACGAAAGCTTATAATTTATAGATCATTGCTCTCAAGCGTATCAACAAATTATCCAAATCTGCATTAGCTGAAGGTGTTTCAGGTAATGGACTAGATTGAGATGCCTCTTATAACTTATTACGCAGACGTTCATATTCTCTTTGATGAAAAGCTACATTAATATCTGGCAGAACAGACTTTTCTGTACCTGCTAATTTTTGGGCAATCAAATCAGAAATATATGGTAAATCAAAAAGCTCATTTAGCTTAATTAAATTAGACTCAACTACTCCTGTTTGCATCAGATAAATCCCTGTTAATAAAACTCGGTAAACATAAAGTAATGGCTTAATTAGATGCATATTTTCTTTTTCAAAAAGCTTCCATTGTGTTGCGGCAAAACCAATATAATGGTAGCTATGGTGACGGGTAATACAATTTTTAGCAATAATTTTCAATTCCTCATGTTCAGGTGAGGTTATTAATATTAAAGGAGAATACAATTGTTCTAATACATAACCATTCTTTTTAAGCAGCATCAAAAAGAATTTTTTTACATCATGAGTTACTAAATCAATCTCTAAAGATTCGCGAACTTCTGAAACTTCAATAGTTTCATTTCTAGTCTGTAATCCCACTACTTCTTGAACTGGTAAAATATGGACACCACGCAAGTCATAATCAGAATCGGCTGAGGGAAAGCCATATAAGTGGGAACCACTGATGATGGTGAATAAAAACTGGTAAGGCTGCTGCCCAATAATTGTGTTAATAGAAGTTGGAATATTCATGCTGTTAGCTGGTACTTGGGGCATATTGCCTAGATCGAATCTTTATCACTGCTAGAACATAGCAATTAGACGCTTACCTGCTACTATTTTAATGGGAAAATGCTGAAAAATACCTTTAATGCTTGAGCTATATAGCTCAAGCATGATTTTATTAACTATGGCTATGTGTTTCACTGATTGGGGTAAAGGTTTGCTATCAAAGTAACCTATTACGCCAAGTAAACGGAGGTTTCATGTCGATATCTAAAACTGTTAATAGCAAGGTTACTTCTCAAAGGAGTGTTGAAAAACGCTTGCAAATAGAGCGTTTGATAGGAGCAACTCAAATAGTTGCACCTAGTGCTGGGAGTGATGTAGTGAAGGGATTAACTCAAACACCTAAATCTCTACCCCCTTGTTACTTTTATGACGATCGCGGTTCCGATCTGTTTGAGCAAATCTGTGATTTACCAGAATATTATCTTACACGTACAGAAACAACGATTTTACAGCAGTATGCTGGTGAAATTGCCAAGATAACTGGCGTTTGTGAATTGGTAGAACTTGGCAGTGGTAGTTCCAGTAAAACCCGCATTTTACTAGATGCCTACCAGCAACTAGGCTATCCTCTGCACTACCTGCCAATTGATGTATGTGCAGGTATGTTGGAAAGTAGTGCCAAGCAGTTATTAGAAGATTATCCCTTACTCCAAGTTTATGCACTAGCGGGAACCTATGAATTAGCCCTTGCAAAACTCCTACCGACGCAATTACCCACTCGGATGATTTGTTTTATTGGTAGCAGCTTAGGTAATCTTACCCCTGATGAGTGTGATGTGTTCTTCTCTCAAATTATCAATGCTCTACAAGTAGGTGAGTATTTTTTATTGGGGATAGATTTACGAAAGCCAAAACAGATTTTGGAACCAGCTTATAACGACAGCCAGGGAGTGACAGCTGCATTTAACCTCAATATGCTGGAACATTTAAATCAGCGATTTGAGGGTAACTTTGACACCACCCAGTTTGAACACCGGGCATTTTACAATGAAAGCGAGCATCAAATAGAAATGCATTTACGCAGCTTGCGATCGCAAATTGTAGAATTACGCACTCTTAATCTTAAGGTTAATTTTGCACTAGGTGAGACTATCCTCACCGAAATTTCCCGCAAATTTGATCTTAATACCATTAAACAGCAACTAAACGCACAAGGTTTATTACCTCTTCATGTGTGGACAGATCCAAATCAATGGTTTGGTTTACTGCTCTGTCAGCTGAAAGCATAAAGCAAATCAGAGTATGGCTCATATATAGTGGTTCTCAGTTGAGTCCAATATATACCTAACAAAAACAGCCCTTGTCTACAAGCGTTAGGGAGTAACACTCAAAGCCTCTCTTCTAAAAGGAGAGAGGTCAAAGTATATTAGACTTCTTACACAAATGCAAAATTTGCCTATCCAGATGATATTTGTTCCACCCCAACAAGAGAGAATAATTAGAATCCCTCTTGCTGGGGTAGTATTTTCATACCTTATGTACAATGTACATAAGGTATGAATGCAAAATTCTATCAACCCAAGCAAATAAACTAAATGTTTAGCTGCTAATTATTGCTGCATCGAAGGTCTGGGAAAAATTCTGCTGAATATAGGAACCCGTGGACGAGGTTTGTTTGCTGTTATATTGGCATTAGTAGCAGAAGAGTTATTAGCTGCCTCAGAAAGAAGAGGTGGTTTGCTATTAGTAGAATTGGCAAAATCACTTAATTTTGCAGCCGAAGGTGAACTTGAAGATATGGAAGTAACATTCTCAGGATTTTGACTGTTGGTTTTTACTGGAGTTTGAGCTTGACATGGAGTAACGAGGAAATTTGAACTTGTTCCTAATACCAGTATGAGCAAATGAGAAATATATTGTTGCATGGAGATTGGTAAAATGGGTTGATAAATATTCAAAGCTTAAAAAAGTTGTGTTTGTTCTCAGTTAGAAATAAAGCTGCAATTTTCCAATAGAAATCATGACGCTGTTGCCCAAGAAAACTTGAACACAGCGATTTCTAAATGAATAGACTATTAATGCTTAGTACATTAATTCGCTAACAACAATCTAACCTCCCTCAATCAAGGGGAAGCTAAACTCTCTTTTGTAAAAGAAAGAGAGCGGTTATTTTAAGACTACTAAATCTGCCTGAAAGAGAGTTAGAAATAGACACACCTGGAATAATTGACGTTTTTTTAATCAACTAAGCCAGCACAACTATTAATATTCTAGTAATATTTAACTTGTTAATAAAAGAGGAATGTTACTGAATTTTTTAACAAAACTGATTTATATAAAATCAACTCTAACTCGCATATTTAACTAATTAAAGCGAAAAGTTTATGAACTTTTAATAAAACCTAAGTTTGATAAAGTAGTTTTCGTTAATAAATGCGTGTATATTTTAGCAATGTACACTAAGTTTGACTATATTAAGTAAATATTGAGAACATAAACCAATACGGTTCAGTTAAGGCTAAAAACTAAAACTGGCGTAGTAGCGTGACATACTTAAAATGTTAGGTTTCAAAAACTCACTAAAACCAAAATCCAATGATTAACAGAATTACTCAACCCAATTAATTAAGCTTGCCGCGCCGCGCTAGTAGGTTGGGTTGAGGAACAAAACCCAACATTATCAAGGCTTTGTTGGGTAACGCTTAAGCTCAACCCAACCTACTATTCTTCTTAACCCAAGCGTATTGGAATATAAACCCACAGATGATTTAGGTTTGCTCGATATGAGTTTAGCTGTAAACATCCTTAAACTACAACCCATTCCTATTTAGATAAGACAGATAACAATTAATTAAAATGAGATTTTTTTTTGATTTATGTAAATCGATTACTCAACTAGAAGAGTTAGCTGAGGCGCTGTTGGATTTTAACAGTCAAAGCGATTTAGTAAATTACTTAGGAAATATCTTTTTACCTCAACCTAATCTGGAAGATTAAGCGACACCTACGCAAGAGGAAAGGGGGCAGGAACTAGGGGGATATTTCTGCATCTTTCTCCCCTTCTCCTTGCCCCCACTATCTCTTCTCTGGTCTTGAATTATCAAAAAGCGTTACAGCTTCGTCCCACACTCAGCACAGAAGTTGTGCGTAGAAGCATTTTTGGCATTGCAATGGCTACAATACACTGGCTCGGATGCCGCTTTCGGCGCTTGCTTCTGCAAACCGACCATTTGAGCGTTGCTTTTTCCAGGGGCTACCATTGGATAGCAGTTTTCGTCTCTGGTGACGTGGACATTTAAGATTACTGGGCCATTGTGTGCTAGCATTTCGGCGATCGCATCTTTTAATTGACTGCGATCGCTAACTACCATGCCTTTAATGCCATAAGCTTTTGCCAAAAACTCTACGTCTGGCATCCCTACTTCCATGTTTGAGCATGAATAACGCTCACCATAAAAGGCTTGCTGCCACTGGCGCACCATCCCTTGCCAGCCGTTGTTGATAATTATTGTCTTGACATTTATTCTATACTGTGCAAGTGTTCCTAGTTCCTGCAAACACATTTGGAAACTAGCATCACCGCTAATACAGATGACTTCTTCATCAGGAAACGCCACTTTCGCGCCCATTGCCGCAGGTAAGCCAAAACCCATCGTTCCCAAACCAGCGCTAGAAATCCAGCGCCTTGGGCCATTCTTCAGGAATTGTGCTGCCCACATTTGATGTTGTCCGACATCTGTGGTGTAGAAAGCGTTGGGTGCTTGGCTATTGACTTCTACAATTACTTCTTGGGGTGAAATGCTATCGGGATGGTGCGGCACGATGAGAGGATATTCTTCGCGCCAACGGTTAACTAGATTTAACCATTCTTGGTTTTGATTCGGTGTAGCCTTTACCCCTGTTTCTTTGCAGCGACGCAACAAGTCTACTAACACGTTCCGCACATCGCCGACGATGGGCACTTCGGGAACGCGATTTTTGCCGACTTCTGCCGGATCGATGTCGATGTGAATTACTTTGGCGCGGGAGGCGAATTCGTCTAACTTGCCTGTAACGCGATCGTCAAATCTAGCGCCGACGCAAATTAGCAAGTCACAATCACTAACAGCGAAGTTAGCGTAAGCAGTGCCGTGCATCCCCAACATTCCCAAAGCTAGGGGATGATGTTCGTCAAAGGCACCGATCCCCATTAAGGTTGTGGTGACAGGGATATCGAATAATTCCGCTAGTTGTTTGATTTCTTCATGGGCACCAGCTGCGATCGCACCACCACCCACATACAATAGCGGACGGCGACTTTCAGTAATCAACTGGATGGCGGCATTAATCTGCCGAGGATTTCCCTTTACTGTGGGACGATAACCGCGTAACTTCACTGAACCTGGTTTTACAGGTACATAGTCAAATTCTTCTAAAGCTACATCTTTGGGGACATCTATCAAAACTGGCCCCGGACGCCCAGTGCTAGCGATGTGGAAGGCTTCGGCGACAATTCGCGCCATATCTTTGGGATCGCGCACCACATAAGAGTGCTTGACGATTGGGAGCGTGATCCCGTAAATATCGGTTTCTTGAAACGCATCTGTACCAATCGACGGACGTGCTACCTGTCCTGTAACCACAATCATCGGGATTGAATCCATGTAGGCGGTGGCGATGCCTGTCACCAAGTTAGTTGCTCCTGGACCAGAAGTACCAAAGCATACTCCTACTTTGCCTGTAGCACGGGCATAACCATCAGCAGCGTGGGCTGCACCTTGCTCGTGTCTCACGAGAATGTGCTTCATAGCACCAGTTGCTACCACCTTATACAGGTCGTCGTAAATTGGGAGAATTGCTCCACCAGGATAACCAAAAATATAATCAACGCCGTGGCGATGAAGGCTGTCAAGCAGAGCAAAACCGCCAGATGCACGTTTGGGCACGACTGGCGGACTAGAAACACGAGACTGTTTGTGATTCTCGGTTTGTGGGAGACTAATTGGGGAAAGCGATCGCACGGTCAAACCTCAGACTATAGCTAAAGTTAATGCTGAATTCTGTAGTTAAGATTTCATTTTAATTGAAAACTTCAATCAAAATCTTATTAATTTTTATATTAGATATAAAGCTAGATTATTAGCTTACATTAGTTAAATTACGTCTTGCAAGACTTTGCGGGTATTTTTCCAAGCCCAAACACCAACAACCACGACAACAATACTCATTGCTACTAGTACAAATCGCAAGCCCAGAGCATCAGTTAATGGCCCAGTAATCGCCAGAGGTAATGCCAGAGCGATGTTCACAGCATGATTTTGAAAGCCAAATACTTTACCGTGCATAGTAGGTGGTGTTTGCTGTTGAATTAAAGTTTGCATGGGGACACCAATTAAAGCAGCACCTACACCCAAAAATGCACAGAGTCCTAGCGCCAGCAACAAGTTGTGCGTAAAAGTGAACACCCCTAAAACTAGTGCCATCATCAAAAATCCAATTAAAGGTAGAGGCTTGTGATGCAATTTATCACCCCAATGACCTAAAATTGCCGCACCAAAGACCATACCTACGCCTGCTGCTGCCAAGAAAAAACCAAACTGTTTTTCTTTAAGACCAAACTCCTCAGCTAATCGAATCGTCAGCACTGTTAAGGCTGCAAACACACAATATAAGGTTGTCAGTTGCAGCATGGCGTTCAAGATCAAAGGGTTTTTCTTGAGATAGCGGAGGCTTTCGGTGAATTCAGCCCAAGGGTGATTTGATGCTCGATGTTCCCTTGGTTGTTTGGGTTCTTTAAACTTAATTGGCTGCATGATCGCAGCCGATAATATGTATAATCCACCAACCACAAGCTCTTGACCGTATTCTTCTCCCATCCAGCTTTTCGCCAAACTCAAAATTGGCTCTCCAATGGCAAAACCAACAATTAAAGCTCCCATCATCGTGCTGGTAAACAG
Source organism: Nostoc sp. (assembly GCF_036917235.1). Taxonomy (GTDB): domain Bacteria; phylum Cyanobacteriota; class Cyanobacteriia; order Cyanobacteriales; family Nostocaceae; genus Nostoc. The sequence goes on from NZ_JBALDU010000006.1 coordinate 21,113, forward strand.
CGCATTGGCTGCCAACAAATTCTCTCGCTTCACCAATAAGGGAATAGCTGCTTGTTCAGCTGGTGCAAAAAACTGCGTCACGGTGGAAATAGCAAAAGTCAGGATTAACAGAATCAGGAAGTGTCGTGGTAACAAGGGAAGACACAGCGTTAATATTCCCCGCACGACATCTGAGCCGACCATAATCAGCTTTTTTGGCAAACGGTCAACAAAGATACCACCGGCAGAGCCGAACAAAATTGCTGGGATTGTAAACGACAGCATTAAGGTTGAGTACATCGAGTTTTGTGCCAACCCTGGAAGCGGTGGGTAGTTCTCCAAGAGAGCAATCAGCAAAACGAAGAAGACCTTATCTGCTAACTGGGACAGCAGTTGCCCAATCCACAGGAGCATAAAACCACGGTTTTTTAGCAGTGCGCCAAACCCGTTATTAACAGCAGCTGGTTCAGTTGGAAACATTTAGATACTTTTTTTGGGTAGATGGGGCATTGGGCACTTGTACTGAGCGAACGCGAACAGCGTCTCGAAGAGAAGCCGTTGGCGCAGCCTCTCCAAGAGTTGTATTGGGCAGAGGAAAGAATAAATGCTGATTCCAGACTCCTCACTCCTAACTCCTGTGTACTTACTCCATTGTCCGGATTAATTAGCTTCATAGCGTTTTAACAGCATAAGCAAAAACTCAGCTGCTGTCAGACGACCTTTGGGTGGAATAATCTCAATGGATGAATCTACCCAGCAGCCTTGTACAGTTTGGGGAGATTTCCAAATGGACAAATGATCCACTGCTGGCTCTGCATAAAAGTTATTTTGCCCACAACCTAGCAAACATGAACTCCAATGAGTGAAATAATCATGACTCATCCGATGAATAGGGAAATTCCCCTGTAGTGGTACTCCCCATCCATCTATAGCAATAAACGCTTTGACACGACCACCCAAGAGTTGCCACAAATGTGCTGCCCCTATTGCCCCGACTACGCCAGCACTAAAGCTAATGAATATAATTGGTGATTTTAATGAGCCGGTCAAGCAATCGCGCAAAAACTGGAAGATGTGCAATGCTGATAAAACCAAAACATCCTTACCTGGATAAACCAGTATATTTGAGGGATTGTGTGCGTTAGCGTAGCTCACCGCAGGTATCGCGCTATGAGAAACTAAATCTAACAATCCGACTCTAAAGCTTTCAGTTAACTCTGGCTCATGAATTCCAGGGCAAATAATTATATTCATCTTTAACACTATCTTTGATTTTTTGACTCTTCCGATGTACAGAGCTTTTTCAAAAATCAAGCAATATTCTTATATATTACCTTATTTTTACTGAGTAAATTATAGCTGCTTCATTTACTATCCCGAAATAATACTATTTCAAAAAAGGATTATTTTTGATTATAAACAATATTAAATTAATCTAATTAATTAAATGGTTTACTTTTTAATTAGCTTTATTATTTCAATGCCAATTATTTTTATAGCTCTATGTAACAGCTTGGATCAGAAAAAATCAAATTAAAAATGCGTTTTTTACTGTTGATATTATTTTGCAAAAAAGAAGCGATTTGATACCTAGACTTATTACCTTAGCTCAAATGTATATGCAGTTTGAGCAAAAAATATTGACAGAGATTAGCAGGCTCAGAAGTAGAGCAAGTTCAAAAGATTGAAGTGACAATAGCCGAGTTGCTACAGAAGACCAAGCTGATAAAAGGCTATCAAGAGAATGGGCAAATTAATGAAGCGATCGCTCTTTGTCAGCAACTTCTGATTAATGAAGATGAAGCAACAAGAAAATGGGCAAGGCAACTTTTATTTACAGAGCTATTTATAGATAATATTAAAGTGTGTTAAGCTTTGCGCCTTTAAGAGAATATTTTTAAACTCTCAACTTGATGTTGGGAATTGTTGAAGACTTAAATCTTGATAGACGTATTTGGCAAAAAGGCACACCAAATTAATTTCACTGAAAACGCAGCTTTTCGGTATCTGAACCATTTTTGCTATTCCAGCAACATAGCAAATGGCGCATTGGTTCAATGTATACTTAATCCCCCACGTAAGTTTTATATGTCAGTACTTACGCAAAATACCTCTCAAATTCTTATTTCTCCGTGTCACGCCAGTTGCTACAAGTCGGGGAACCCGCCCAACGCACTGGCTTCTCTGTGCGGCAGTCGCTCATGGGGGAAACCCCCTTGGCGCTAGCCTCTCCCTTTGGGAGAAGACCGCGCTGCCTTGTCTCTGTGGTTCGATTTTCCGTTATCCGTGCGTAAGTTTTGTATGTCTTTTGATGTATTATCTTGATTTTCCCACCTATCCTATCCCCCTGGATGGGATAATAAGTTACAAGTAGGGAAAATGTGCAAACTATTCCCTAGCTCTAAATCTCTCTGCACTCTGGTTATATTGAGGAACTAATTGTGGTTGCCACGCCGGAAAAAGTACAACACACCCACGAGCATCTATCAGGTAAAGACCGTGTAGCCGTACTGCTTATGGGCTACGGCGAAGTCGAAAGCTACGAAGATTTCGCCAACTATAACGAACAGGCTTTAAATCTACTGACAGCAAAATTTGCACCAGTACCAACCTGGATTTATCCGCCCCTAGCAAAACTTTTGGCGCTATTTGACCGCCATGAGTGGGGACACACACACCACGATTTTATCTCCCCACACAATGCCATCTTTGAACAGCAGCGAGCTGGCATTGAAAAGAATTTACAAGAAAAATGGGGCGATAAGGTTCAAGTTTTCAAAGCTTTCAACTTCTGCGCCCCTTTCCTACCCAATCAAGTTTTAGCAGAAATCAAAGACCAAGGCTTCGACAAGCTGCTAATTTACCCACTACTGGTTGTTGATTCTATCTTTACCAGTGGGATTGCGATCGAGCAAGTTAACAATGCTCTCGTTGAGTTGACTGATGGTGAGGAACACTGGGTTAAAGCACAGCGTTACATTCCTTCTTTCTTCAACGAACCAGCTTATATCGATTTGATGGCTCATCTGGTTGAGGAGAAAATTGCTGAGTTAGCCGGAGCTTATCTCCCTTCTCAAATCGGTATTGTGTTAATGAATCACGGCTGTCCCCATAAAGCTAAAGGCTTTACTTCTGGGATTGCCGAAAGTGAAGCAATGTACGATTTAGTTCGGGATAAGTTGATTAACCGCTATCCGTTAATCTCGGTGGGTTGGCTGAATCATGACACACCCCTAATTGATTGGACGCAGCCAAATGCCGAGCAAGCTGCAAATAACCTGATTCAATTGGGTGCGAAAGTAGTAATCTTTATGCCAATTGGCTTTGCTACAGAAAACCACGAAACTCTATTGGATGTACACCATATCATCCATGCTTTAGAAAAACAGCATCCTGGTACGAACTACGTGCAAATGACTTGCGTCAACGATCGCCCAGAATTCTTGGCAATGGTGGCGCAATGGGCTGATGCTCATATAGCAGAGTTGTTGTCGGAGCAACCTTTGGCAATTAATCCCCAATTAGCTGGCGATCGCCATCATCACCACCATCATCATTAAGTTTTGAGTTTACGAGGGTGGGCAAAGCTAGACCCACCCTACAATTAATTTACGCCCCGCAGCTTGCGAGTGTTATCAACTAAACTCTGAGCAAATTGATCGAATCTTTGAGAGAGCTTTTCATCTACTAGTTTGCCTTCAGGACTGAATGCACCCCAAGCTTGTCCGATCGCAATTTGTTCAGGGATAGACCAACAATGCACCCATCTGGTAATTAACCGTAGTTCGTTTAAAGCGTTGCTATTAGACTGACCACCCAAAACACTAATAAATCCTGCTACTTTATCAGACAGTTGGTCAAAGCTCATTAAGTCCAGAGCATTTTTTAGGACACCACTAACGCCGCCATGATACTCAGGTGTCGCTAAAATTAACCCATCGGACTGACTAACTGTTTCTTGCAACCGCTGAACATCTGGATACTCTAGATACTCCTTTGCGCCAGTGCAAAATGGTAGCTGCAACTGCCGTAAATCGAGAATTTCTACCTCTGCACCTACAGCTTCAACTCTTTGCGCTGCGACTTGTAAAGCAAGCTGGGTATAAGAGTTGGGTCTTAAACTACCACCAATGCCAATAATTTTCACCATAATTAACCCACAAACTATTAATTAGCTACTATCGTCAGATTTCTTAAAAAGCGGAATCGTTATGACTATGTTTATCTTAGCGATTTGTGCCGGAATGTGTCAAATTAATATCTACTGGGGATTGGAGAGCAGGGGAGCAGTAAGTTTTTGTTTTTCCCCTCTGCCCCTTTGCACCTCTGCCTCTTGTACCAAATGCCCAGTCTTAACATCTGCATACTAGATAACCCTTGCTCAACTTTATGTAATAGCCTGAAGAAACTTGGGAATGCTTTTGTGAGGAAGTTAGACTAGATAAGAAAAGTGTAATTTCCAGTTATTACAATTTTTGATAGAAGAATAGGCATAAAACCAGCGCTTAACTTGTGCCAGCAGACAAAGGGTAATTATTATGACAAATTCGGGAAAAAAAGCATTGATAAAAAGGCAGTCTTCAAAGCGCGTTGCTTGGGTTGGTGCAATTGCTGCTAGTTTGATTATGTTGCCAGGAATTTTCGGAAGTACTCCTGTCATGGCACAAAAAGCAGAAACCACCCCCCTAAATTATGGTGACTTGATCAAGAAAGTGAAGGCGGGAGAAGTCGAGAAAGTAGAGCTTGACGAAACCGAACAGCTAGCAAAGGTTTATCTCAAGGGACAAAAGGAGAATACACCACCGCAACAGGTGAGACTTTTGGCGCAAAACACAGAGTTAATCAATATTCTCAAAGATAAGAATGTTGATTTTGGCGAAGTTTCCTCTGCGAACAGTCGAGCTGCTGTTGGACTGTTGATCAACTTGATGTGGATTTTGCCACTGGTGGCTTTAATGCTGTTGTTCCTCCGACGCTCTACTAATGCTTCTAGCCAAGCGATGAATTTCGGCAAATCCAAAGCTCGCTTCCAAATGGAGGCAAAAACTGGAGTGAAATTTGAAGATGTCGCCGGGGTTGAAGAAGCCAAAGAAGAACTCGAAGAAGTTGTGACTTTCCTGAAACAGCCTGAAAGATTTACCGCTGTAGGCGCACGGATTCCCAAAGGAGTGCTGTTAATTGGCCCCCCTGGTACTGGTAAAACTTTACTAGCAAAAGCGATCGCAGGTGAAGCGGGTGTACCATTCTTCAGTATTTCCGGTTCAGAATTTGTGGAAATGTTCGTAGGTGTGGGTGCATCTCGCGTGCGCGACCTCTTCAAGAAAGCCAAAGAGAATGCCCCTTGTCTAATATTTATCGATGAAATTGACGCAGTAGGTAGACAACGGGGCGCTGGTATCGGTGGCGGTAACGACGAGCGCGAACAAACCTTGAACCAACTGCTCACCGAAATGGATGGGTTTGAAGGTAACACAGGCATCATTATTATTGCCGCCACTAACCGCCCAGATGTTTTAGATACAGCGTTACTCAGACCGGGACGCTTTGACAGACAAGTAATGGTCGATCCACCCGATCTCAAAGGGCGACTGGAAATTTTGCAAGTCCACGCCCGGAATAAGAAAATCGATCCTAGCGTATCATTAGAAGCGATCGCTCGCCGCACTCCTGGTTTTACTGGCGCAGATTTAGCAAACTTACTCAACGAAGCCGCCATTCTCACTGCTAGAAGACGCAAAGAAGCTGTCACTCTTTTAGAAATTGATGCTGCTGTAGACCGAGTTGTTGCAGGTATGGAAGGTACCGCCTTAGTAGACAGCAAAAGCAAGCGCTTGATTGCCTATCATGAAGTTGGACACGCTTTAGTAGGCACATTGCTCAAAGACCATGACCCTGTGCAGAAAGTTACATTGATTCCACGCGGACAAGCACTGGGATTAACTTGGTTTACTCCCAACGAAGAACAGGGATTAATTTCCCGTTCCCAACTCAAATCCCGGATTACTGCTACTTTGGGTGGTCGCGCTGCCGAGGAAATCGTTTTTGGGAAGCCAGAAGTGACCACAGGTGCAAGCAATGACCTGCAACACGTTACAAGCATGGCGCGGCAGATGGTGACACGCTTCGGGATGTCAGAATTAGGCCCATTGTCCTTGGAAAATCAGAGTGGAGAGGTATTTTTAGGACGCGACTGGATGAATAAATCAGACTATTCTGAGGAAATTGCCGCCAAAATTGATTCACAAGTGCGCGAAATTGTTAGCAATTCCTACATTAAGGCTAAAGAACTGTTGGAAGAAAACCGCGTAGTTCTGGAGCGTTTAGTAGATTTACTAGCAGAACAGGAAACAATTGAAGGTGATGTATTCCGCAAAATTGTTGGGGATCATGTTCAGGTAGCCGATGAACAATTGGCTGTACCTCATTAAAAATATGAGTGGGAAATAATGTAGAGACGTAGCACTGCTGCGTCTCTACAAGGGTTCTGGATAACGCATCTTTAAATTTCACCAGATGTCTATTAAGAAATAGGCAAAACCTAATAGTCTATTAACTTTAGACTACTGAAAATCCAAAGGTTCATATTCCCGACTTCTTCAAAAAGTCGGGAATTTTGTTGTCAAAAAACTCAGAATGCTACCTCAGCCTTCACAGAAATTAGCACACATGAAGTCTTGCCACTGTAAAGCTTAGGCTATTGTATTATATATAACCAAATAATGTACTACAAGTAAACATAAACATCATGAAATATAGATTTTGGGCAAGTTATCTGCTTGCTGCTTTAGCATTTCTGCCCTTCGAGCCTGTGAGCATTACTCAGGTTTTGGCAACATCAGTTTACCAACTAGCACAAGCAAAATCTGCTTACACCCAATATATGCAGCTTGGTTATAACGAAACCAAACGGAGAAACTATAGAAAAGCTTTATTGAATTTTCAGCAAGCAGAGCGGCTACGTCCTGGAGATAGATATGCTACTTCTGCAATTAGAAATGTTACAAGTTACATTCAACGCGGTAAAAATCGTATCGCCTTTGTCCCAGGTAGACCTGGTAGGGTAAGATCGGCTGGAACACGAGGAAGTTGCTTTCAAGCTGGACAATATCTTATTCCCTTGACACCAACAGATAAAGAAGCTCAACGCACCACATCAGAGCGTCCCACATTCTTTTTCTACGTTCCTCAAACCTCGACAACAGTGCAAGCACTAGAATTTGTTTTACGGGATGGTGATAGCATCGACCCATTGTATAAGGGAACTTTCAAACCTGTTGGGCAGAATGGTATTGTTAGTGTAAATGTACCTGTCGATCAGCCATCTCTACAAATCGGTAAAGAGTACAATTGGACTTTTTCGATGATTTGCGATCCTAATAACCGCGATAAAGATTCGTATGTAGAAGGTACAATTGTGCGATCGCAAGATGAAAACCTATCTCTTCAGCTAAACCAACCAAACACAGACTTTGATCGGGCAGTTTTGTTTGCCACAGCCGGATTTTGGGAAGATGCTCTGAGAACTTTAGCTAATTTACGCCGCCAGCGTCCGAACGATCCTGAAGTTCAGAAATATTGGGAAGATTTGTTAAATTCAGTAGAGATTAAAGAAGTTGTAAATAAGCCTTTATTGCCCTGTTGTACTGTTCAGAAATAAATTCAATTATTTAAAACCTGGTTTTTATAAAGAAGCTGGGTTTTTTACTCTTCAATTTAAGATTAAGCGATCGCGAATACTTATGGCGTGGACGGTATCAATTCTCGCTAATTACTGCTGTAAGCCAAGCTGGTAGAGAGAACAGGAAGTGCTAGCGCGACAAAAGACGATGAATGCGATCGCCTGATTTTACGTTGAAAGCAGCATTTTTTAACTGCCAAGTGTGTCAAAAAATTAACAATACAAAAATACTATTAAGAAGACATGACTTGGAAGATATACAAACTTATACTATATATTTACTTAAAGCAGGTTACTATACACATAGTTCACTGCTAATTTACCTAAAAGTGGCAGATATACATTAGGAGTCTATATATTTACTGCAATTGAAGGTATAAGAAGTAAAAACCTATCCAATAAGAGTTAGCTTGCTAATTTATTGGTAGGTGTGTAGCTTTAAAGTTGCTGGTGGGACAATCTAAAGACTATGGTGTAGCTGCAAGTATTTATGGGCTAATTGCTATTGCAATGAGTCTCAACTTCAAAGCTGAGTCAATTTGAGCATAAGAATCTGTATTCTACTTGCAAGAGGGCAGCTTGTCAAGTTGAGCTTCTTGATTAAAAATTTCAACCACTAAATATTAAAATTTAGGCAATTAAAATCAGAGAACATTATGAAGCTTGAGAGCGTGGTTATCAAAAGATTTCGGAGCATTGAGAGTTCTGAATTAACTAATTGTGGTGGGTTTAACGTTCTTATTGGCAAGAACAACTCTGGTAAATCAAGTGTTCTTTCAGCTATACACGCTTTCTTCAACTGTTTACATAATGGTGAAGTACTTACTCTTAAACCGAAAATTGGTAGGGAGATTGATTTTTTTGATAAGAAGACTCAAGTTCCTATCGAGATTTCTCATACTTTTTCTTTAACACTGGCTGAAAGAGATGTTTTGATTCGAGACATTGTGACAGAATCGCCACAAATGAAAAATGCAGTTGATGGTATTGATCCCTCACTGCGTCTATTTGTAACTCTTGTTATTATGCCTCCATCATCATCTTTCAGTTACGTAAAGAAACTCAGTCTGGGAGGAACAGGAAAGGTTGGAACAAAACATTCTGATCCTGAAAGAGTTATTTTAAGCATTGATGAAACTAGTGCTTTGGAAATCTATGGTAATTTTTTATACTGCCATAAGTTAAGTAAAAAAATAGAAGAATTAAGTTCTTTTGACAGCGACAAACTTCGAGGATATTTACCACGACAAATACGTGAACGCCCACCAATGGAATATTTATCCTCAGTTTTAAATTTTAATACTGAAGTTATGTCATTAATCGAGAATAGAGTTGGTTCAAAAGCATCTTTTGAAGAAATAGAAAACATTATTTCAGAACTTATATCTAGTTTTAAAGAAGAATTTCAAGCAATTCTAAACCAACCCTTGAAGAATAAGGTAGGGACTTTTTCTGGTGAAGATTCTTCGATTCCTAATTATGTAAAAAATCTATTGCAAAGGATAGGCGAGATAAAAATCCTTTATCTAACAGAAAGACGTAAAGAGATAGGTAAAGAAGAAGCAGATCGCCTTCTTTCCTTAAAAGTAAAACGAGGTGGAAATGAGATTCTTAAAAATATTCAAGAAACTGTTGCTGCCTTGCTGGGGGTACATATAGATGCCTTTGAAAGTAGCCCTTCTTCGCCTACAAGCCAAGCATCGGCTGAGATGGACGTTGATAACTTTTTAGTAGAAGTAAATGGTTCAGGAATTAAAGAGGCTTTGAGATTATTACTAGATGTTGAATTTGAACATTCTGATATACTACTTGTTGAAGAACCAGAAATACATTTACACCCTGCTATCGAAACGAGCATGATGCGATATCTAAAACGTATCAGTAGTGACTGTCAAGTTTTTTTAACAACTCATTCAACTAACTTCTTAGATACTGCTGAAATGAATAATGTATATTTGGTGACAAAACCAAACTCTACTCAAATACAGCAATTGGATGTTGGAGAAGCTGAAGCAAAAATTCCACAAGAGCTTGGCATTAGGTTAAGTTCCCTCTTCATGTTTGATCGTCTTATTTTTGTAGAAGGTCAATCAGATGAAGATGCCATTCGAGAATGGGCTTCTGTATTAGGAATCAACCTTAGCCAAGCGAATGTAGGATTTATTCATATGGGCGGTGCACGCAATTTTGCACACTTTGCAACAGAAGCAACTCTGGAGTTTCTAACAAAGCGCCAAGTTAAAATGTGGTTTCTTATTGATCGCGACGAAAAAGAGGATTATGAAATTATTAAAATGCAAAAGATGCTTGGTAACAACGCTAAAATTAAAGTTTTAAAGAAACGAGAAATTGAAAATTATTTAATATGCTCAAGAGCTATAAAAATTTTTATAGCGTATAAAAAGAAATTAATAAGTAATTTAAGTCAGGAGTCGCCAACGGAAAGCGAAATTAATGCTGAAATTCATGTATGTGCGGAAATGCTAAAGCAGTTTGCCATAGATAAAAGAGTTGCTAAAATTGTGTGTAAACCTATTTATCCAGATGCAAAAGGGATTTTTAAGGATTTTACTAACCAAGAAACTGTTGTTAGGATAATAGACTCGATCCAAAAGATAATTGATCAGTTAGAATTAGAAAAAACAAATGTAGAGACTATCTATTCAAATAAATCTAATGAGATAAACGCTGCTTGGCAATCTAAAAAGTTAGACTTAGTTCCTGGTGATATCCTACTAGATGAAGTTTGTAAAAAATATAATGTTCGTTTTAAGAAAGAAAAAGATACTTCTCGATTAGCAAGTTTAATGGATAAAGATGAAATTGACCAAGAGATTAAAGACATTATTCAGGAAATAGTTGTTTAAAATAGGTTAGTGTGATCACTAATATCATATCGTGCATTAACTCTTGCGTAACGCATGAATCGATGCAGAAACACTGAACAATATCGCTGCGTTTCCGTTCATAACAAAAATATTGACTAAATTATAAAAAGATTAAAAAAGGCAAAATAATAAATTCATTGCTGTTATCTAATCGCCTAGTCAGCTACTTCAGATAAATCAGCAAATTCAATCCCGGAATCGTGCGGGAAAGTGTCCATAAAAACAGCGTAATGTAAATTACACCCAAACTCCATTGATAACAAGAAAGTGCAGAGATGATACCTGGTAGGTGTTCGTCTCGCAGACGAATGTTGTAAAATCCTAATTTAACTAGGTTGTTGAGGCTAAAATCATAATAGTTGCGGCAGTTACAACAGCGATCGCACAATCAGGCATCGCGTTGAGGTGATTTACCTCTAAACTGAGTTCAGCAATTTCCCAAGCTTTTTGTTACAGTATTCTATAAAATCCAGATGACGAGAATAGGCGATCGCTAATTGTAATTGCCAGTTTATTGCTCAGAATCAAGAATGCAGTTGCTATGATTAAACGCCTGCTTGTGGTCGAGTCTCCCGGAAAAGTCAAAAAACTCAGTCAAATTCTGGGTTCGGATTGGAAAGTTTTAGCCAGTTGTGGCCATATCCGAGAACTCAGCAATGAAGGAGACGATTCCTTGGGCTTCGTCATGGACGGCAGTAATGTCCGGTGCAATTACGTCCCGCGTGACCAACGAGCGAAAGAAACAATCCAGAAGCTCAAGTCTGCGGTGAGGCAGGTTGATGAAGTTGTCTTAGCAACTGACCCAGACCGGGAAGGTGAGACAATCGCTTGGCATCTCAAAGAAACGCTGGGTTTAAGGGAACCGAAACGAGTAATTTATACTGAGATTACAGCATCGGCGGTGCAAAGTGCGATCGCTAATCCCAGAAAGCTAGATCAAAATTTAATCGGTGCTGGGTTGTGCCGAGATTGTCTAGATAAGTTGGTGGGTTACAAAGGTAGTCCTTTAGTTTGGGCATTAAATAACGGCGCTAAAAGTGTTGGCAGAGTCCAAAGCGCGACATTGCACTTAATTTGTCAACGAGAAAACGAAATTCTGGCTTTTGTCCCCCAAGATTACTGGAGTGTGTGGGTAGATTATGCAGAAGGATTCCGAGCTTTTTACAAAGGGACAGTCGATTCTGCAAAAGATGCAGCAGACCAAGAAACTGAAACTCACGATGACGCAAAGGTAGGTAATAGTCCAGAAACACCAGAGTCTAAGCGTGTTCTTTCCGAAGCAGAGGCTACACGTTTAGTTGAAGAAGCAAAGCGACATCCTCATCAGGTGATTCATTTTGAAGGAAAAATTGTTAACCGCCAGCCACCGCCGCCATTTACAACTTCCAGCCTTCAGCAAGCAGCCGGTTCAAAGCTGAGGTTTGCTCCTGACAAAACTATGGTTGTTGCCCAAAAGCTCTATGAGGCTGGGCTGATTACATATATGCGAACAGATTCAGTTATGCTGAGTCCAGAATTTTGTGCTAGCGCCCGTAAATGGTTAGAGCAAAACGATCCGCCGAATGTACCGCAGCAAGTCGCCAAGCATCGTAGTAGCAAATCGGCTCAAGAAGCACATGAAGCGATTCGTCCAACTGATGTGTTTCGTCCCTCAGTTCAATTGCGTTTAGAACTTTCTGATGATGAGTTTAATTTATATGTAACGATCTGGAAACGGTCAATTGCTTCTCAGTGTCGGGCTGCTCAATTGCGTAAAACTCTGGTGATTACTCAGTCTGGTTCTCTACTGTGGTCAGCTAGAGGGCAAGTGATTGAATTTTACGGTTATGCCCGGTACTGGAACAATCTCAGCAAGGATAGTGTTTTACCTTCACTACAACAGGGACAAGCATTGAAACTGGAGAATGCTGGACATGAGCAGAAGCAGACGCAGCCACCACCCCGTTATAGCGAACCAAAATTGGTGCAGCTGATGGAACGTAAAGGAATTGGTCGCCCAAGTACTTATGCTCCTACTGTTGCTACCTTAAAAAAACGAAATTATGTCGAGTTGAAAAAAGACCATCTGCAACCAACAGCGCTAGGGTTAGAAGTTGATGCGTTTTTGCTCAAAGCACTGCCAGATTTACTAGAGGCAGAATTCACAGCAAAAATGGAAGATGCTCTTGATGCAATTTCCGAAGGAAAGAATTCTTGGCAGCATTATTTAACTAGTTGGAATCAAAATTACTTTATACCAGCGCTCTCTAAAGCTAAAACTGTAGTTGTGAGTTCCTCAATAGGTAAAGCTAATGTGGTAACTGAGCGCAAATATGAAACTTCCAAAACTCGTTGCCCTGAATGCAAAAATTTTCTTTCCAAAATTCCGAGTACTAAGGTCAAAAAGAAATATTTCCTCAAATGTACAAAAAGCTGTGAAAATGTCGTGCTATTTTGGAGCGACTTTAACAAAACTTGGCAGCCACCACAAACTAAAGCAGTCCAAGCTGAAAATCAACAAAAGCCTCCCGTAAAGATGACGGCATATCCCTGCCCAGTATGTAAAAAACCTCTAGAGGAGTACAGTTACATCAAAGAGGGGCAGAGTAAAACAATGTTGCGATGTTCTGACTCACAATCCCGTAAGGATACCAAACATAAAGATGTAGCTTATTTCAGTACTCAAAAAGGGTGGTGGAGTCCTAAGTTTGGGGAGTTAAATTGTTAGGTTCCACCATTGATATTTTTACTACCAATAATGACAACAAATCATTTAATTTTGTAAATCGTAAGGTATGTTATCGCGAGACAAGGGGTTTGCTTCTTCCTTAGTAAGCATAAATAATTGACAAACAAGCACTCAAAGTACCTAAAATCATCAAAAATTAATTACAAATTAATTAGTCCTAACTTTTATCGTTATAAACCTTGCTACGATGTCCAACTTCTACAACATTCACCACTAGAATATAATCGAAAATATCGTATATAACTCGATACTCACCTAGTCTAATCCTATAAGCATTTTCTTTACCTTTTAGCTTTTTTACCCCGTTTGGACGGGGTTCTATGGCTAAATCATCAATCTTAACTTGTATGCGTTCTTGAAGTTCTGGCGATAATTTTTTAAGTTGTTTTAATGCTCCCTTTAATATTTCAACTTGATAACTCACGCAACTTCCTTTTTTATTTCTCGTTTTAGTTCTTTTTTCGCTTCCTCCCATGACACGGAGCCATCAATATCAGCAGATTTTTTTGCAAGCTCATAGGCTTTGAAATCTTCCTCGTCCTCTTCATCTTCGATTTTTTGAAGTAATGCGTAAATCTCATCTAAAGTACTATCATAAGCTTGGTTTAGTAGTACGTTGATATCTTTAATTAATTGTTCGCGTTCGTGTGCTGATTTCATTTTTAATTATCCGAGGGTGATTTTACTTTTTTTGCCACCATCTCTAGTTTCGCGTAAAGTCCGGTCGGTTTTCAAGGATTTAACGAGCGATCGCTAAAATATAAAAAGCGACCAATAAGTTACAAAAATTGCATCTTAAGAAATCTGTTCGAGCATGAGCTGCTGTGAAATTAACTTTGTGTATATATTTATCAACACGGTTGATTTACCTTAGCCGCAAGTTGTGCGATGTTCATCTGCTCGTAGTGTTCAAAGGGTTGGTGAATCCAGGGGTTGTCAGCCAAGTAATCGACATAATAATCGGGTGCTATAACTGAACAAGCTTTATACCAAAGAACGGCGGTGCGAATTTCCTCAATTTGGGAATCAGTATTTTGCTTGAGCCAAGGTATAGTCTGTTGAAGTGTTACCCCAGAATCTACTAAGTCATCCACTAGGAGAATGCGCGAACCTAAGTTTTTGGTAGTCATTGTCAAGTGACGGGAGAAAATTAAATTACTTCTTTCTTGCTTACCAGCGCCACTGTAAGATGAGGTTGCTAAAATTGCCAGTGGTTGCTGGTATATTCGGGAAAGAATATCTCCTACTCGTAGTCCTCCTCTAGCAAGACAGATAATTTGGTTGAATTCCCAACCGGATTGATAAATCTGGATAGCCAGTTGTTCAATTTTTTGGTGATAATCTGACCAAGAAACATAAAGGTCTGGCATAAGTCTAACGGGAGTGGTAGATAGCTAGTATTGAAGGCGCGCAGATTTTTTATTTTAGTATGAGTGCAAAGTTTTATGAATGATTCTGCTGCTGATGGCGATGCCCAACGAGATATTCTCAGTGAAAAACTCGACTTGAAAACTAAGCTGGCTTACGGTGCAGGGGATTTAGGACCAGCAATTACTGCAAATATCTCTGTCTTTTATCTGTTGATTTTCTTTACCAGTGTTGCTGGTATCCCTGCGGGTTTAGCTGGCACTATTTTGATGATTGGCAAAATCTGGGATGGGGTAAACGATCCGCTTGTCGGGTTCCTGACTGATAAAACAAAATCTCGCCGTTGGGGCCGTCGTCTTCCCTGGATGTTTTATGGAGCAATCCCCTTTGGAATTTTCTTTTTCTTGCAGTGGATTGTACCGCGATTTAGTACAAATCAGAGTAATAATATTTGGCCGCTATTCTGGTATTACGTAGCAATTGGGATTCTATCTCAGTCCTTTTACACGGTTGTGAATTTGCCTTATACGGCGATGACTCCAGAACTAACTCAAGATTACGACGAACGCACCAGCCTTAACAGCTATCGCTTTACATTTTCCATTGGTGGCAGCATTCTGTCATTGATTTTAACGGGAATTGTTTTTTCGCAGATTGTCGATCGCCAACAACGATATCTGGTTTTAGCGGCCATTTGTACTGTCATTTCGATTTTAGGATTATATTGGTGCGTTTTTGGAGTCCGCGATCGCATCCTGGCTTTTGAGGCCAAACGCATCCTAGCTGAAGAACCTGCATCTCTCCCCTTCGGCGAACAGCTAAAAATTGTCTTTAGTAACCGACCTTTTTTATTTGTTATTGGTATATATCTTTTTTCTTGGCTAGGTGTGCAGATAACAGCCAGCATTATTCCCTATTTTGTAGTCAATTATATGGGTCTTAAAGAAGAATCAGATGTGCCCATGATTCTGATTGCAGTGCAAGGAACTGCTCTGCTGATGCTATTTGTCTGGGGAACGTTGAGTAAAAAAATCGGAAAAAAAATTGTTTATTTTCTGGGAATGAGTTTGTGGATAATAGCAGCGATCGGACTATTTTTCTTACAGCCTGGTCAAATAGTTTTGATGTATGTGATGGCTGTGATGGCAGGTATTGGTGTATCCACAGCTTATCTAATTCCCTGGTCAATGATTCCAGATGTAATTGAATTAGATGAACTGCAAACTGGACAACGTAGAGAAGGCATTTTTTATGGCTTCATGGTTTTGCTACAAAAATTTGGTTTAGCTTTTGGGCTGTTTTTGGTGGGAAATGCTTTGCAAGTATCTGGTTTCAAAGAATCTGTAGCTGGAAGCCCACTACCCATCCAACCGGAATCAGCACTGTTTGCTATTCGCGTTGCCGTTGGCCCCATACCGACAGTTTGTCTGATTTTTGGCTTAATTTTAACGTATTTTTACCCAATTACCCGCGAGATGCACGCTGAAATTATGCTGAAACTCAAAGAAAGGCAAAAGATGAGGGGGAGTTAAGTCACAGATCGCAACGGCTTAAAAAGAATTTCTTTCCAAAAGGGGTAGGCTAAAAAATAAATTATTAGTACACTAATGTTTAGTTTAACTAATATTGCGCTTATCTAATTAGAATCAATCGCAACCAACCATTTTGCGGAAGATGCGATGTCTAACGACAAGCTAGTATGTGTCTGTGCTTCCTCTTTCCCCCAGATTGTTGATATGCGCTGTTTAGCTCCTGTTCAGACGATAAAGCCTTCGTCTTTGGCTGCTGAAGCTGTTCCTCGTTTTCAGAGCATTATTCAAAGAGGGCGGTTTTCGCTACTTATATTAACTCTAGCGTACTTGTGTAGTGCCTGTAATGCAACTGACGCCCAATCAAGTGGCAAAGAAGCAGGAAAAAAACGAGCTGTGCCAGTGGTGGTTGCTACTGCGACTCAAAAAACAATTCCAATACAGCTATCGGCGACGGGAACAGTGGAAGCATATTCTACGGTATCTGTCAAGTCTCAGGTGGGCGGTCAGCTTACTGGTGTCTATTTTCAGCAAGGACAGAACGTTAAAAAAGGAGACTTGTTATTTAAAATTGATTCTCGTCCTTTACAAGCTGCGCTGATGCAAGCTAATGCTGCCAAAGCTAAAGATTTAGCCCAGGTGAAACAGGCACAGGCAAATGTCCTCAAAGCGATCGCTCAAGTGAATCAGGCAAAAGCGAATGTAGTCAAGGATAAAGCCCAGGCAACAAATGCAGATGCACAAGCGCAACGTTATAGTAGTTTGCTCAAGCAAGGGGCAATCAGTAAAGAACAGGCCGAACAGTATCAAACCAGTGCTGATGCTCAACAGGCGACGGTGAACGCAGATCGAGGTGCAGTGGCAAATGCTCAAGCAGCAGTGGCAGCAGCCCAAGCAGATGTCCAAAATGCTCAGGCAGCAGTAGCATCAGATGAAGCTGCGATCGACAATGCCAAAGTTCAACTTTCTTATAGTTCTATTTACTCGCCAATTGCCGGACGCACAGGTAGCCTAAAGTTAAATCAAGGGAACTTGGTACAGGCGAATGCCACCGATCCGCTAATTACAATCAGCCAAATTCGCCCGATTTACGTCAACTTTTCTATTCCCCAGCGATTGCTGCCAGATATCAAAAAATACAGTGCGAATAACGGCAAGTTAAAAGTCGATGCTTTACCTCCAAAAGATGCAGGGCATCCGGTACGGGGCGAACTCACCTTTGTTGATAGTGGAGTCAATACCCAAACAGGCACTGTTCAACTTAAAGGTACTTTTGCTAACGCTGATGAGCGCCTGTTTCCGGGGCAGTTTGTCAATGTAGTACTCAAACTAAGCGAAGAACCAAATGCCATTACTGTTCCTTCTCAGGCAGTACAGAGTGGACAACAGGGGCAGTTTGTGTATGTAGTTAAACCTGACAAAACAGCAGAAATGCGTTTAATTACCGTCGGCGATACCGTTGGGAATGAAACGGTAATTAAGCAAGGCTTGAAACCAGGTGAGCAAGTAGTTACTGATGGACAATTTAACCTCGTGCCTGGTGCCACAGTCCAAGTGAAACCGGAAGTAGGAAGCAGAGGGGCAGGGGAGCAGAGGGGAAATAAATAACTCAGCACTCTTAACTCAGCACTCTTAACTCCTCACTCATTGAAGGGAACGCGATGAACATTTCCGAGCTATTTATCCGGCGTCCAATCATGACGACTCTAGTTATGGTTGGCATTTTGATATTTGGGCTGATCGCTTACCAACAGCTACCTGTTAGCGACTTACCCAATGTAGATTATCCAACACTCCAGGTAACAGCTAATCTGCCCGGAGCTAGTCCTGAAACGATGGCTGCCTCAGTTGCAACTCCCTTAGAGCAGCAATTTTCTAGCATAGCGGGATTGAGTTCGATGAACTCTACCAGTTCTTTGGGTACTACACAGCTGACGCTGCAATTTGACCTAAATCGGGATATCGACGGCGCAGCCCAGGATGTGCAGTCTGCTATTTCTAAGGGAGCGAAGCAGTTACCGACTAATATGCCTAATCCACCATCTTACCGAAAGGTAAATCCGGCGGATCAGCCAGTTCTTTATATATCACTCAATTCGTCCATTCTGCCCCTGTCCACTGTAGACAAATATGCTGAGACATTGCTGGCACAACGCCTGTCAATGGTGGATGGGGTGGCGCAAGTGCAGGTTTTTGGTTCTCAAAAGTACGCAGTACGAATTCAGCTTGACCCCGAATCGCTTAGTGCTAAAGGGATAGGAATTGATGAAGTAGCTGATGCGATCGCTAACGGAAATGTCAATCTACCTACTGGGACACTTTACGGTAAGCAGCAGAATTCTACCATCCAAGCAAACGGTCAACTTAATGATGCCGCCAGCTATCGTTCTCTAAATGTGGCTTATCAAAACGGCGCACCAGTGCAGTTAGGTGAATTAGGTCAAGTCTTGGACAGCGTGGAAAATGATAAGATTGCGAGTTGGTATTTTCCTGTCAAGAATGAGAGTCGGGGAGCAGGGGAGCAGGGGAGCAGGGGAGCAGGGGAGAAATCGCAATCTAAAGTCCAAAATTCTGGCGTGCGGGCGATCGTTTTGGCAATTCAACGCCAACCGGGAACTAATACTGTTCAAGTTGTGGATGCAATCAAGAAACTGTTACCCACTTTTCGGACACAGATTCCGGCGGCTGTGAACATGGATATTCTCTACGATCGCTCTCAGTCAATTCGCGAGTCGGTGGATGATGTACAATTCACGCTGTTGCTCACCATCGCTCTGGTGGTGCTGGTAATCTTTCTGTTTCTCCGCAATATCTCTGCAACAGTCATTCCCAGTTTGGCAGTGCCGCTTTCGATAGTAGCGACTTTTGGGGTCATGGTTTTGCTAGGCTTCTCCCTCGATAACCTATCACTGATGGCGTTGACCCTTTCAGTAGGTTTCGTGGTTGATGATGCCGTAGTCATGCTGGAGAATATTGTCCGCCACATGGAAATGGGTGAAAGCCGCATGGAAGCAGCTCTAAATGGTTCTAAAGAAATTGGTTTCACAATTTTGTCTATGACCATTTCTTTAGTAGCAGTATTTATCCCGATACTGTTCATGGAAGGTATTCTGGGGCGATTATTCCGCGAGTTTGCTGTTACTATCAGCGTTGCAATCTTGGTATCTGGCGTAATTTCCCTTAGCTTAACGCCAATGCTGTGTTCCAGATTCTTGAGTCCACCTCATCATGAGGAAGATAAGAGAGCAGGGGAAGCAGGGGAAGCAAGGGAAGCAGAGGAAGATGAGGAAGATGAGGGAGATGAGGGAGATGAGGGAGAAATTCTTAACTCCCAATCCCCAATCCCCAGTCCCCAGCCTCCAGCCCCTAGTCTCCAGTCCCGAATCAAAAATTTCAACCGTCGTCTTTATAACTTTTCAGAAAACATTTTTAATGTGATATTGGGCGGATACGATTGGAGTTTGAAGAAATCACTCAAGTATCACCGCACGACGATGGTGATTTCGGGAGCGATTCTTGTAGCGACAGTATATCTATTTATCATTGTGCCTAAAGGGTTTGTTCCCAACGCAGATGTTGGACAAATTACGGCAACTACTCAGGCATCAGAAGATATATCCTTTGATGAGATGGTAAAACATCAACAGGCTGTAGCTGCGATCGCTTATCGCGATCCGAATGTCGATTCTATCAACTCTAGTGTCGGGGCTGGTGGACCAAATGCTTCCGCCAATGCTGGACGACTTTTAATCGAACTCAAACCCCGCTCTCAACGCCGTCTTAATGCTGACGAAGTTGTGCAAGAACTCCGACCGAAGTTGTCAGTTGTGCCTGGAATCAAGGTTTTCTTGCAAAATCCCCCAGCCATCAATGTCGGTGGACAACAGACAAAAGCACAGTATCAATTTACTCTGCAAACTCCCAATATTCAAGAACTTTACCAGTATGCTCCAGCCCTGGAAAATAAGCTTCGCACCATGTCAGATTTGCAAGATGTCAACAGCGATTTGCAAATCAAGAATCCCCAAATAAAAGTAGACATTAACCGCGACCAAGCTTCGGCTCTAGGTTTGACCGCCAATCAAATCGAAACCGCCCTGAGTAATGCTTATGGTACTCGCCAAGTTTCTACCATCTACGCCCCCGATAGCCAGTATCAAGTAATTATGGGCGTGGAACCAAAATATCAGCAAAATGCCAATGCTCTAGATTTACTCTCAGTTCGTGCCCCTAGCGGACAACTTGTACCTCTTAACGCTGTCGCAACCTTGAGCAAAGATGTGGGGCCGCTGACTATTAACCATAAAGGGCAACTAGCATCTGTCACCTTCTCCTTTAACCTCAAGCCAGGAGTTTCACTCGGTAACGTCACTGGCAAAATTGAAGAACTTGCCCGTCAAACCCTACCACCTACTATTAGTACAGCTTTCCAAGGTTCAGCACAGGCATTCCAGTCATCGATTCAGGGCTTAGGATTGCTACTGCTCGTGGCCATCTTGGTGATTTATATCGTGCTGGGGATTCTCTACGAAAACTTCATTCACCCACTGACAATCCTTTCTAGCTTACCCTCTGCTGGATTTGGGGCAATACTGACCCTGTTGCTGTTTCAAGTTGACTTGAATATTTACGCCTTCGTGGGCATTATTCTGCTAGTTGGGATTGTGAAGAAAAACGGGATCATGATGGTTGACTTTGCGATTATTGCCCGTCAAAACGGTAAAACGCCCTATGAAGCTATCTACGAAGCCTGCTTAGTGAGGTTCCGCCCAATTATGATGACGACAATGGCAGCACTCATGGGTACGCTACCCATTGCCCTTGGTTTAGGAGCCGGGGCAGATACACGCCGTCCCCTCGGTTTAGCAGTAGTTGGGGGATTAGTGTTCTCGCAGTTTCTCACACTTTATTTGACGCCCGTTTTCTACACTTACATGGAGTCTTGGCAAACCAAGCTAAAAAAACGCAGCTGGCGCAAACAGCCAGTTTAACGAGTCGCGGAAGTCCCCACCTTCAATGTACTCATAAGGTGGGGATTGTGAGCGGGGGATAAGGATTACATCTGGAATTGATTTTTTACGCAGTAAAAACAAATTCTGGATGTATGACGAATCCCCAGTATTTTCTGGTAGAATAGTCAGTGTCTTGACCATCAATGCCATAAGCGAAAACCAAGCTAATAGGTATATGTTGCGAGAAAAAAATTTGGGTCTTGGGAACCAGGACTCCTGCCCTTGGAGGGAATGTAAGACCAAAAAAACTACGAAGTAATTGATGGCTATTCCCAATGAATTGGGAAGCTCAGACTTGAGCCGTAGGCAAGTCTGAGTAGTTCACAACTCCCCCAACTGAACAAATAACACTTGGTTCATTTGTTCAGTTATGTTTAAACAATTCATTGTGGGAAAAATAGGATTTTTATTAAGCCTTTATTAAATATTCAAAAGCCCTCTACAAGCTAATTTTAAAGCCGTAGGGGGCTTTTGATATAAACAAGAAAGAATATTCCATACAAAAACTTTGTTCACGAGTAAGGTAGTTTTGGTTAGCAAAGCCCACTTACAGCAGTTTGCGACCAAATGCACCACAGAAATAGCTATCTAAACAGGCTCAAAAAATAGACCGCAATGATTAAACCAATTTAGAGCATTTT
>NZ_JBALDU010000007.1:0-229938 GCF_036917235.1 Nostoc sp.
CTATTTTTTCTCGAAGATCGACAGAGTAGGACTTCATTTAAAAGGATTTATATTTTAATCTAGTGTACCTCATAATAGACGCAAGTGCTGTATCTTTGGCAAAAGTTTTAAATGGTGATGTTGATACAGTAACAGCAGCTTGTTTTGGTCTAACAAACCCAGGAAATATATCAGTACCAAGTTTTGTAGAACGATCGCACCAATAACACTTACCATAAGTTCGGCTGTAATAGTGGCTGTCTAACTTTCCGCAGATACTTAACTCATTAACAGCAAGTCTGAGCGCCTTTACCCAATCCCCAGCAGTTGGGCGCGAGTTAGGATTTTTATAACCATCATTAAAACATCTGAGAAAACATCGCTGAACCTCTGGGTGAACAATCTCAAGCGGAATTGTCCTTTCTACAGGTTGAAACAAACTGTTTGGTGCATACAGCCATAAACCCCGGCGGATAAGTTCATTAGTTTCTGGAGTTGCCCCCGCGCCTATCCACTTTCCCCCAAAAGGAGTTTCACCAAACAACAACTGATAGATAATGACTGCTAACCGGAAGCGATCGTGTACTTCTGTTTGATCGATGCTAAAAAAATCTTTATCAATCAGTTCAGGTGGTGTATAGTCTGGTGAACCAACTGGACAACGATAAATCTTGCCATTTACCGGATTCCGAACCTGAAAGGAATCAGTATCAATAATTGAAGGTAAGGCGCGATCGTTAACAAGAATATTTTGCTGTTTGATGTCACCTAAAATATAACCAGAAATGTGAATTGCTTCAATAATTGAGGCGATATTCAGCGCTGTTGTGTGGAGAAAACGCCAATCAATATCAAGTTTCAAAGCCTTTCTCTTACTGGGATTGTATACATCAATAAGTTCTTTTGCTTCCTTAATTTCCGGCATCAAAAAGCCCACACAATCACCCTGAGCATCTTTCAGTACTGACTTAGGCCAAGCAAAAGAAATATGATTGAGGTGAGAGTTTGGCTCTTTGGGTCGGTGCGCTATCATTACAGCTAATTTTTGCACACGCTCAGGAGTTTGCGAGTGGTAAATTTTTGCTAAGTAACCATTGTGATTAGTTCGCCAAACTTTACCTTCACCACTATCAGCGATCGGTTCACCCAGCAGAGTAATTGATTTTCCCGTACTAGCACAGGTGAGAACTGTCATCGAATTTTACTCTCTATCAAACAAGCACAAAAGTAAAGTTTTATCATCGTCAGTGCGAGAATTTAGCCGCTCAGAGTTGAGGAATTCCGTTAAATATTTATCCTCCTTTGGATTAATAGTTTCGTGCAAGTATTCCTCCAAAGGTTTAAAGAAAGGTGAGAAAGGTTTCCAGTCGCTCAAGCGAATTGCTACTTTTTCCAGCCCATCAGTGGAAGCACAAATAAACTCTTGTTTTTCGGAAATAACCTCTACCTGCATATCTTTTACTGCATTTGTTGAGGTGATAAAAGTTGTTTCATTGACAAACTCACCTTTATCTGGTTGAAACAACAGTTTATATTCTGACTCTTGTGAACGCAGCACAATAAATCCATCCCCGATTTGCATAGCTGCAATCCAGCCAGGAGTTGCCACGAAAACTAATAACGTACAAGCTAAATCATTGACAGAATAATATCCTTCTTCTGCTTGCTTGTGTAATTCTTTAATAACTTGATTCACAATCTTAGTAAAAACTTTCTCCGCTTCTTCTTTGGAAAGTGGTTGAGAAAAATCTTCCTTCTGAGGAGATTCATTAATTTCAGAAAAGCATTTGAGTACCGTTTCTATCGCTAAGTTAGAACCAACATCAGAATGTTTGGCGCTACCAGCACCATCAGCAACTGCGCCTACAATTACATCATCAAAGATGCGATAATCCACATAATCTTGACAAACTATCTCCTGCTTTTGATGACTTATTCCGATCGCAGAATCCGCAACAGCTTTCCAATTCACAAAATTTCCCCTAAGTAGTAATTTGACCCCATCCCACAGCCGGTAAAGCTACAGCCTGTCCCACTTTGCCACTAGAAACCCGTTTCATCGAAGCAGAAAGCCAGACAAACAACTCACGAAAATCTAAGCGATTTAGCATAATTGGTGGACGTTCAGGTGGTGAAATTTGTTGGAGGATATTCATATCAGCACCCTGTACACCAACTGCAAAAAATAACAGTCGGCTTTGTGCTTCTGCTTCTCTCAATCTTTGCGCGGCTAATAACCACGAGTCTGTTGGCGCTCCATCTGTAATCAAAAATACCCAAGGGCGATAATAGAGAATACCGTTGTCTTTATAAGTCTGTTTGCGGTTTTCTAGAAAATCCAAAGCATACTCAATCGCTCCACCCATTGGGGTACCACCATTTACTTCCAATATAGGCGGTGTAAATTGGTCAATTGTTACAAAGTCTTGCTTCAGTTTAACTATGGGGCCAAATGTAATCATTGCCACTTCCACACTCAGCGATGCTTGAGAATCTTTGAGTACATCTTCTTTAAAAGCAGCAAGTCCTCGATTTAACTCTTGGATAGGCTGACCTGACATAGACCCAGAAGTATCGAGTAAAAGAATTACAGGGCAACGATTTTCTGGATTTTCAACGAATTCAGGCAATCCTATAGCCATTCCATACTCCTTAATAAGTAAGTTTTTATACAGAATTACAATTAGATAAAGTTTATTAGCTAATAGATACTTAAACAGTAGTGTTTTTACTGAAACGACTTTCCTATCTAAAATATATGGGTTGATGGCGATGTCTACGACGGGCTGCGCCTACGCAATTATTTGTCTACCTGAAGTGTCCACCATTCGCTAAACTCAGAAATACTGCGTTATTCCTCATCATGTCCGATTCTCAAACTGTTAGTGCTGCTGTTGCCAAACTCTACAATACCTACCCCTTTCCGCCAGAAGCCCTGTTGGATGAACCACCTCCAGGCTACAACTGGCGCTGGAATTGGCTAGCCGCTCATAACTTCTGCACAGGTCAAAAACCCCAAAGGCAAGATATTCGGATTTTAGATGCAGGTTGCGGTACTGGTGTGGGTACAGAGTACCTAGTTCACCTCAATCCTCAAGCTTCTGTTGTGGGAATTGACCTCAGTACTGCTGCTTTAGCTGTAGCAAAAGAACGTTGTCAGCGTTCAGGGGCTAACCGGGTTGAATTTCATCACCTCAGTTTGTTTGATGTGGAACAGTTACCGGGTGAGTTTGATTTAATTAACTGTGTTGGCGTTTTGCATCATACCCCCGATCCCATTCGCGGTATTCAAGCTTTGGCGAAAAAGTTAGCCCCAGGCGGCTTAATGCACATTTTTGTGTACGGAGAGTTGGGACGTTGGGAAATTCAACTCATGCAAAAAGCGATCGCACTTATTCAAGGTGACAAAAAAGGCGACTACCGCGATGGTGTCCAAGTCGGGCGAAAAATATTTGCTTCTTTACCAGAAAATAACCGAATTGTCAAATACGATAAACAACGTTGGTCATTAGAAAACAACAAGGATGAATACTTTGCTGATATGTACGTTCATCCTCAAGAAATTGACTACAACATTGAGACGCTGTTTGAATTAATAGATGCTTCGGGATTGGAATTTATTGGTTTCTCGAATCCGAATTTCTGGGATTTACAGAGACTTCTGGGTAAAGCACCAGAGTTAGTGGAACGAGCAAAAGAATTGAGCGATCGCCAGCTTTACCGTCTGATAGAATTACTAGATCCAGAAGTAACTCATTACGAGTTTTTCCTCGGTCGTCCTCCTTTAATCAAAGCTGACTGGTCGGAAGATAAGACCCTACTGGCAGCAATTCCCGAATTGAATCCTTGTCTTGAGGGATTTCCCAGTCAATGTTTCTTTAATTACGATTACCAAATTGTTAATTTATCTGTAGCAGAGTTTGAGTTTATGCAAAGATGCGATCGTAATTCCACAGTTGCAGAGATATTGACAAATGTAGAACTGGGATTGGATGAGGTAAGAAGCCTTTTGCAACAGCAGTTGATTTTATTGACACCTGCTTAGGGAATTTAGGTAAAAAATATCCAATTATTTATTGTGGGATGGCCCTTTCGGCTATCCCACAATTAGATATTTACCCTACAACAGCCGAACTTGCTACTTTCTCCTGTCTTTGGGAAGGCGGACGCATTCCCAAACCAAGTAAATTCAGCATTTCTCGGTCAGTATCGTAATCTGGACAGGGAGTTGTCACTGTCAACATCTTGTTGTCGTCGCTGGAAAAGATAGAATTGGCTCCTGCCATAAAGCAGAAAGCTTGCTCAACTTGAGAAAGTCTCGCCCTACCAGCACTAAGACGCACATCGGAAGCTGGCATTAAAATTCTGGCTGTGGCAATCATCCGCACAATATCCCAAATGGGGACATCAGGCTGATTTTCTAAGGGTGTTCCTGGTACTTGTGAAAGAATATTAATCGGCACAGACTCTGGATGAGGATGTAAGTTTGCCAGAGTTTGTAACATCCCAACCCGATCATCGATGGTTTCGCCCAAGCCCAGGATACCGCCAGAACAGACAGTAACATTTGTCTGACGGACATTCTCAATTGTGTTCAAGCGATCGCTATATGTTCTCGTGGTAATAATTGTGCTGTAATATTCCTGCGAGGTATCTAAGTTATGGTTGTAGGCATAAAGTCCCGCTTCTTCTAATTTCCTGGCTTGATTTGCCGTCAACATACCCAGAGTGCAGCACACTTCTAAACCCATTGCCGTCACATCCTTGACCATTTCCAGGACTTCCTCAAATTGTGAGTTATCCCGCACTTCGCGCCAAGCTGCACCCATACAGATGCGACTAACACCAGTTTCTTTAGCTTTCTGGGCGATGTTAACTACTGTTTCCTTTTCTAGGAGTGCTTGCGCCTTTACCTCTGTTTTATAGCGGGAAGATTGGGCGCAGTAGCTACAATCTTCTGGACAACCTCCCGTTTTGATAGATATAAGCTTGCAAACTTGTATTTTTGTTGAGTCATGATATTGGCGATGCACGCTAGCAGCTTGATAAATAAGCTCTAGCAATGGCGTATTGTATATCGCCCGAATCTCTAATTCCTGCCAATCGTAGCGTATTCCCACCACATCACTATCCTTCTTGTAGACTGGGTTAATCAAGAGCTGTTTTTTGCTTGAATCTGCTGCGGTACAGCGTTTAGGCAAAGCAATTTTATCGAAGTTATGCCGCGCACTGTGCTTTATCATCCATTGGCTCTCAATCCTTCCGCTCTAGATATTAGACATCAGCTTATCAAGATTTTGGTTGAATGGCAGATTAAGAGCAAAAATACTCACCCTATCTGTTGTAAAGGGCATTAGGCACTTATACTGAGTTTCGACTGCGCTCAACTACCGCTTTGCCGTTGGCGTGGTAAGAGAGCTTTGTCGTTCGCGCAGCGTCTCGCAGAGAAGTGCAGTCTCTCCAATAGTTGTATTAAACATTAGCAAGACTTATGTAACTGGCGTGCGAATTCTATTCCCCCTAGCTGCTAAACCACAGGTTATGAGAGAATTTATAAAATTTAGAGAATGTTTTGGGAAGAGATCCCGCAGATTAAGCAATTTATGATATCAGAACTGCCAATAATTGCAAGCGATCGCCTATTATTACGAGCAGCGATCCATGAAGATATACCCCAAACTCTCAAATACTTTATTGATAACAAAACTTATCTCACTCCATTTTATCCTCTTTGGGCTGATGGTTTTTTCACTGAAGAATATTGGCAATATCAGATAGAGAATAGTTTTCTAGAATTTATCAATGGGCAATCGTTAAAACTATTTGTTTTTACCAAAAAAAATCCTACCGTAGTTATTGGAACAGTCAATTTTAGTAATTTTGTCCGAGGAGCCGCTCATTTTTGCTATGTAGGATATAGCCTTGCTGAAAATAAACAAGGTAAAGGCTATATGACAGAGGGGTTAAAATCCGCAACTCAATATCTATTTGAAGAGTTAAATTTTCACCGAGTTATGGCTAATTATATGCCTCACAATCGGCGCAGTGGTAATGTACTCAAAAGACTCGGTTTTGTCGTTGAAGGATATGCTAGAGACTATTTGTTAATTAATGGGCAATGGGAAGATCATATTTTGACAAGTCTGACAAATCCTCATTGGAAAATACTTAATTTTTAAAACATACTGAGAATTTTTCAAGGTTTTTGTTTTATTTTATCGACTATATCTGTTAAGAGATTAATTCATTTATCATTATTATTTACAAACCTTATTTATCCAATCTAAATCAATAGTCAAGCAAGGCTAAAATATCACTATAATACTTGTTTTGTTTTATTATCTATGCGCAAATTACAGCTAATTTGCAATACTATAATATTGAGATCGGAATGGATTTAATATATCAATTGTGAATATCTACAAATTCATAGTAAATTCATAATAACTACACAACAACTCCACAAGCAAATGCAATAGTAATATTTGTTCACTACTAGGCTTAGTTATTAAGGTTAGCTTTAGCCGATGTGTCCAATTTTCTTAAATAGTTGAGGAGTCTTTTAAAATGCTCATTAATTCTAGAAAGTGCTTATCTGTCTTTTCGACTATCTTCGCTTTTGCTACCATCTTAAACGGAGTTGTCTTGGCAGCACCAGGCCCAAATTCTGCCACTACACCAGCCTTAAAAACTCAGACTAGTGCTGCATCACACCAGCCAATTAAACTCACACAGCAACAGCGGCTACAAATCCAAGTTGCTCGCCAGCAAAGAGATAAAGATATTGAGGCTCTATTAAACCCGTCCCAAGATACTAAATTTAAGGCGGCACTGCAATCCCGTCAGAGAATCAGAATAGTGTTAAAATCTTTGGATCTCAATCAAGATCAACAGAAACAGGTTCAATCAATTTTGCAAGCTTATAACCTGCAAGTGAAAAAAATTCTAGCTTCACAGGTATCACAAACAACATCAAAGCCAGTAGGAATTGTTGCACCACCATCAGAACCAATTAAAAAATAAAAAGTCAGCTTTATTTAATTAAAATTAAGTTTCGGAAGACTGGCGGATTTTATCCAAACTTCGGTTGAGCCAGTCTTATTTTTTTTAATTGCAAAACTTTATTTATTCTAAAAGAAGGCAAGAGCAAAGGATTATAAATGAAAACTTTAGTTTTGAATCATTTGCTTTAAAACAAGAATTGTCTCGACCTGAAAGTGTCATAAGATACAAAAGAGTCAGTGCAGTTTTCTTCTTTAGCGCTAGCCTCTCCTTTTGGGAGAAGGGAAGACGCTTGTTGTAGGATGTCCGAAGGGCTTCGTACTTGCCTTCTAATTCCACGCTTTTAAAGGTGGGTTACTCCTGCTTCCTGAAGCGTTCCAGATTTTGATAATGGCGCTGCCATATTTTAGAGATGGGTTGCTTTTTGCGTCTATGCTGATGATCCTGAAGCCAGAGGTAGTATTAAAGGAAGAATGAATTAAGCTTTGCTCGTAATGACTCTGGCTGAAACCCCAAACTACAAGAATTCTAGCAATCCTTTTCTCACCCTCAACTACGAAAGCGCTTTAGAATCTCTAGGCGGCGACTACTACGATGAGGTTGCAGCGGCGGAATTTCCCCAACACATCCTGCGTTGGCGTAACGATGAACTATTACCCCGTTTTGGTCTAGACCCCCAAGTAGTCAAAGACAAAGATTTCATCGCAGCCTTTGGTCAATTTCAAGGGCGCAAACCCTTGTTGGCACTGCGTTACCACGGCTATCAATTTGGTGAATATAACGGACAGTTGGGTGATGGTAGAGGCTTTCTCTACGGGCAAGTACGCGCCAATGATGGCGAATTGTACGATTTTGGCACTAAAGGTTCTGGGAGAACCCCCTACTCCCGTGGTGGCGATGGTATGCTCACGCTCAAAGGCGGGGTGCGGGAAGTGCTGGCTGCGGAAGCACTGCACTACTTGGGTGTACGTACTTCGCGCTGTCTGAGTATGATTGAAACAGGTTTACCACTTTGGCGGGGCGATGAACCTTCGCCTACCCGTTCATCTGTGATGATTAGAATGAGCAGTTCTCATATTCGGTTTGGCACTTTTGAGCGACTGCACTATTTCCAGCGTCCAGATTTAACTAAGAAGTTGTTAGACCACGTAATTGAGCAGTATTATCGACACTTAAATGCTGAAGAAGATAAATATGCCCTGTTTTACGCCGAATTAGTTAAACGGGTTGCAGAACTAGTCGCGCAGTGGATGGCAGCTGGTTTTTGTCATGGAGTCTTGAATACTGACAATATGTCGATTACGGGAGAGAGTTTTGATTATGGGCCTTACGCATTTATCCCTACTTATAACCCATACTTTATAGCTGCATATTTTGACTATTCTGGACGCTACTGTTACAGTCACCAACCAAGTATTTGTCAGTTGAATTTAAAAATGCTCCAAGAACCTTTAAAGGCGATTATTGATAAAGCCGAAATGGAGTCTGGATTAGCTAGGTTTGATGAATATTATGAAGCTGAATACAGTTCTTTGATGTTGAAAAAGTTGGGTTTTATGGAGTTGGCACATCCACAAGCTCAAGAACTATTGAATCTAACGATTGAATTTTTGAAAGTGAGCCAAGTTGGTTATCACCAATTCTTTTATGAGATGGTTCGCACTTTTTCATCGAAATGGCGAGATGAACCAGGTTTTGTAATGAATGGTTCCGATATTGTACCAGTACCGGGTGCGTCAGCAATTTTTGATGATTGGTGCATACTATACCATCAAATTTTGAACGATTTTGATAGCGACCGCACCGATATAATTGCCCAAACTCTAGCTGTTAATAATCCCAAAACGGTATTATTAAGACCTGTGATTGAATCCATTTGGGAAGCAATTGCTCAGGAAGATAATTGGCAACCTTTTTATGATTTAGTGCAACAAATTCAATCTAGACAATAGAATAATTTAATCAGAGGCGTTGTATTGCAACGTCTCTAAAAACAATACTGGAATAAACCCTACCTTTTCTCCGATAAAATACTAAAGATAAGTACCTGTGCAAAATTAATTTCATACTCACATCACCTGAAATGCTTATAAAAACGTCATTTTAGGTTAAATAAATGTGTAAATATTTTTGCATGACTACTTATCTTTACTTTTTAAACCTACTTTTAATTGTTGTCTGACAATAGAAAAGAGTAAGAAAATTATGGCATTGTAAAGTAATTTGTTTTCTCTAAAATATGGTCGAATACCAGCCTATATTCATTAGACTTTAAATCTTCATTATTGTTGATTTTTTGCCAATGTTTTTGATATTCTTTTCGATTAGCTTTAAGATAATAAGCATAGGCTAAATATAAAAAGCCAATTGCCGGGTTTGTAGTTTCATTAACGGCTTTATTAAGACTAATATGACCTTTTAAAAGCTTAATACCTTCATCAATTTTTCCAATTTCAATTAACACACAGGCTCTTGTACCAACAACATAAAGATGTTGATTAGTGATATTAATCGCTTTTGCAGAGTAATCATCGGCTAAATTAAGAAACTCTCGTTGATTCAATCCTTTAAGTAAATAACTCCAAGCTAAGTTATTAAAAATAAATAATTGCATTGCATTTTTGTCTGATTCTGTAATAATTTTAGATAGCAATGCGATTGCTTCATCAACTTTTTGTTGACGAATTAGCGCCACAGAAAGATTTATTTTAGGAATTAAATATTTAGAATTATTAGCAATACATTCGCGGAAAATTAATTCGGCTTTTGGAAAATCCTTTTCTTCTAGATATTCCATTCCTTCTATAATCTTACCCGACAATAAAATCTCTTGTATTTTCTGTTGATTCATGAAAAATATCGTTATAAGCTGTAAGCCATCGGTAGGCATGGGAACTCCCATCATATTTACCTTGAAAGGCAACAGATTTAAAAAAATCAAAATAAAATTAGAAAATAAGAAAATATTGACTATTGTCAAAAATAGAGAAGCATTGTTTAAAGCTAGCGGATAAATACTTTTTATCGCTGAAATAATAATCATTACCAATGCCATTACCACCACCTGCAATCCAATCCCCCCTAAGGTAAAGAAAAAATAGCGTAGTCGCAAGAAATCAGGGGAAAATGTTCCAGGATTAATTAAACCACCTTGTAGCCCTTGATTAATTAGTAAAGTTGTGCCATTGAATTTATATTTAAAAATATTGTGTCCGAAGCCAATAGTAATTCTTTTGATAGGAAAATTGACAATCCAACCTGCGATTGCATGGCCAAATTCATGAATAATAATATCAATATAAATAAATCCAAAAAAGATTAGATTATAAATAAAAATCCACAAAAAGCTTAAGGACAAATCAATATTTTTTGTCAATAAAAAAGAGACAAAACTTGCCAATAGCAGGCCGATAAAGAGAGATTGTGTGAAGTTATTTTTCATAGAAATTACCGATTAAAAAAATCAGAAACTTACTCGGTTTAACCGACTTATATCATGTCCGGCTAAAGACTTATTGTTTAGACTCACACAGAGAGAAGTCTGAGCGCCGGCTTCCGGCGATAGCGCAGCGTTAGTTAGGTTATCAGCATCTGGCTTCTCTACGAGACGCTACGCGAACGACGAACAGAACTTCGGGGAACGCGGAGATATTTTAATCACTTGTGATTAGGTGGACATGATATTACGATACATTTATAGCACACTGAGAATAAATGCTACATAAGTTGCGTGTCTAAATATCATTTCAAAAATTCTTTGCAACACATCAAAAATCTGTAGGGGCGCATAGCTTTGCGACCCTACAAATTTTTGATGTGAGTTCGGGTTAAGATTAGGCGGCAGAAAGCAAATTGCGATCGATCGCGGGCTTCTTAGGTTGGTGGCAGTAAGCGATTAAACCGCAAACGATGTTGACGCTTGCAATTGACAGGCGAGCGGTGACGGGAATGCTCAATCTGGGAGATATTCTTGAACTGGTCAATGATGGTCTCAATGATCGAGCGTTTCCTGAGCAACAGGCGATGCCTACGGCGGGCTACGCCTACGCTCAACGACATGAAGCGATTTTTCATGTTACGTTTGAGTTTGGCAAGCAGCCAGATTTTGTCACACCCGATTAATTTTATTTCTTGGAAGCCCCTATTGTCTGTTCCCTGTCATAAACTGCTGGGCATAAAATCGCGCATAGCGACGCTCTAAGGCTAATAATTCTTCATGGGTTCCCGATTCGACAACTTCTCCCTGTTCGAGAACTAAAATACGATCGCACCGCCTAACTGTCGATAAACGATGAGCAATAATAAACACTGTGCGTTTTTCCATCAGTCTTTCCAGCGCTTCCTGTACCAGTGCTTCTGATTCGGAATCTAAGGCTGATGTTGCTTCATCAAGAATCAATATTTGGGGATTGAGCAGAACAGCACGAGCGATCGCAATTCTTTGTCTTTGTCCACCTGATAAGTTTACCCCACGTTCGCCTACCCAAGTCTTATAACCTTCTGGCAGTTGGCTAATAAACTGATGGGCATTAGCAATTTTCGCCGCCTCTTTAACTGCTTTGATGTCAAAAATATCTTGTCCAAAGGCGATATTTTGAGCAATTGTCCCGGAAAACATAATGGTTTCTTGAGGAACAATCCCAATTTGTCGCCGCAGACTATGCAACTTGACATCCCGAATATCAACATCGTCAATGAAGATTTGACCAACTTCGGGGTCATAAAAACGGGGGAGGAGGTTGACAAATGTGGTTTTACCAGCACCAGAAGCACCCACAAGAGCGATCGCTTCACCTGGCGATACCAATAAACTGATATCTTTTAATACAGGTTCACTTGGTTTGTAGGCGAAGGAAATATGACGATATTCTACTTTGCCTTTGACTGGGGGGAGAGCGATCGCATTTATCTTTTCGATCACCGTCGGCTGAATCGCCATCAATTCAAAAACGCGATCAACAGATGCTTCACCCTGCTTAAATTCGTTGTAGTTGTTAGTAGTGTGACCAATGGGATCGATTAACAGCGCCGCGGCCGCCAGATAGCTGAAAAAATTCGCCACTGTCAAGTTACCTTGGGAAATTTGCCACGCTCCCACAATCAGTAACGATAAGGCACTTAAAGCTTCCAAAAATCCGATGATCGGAATCTGGATTGCTTTCAGGCGTTCGGCTGAGTATTTTGCTTTGAGACTGCGTTCTGCTTCATGGCCAAAGCGGGCGATTTCGTAATTTTCGGCAGCAAAAGCCTGTACCAAACGAATACCGTTAAAAACTTCCGCGAGGATGGCTGATAAACCCGACACGCGATTTTGACTTTTTAAGGAATATTTGCGTAACCGTTCGCCAAACCAGCCAACTAAAATACCCATCAGTGGCGCAACTATCACCGTTGCTAGTGTCAGTTGCCAATTCAGGTAAATCATGTAAATCGGAATTGCTAGCAACTGCAAAATGCAGGGGATAAAGTCGTGAAATACTTTATTTACCACTTCACCAACTCGGTCAACATCTTCCGTGAGGCGGTAAGATAAATCACCAGCTTTTGCAGTTTCAAAATAGCTGAGATTTAGCTTTTGTAGATGTGCGTAGACTTGCTGGCGGAGATGAAAAGCAACTCTTAAAGAAGCTTTCGCCATGTACATATCTTGTATAGACTGAAACAAGCCTCTGACAAGAAATACTAAAGCACAACTACCAGTTATTTGAGCGATCGCTACTACATTACCTTGAGCAAAGGGAGTTGCCAATTTGCCGGCGAGATTAATTAATACTAAAGTCGCCAGCACATATCCCAAGATCCCAATAAGTCCCCTGGCGATGGTTTGCCACTGGAGTCGGATATAAGGCAGCAGTTGCCAGTAATTAGAACGGGTTTTCAAGCTCGAAAGTCCACAGCGATATTTTACTTTGTTTGACGCTAGCAGTTTTTAGTGAGTTTCTGAACACTTAACTAATTAGTTACAAACTGTTTTAGCGTTCGTTCTTCTATGATTGAAGTGGAATGTTCATTCGTGGGGTCTTGCTTTATGAAACTGGAAGAGTATTTCAACACCCTTGCACCAGATGACATTCGACTCAAAGGAACCCGCATTGGGATTGAGAGCATTCTTTACGAGTATATCTATCGCTGCAAAACACCAGAAGAAATTGCCGGACAATTTCATACGGTGACGTTGGAACAGGTTTACGCCACGATTTTGTATTACTTGCATCATCGTTCAGAGGTTGATGCGTATCTGGTAGATTGGTTGGAATTTTCCCGAACCATGCGCGAAGAGCAACAGCAAAATCCGTCTCCTGCCAGGATGAGGTTTCGGCAGATGCAGGAAGAAAATCACCTTTCCACCCCTCACTTATCCTAAAAAATTAGCCCCCTCCTTACTTGCAAGGAGAGGGATAAACTTATCTGAGAAATAATTCGTAATTTTCTGGTTAAATTACGAATTACGAATTACGAACTACGAATTACTTAATATCCGCCCTCTTCTTCGTATTCTGGCTGCCTTTCCTTAACTTTCTTGGGAATATTCACAGGCTTCGGTGCATCTTCCCAAGCATCGCCGTCTACGTCGTCATAATCATCATATTCGTCAACATAAGGCTTGCTATAGGGCTGGGCTTCATATTTTAACGGCTGCGGTTGTTGATACCTGTCGTTGCCCGTTGCTTCGCTCCAGTTATCTTCTTCCTCGTCTTCTTCATATTGAATAGACTCATACTGCCGCGCCTTCATTACCTGACGCTGTGGCCTTTCTTCTTCCACATAGTCTTCATTCCATTCCTCTTCCCGCGCTACAGGTTCGGGGGCGCGAACTTTTTGCCTGGGTGGCTGCAATGGCACTCCACTAGGCAGTTGATTGGGTGCTGCAATTGTACGCGGTGGAGTATAGCCGTATTCTTCTTCTATATCTCGCTCCCACGGTGCTTTGCCGATACCCAGGCGTTCTAGTAAGCCAACTGTCAACTGATTTACTCGTTCTTCGGCTCCCTCAAACACAATCAACCGATTGGGGCCAGTGCTGACAATTTCATCTACTGAGAACTCGTAAGTACTCAGAAATTGATCGGGAATTTGGGGCAATCCTAAAGAAGCAATGACTATAGATTCAAGCTTCCCATTTTCGCCATTGAACTTGAAGCCCCGAACTTTGCCTAAGACTTCACCTGTTTCTGTAATTACTTCCCAGTTAATCAGATTGCTGAGAGATTCAACTTCGATATCTTCAATGACATCTTCGTTATCAACCAGGATGACATCACCAATCTGGCTGATGTTGTTGAGGTACATATAGCGCGGTATGCCCGAAATGGAGATCAGGCTGTCTCGCAAACCAAGAGCCACAACCTCTCGTTGATCGATATCAACCCAGACTTGACTGATGATGCCTAGCCGCTTGCCGTTGTCGCGGGTAATCACCTGGGTATTTAATATGTCGGAACGCCTAATTATCTGTTCGGAGGTCATTCTATACCGAGTCCTGATCTCGAATCCGGTTTAACGCGATGTGCGACTTATTCTTGAAACCCCTCTCCAAACCTCTCTCACAGTGAAGGAGAGGCTTTGATTTTTGCTCTCTTTCCCTGGTAGGGAAGGGGTTGGGGGTTAGATTTGAGAGAAAGTCGGACATTACGTGGTTTATCTATACACTATTATTAACAAAAACTCAAGCAGATGTATTGGATGATTGTAACTTAATCCCCAAAACTTGAGTGTAAGCTCCTCGTGCTTGAGTAACGCCAATTGTGCGTTCGGCTGATTCTATCATCGGACGACGCAAACTCACAACTATAAATTGCGCTTGTTGTGACTGTTGTTTAATCATTCTAGCTAATCGCTCTACGTTTGCTCCATCTAAGAACATATCTACTTCGTCAAAGGCGTAAAATGGTGATGGGCGATAGCGTTGCAGGGCAAAGATAAAGCTCAAGGCGGTGAGTGATTTTTCTCCCCCAGACATGGATGCTAGGCGCTGTACGGGTTTGCCTTTGGGGTGCGCGACTAAATTTAGTCCACTGCTAAAGGGATCTTCGGGATTTTCGAGTTGCAAGAAGCCGTCGCCGTCTGAAAGAATGGCAAAAATCGATTGAAAGTTTTCGTTGACAGCATCGAAAGCTTCTTTAAAGGCAAGTTGCCGCAATGTGGTAAAGTTTTCAATCCGCAATAGTAGTTCGGTGCGTTCCCCTTCTAGTGTTTCTAATTTTTGCGTGAGTTCTTGGAGACGGTTTTGAGTGCGTTCGTATTCTTCCAACGCCAACATATTTACAGGTTCCATTGCCTGTAAGCGTTTGGTGAGCGATCGCAATTCTTTCTGCAATTCCTCCAAATCTACCTTATCTGGAACTTCTGGCAAGGGATTAGGTAATTCTGCTCCCACATCCCGCAATTGGCTTTGTAATGCAATTAGTTCTTCTCGCCGCTTCTCTTGGGTTTCTTTGAGTTTTTCGATTTCCCATTGCAATTGTTGTTGGCGCAAAAGATGCGATCGCACTTCTAGTTCTGTAGCGTCGCGTTTTTGTTTCTCTTCGCCCAAATTCTGTTCCATTTGGTTGAGGTTGGCGCGGATTTGGGTGATTTGATCGTCTATCGTTGTGATTTGGCTCAAGACGCGATTCATCGCGTCTCTACAAGAGATTTGTTGGGTTTCGTATTCGGCGATTCGCGTTTCACCTTCTTGGATTTTTTCTTGCAAACGTTGTTGCTGATTTTCTAAATTTTTTAATCTTTGTTCACCTTCCCGTAACGCTGTTTCGCGTTGTTGCAATTGTTGCTCTTGAATTTTAATGGTTGCCTGGATTTGTTGCCATTCACTGGGGGTTTGGGATGCCTCTAACTCTGCTAAGGCGTGTCGCAATTGTTGCAACTCATTTTCTTGTCCAGGTAATTCCCGCTCTAAAATTTCCAATCGGGATTGAGCAGTGGCTAACTTTTCGCTGTTTTGGGCGAGTTGCGATCGCGTCCCCTCTAATTGCGCTGTTAAACTCTTAATGTCTTTCTGCAACTGTTCCAATTGCAACTGCTGTTCGCGCCGCGCCTGACGCGCTTCTGCGAGTTCTTGGGTGAGTTTTTTGGTTCTGGCTGACAAAGTAGCGATCGCTTCAGTACAACGCTCTAAAACCCGCTCAATGTCCACTAGGCGAGTTTTTAAAGCGATGGCCTCATCAGATTCCGCCGCTTCTGCATTGCCAAACCGCAACGCTGAACGATTGCTGTTACTACCACCAGTCATTGCACCGCTGGTTTCTAACAGCTCTCCGTCTAAGGTGACGATACGATACAATCCTAAATTTTTCCGCGCCGCCTCCAGGCTGGAAAAAACTACCGTATTACCGAAAACATAGCTAAATACATCTTTGTAACGGCGATCGCAATCGATTAAGTTAACAGCATAGTTAACGAAGCCGCTAGCAAAACGCAGCGTTGCATCTTGAGTAAATTTGGGGGCGTGAATTTTATTCAGTGGTAAAAAAGTCGCTCTCCCTGCACGTTTCTGTTTGAGCAATTCAATCCCGGCGGCGGCGACACCATCATCTTCCACCACGATATGTCCCAAGCGTCCACCAGCAGCCATTTCCAAAGCTAGCTGATGGCGGGGTTCCACCTTTCCTAACTGCACAACTAAACCACAAAGTCCAGGCATTCCCGATTGTAAAATGACTTTACTCGCTTGGGTTCCTTGGACTTCTTGTTGTGCTTGTGTTTGCGCCTCTATTTTATCCAACTGGCGTTGTTTTTCCCGTTGTTCAAAAAGTAACCGTTTTTGGGTTTCCTGTTGGATTTGCAGTTCTTGTTCTGTGGCTGAAAGATTTTGGGCTAAATTCTGGATGGGTTCGCTAGAGGCGTTAAATTCCGTTTCAACTTGATTACACTCAGTTTGTTTTTCCGCTAACAGGGGTTCGTCGCGTTCAATTAACTGGGTTTGTTCTTGGATCAGCTGCTGTAACTGATTATTGCGTTCCCTGAGTTGTGCTTGTTCGGTGCGTTGCGGTTCTAGGGTGTGCAGTAAAGCTTCAATTTGACGGTTGAATGCTGTTTGTTGCTGCACCCAGGCTTCCGAAGCTGAGGCGATTTCTGCGGCGGCTTCGCGGGAGGTTTCTAAGGCTTGGTGGGCTTCATTTCTTTGCTGCTGGGAAGACGCGATGAATCGCGTCTCTACAATGTGTGTTTCGGCAATTTCTTCTAGAGAATGACGATGTTTTTGAATTTCTTGCTGAGTTTGAGTCAGACGTTTGGCAGTTTCTTGGGAAGCTGTTTGTAATTCCGTTAGCTGACGCTGAAGTTGTTTACGTTCTGCTTCTTGGGTGGCAAGGGTAGATTGTACCGCCAAAAGTTCCTCTTCTCCCAATGCTTTGACGTGGGCATTGAGTTGTTCCAGTTCAGCAGTTTTTTGAACGATTTCAGAATTTAAGTTAGTGAGTTGGGTAGTGAGTTCAGTAAAATTGCGATCGCCTGTTTGAATTTCGTGAACTAATTTTTCTTGTTGTGTTTGCAATGAACGCCATGATAAAACAGCTTCCCAGGATTGTTTCGCGAGAAATTCCGTGCGGAGTTTTTGATATTTCTCAGCTTTAGCACGATCTTGAGAAAGGCGATCGCGCTGTGCAGTTAATTCCGTTTCAATAATCCGACAGCTATCTTCCTTTTCCTTCACCTCATCTAAAGTTGATTTGGCTTGAATGATTTTGCGATCGAACGCCGCCACCCCAGCCAATTCATCAATAATTTCCCGTCGTTCCCGCGCATTCATCGAGATAATGCTGGTGACATCCCCTTGAAGCACCACATTGTAGCCTTCAGGATAAACCCGCAGGTTACTTAGTTCCCCATGCAACTCTGTTAACGTGCAAGGTACACCATTGATATAGTAATTCGATGTGTAAGTCCCTTGGTGAGTGACTCGTAGCCTTCTAGTAACACTCCACTCTGCCAATTTTGGATTTTGGACTTCGGCTTCGCTCAGTCGAGCGATTTTGGATTTTAGATTTTCTTCCTCTACTTCCCCTGCTTCCTCTACTTCCTCCCTTTGTACCTTTGCGTCTTTGTGTGAAATTTCATCCGACAAATCAAATGTCACCGTGACGCTAGCCTCAATCGAAGCACGTCCTTTAGCCGTTTGAGTATTATTTACCAAATCCGGCAAGCGTTCGGCTCGCATTCCCTTAGAACTGGAGAGTCCCAGGCAAAAAAGCAGTGCATCTAAGATATTGGACTTACCCGAACCATTTGGCCCAGATATGACAGTACACCCCGGTAGCAAAGGGACAGAAGTAGTGCCACCGAAGGATTTGAAGTTCGTAAGTTCCACGCGCTTGATGTGCACCATAGGCGCTGGTTCCCTGGGCTAATGAAGAACAAGTGTATCAACTAATTAAGAATTCGCAAGAGGGTAAGGGGGAGAATTGGAAATTATAAGTAGACGCGTTGCAGTGAGTCTGCAAGCTTCACTCAAAAGGCTTACCGCAAGCGATCGCTCAGTGTAAGGCGAAAATTCTGATGTCGCAAACTGACCATCAAAATTTTCCCAGAGCAGATAATATCATGTCCGACTAATTACTTGTAATTCAAAAATCTCTGCGTCAGTCCTAATTACGAGTATTCACCTGAACACGATCTAAGCATAGTTTAAGTGCGAAGAAGAATCAGTTGGTATAGTTTAAATCATCTATTCTGTTTCTGTCGTCTTCGCTCGATCGTGACAACAAAGCGATCGCATTTTTATCTCAGCATATAATCTAGTTTGAAATAGGATCAAGGCATTCTGACACAGTAATGTGAGTTGCTAAGTAACAGGGGGGAGGAAGTGAAAAAAGCAACTCACCCCAATGGTAGAGGGTATTAAAAGCACTAAATTAATTTATAATGTAGTAATCTTTACAATTGGAAAAACGTAGAAAGAAAGCCCCTCTTTACTACCTCAATCTGATGTATGTGATTTGTTTCTGAACCCCCAAATTTTTCTAGAACTTAGTAATGAAGAGATTAATTAAAGGTCTGCGCGAATTTAAATCTAGCTATTTTTCGACACATCAACAATTATTTGAGCAACTTTCACAGGGTCAAAAGCCCAGAGTATTATTTATTACCTGTTCTGATTCGCGTCTCGATCCAAATCTAATTACACAAGCCCAAGTTGGTGAATTATTTGTCATTCGCAATGCAGGTAACATCATTCCACCGTATGGGGCAAGTAATGGCGGTGAAGGTGCGACAATTGAATATGCTATTCAAGCTTTAGATATTCGCCAAATTATTATTTGTGGCCACTCTCATTGCGGTGCAATGAAAGGATTAATGAAGTTACATAATCTCAGCGATGAAATGCCGCTTGTACATGATTGGCTTAAATATGCAGAGGCAACTCGAAGACTAGTTATAGACCATTACAGTCACTACGATGAAGAAGAACTGCTAGAGATTATGATTGCCGAAAATGTTCTTACTCAAATTGAGAATTTGCGGACATATCCAGTGATTCACTCTAAGCTTTATCAGGGAGAACTCAGCATTTATGCTTGGATTTATCACATTGAAACAGGAGAAGTTTTCGCATACGATCCCCAGAAGCACGCTTATGTTTTGCCTCAAACTCAGGTTGCAGATTCGGAAATAGATGAGTCGTTCAGTGGTCAGGTTTCAAATACCAATGTAGTAGTGCGTTTCCCTCAAAACCCGCAAGATGATGTTCAACCTTATGAGAAACAGTCTGTTTCTCCATTTGAGTGGTTTCCAATGAGACGACTTTCTCCAGAGCAGATGGAGCGAATTTATCGAGGTTCAAATAATGGAAGTTGAAAAATGAAAAATAGAATTAATTATAAACAAGCCATAGCTAAATTTCAGTCTACTCAAGTAGACTGAAACGATTTTTCAGTCTTTTTTATAAGACTATAACTATTAACCATAGTAGTAGGAGTGCCCCCACCACCATTAGTGTCAACTTCAGCTGGAAATAGCTTAACCGTTGGCTTCCATGACCGCCTGGAAATAAATTTCCGGGCTAATAGGCTTAAGTCTACTGAAGTAGACTGGAGATTTTTGGCAATATTTAGTCATCTTCAGATGACTTTAGCTATGAGACGGGAATTTCAATTCCCGGCGGACAAGCGGTTTCACGTTAAGTTGACACCAATGCCCCTACCACATCATCTATTTACCTGAAAATAGCTATAGCAAAAACAGAGACTTACACACATGCAAGTCTCTGGTTGGCTTTTATGGCGCTGCTAACTGAAAGCTTCAGTTATTCTTTTATGGCTTTTTCACAGTATCAACTTTTGCTTCTACCTTTACTGTCTTCACACCTTGAACTTCTTTAGCTAAGGTTTCAGCTTTCTTGAGTTCTTCAACAGAAGCGGCTGTACCTTTGAGGATAATTTCACCCTCTTTGTTTTCAACTTGTAACTTGTTGCCTGGTAAGCCTTTATTCAACTTTGTGCTAACTTCAGTTTTTAAATCGCTCTTAGCTTTTGTTGCTGCCGTTTTTTCAGCATCGGTTTTAACTTTCGTACCTGTATTAGCTGCTAAAGGAGTCGTTTGTGTTTCTGGAACTTTGGCAGTTTGATTTGTCTGCGAAGCTGGTTTTGCTGGTGCTTGAGCAGCTTCATTAGTTGTGCTAGGAGTTTCTGAACCAGTTTTAGGAGCCTCTTGGCAGCCAAAAGTACCAACTACCAAAATGCTACTAACTACTAATAGAATTAGCTTTTTCATTATCTATCTCCGAATTGAGTACTTGAAGCGGTTAATTGAGGTGTGTGATGATGAGGAGCAAATTTAAAAAAACAATTAAAAGTGAAGTAGCAAAAGTGCTTAAGCAATAGCTCAGGTTGCTGAAAATTGAACTTTGGACGATTTCTTGAAGCTAAGATTTTGCACCTAGTTTTGAGAAATGCCAATTCAATTGTTCTGACAGCTGCTAACCAGGATGGCTTTACACACAGTTTGTGGCTCTCTATGACTTTAAGGTAGATGCTGAGTAGCTGTTTTGATGGTAGACTATGCCACTGCACAGTAGTGACTCGATGTTATCAGATTTGAGTCAATTTGGCGATGTCTATGACGAATTTCAAACTTCAGCCTTTCTGCAATCCTGTATAAGCATTCTTACCATCAAAATGTTACTTTATAAAACTATGGCTTACTTACAATGCCTTAAATATCAGGAAATATTAGCCAATGCCCTACCTTACTTCGGCTAGCGAAATTCGTGCTATTGTCGCTGAATATACAAACGCTAAAACACTGTGGATAGATACAGAAGTCGCTGACTATAAAAGTCGTAATCCCCGATTATCGCTGATTCAGGTATTAGATAATCCTCAAGATATGAGTGGCGATCGCGTCTATCTTTTAGATGTATTAGACCAGCCTAATATTATAGCTGAATTTATTGATAAAATTATGATAAATTCTGCGATTGAAAAAGTTTTTCACAACGCGAGTTACGATCTAAAATTTCTCGGTAGCAAGAAAGCCAAAAATATTACTTGCACTTTGGAAATGGCCAAAAAAATTCCCTACTATCTTTTGCCATTACCCAACTACCAACTCAAGACAATAGCTACAGCACTTTGTAGCTTTAATAATATCGATAAACAAGAACAAAAAAGCGATTGGGCAAAACGCCCTCTAACGGAAGAACAGATAGAGTATGCTTACCTAGACTGCATTTATCTTGCTCAAATTCACCTAAACTTGTTAGAATTACAAGCCCAAGCTAGCCCCGAACCTGCAACGGAAGATTTAAGATCGCTAAGTACTAGATACTCGCAAGTTGAGCAGCAGTGGAAGTTGTTGAATTCAGAATTTGAGCATTTGCAAGAACGTATAAAAAAAGCCATGCAGGCTCAGGATATATCAGAAACTTATGATTATAGGCTGACTAGTTATGAACGGACTACAATCAAAGCTGCATTTACAGAATTGGCAAACCTAGCACAAACTCAAGGTATTAATTTAGATTTTCCGATTACGCTAACTCAGAAACTCCAAAAAGATTTAGGGCAAAATCTAGAACAATTGTCTGTAGATATTGACAAAAATACCTCTTGGCGGTTAATTCCTAAAACTCAAGAGAGTGAAACTGAGGATGAGTAAATTGTTCATCAGGCTACAAATGTCAGAATTTATAGAGTTATTGTGAAGAATAAATATTTAAATTTAATAATTCTTTCCTCCTCCCTTCTTTGATAAATCTATAAAATATTAGGGAAATTTGTCAATTAACTTGAAAGGACTATCAAAAGTTAGAATAGTTATTGAGTT
The DNA here is from genome assembly GCF_036917235.1 of Nostoc sp. Lineage (GTDB taxonomy): Bacteria > Cyanobacteriota > Cyanobacteriia > Cyanobacteriales > Nostocaceae > Nostoc. Next base: position 22,243 of record NZ_JBALDU010000007.1, read on the forward strand.
AAAGAATTAAAATCTAGATTTTGGTACTAATTCCATTCAGGTATTATGGCAGTTGATATTAACTTATGAGACGGCGTTTATTTGGGCAAAAGCGAACAAGGGTAAATACTTTATTTACCATAGCTATTTTTACTACATTGACAGCAACTAGCAGTATTTCTTGTAGTAAGAATGACAATGTATTAGTAACAGAAATAGGAGTTAGTCAACCTAGCCGTAGTTCAGCTACAACTTCCAGAGGTGGGGAATTTTATCTTCAGGGAAAGAATCAGCATTTAAACGGCGACTTGCAAGCTGCGATCGCATCTTATAGTAAGGCAATTAGTCAAAATTCTCAGTATGGCGCTGCCTACAACGCGCGGGGACTAGCCTACTTTGATTTGGGAGACAAGGAAAAAGCGATCGCAGATTACAATCAAGCACTCCGCATCAACCCTAACGACGCCGAAGCCCACAATAACTTGGGGAATGCCCGCGCCTCACTAGGAAACAACAGAGAAGCAGTTAAAGATTACAGTGAAGCGATTCGCCTAAATCCCAACTATGCCGAAGCTTACAATAACCGAGGAAATGCCCGCGCCGCCAATGGAGACAAAAAAGGGGCAATAGACGATCTCGATCAAGCAATTCTCCTCAACCCCAGATATGCGATCGCCTATAATAACCGAGGAAATGCCCGTGGTGCCAATGGAGATCCCAAGGGTGCGATCGCAGATTACAATCAAGCCATTCGCCTCAATCGTAACTTTGCCCCTGCCTACAATAACCGAGGAAATGCCCGCGCCAGCAATGGAGACAAACAGGGAGCGCTCAAGGACTTACAACAAGCAGCAAGTATTTTTCAAAGTCAAGGTAACAACGACTTATACCAACAAGTGATGGATAACATCAAAGAACTTGGACAGTAGCAGAGGGGCAGGGAGCAGGGAGGACAAGGGTGAATTATTAAACAAGTTTCTTCCTTATCTCTCCCCTCTTCCTTGTCTACCTTGTCTCTTCCCAATGACAAATGACAAATGACAAAATCACATTTCAGAACCAATGTGAATGCGATCCTCAACTTCCGCAAATTTTTCCTGTGCTTGCTCTTCAGTACTCAATAGTGAAACGACAATCGCCACAATAAACGCCAGTGGGATACTGATTAATCCAGGATTTTTTAGGGGAAAGGGTGCAGAAGCGTGCTTGAGAATCGTTACTTGAATAGTAGGTGATAAATAAATCAGTACTAAAGAGGAGACAGTTCCTACTAACATACTTGCAACTGCACCATTGGTTGTGAAGCGTCGCCAAAGCATGGATAAGAGCAATGCTGGGAAGTTTGCACTAGCAGCGATCGCAAATGCTAAACCTACCATATAAGCTACGTTTTGCCCTTTAAACAAAATACCCAAGAATATCGCCACTAAACCCAAAAGCATTGTTGCACCGCGAGCTACCTTCAGCTGTTCTGACTCGTCGGCATGACCAGAGCGCACCACGTTCACCCACAAATCATGAGACAATGCAGCCGCACCTGAGAGTGTCAACCCAGCGACAACAGCCAAAATCGTTGCAAAGGAAACAGCCGCAATAAAACCTAAGAAAGCATCACCGCCGAGAAATTCTGCCAACATCGGCGCAGCCATGTTACCACCAGTACCAATTTTCTCGATGGCATCTTTACCTACCAGCACCATCGCTCCAAAGCCCAGGATGAAGGTAAGGAGATAAAAAACGCCAATAATAGCTGTGGCGTAGGTAACAGAGAGCCGCGCTGCTTTGGCATCGGGTACTGTGTAGAAACGCATCAGAATGTGGGGTAATCCAGCAGTGCCGAACATTAACGACATCCCTAAAGAGATAGCATCCAAGGGGTTAGAAACCAGTTTGCCCGGAGCTAATACACCTGTATACTTTTCAGATGCAGCGGCGAAAAGAGCGATCGGGTTAAAGCCAAATCGTGCCAGTACCAAGATAGCTAGTAAGACAGTTCCGCCGAGCAACAAAACTGCTTTGATAATTTGTACCCAAGTGGTGGCAATCATCCCACCAAAAATCACATAAGCCATCATCACACAACCGACGATGACCACAGCTAATTCATAATCAAAACCAAACAGTAGTTTGATTAATTCTCCAGCACCTACCATCTGGGCAATTAAGTAAAAGCTAATTACTACCAGCGTGCCAATTGCAGAGGCGATACGTACAGGTTTTTGCTGCAAGCGAAAAGCCACTACATCGGCAAAAGTGTATTTACCTAAGTTTCGTAGTGGTTCGGCAATTAGGAACATAACAATCGGCCACCCCACCAGGAAGCCGATAGAATAAATTAAGCCGTCAAAGCCGTTGAGTGCCACCAGCCCAGCGATACCTAAAAAGCTAGCTGCACTCATAAAGTCTCCTGCTAGGGCTAGCCCATTTTGGAAACCGCTAATTTTACCGCCAGCTGTATAAAACTGTGCCGTATTTTTGGTGAGCTTTGCCGCCCAATAGGTAATGCCTAGAGAACTTACAACAAACAGAAAAAAGAAAGCGATCGCCAATGGGTTAAACTTACCAAGACTGGTAATATCCGCCGCCAGTGGCAGATTGAACCACACACTATTCATGCTTTTTTGGTTTAGTATTTTGGATTTGGGACTAGAAATTGCTAATAGCTAATTCACTTTACTCTGTGCTGAATCCTGAGTGAGTCAAATAGTACTCAGCACTCTTCATTTGCGTGTCAGTCTTGCAATTTGGTCGTCGTAACTACTATTTGCCCAACGCACGTAGATAAAAATTAATACCCATGCTGAGACAATTACCAGCGCTCGTAGTAAAATCCCCAGACTCAGGCCAGGAACTACTAATGACCCCAGCAGGGGCTTATTGAACGCAATTAATAAGATAAAGCCGAAGTAAATAAACATCATGGCTCCAGTCAGAATCAAGGATACCCGCCAACGTTCAGCGGCGAGAGCCTGGAGAGCCTTTGTGCGATCGTTCATGTCTTCCTTTAGGTTGAGAAGATTAGGTCAGATTGTCTCATTGAAGCTGATTTCTGCGTAATTTTCTTAAAGATTATTAGTAAATCTATTGCTACATCAGGTAATAAAATTAACTTTGCAAAGTGATATACCCAAATAACAAGACAATAGCGACTCTGTTTTGAGTCAAGAAACATAAAACTATATAGCGGTTCTCAGTTGCATAGAATACAGACCTAACCCCCAGCCCCTTCCCTTCTAGCGTTGGGGAGTAAAATTCAAAGCCTCTCTCCTAAAAGGAGAGAGGTCAAAGTGTATTGCATCCGAACGAGAAGCGCTATAGATGCAGTTAGACACAAATAAAACGGATCTATTCAGTGATTTGTTATTTATTGTGCCTTTCAGTAATTTTTTATACCTTTGGCTAAAGCACTAACTCAGGAGTTAAATTTTTAAATACTAAAAAATAAAATAAATAGGTGGTTACTACCAGGTTTTAAAATCCTTCAAGTGTTATGAAATGTTTTTTTAAGTTATTAAATCAACTGAAATTAATAAAAGTAGTAAATTTTGATTTTTAAAATATACCAAAAATCACCCTAGTAGATTCAGTAAATATTTTAATAACATTTATATCAATAGCTTGTTATTCCACAAATGGGGCATTACTCAAATTTAGTAAAGTATGTTTATCGAAACACTCATCACAGAGCCGATTTATTTTTTTAGAATCGTTGGCATTGTCATCTTTTCCATCACTTTGCATGAACTTGCTCACGGCTGGGCTGCGATGAGTCAGGGAGATAACACTCCACAAGAGACTGGTCATCTGACGCTGAATCCTGTAGTTCACATGGGCAAAGAATCAATCATTTTTCTCTGTCTTATGGGTATAGCTTGGGGACAAATGCCCGTCAATCCATCTAAGTTTCGCTCTGGGAAGCTAGGCAATATTTTGGTATCAGCAGCTGGCCCATTATCAAATCTGGCTTTAGGCGTTCTATTTATTATGGTGCTGAAATTTATTTCTAATCTCAGTCTTTCAGAGTTTTTGAGTGAAGATTTTTTTTACTTAGCGGCTCGGATTAATTTGACATTATTTTTGTTTAATCTCTTGCCAATTCCACCACTTGATGGATTTCATGTTTTCAGCGAAATTTTTCCTAAGCTAAAGCCATTGCAATATACCCAATTCGGACTCTTTGCAATGATGCTTATATTCATAATTCCAGAATTTGGGATGGGACTGGCTAGCATTGCTGATTTAGTTATACAGTCATTGCTTGGGGAAGAGTCAGCAGCTTTTTAAGCAAAAATGGATTATTTATATATAGTAATCTTATTTGATTTGTGATAATTATAACTCATATAACCCCGACTTCTCAAAAAAATCGGGGATTTTTTGGATCACAAATGATTTAGGATAGCCACGTTTTTGCTGTAATATTCAGTCTTGCTATAAATGCTGATAATACTATCACCAACTGCAAAGAAAGTACCTTCTTGCTCATCTTTATAAAATTGCAAGTTTGGGTATTTAGCAGCAGCTTCATCAGCAGTCATGGCTTTGACTTCCATTTTATCTGGCAATAGTCCAGTAGAACCAATGTAAAATACTAAGGGAGATATTTTATCTTGATAGATATTTTCTGCATATTGTTCTAACTTTTTATTTGCCACAGTTAAAGCTGCAACCATTTCTTCTTTGTCTATCTGCTTACCACTTTGTTTATCCTGCAATAACTGCGCCAAACTATCAGCACCAACTTTCTGAAGAATACCTCCAACAATACCATTTTGCTCAAGCCCAAGAAAATCATCAAAAATTGGTTTCATCAATTCGTCAACTTTTGTAATCTTGATGCGTGATGACAGCAATCTGTGCCTAACAGCGAGATTCTGATTAAATGCCATCTCGAAACTCAGCTTAATGATAATTTCTCCAGTTTCTTTGTCATAAAGACGATACATTCTATTGAGAAACTTGTTAGCAGAAGGTAATTTACTCAAGTTCAGAATATCTGGACTGCCTATATCGATTTTATAACTTAATTTTGAGTCAATAGTACCATTAGCTAAAGCTTCGCTGATATCAGTGTATTCATTGGTTGTAGGAAAGTTGATGTAAGTATTCTTAGACAGATAGTGCTTTTTAAACTCATCTAACTGTGCCTCGATAAATACATCTGATTCCTTTTTCAAGTGAGCAGAAATAATACTAGTCAGTACTTTAATTTCTGCTAGTTCATTGAATAGTCCATCAATACTGCTGTAACGACTATTAGCAGCTACAAGTGGCAAGTTATCTAACTGAATCGTATATTCTACCCGAAAGTCAAATTCTTCTGCGTCCAATATGCCTTTTTGTTTGAGTAAATCAAAGACTTTTTTACTACTAATTTTGACTTGTAATGACTTTACGTTTATTTTACCGTCACTGACAATCGTGTAATTATTAAAAGTGTTGAGGTCATTTACTAACAAGCCTGCTACTTCAATAGTAGGAGTTTGGTCTTCAAATTTAGCAAGTTTAACTCTACGCTTGACAAGCATATTGATAGTAGCAGCGTTGTGGCTAAACTGAAACTCGCCCATGTCAACGTACTCAGCATTATCTACACATTCTGTTGTTAACCAAGGTTGTAACAGTTCTCCATTTTCGTTTCTAACACCTCTAATACGCTTAACACCTGTTCTTTGATAATGTTCTTGTAAGTGCTTGATATTGATGATAATGTTATTGCGGTATTGTCCAAAAATTTGGATTAATTCTACTAGAGAAATTTTATTATCGCTCATATTGTCACCTTGCGAATAAAGGTCAAGAATCTTTTAAAGCAACGGTTATTGAAGTCTATTAATATTCCAAAATAAACTGTTCTTACCGTGCGAAATTTAATGGTAAGTTCGTGGATGATTGAGGGTTTAAGTTTAAACGCAGAGGGGAGGCAGCGCATTGCGGGGGTTCCCCCCGTTGTAGCGACTGCCGTCGCGCGGAGTATAGCGCAGAGGAGCGCAAAGTTTGTTTGAGTCTATTCGCTAGGAATTTAGGCAACGCCAAGAACAGCCTTGTCTAAGTTTATAGTACAATTGTATCATACTAGGGGCAAGTTGTGTAGGCGTAGCCCCTAGTAGATATCGCTGTGCAATGAGGTGTTATGGTATAAAGCAATTCGGTCAAAAACATTGCGAATTTTTTGAGTCTACATTTAGGCTCCGGGTTTGAAATAATCGAAGAGGCGATCGCCTGAATCTGCACGAATCAATGCTACAACTACATCTGGTAAGGTAGCTAAACTGGGGTAAACTAAATAGCGTGGTTCCCAACGGGGGCGGAATTTGTCTTTGTAAGCGTGGAGTCCCTTGAAGTTGTAGAAGCGATTCAAATGCTCGTAAAGATAGTGCAATACTTTCTCCAAGCGGCGTGCTTCTGGGTTGTCTCCAACTCCTGCAAGGGCAGAAAGACCGAAATTAAAGCTGTCGTAACCACCCTCTTTAAAATGCTGAAGCAGGGAAATAAATAGAAAGTCCATTGTCCCATTCTCAAGAGATGAGCGATGTCGCATCATGTCAATAGTCGCTTCGTTAAGTTGGTACTCCCGGATAATATTGGCAAAAGCGCTAATCTGACCTTCAGGATTATGCACCACAGCAATCTCGCACTCTCGCAGATAAGCTTCGTCAAACCAACCCAAAGAAAATTGTTTTTCTGAACCTTGTACCATTTTCAACCATTCATCACTCACAGGTTTGAGCCGATGCAATAAATCATTGGCGATGGGTGGTTGGTAAAAGTCGATTTGGTATCCTAGTTTAGTTAAACGACTGATTGATGGTCTAAAGTTTTTACCGGCTTTACCTTGTAAAGTAAAACTTTTTAAATCAACGATCGCTTCCTCTCCAATCTTAAGTACCTTAAACCCCAATGATTTGTAAAGCTCAACATCATCGGGCATAGTTTGGTAAAAGCCAGGATACCAGTCGTTACGCTGGCAAAAGTGCTGGAAAGCAATGATTGTCTCTTTGCGGTCTTCAATGGGGCCGATGGGATCTCCTAATGCGATCGCGCCCCGTCCTTTGGGAACATAAGCAATTACACTATTACCTGAAGGACTGAAATAATAACTTTTATCATTTAAGAGTGTGAGCGCTGCTAAAGAAGAACATCCATATTGCTCGACAATTTCTTTAACTCTTCGTTGCTCATTTGTAGTTGTTAGATTGCGCAAAAATACAGGTTGCAAGAGCATTACTATTGCATAAGTAATAGTACCTGCGGCAATAATATAAATAGAATTAGCAAAAAATTCTCCAAATCGACTCTTTGGTTGCAGTCCCCAATTATCCTCGGTGAAGAACATCGCCAAAGTCTGAACTATCGCTTCACGCCAATTAAAATTCTCTGAAAACTTACCATCTAACAAGTAAAATCCAATAGTTCCGTATGCCAGGGTAAATAATAAAGCCCCTATCAGCACTCTGACTCCCCGTGCGATGGAAGGACGGTCTGATTGCGCCGTGAAAAAATGGCGCATCAAAATTAATTGCACTAGCAAAACTCCAGAGAGTAGACTTTCTTCATAGTCCAGTCCCTTCAGCAAGTGGCTGCAAATGGAAATTACTAGTAGAGCAATGGTCAATAACCAGGCTATTCTTTTCCGGCGTAATAAATTAGTAGCAAGTGTTAATAAAACAAACCCAGTCAATGCTGCGAATATATGACCGCTGGCGCGAATTTCAAATGGTAAAAATTCTTTTAACCAGTGAGTCCGCCCATACAGGTTAGGTGTCACTGCTGATAATAAATTTACTACTCCGACTAAACCTGTTAGGAAAACTGCACTCCAAAGTCCAATCTTAGTTTTTAAATTATTTGTCATTGGTCATTTGTCATTGGTGACTTGTACTGAGTTTCGACTACGCTGAACTACCGCGTAGCCGTTGGCGCAGCCTCTCCAAGAGTTGTATTGGTCATTTGTTTTGGCGTTAAAACTCTTAACTCTTAACTCCTAATTGTTTAAACTGTTCTCCAACATAGGAGAGTGAATCTTTGAGATGTTTGTGGAAGTAGTTCCAGCCTACATTAGCACCAGACAAACCATGACCTCCGGGAAATGCATAAAATACGTGAGCAATGCCTAATTTATTTAAGGTTTCGTTGAAGGCTTTGGTAGAAGCTAGCAAATTAGTATCGTTCACACCCGCATCTAGGTAAACACGCAATCGCTTCCTATCTTGAACGGTTAGCTGTTGCACAATTTGTTGAGGACTATTTTGTGAACCGCTGTCATCAGTAAAGTAACCACTGTGGCTAAACAAAATCTGAAAGTTGTTGATATAGCGTAATCCGATATTAAATGCACCCCATCCTCCAGAAGATAGACCTCCTAGCGCCCAAAATTGGGGTTCTTTCAAAGTGCGGTAGCGCGACTTGACAACTTGTACTAATTCTGAACCAATCAAAGTTCCCACTTTGCCATTCGGCCCATCAAAGTAATCGGGGTCGTATAAAGGACTAGAACCGCGATTATCATTACCATCAGGTGTAATCACAATCGATGGCGGTAATTTTCCACTTTGATAAAGTTCATGCAATACTTCTAAAAGTGCGTATTTATCAGCATAAGCACGAGCATCATCATGACCACCGTGTAGTAAGAATATCACAGGGTAGCGCTTTTGGGGATTTTTGCTATAACTAGGGGGCAAAATCACGCCGTAGTCACGGACTGCACCCATTGCTTGGGAGTTAAAGGTTGCTAATTGAAATTTTAGCCCAGTAGTTGCCTCTTCTTTGGGTGGGTCTAGTTGTGGCGCACCTAAGATGAATACATAATAATAACCAGCGCTAGTAAGGAGTGCGATCGCTCCTACTAAGCTAATTAACAATTTATAAATCTTCATATTCTTTTAAATAAAAAAACACCTCCATTAGAACTTACTATAATGAATCTTTTGAAAAATTGCAGTATAGTTTTTCACCTTGAATTTTAAGTATCAATTGCTCGGCAAAATAGTATTAATTTCTACTAGTAGTCTGTCAAGTTTAAATTCATGGGTAAGCAAGTTCGTAGTAAGGACTAAAGTCCTTGATTTTCTAAGCCATAAAGTCCTTATTGCAAACTTTTTATTACTAGCTTTAGACATTTTACTATGGATTTTAAATTCTTTTGAGCATTTTTTTATGATTAATGGTTAAATTTTTCTCAGCCATATTTGCTGTTTCAGAAGCTCGAAATTGTTCGCCGACAAATGTCAATGAGTTTGCTAAATGTTTCCGCCAGTATTGCCAAGTGTGACTGCCAGGAAACTCACGAAATGAATTATAAATTTTCAGTTGAGCGAGTACTTTACTAAATCGCTCTGCTTCCCTGATTTCATCAATATCGGATGTACCCGAATCTAGATAAATTTTTAACCTTTTTTGAGCTTGTGGGGGAATGGTTTTGATATAAAAAATTGGGCTATTTGCTGGGCCACTTTTATCATTAAAATAACCACTATGACTAAATAAAATCGAGAAATGATCCAGGTTGTGTAATCCCACATTGATTGCTCCCCAACCACCAGAAGATAAACCACCTATCGCCCAAAAATCTGGATTAGTTAGTGTACGATAACGGCTTTGCACAACTTTTACTAACTCATCGCCTACCGCTGTAGAGACTTTACCGTTAGGGCCATCGATATATTCGGGATCTCGGTAGGGACTAGAGCCACGTTTGTCGTTGCCATCTGGTGTAATGATGATGCTGGGTGGCAACTTACCTGTAGTATAAAGTTGTTCTACAGTCTTGAGAGCTTGTCCCTTATTCTGAATAAACCAATCACTGGGATTACCATGTCCACCGTGGAGGAGAAAGATTACAGGATACCTTTGTTTTGGGTTTTGCTCATAGCCAGGAGGTAAAGAAACGCCATAAGTGCGACTTGCACCCATTGCTTGACTATCGTAGGTTTCAATTTTATAGGTTAGGAGAGTCGCTGAGTCGCTAGTATTGCGCTGGGTTGGAAGAATAGAAGGCTTTGTTTGTAAATCCTGCTGTTGCGGTGGTTTTGCGACGACACCTTGGGAGAAATTACAGCCAACTAGGGTTAATACTGAAAATAGCAAGAGAATTTTAGATTGTTTGTAGTTCATCTTTGAAAGGCATTGGGCATGGGGTAGTTAGTCGTTGCTTGCCTTCAAAAGCTTATGCAAACGGTATGTCAACGCTGTGTCAACAAGATGGAAACTTTACGACTGGTTGTAAATTAAAAGTCAAGAGTTAGGATGAGTTTCTTCATGATGCTTAAAAAGCTGCGACTCAATTTCAGTTCTTTGTTTGGCTTGTTGCTGCTGCTAGTTTCCCTGTGGGCGATCGCAAACGAGTTACGTCAGTATAATTATCGTGATATCCTCAATTCTCTAGCTGCTATTCCCAAAAGTCGCCTAAGTTGGGCAATTTGGCTGACAGCTTTGGGCTATCTAGTGATGATTGGGTACGATATCTTAGGTTTTAACTACATTAATCGTTCTTTAAGCTGGAATAAGATAGCTTTCACTAATTTTATTAGCTCTGCATTTAGTAATACCATCGGTTTTGCCTTGCTGACTGGCAGTGCTATCCGTTATCGATTTTACTCCACTTGGGGAGTGTCAGCAGTTGCGATCGCTCAAGTAATTGCTTTCGCCAATTTTACCTTTTGGTTGGGGATGTTTGCCGTTGCAGGTTTCTTGTTCCTCATCAACCCTCTGAAGATTCCTACTCAATTACATTTACCTTTTGCCACTGTGCGTCCCATTGGCGTAATTTTTCTACTAGTAGTTGCGATTTATTTACTCGGAAGTATTTTTATTAAACAACCATTAATAATTCGGGGACATGAATTTAGATTTCCTTATTTGAAAATATCTCTGGCTCAAATAGCAATTTCTAGTTTTGACTGGATTCTTGCGGCAGCAGTTCTTTATGCTTTACTTCCTAGCAATATATCTTTGTCATATCTAGACTTTTTGGGCATTTATTTACTAGCGATGTTTGCAGGTGTGGTTAGTAATGTCCCCGGTGGCTTGGGAGTATTTGAAACTATAATTTTGCTGATTCTCTCCTCAAAAGTTTCGGCTGCGGCAGTTTTGGGTTCCATGTTAGCTTATCGGGGAGTCTATTATTTCTTGCCTTTGCTAGTAGCAGCAGGTTTGCTAGGACTTTATGAACTTAGATTTAGAACGGGGAACTTACAAAAATAGACCTCTTGCATGAATCAAAAGCCCTCATCCCCCAACCCCTTCTCCCAAAATTGGGAGAAGGGAAGCAAATTTTAAAGTCCCTCTCCCAAGCTTGGGAGAGGGATTTAGGGTGAGGGCTCATTGATGTCAAATTTGTAAAATCAATAACTACTGTTATTTTTCAATGCGGAATCTTGCAGCGCTATCTTCACAAATAGCGGTGAAAGTTCATAATTTTTGCTGAGGCGATCGCTAAATAAATCCCACGAAAATAGTAACAGTTAGTTGCAAATTTTGAAGTAGATTTCCATAAATCATCATCAAAATTCGGTTTTACTGTTTGAGGAGAGAAATAATCATGAAAAACAAAGTATTGTTTGGTGCTATCTTTGTGTCAACTTGGGTAGGAACATTAATTCCCAGTGCTTTTGCTGCTTCACCCTGTTCTGTGGGACAAAAGGCTGAGGTTCTTTGGAAGGAAGCATGGTATCCAGCAACTGTACTTAAGGTTAATGATGAGAAGTGCTATATTACCTACGATGGTTACAGCAGTTCCTGGAATGAATGGGTTGGCACTGCGCGCTTTCGAGCATCATTTCAAACTGGAGATGCAATAAGAATTTTGTGGAAAGGAAAATGGTATCCAGGACAGGTTTTAGAAGTTAGCAACGATCTTTATAAAATTACTTATGATGGCTACGATAGCTCTTGGGATGAGTGGGTTGAACCTTCCAGGGTAAGCAGATAGAAAATATTTCACTTTTATAATAGGACTTATGCAACTGCCACTATCACTTGTGCCAGTTGCGTAAGTCCTAAATAAATTGTGATTAAAGGGGAATATGAATGGCGATCGCTATTCGACAAGCTCGTGACGACGAACTTGAAGCGCTGATTCCAATACTACTGTTGGCAGAACAATCGGAGCGTGCGCTGCGATGGGGGCTTGCTAACCTCGTCGATGCTGTATATCGTATGGACGACAGCGAACACTTGGTTGGTGCAGCAACGATGAAATGGCGCAGCGACCCCTGCGAAATTATGGAACTTGGTATAGCCCCTGACTTTCAAAGGCAGGGATTAGGTAAAGAGTTCGTTGCTTGGTTGATTCAAGAGGCGAGGCAACGCGGCAAGAGACAGATACTCGTCGGCACGTCTAATTCAAGTATCGCCAACATTGCTTTTTATCAAAAGTGCGGATTTCGGATGGATCATGTGCGCCAGGACTACTTTTGGTATTTACCTCAACCAAGCTACGAAAACAGCATTCAGATTCAGGACTTGCTCGTATTTCGTTTCGATTTGGTGCCATCCTCAACTAGCAAAAACAAATTCAAAGAGGAAAAGCAAATTAGGTATGAAAACTAGGCTAGAATTAGTTCTTCGGGATGAAGAGGGAGAATGGCAGGAATGATGGTTCCCATTAAAGTCTGCCTGCTCACCAAAAAATTCACAGATTAATTGAGATAGTAGCCTAGATATAGATATGGTTACTTTAAGCTTGAGTGACTAGTGCTATGTACATTGAATCATTATCGATAGCAACCCTGGAGCAAGCAATTCACTTAAGAGAGGAAGTTTTCCCAGGCGTGAGTAATAGTAGTGATAGTCCATCGCTGGCGGCAAGTTTATATCGAGATAAATATGCTCAATGGTTTTCAAACAGTGGAATTACCCAACTCAATTACTGGGTTGCTATCGATGAGAAATCTTTCCAAGTAATTGGGCTAACTGGGTTATATTGCAAAAACGAAGACGAACAAGAAGCTGACTGGTTAGGCTGGTTTTGTGTAGCATCACAATTTCGGGGAAAAGGAATTGGAAAAGAGCTATTAGACTTTACCATCGACTTAGCACAAGCAAAAGCAAAAAGGTACTTACGGTTGTATACTTGGGAACATTCTTCTTCTTATGTAGCCCGGATGCTTTATCTCAAACGCGGTTTTTACCAAATTGGTGAATCCCCAAACAAGAGCGGATTTAAAACTATTTATCTTGAACTCCAACTCGATAGCATTATCCATAGTTGATGAGGATATTCATCTGGTTACGATATTGTTCGGTTAAGGAAATAAAGTAGGCTCTTAGGCATCACCATGCCAAAAAAGGTTTTTTGTACATTCGATTATTTCAAGTGTCTGAAACAACAATTTTTCGTTCAAAGAGAAAAGGCGATCGCGGTTTGGAGGTGCGATCGCCATTATTCTTAGAGGATAAAAATGGCAATGGTGATACTAAGCAATCGCTAGAATGAAGCTTATATTCCTGAATTAAAGTTTCAACTTATGATAGCCTCACCCCAACAAAATTACGTCACCGTTGAAGAATACCTCCAAATGGAGGAACGGAGCGATATCAAGCATGAATATATAGACGGCTACATCTACGCAATGGCTGGAGCGCTAGATCCACACGTTACCATTGCGGGAAACCTGTTCGCTCTCCTCCGTAATCATGTGCGCGGCTCTGGTTGTCGTGTTTACATCGCTGACATGAAAGCCAGAATTGAATCTCTGAATCGCTTTTATTATCCCGAAGTGATGATTACTTGCGATCGACGAGATCGAGAAACTCCAGCTTATAAAAGATTTCCCTGTTTAATTGTCGAAGTTTTATTTAATTCTACCGAAGCCTTTGACCGAGGCGACAAATTTGCCGATTATCAAACACTGAAAAGTCTGCAAGAGTATGTTTTAATTAATACAAAACGTCAACGAGTTGAGTGTTTTCGACGCAATGAGCAGGGGTTGTGGGTTTTACAATCTTACACATCAGAGCATCAATCATTTCGACTCAATAGCGTGGATTTTGAGGAAAAAATGGCAGCACTTTACGAAGATGTGGTTTTTGAATAATCAACTCATGATTGGGTATGCTACACAATTTTTAGTAAACTAAATATCTATTAATATCTTCAACGCTTCCTAACCCGGCGGAGGCATTGAGCAAAACAGACACAATTGATTGCATAAAAGTTATGGCGCTCATAGTTCAGAAATACGGTGGTACATCTGTCGGTTCAGTGGAACGCATTCAAGCTGTCGCACAGCGTGTTTATAAAACTGTTAAAGCTGGAAACTCTCTGGTAGTAGTGGTTTCGGCAATGGGCAAAACCACCGATGGACTCGTCAAACTAGCTACTGAAATTTCTCCAAATCCTAACCGCCGGGAGATGGATATGCTGCTTTCTACTGGCGAACAAGTAACCATCGCCTTACTCAGCATGGCTTTGCAGGAACTCGGACAACCTGCAATTTCCATGACTGGCGCTCAAGTAGGAATTGTTACTGAAGCTGAACACAGTCGCGCTCGGATTTTGCATATTGAAACTACTCGCCTAACTCGCCACATAAATGCAGGTAAAGTAGTTGTAGTAGCTGGCTTCCAAGGCACATCCAGCGCCGGAGAGATGGAAATTACGACTTTGGGTCGTGGTGGTTCTGACACGTCAGCAGTGGCGATCGCAGCCGCATTAAGAGCGAATTTTTGCGAAATTTATACAGATGTTCCAGGTATTCTCACTACAGACCCCCGCTTGGTTGCCGAAGCCCAGTTGATGGATGCCATCACCTGCGATGAAATGTTGGAATTAGCTAGCTTGGGCGCAAAAGTGCTGCATCCCCGTGCTGTGGAAATTGCCCGTAACTATGGTGTACCCCTTGTAGTTAGGTCTAGCTGGACGGATCAGCCAGGGACTTGGGTGACATCAGCCAAACCCCAAGGGCGATCGCTAATCAATCTAGAAATTGCCCGTCCAGTGGATGCTGTAGAATTTGACACTGACCAAGCAAAGGTTGCTTTGTTGCGCGTTCCCGATAAACCAGGTGTTGCAGCTAGGTTATTTGGCGAAATTTCTCGGCAAAAAGTAGACGTAGATTTGATTATTCAGTCAGTTCATGATGGTAACAGTAATGACATTGCCTTTACGGTGACAACACCAATATTAAAACGGGCAGAAGCAGTAGCAACAGCGATCGCCCCAGCACTAAGAAGTCAATCTAACCCCAAGTTTGACGAAGCCGAGGTAATGGTAGAACATAACATTGCCAAAGTCAGCATCGCAGGTGCAGGAATGATTGGCCGCCCTGGTGTCGCTGCAAAGATGTTCGCTACCTTAGCCGAAGCCGGCGTGAATATTCAAATGATTTCCACGAGCGAAGTGAAAGTAAGTTGCGTAGTCGATGCCGCTCAATGCGATCGCGCCGTCTTAGCACTCCGCGCTGTCTTTGAGATTGAGGCAGGGGAGCAGGGGAGTAGGGGAGCAGGGGAGATTGACTGCATAGATTCCCCTCTGCCCCTCCGCCCCTCTGCGCCTCTGCCCAATTGTCCCACCGTTCGTGGTGTCGCTCTCGATATGAATCAAGCGCGTCTTGCTATTCGCCAATTGCCAGATCGGCCGGGGATGGCGGCAAAGCTATTTGGATTATTAGCGCAACATAATATTAGTGTTGACATGATTATCCAATCTCAGCGTTGCCGCGTAATTGATGGTGTTCCCAGGCGAGATATTGCTTTTACAGTCTCGCGCATAGACGGGGAAAATGCTAAAAAAATGCTTACCCAAGTAGCGGCAGAATTAGGATGGGGTGAAGTTGTTTTAGATAGTGCGATCGCTAAAGTGAGTATTGTCGGTGCAAGTATGGTAGGACAACCAGGTATTGCCGCTAAAATGTTTGAAGCTTTAGCCCAACAACAAATCAACATTCAAATGATTGCCACCTCAGAAATAAAAATTAGTTGTGTTGTGGCGCAAGAGCAAGGTGTTAAAGCTTTGCAAGCCATTCATGAAGCCTTTGAACTGGCTGGTAGCGAGAAATTTGTCGTACCAGCGTAAAACCTGAATCTAATCCCCTCACCCTAAATCCCTCTCCCAAACTTGGGAGAGGGACTTTGCAATATACACGCGGTAGCAGCTCATGCCTCGATCTCATTTGAAGTTGCTTAATAAATAAATATTTATATTTTAAAATCAGTAGTAATAACACGTAAGCTATAATCGAACAATTTATCAGACTATAATTTATATTGATGAATATTCATTTACTAGATGGACATTATCAAATACTAAAAGTTCTCAATGATGGGGAAAAAGAGAAAACCTATCTAGTTGAAGATGTTAATCTTGATGGTCAAGAATTTATAGTAAAGCAGTTATCTCTTACTAATAGCAATCCTCAAGCTTTAACAATCCTACGCCGCTTGTTTGCTAGTAAGGCAGCAACTTTAGAAAAACTAGGACAAGAACACGATAAAATTCAAAAGCTCATTGCTTCTTTTGAAGAAAATGAAGAATTTTATCTAGTCCAAGAATTCATACTTGGTAATCCTTTAACTGACGAAATTATCCAGGGACAACTTCTCAAGGAAGACCAAGTAATTAGTCTTTTGTCAGAGATATTAGAAACTTTAGTCGTTGTACATAGCTATGGCATAATTCATCGGAATATTATACCAGCAAATATTATTCGTCGGGACTCAGATAAAAAGTTAGTCTTGGTTAATTTGGGTACTTTTAATGAAGCGATCGATAATACTGTTGACAATTCCGAGTATATGCCTATAGAGCAAATTAACGGCAACCTCAAATACAATAGTGATATATATGCTTTAGGTATCGTTGCGATCGCAGCCCTGAAAGGTTTACCTACAAAGGAAATATCTAATTTACGAAGTCAGAAAAATCAACTGACAGGTGAAATAGTTTGGCGCGATAAAAATCTCAAAGTTAACAGAAAATTAGCAAAAATTATTAATAAGATGGTGCGTTTTGACTATCGTAAGCGCTACCAGTATGCAACGGAAGTTTTAGACGACCTGAAGAAGTTAATAAATGTTGATGACAATCAACAAAAAAAGCATCAGAAAAAATTATTACTAGTTCTAGCAGGGATAGCTGGATGTATTACCCTTAGTGTTGCAGCGTGGCAATTGAGATCGCCAAAACTTCTGAGTGATGCTCAAAAGACATTATACCAAGAGGGAGTAAATAAATATGAGTCAGGAAACTATGAAGGAGCGGTTGAAGATTTCAATCAAGCTATTAAATTAGATCCGCAAAACGCTTTAGCTTATAATAGGCGGGGTGATGCTTATTATCGATTAGGAGACTACGAGCAAGCACAAGCAGACTCTAGCCAAGCTATTGTGCTTAATCCTCAAGATGCTAATGCCTATTTTGACCGAGGATTTGCTTTTTCGGCATTAGGCAAATATAAAGAAGCGATCGCAGATTATACGCAAGCAATTAAGTTAAATTCTAAAGATGCTTATGCTTACTATGGCCGAGGATTAGCTCGTGTTCAATTGAAGGATAATAAAGGTGCAATTGAAGATTTTGGCAAAGCGATCGCTCTTAAACCCCAATATACCGAAGCCTACTTGCAACGAGGTATTCTTCGCCGTCGTCTCAAACAAAGACTTGAAGCAATCCAAGATTTTGATAAAGTAATTAAGATTAATCCTAGCGATGCTAAAGCTTATTATCAAAGAGGTTTAACTCAATCTATTAATAAACAAAAAGATGAAGCAATTAAAGATTACACAGATGCAATCAACATCAATCCCAAATATATAGAAGCTTATCTGAATCGTGGTGATATTTACAGCGATCTGGGAAATCAAGTAGAAGCGACTGAAGATTACAATACTATTTTACAGATAGATCCTAAATTTATTGCAGCTTATATTCACAGAGGTATTCACCGCTTTTCTTTTGGAGATTATAAAGGTGCTGTTGAAGATTACACCGCAGCACTAAAACTAGATACTAATAATGTAGCAGCTTACAACAACCGTGGTAACGCCTATCTCGAACTGGGAAATAAAAAAGCTGCAAATCAGGATTATTCACGAGCGATCGCAATTAATCCTAACAACGCCTTAGCCTATTATAACCGGGGTGTGATTCGCACCAAGCAGAAAAATAAACTAGGTGCGATCGCAGATTTCAAAAAAGCTGCAAAACTATTCCAACAGCAAGGGGAACAAGATAGTTATCAAGATGCACGGCGGGAAATTGCAATTCTGCAAAATAATTCAGCGCCAGCGCCAACTACGCGCCCGAAATCTGGGAAAATAGAAAAAAATTGAGTTACCACTCAATATAGTGTTGACTATCAACAGTCAAAACTCTTAGAGAGTGATTGTGCTATTTAAATGTGTTTTACTTTACAAATTTACGACTATTACTCGATCAAACTAGTTTTGATGGTTTGTAGTAAGCACTTTAGTGCTTATAAAACAAGGACTAAAGTCCTAATTAATTACCATGAGTCACAGTATTTTATTACGACTCAATTAGGATTGCTATATGCTAATTCTCCTGACTTTTCATCCAGATAACCTGGAAATATTTACTCATAGAGATGTCGATACGGTACTGAAAAGAATTGATGGTTCTCACAATATTTGGTTGCGTTGTATTCACTTCCGCGATCGCACTGGAACAGCCAGAATTATCAAGCACTTTGGACTGAATCCATCTCGTGTCAACATGATTTTCAACCATTCCCCTGTAGGAATTGATGAAGACGTAGAAGATTGTTTATTTGATAGCTATGAAATCCTAAGTTCTCAAATAAATAATAATGAGTTTGAGGTTGTACGTGGCAACATTGTAGTTGGAAATAATTTTATTATAACTTTTGAAATTACAGAACTAAAAATATTAAGTATTCTAGCTAATAATCTCCAAAAGCGAACTTTAGATATTCAACAATTGGGAGTTGACTATCTTTTTTATCTCATATTTAAAGATATTTTGAATAATTACGAAACTGTATTTACCTATATTTCTAGAAAACTTGATGATTTAGAAGATGAAGTTTTAGACAATTCTGGTGACGAATCAACGTACCAAAAGATTGCCATAATGAGGCAATCTACTCGTTCTGGACGCCGTAATTTTCAAAGCATCAAGTTACTTATGGCTATTATGGATAATGAAGATTTCCAATGGATTAGGCAGCCAGTAAAAGAACTATTCAATCAAGAATTGGTTCATCACGTTGATAAACTCTGGCAAGAATATCAAGCTATAAGAGCCTGGATGTCAGAATTAATGGAAATTCAACGCGATAATATTGCTAGTAAAACAGGCGAACGAATTAATCGCCTGACTATCCTATCGACAATATTTTTACCAATCACTTTTATGTCTGGTTTCTATGGTATGAACTTCAAATATATGCCTGAATTAGAACAACCTTGGGCTTATCCTGTGGTGATTTGTATGATGTCATTAATTGTGATTGGCAGTATTGTTTATGCTAAAAAACAACGTTGGTTGTAATATCTATAAGGTTATGAATAAAAAGATCCCCGACTTCTTAAAGAAGTCGGGGATCTGAGTCTGTCAGTGGAAAGGAAATCAAATAGGATTGCTATATATATTTTCAGTAATTAAACTAAATCAACCTTAAATCGGTAAACAAACGTGAACCTACCATTGATTATTCGTGCTGAAGAACACAACGAAAAAACAGCAATTGTGACAAAGGACGGAGCATTTAACTATCAGGATTTGCTACACACTTCCAGTCAAATAGCAACAAGTCTTCTTCAAAACACAGAAGATTTACAAGAGCAGCGAGTTGCCTTTCTCATTCCGCCTGGGTTTGAGTATGTAGCCACTCAATGGGGAATTTGGCGGGCTGGTGGCATAGCTGTACCTCTGTGTGTTTCCCATCCACGCCCAGAATTGGAGTATGTAATTACTAATTCTGGAGCATCAATTATTATTGCTCATCCTAATTTTGAGGGTATACTGCGTTCGCGCAGCGTCTCCGCAGGAGAATCGCTAGCCCAAGAACACAATTTGAGATTTATCCTCACCTCAGAAACGCTTCCACATAATATTAGTCACCTCCCAGAGATAGATATAACTAGACGCGCCTTAATTCTCTACACCAGTGGTACAACAGGTAAACCCAAGGGTGTAGTTACAACCCATCAAAATATTCAAGCGCAAGTGACTAGCTTAAACACCGCTTGGAAATGGACATCTAGCGATCGCATTTTACATATCCTGCCATTACATCATATTCATGGAATTATTAACGTACTGACTTGTGCTTTATGGGCTGGAGCAGAGTGCCATATCTTAAGCAAATTTGATGCCGAAACCGTTTGGAACCGAATTTGTGACGGTGACTTAACCCTATTTATGGCAGTACCAACAATTTATGTAAAGCTAATTACTGCTTGGGAAACAGCCTCTAAGGAACGTCAAAAAAGTATGTCAGAAGGCTGTGCTAAAATGCGCCTGATGGTTTCTGGTTCGGCAGCATTACCAGTCCAAGTTTTAGAAAAGTGGCAAACCATCAGCGGCCATTTTCTGCTTGAGCGCTATGGTATGACTGAAATTGGTATGGCGCTATCAAACCCTTTACACGGCGAACGATTGTCTGGATATGTGGGAAAGCCTCTGCCTCAAGTTGAAGTGAGATTAGTAGATGAGAACGGAGAGTTAGTTCCAACTGGGACACCAGGAGAGATCCAAGTTAAAGGCCCCGGAGTGTTTCTCGAATATTGGCGAAACCCCGAAGCAACTGCCAAAGCCTTCCAAGATGGCTGGTTCCGTACTGGAGATACCGCCGTAGTTGAGAACGGCAGTTACCGCATTCTGGGACGGATGAGTGTGGATATCATCAAAACTGGAGGGTATAAAGTTTCAGCTTTGGAAATTGAAGAAGTGTTAAGAACCCATCCAGATATTCAGGAATGTGCAGTGGTTGGGGTTGCCGATTTAGAGTGGGGCGAACGGGTGTGTGCCGCCTTAGTATTGCAAGGTTCACAACCTTTAACATTACAAGCTTTCAGGAGTTGGGCAAAAGAGCGATTGGCTGTTTATAAAGTGCCAACCCAAATTTTGATAGTTGAAGAATTACCGCGCAATGCGATGGGGAAAGTGACTAAGCCAACAGTCGTTGAACTATTTTGCTGATAGCGATCGCAAAATTATGAACATTTAGGATGACAAGTGATCCAAATCAAGCGGATCGCTCTCAACATACTCCTTCCCTGTCATGTCTTCCAAAGCTACTACCGAACCCTCTACAGTTTGGAATCGTCCAGATTTAGGGATTAATTGCAACCACTGTTTGAGAAATTGATTCCATCCTATTCCCTCAAATTGACTCTCTTCTTCGTCTCGAATAAACCAAAATATTAGTCGAACTTCAGAGCTATTCCATGAAGGTTCTGCACGCACTCTAATTTCGCGTAAGGCGCGAAGTGCTTCTCCTTCAGTGTTAGATTTATCATGCTTATTTCGCAGACGGTTTTGAAGCTTTTTAGCAAAGTCGTTGAAGTCGTCAGGGAAACCAAATCGAGCACGTTTTCGTGTTAATGCTTGCCCAAATGCTCTAATCTCTTGATCGTTGCGGCATCCTGGGTTGCGCTCCCATTCCGTAATAACAGCTTTCTCTAAGGTCATCACACGATCGAGGTCAGCAACAAGATTAAATTTTGCAATTCCTGGAACATAAGCAAACTGAGGTCGCCTACTTCGCTGAATTTCAGACAAACGTTGCTCGTCAACCTCCACCAGAGCTACCACCTCTATGAATGGACGATCAGCGCAAGAGCGTACAATATCGCATGTCTGTGTAACCACAACAAAACCCTTAACATCGGATTCCACAAGATCAGTTTCTGATTCTGCAATATCAGTAGAATCAGATGTCAAAGGGTGTTGAGGATTAAAGCGATGGACAAACCAGTGTTCTCCAAGTACACAATCGCCCTGACACCACTTCTTAAGAGTGATGTCTATTTTCTGAATCCAAATATCACGCTCATTGACCACTACGATTTTTTCGACTCCTGACTGCTTTAGCAGGTCTGGATTGTCTAATTTCAAGATGGATAGGATCTTGGAAAGCGTCAACCAGTTCTGCTGGATTCTGTGGCTTACGTGCTGCGCGTGCATCTTCAGACAAAGGACTTAACTGTGGTCTTTGAGGTACATTACCAGAACCAATAATCTGCTTGAATTCTTCGTATTTACCTACAACCATTAAGTCAAAAAGGGGTCTACCATTACTGCCAGCTTTCAGTAATAGACTGCGATTGAGACTTGCACTTCCTCGATCAATGTATTGGATAGCACCTAAGACTCGATGAAGATGCTCCTCATTAAACCGGGATAACGGTTGCCCACTTGCCCAAAAATGAAGGCTTCTGCGTGAGACATTGAAGAGTTTAGCAAGTTGATCCCAGGTTAATCCACTCAATCTTCTCAGTTCGCTAAGAGCCTTCTGTGTTGATTCTGGAGAACTAGTTGATGGTAGAGTCAGCCCACTTGTGGTCATCTCTAAAGCAGCCAAAATATTCCTGTTAGTTGCTATAGAATTAGCAGTGCTATTAGGAGTCATTAAAATTATAGAAGGAAAGCGATTAACGATAGATTTCCGCATAGCTCCAAGTGCAGAAGTATTCGGTAATAGATCAGATTTTCTGTCTAGTAAATTACTCATAATTCACCTCCAAAGCGCCGCAAAAACTCATCAGTCACTGCCCATCGAAAAAACGTATAAATTCTTTCAGAAAATTGTTTTGCTTCATTCATCAAAGTTTCAACACTGAAATCTCGTTTCTTTGAAAGAGACATATCTAGATCCAGTATCCAGCTAGACTCAGCAAAAGGTTCAATCGCCGCCGGATCAAAAGTTGTATCGGCAGGAACAAGTCCCCACCTCGCAATGATTTGTTCCCCTCCATCGGGGATAATAAACAAAGATTGATTAATATTTTGATGAATATATTCTCTGAATCCAGCAGTCGCAATGCCAGCTATCTCAGGTTTGACCAGTGATGACAGATCATCTATATTTTGTCCAACAAGTCTATCGATGTATCGCATACCGAATCGCTCAATAATATCAATATTAGGATGAAAACTTTCTTTAAGAGCGATAAGTAAGCTTTCTAGGCGTTCCAGAAAATCACTGCGACTTGAGTAAACAGTTGTCTCAAGTGCCAAAAAATTAGGTGCTAATGAGACTCGCCAAGTTTCTGTTTTGTCCACAAATCGCCAAGTTATTTGAGGCACGGTTGGTACAACACCTTGAGGGCTAAAAACGAAGCCCTGAGTTTGCTCAGGCTGTAGATAAGGGTAATTTTCCCTAATCGCTTCTTGGAATACACGAACAAATTCCTTATCTTCCATCGAAAGAATGGAAGGAAAAAGTACCTGCGCGATAACTCGAATCAGCGGGGCGTTTTGTAACGGTACTTCGTTGGGTGGCTGTGCAATGAATGGATTGGTATTGACCACTTTCTACATCCTTTGCGAGGCTTCTAGAGAGATTTGCATTATCGTTCTTTACATATATCGTAATACCATAGTGTGAAGTATAGTGTGAAGTTTAAGAAATATTTTATCGTAGGGTGTTGCATAGCAGGAAAAAATTAGAGGAAGCCCAATATCTATATTGCTCCTCTAGTCGTAGTTATGTTTGTAAGCCGGATTATATCGAAGGGCTTGAGTAGTCGAAAAGCGTTGGTGCAGTCCACCGCAGGCATTGCTCCTATCTAATTTCCCACCCCTTCGGAGGTTTGGGCGGACACCAAAAGAGGTTTTTACTAGACACCCCAAGGGATTCCAGAATTCCTCGCATCACCTCTGTGCAGTACATCCAGTGTCCCAAATCATCATACATGCGATCGGGATTAAACTCGACATTATAGTGCAGCACATTGGGAAGGTCTAAAAACTCATCACTGCTTTGGGGAGCAAGCAGCAACAAATGAAATGGCTTTTCCTGGCATTGTTTTTGCAGCTTGTTAACTAAATCTATCACACCACCGCGATCGCTAATTCCTGTGCGAACAAAAAGCACTTTGTCGCAATGCCGCAGTGCGTACCAAAACCTTTCAGAGCGTGCTGTGTAACGAACGCCCATCCGTTCATGGACGGGAGACATATCGTTTCTTGGGTCGTCTGTCTCTTCGACTTCATGGGCAAAGGATAAACCCGACCACTTACTATGGTAGATTCTGCCTGCATCAGGACTGTAATGCAAATAAGCAGGATTCCACATATCATCAAAACCGTGTTCGATCGCATCTGCAACATCTGCAATATTAGTGGTGCGCGTTAGATCAAACGGAAAGGCGGGGCCGTCATATTCCATCTTATATAGCATCATGCGGACGGCACAGCGATCGCCAAGGGGAAGAATTGCCACACGGCTGATATCCGATAACTCACATTTGTATTGGAACAACACCGCAGACTTAGGTGGTGCTTTCACCCGGCTTTCTAACCCATCCTTACCAATCATCATCGTGCGAAAGGGGACATCGGGATAAAGTGGATCTTCATAAACACCCGATGGCATGGCTTTAAGGGCGTTGCAAACCTCCGTCCACATCGGCTGGATGTTGTACTCGCTGTCTGATTCGTTGATTATCCAGAGGTGGCGTTCATCCGCTTGCAAAATCCCCAAATGTCCGTCATAGAATAAAACGTTGTTTGACGAAAAGAGATTGAAGGCGGCGCTATATTCTAAATCGGTATTTGGGGGGATGTTTATTGTAGTTGCGATCGCGCCATCCTCTATAGCCAAGAAAGGGAGCGTCCCCGTCTGGGCATTCTTCGCAATGTAAATACCTGATATCAATCCACCCTTACTTTGCAGTGCAGTTTGTAGTTCTTGCCAATAGGGAGCGATCGTGTAGCTGTATGCCGATGAATTAACGATCCGTAAATGCTTCTCTTCCATACACACAGAGACATGAAAGCCCCCATTATCAAAGTAGATGGGGAATTCATTTGGTTGCCGGAAGCATTGTTTTTCTTTTGCTAATGCGTCTTTGTTGATATCGAATAAATGGTGGTCGATCTGCTGATACATAAGGCTATGACCGACTGTATTCGGGTGAGCCGGATCGAAGGATGTCCCCGCTTTCCATCGTCCTTGTCCATCATCTACAGCTGCCAACCAATCCAATAAAGTCACGCCCCAACTGAGCATTCGTTTGTGTGTGTCTCGGATCAGCCGGTAATGTTCCAGGGAATAATCACCGTTGGGATAGACTCCGCCTAAAATCGGGATTGCTCCGATGTCGCGCGTCATTTTCACAAGCTGCTGCAAGCCACTTTCAAACCGCCGTTGTACCGCCCGCCGTTCGTGAGGGGAACAGTAAGCTAACCCTTCGTTACCCAGAGATAGGGCAATGATGACGATATCCGGTTTTTCTGGGGTGACAAACCAGGGGAATCGAGCGATCGTTCTGCTGACATTCGCCCCCACCTCCGACACATTCACGAGTTGATGCCCATATTTTTGCTGTAAAGCCTGTGCCAACAACCAGACCCAACCTTTCAAAAACCAGGCTTTATGACCTAATGCAACGGAACTACCAATAACTACGATTTTTAACCCTTCAGACTCTTCATCCAGGAGGATTTTGACAGCCGACTCCTGAAAGTATCCGAAGGGATAAGGTTGTAAATAACCGAATGCGCCATCATCCACAATAATTTTGCTGGCACGATCGTTAGAGTCAATTGGAATCCAGCGATTTGTATCTAGTAAGCTCTCCCATGTTGCGTTGCCGTTTGCATCGAGACGCACATACTTATATTCAACTCTTTGTCCATCGCCAGAAAGTTGAATGTCAATATTTGTCCACCATAAAGGATAGCGATCGCCACTTGTACGCAGATGAACACATTTACTAATATCCCACAATCCCAACTCTGGAGTAGAACCCACCAGACCAATGGATTCGCCCGCTTGAGTGTATGCACTGATCTGGAATCTATACATAGAGTTTATCCTGATTTAGTGAGGGCCATACCAAACGGTCAGCTGAATCCTTAAATCTGTTTTGAGAATATCACATAGAACTCTTAAGAATCCGGTATTAATCTTCTTAAGTATACTGAAGCTCTGATTTACATCACTAAAAGCTATAACAGGCAAGCTTTTCAAAAATTAAATTGGATTTTTATAGAAGATTTAATACTAATTAAATAGAATATATTGTATTAAAAGTTTTAGTACAACTAAGAACAAATCAAAACAAGGATAAGATTAAGTTAAATTTTTCCTTCAATAGCACTAAAATACGTTGCTGAATCAAGGGATGATTCTTGTAGGGTGGGTGTCTCGCCCGCGCTGAAATACAAGGGACGGGCAAGATGCCCATCCCACAAAACTAGCAAAATCATCCCGCAAATATGCAACGCCCAAATTTTATTTCTGCAAGCTGCACACTCACGACCATAAGTGACGAGTTCAGCGCTTATCACCCATCGTTTCAGAAGAGTTTAAATGCCTATCTCACAACCATTTTTGTTACTAGTCAACTAGGATGTGCCTGAATATGAGCATCAGAAAAACATAAATAAATATGAATATCTTAATAGCTATATATAAATGAATAGTTAAATAATTTTAGGAGAAATAAAAATAGCTGGGATTTGCATCGGCAGTTGTGGATAGAGTGATGCAGATCCTTTCTAAACCTAGAATAACAATTTTTTAGCTGGTCGTGGTAGGCATCGTGAGTCGGTGACTGCCCAAAACCTTGCGCTTGAACATGAAGGAAGCAACAATGAGTAGCAATCTAGCCATCAAACTCCGCTCTGGAACTCAACAAGCCCACACATCAGCGGAAAATGTGGCATTCATGAAATGTTTTTTGCAAGGAGTTGTGGATAGAGACTGCTTCGCTAAATTCTTAAGCAACTTGTATTACGTCTACAGCGAACTAGAAGCCGTATTAGAGAGCCATGTAAAGCATCCTGTGATTAGTGCAGTTTACTTTCCTGAACTTAATCGCCAATCCTCACTCGAAAAAGACATGGTGTTCTATTATGGGGATAATTGGAAAGAGCAAGTTATAGCCTCACCTGCTGCCCAGAGCTACATTGACCGCATTCGGGAAATTTCTGCTAGTGAACCAGCCTTATTGCTAGGTCATGCCTACACTCGCTACATGGGCGATCTTTCTGGGGGTCAAATGCTACAAAAAGTTGCTCAGTCGGCCCTGAAGCTTTCTGGCTATGAAGGCACATCCTTTTATAACTTTGAGCAAATTCCTGACAAAAAGGCATTTAAGGATAAGTATCGTCAGGCATTAAATG
The DNA here is from genome assembly GCF_036917235.1 of Nostoc sp. GTDB lineage: Bacteria > Cyanobacteriota > Cyanobacteriia > Cyanobacteriales > Nostocaceae > Nostoc. The sequence goes on from NZ_JBALDU010000007.1 coordinate 49,505, forward strand.
CATTACCCGTTGATGATATAACAGCAGAACGGATTGTTGCAGAAGCCAATAATGCCTTTGGGTTCAATTTAAAGATGGCTCAAGAATTAGAGGGAAGTTTAATTCAAGCACTCGGTCTAGTTCTCTTTAATAGCCTCACTCGTTCTCAGAATTCAGGTAGCACTGAAGTAGCTGCGGCTAATTAATTTTGTCATTTGTCATTTGTCACAAGAGGCAGAAGGGCAAAGGGGAAAACTTACTGTAACTTCTCCCCTGCTCCCCATTAATCGCGTCTCTACCTATCCCTTCATTCATTGGAAAGCAACTCAATGGTTTTTCTATTACCTGGTGTCAAGTTTGATCTGGATTTGATTCAAAAGTACGACACTCGCGCACCTAGATATACCAGTTATCCGCCCGCTACAGAGTTAAGTGAAACATTCACTGAAACTGATTTTAAGGCCGCGATCGCCGCGTCGAATCAACGCAAAACCCCTCTTTCTTTATATTTCCATATCCCTTTTTGCCAAAGTGCTTGCTACTTCTGCGGTTGTAATACAGTAATTTCCAACAACAAGAATATTGCTAAACCTTATGTGGAGTCTTTGGTTCAAGACATCAAAAATACCGCAGCTTTAATCGATCCAGATAGAAAAGTGCTGCAAATCCACTGGGGAGGCGGTACTCCTAATTACTTGGAGCGTCACCAAGTAGAATTTTTATGGAAAAACATCAATCGTTATTTCAACATCGATCCACAAGCAGAAATCTCAATTGAGATTAATCCCCGCTATATCGATAAAAACTACATTTTCTTTCTAAGACAGATTGGATTTAACCGCATTAGTTTTGGCATTCAGGATTTTAATCGCCAAGTTCAAGTAGCTGTAAATCGCGTCCAGCCAGAAGAAATGCTCTTTGATGTCATGAGTTGGATCAAAGAAGCTAAGTTTGAAAGTGTGAATGTAGACTTAATTTATGGTTTACCATATCAAACACGCGAGACATTTCAAGAGACGCTGAAAAAGACCATTGAATTAGATCCTGACCGAATTGTTGTCTTTAACTTTGCTTATGTGCCGTGGCTCAAACCGACACAAAAAAATATTCCTCAAGAGGCTCTACCCCCAGCCGAGGAAAAGTTAGAGATTCTGAAAATGACCATTGAAGAATTGACGAATAACCAATATTTATTTATTGGCATGGATCATTTTGCTAAAACTAATGACGAATTAGCGATCGCTCAACGTAATGGCACTCTCAAACGCAATTTTCAGGGCTACACTACCCACGCCGAGACAGAATTATTTGGTTTTGGTTCCACATCCATCAGTATGTTAGAAGATGCTTATGCTCAAAACCACAAGGAGTTAAAGGATTATTATCAGACATTGGCAGCAGGTAGTTTACCTGTTAGTAAAGGTATCAAACTCACTCAAAATGACATTATTAGACGGGATGTGATTATGGGTATTATGTCTCATTTTCAGCTTCATAAGCAAGATATTGAAAACAAATATCATATCAATTTTGATGAATATTTCTCTGAGGAGCTAGAGGCGTTAAAACCACTAGAAGCCGATGGTCTAGTCAGTTTATCAAAAAATCAGATTCAGATTACCGACATCGGTAGATTATTAGTAAGAAATATTGCCGTGATATTTGATACTCACACAAGAACGCGAGAGACAAAGTTCTCCCGCGCTATTTGATGATCGCTTTTGCAAATATTTACCACATATTATCTCCTCAATCTAATTTAACAATAAAAGTTGAGGGGATATTATTAAGACTTCCCATTCAGATGCGGTACAACATTATGTCGCGGAGTATAGGGGCACGGCAATGCCCACGTGGTATTAAGTCCACTGACTTACAATCAGTATCCGCGTCACTCCAGTTTTGGCTTTAGACAAAACTTCGCCTCCCCAAAGCATCGGGAAATTCAAATAAAGTTGTTAAATAAAAAATGTACAAAAAGCTTGGTTAATTATTTATATAGATAATTAATGATCAACTATAACGAACGAAAGTTCTCAATAATTGTATGAGCAAATACTTGTAATACATCCCCAAAAAGTTAGATACAAACTTTATGCCTTAGGGTAGAGATGAAAAAGAATAGATTGACTAGTAAATTAATCTTTACTTTGCAAGGAAAAATTATATCTGTGATTATATATTTTTACTAAAATATAAATTATAAATATGCTAAAATTTTTGTTTGACATTAAGATGTAAATATGCCAACTATCATCCAATCTATACAATCTGGGTATAAATTATTTTGTATAACTTTTGGATTTAGCATTTACCCCATCTGGTAGAAAGAATTCTGAATTAGAATTGATAACTTAGATATTAAGTGAGTGAGATTGTTGAGGCGGTTATGAGTATTATTGCTTGGATAGTTTTAGGACTTTTGGCAGGTGCTATGCCTAACGGCAGGCTACGCCTACGCTAAAGCTATTTATCCTGGTTATCAAGGCGGCGGAATTCTCTCCACAATGATTTTGGGTATCATTGATGCTTTCGTCCGTGGAAGTTTATTTACCTTGTTAAGAACAGGAACTCTGCAAATTACTGCGGCTGGCGCTGGTTTAACTCTTCCTGATATTTTAGTGGCTGTGCTTGGTGCAATTGTTGCTATTTATTTGTGGGGATTAATCAGAAGAAGCAGCAATGTATAACCGCTGTTTGGCAGTTATCAACCCTGAGAGAACTACTGTATTTTATTCAGCCTTCTAGTTCACCAGTTTAAGAAGCTATAAAACATCAAATTAGCTCTATCTGGAAAAAGACTAAAAGATAAGTTGATTCATTCTGTAACACCAAATTTTGGGAAGTGTAAATCTATGTTTTTTCACAAAAAAGAGCCTATTCACGCAGTTAACGTTAGTGAACCAAACCCTCGTTTTGCTCAGTTGCTTTTAGAGCAGTTTGGCGGAGCTACTGGAGAACTTAGTGCAGCACTTCAATATTGGGTTCAATCATTCCATGTTGAAAACGCTGGCATTAAAGATATGCTCCAAGACATTGCCATTGAGGAATTCAGCCATTTAGAAATGGTTGGTAAACTCATTGAGGCTCATACTAAAAATGTAGATCAAACAGAGGCTTACAAGAGTACTCTTTTTGCAGTCCGAGGAATTGGACCTCATTTTCTAGATAGCCAAGGTAATGCTTGGACTGCAAATTACTTAAATGAGGGCGGAGATGTAGTGCGTGATTTAAGAGCTAACGTTGCTGCTGAAGCTGGCGCTCGTCAGACTTACGAAGAGTTGATTAAGTTGGCAACCGACAAAGGAACCCAAGAGACTTTAGTGCATCTGTTAACACGAGAAATTTCTCATACTCAGATGTTTATGAAAGCTCTAGATTCACTAGGTAAGTTGACAGATCCATTCTTTGGTAATATTAAGCCAGATGAAACTGTTGCTCTCTACTACAACCTATCTACAAACGGAGATGGTAAGGATGAGCGTGGCCCTTGGAATTCTGAGCCAACATTCAAATACGTTGCTAATCCCCTAGAAAGCCACTCTTAATTGCATAGGTTGCAGCCAAAATATAGGTTTATTTTGATGAGCAAAGAAGTTTTTGGCAGATTCTGAACAACTCCCAATAATCTGGTGGGCAAATAACCTACCTTATTTAGAAAATGTTGGGCTGTTTAGCTACATTTTGTGAGCAAAGAAATCCCGACTTTTCTAAGAAGTCGGGATTTTTATTTAAGTATTTGGGTATTACACTCAATTATTTAATAGCTATAGCTATTAAATATTCAGCCACACTGAAAAAGTTAGAGCGATCGCTGCTTCAATTTTTACCCCGATATTTCTGACTTCAGAAATTAATTCAACTCCAAATCAAAACTCAGTATCAGGAGGTTAACTTGTGATTGTCAACGCTACGCCAAATGGTTGGGAAGTTATTTATCATCGTGCCCATGCTTTATTAGCAGCTGAACTAGCGGGACAATGGCGACGCAAAGATGCTCCAGCAAGGTTATATGAAACAATAACTGCAATTTCTCATCACGATGATTTAGAAAAAGAGTGGGAAGAAGATATTCTGACTGAAGCGGGTGCGCCAAAGGACTTCATGCTCTCCACAAATGCCGATTTAGATGTAGGTGTCGATAAATTGGCTAATTTGGCAAAGAATGCCCTTTACCGTGGACGATGGGTAGCTCTATTAATTTCTATGCACATCAGCCGTTTAAATGAGTCAAGCCGGGGTAAGTCTTCAAAATTAGACAAACTTTTAGACGAGCAACTTCAAAATCAGCAAGGTTGGCGCAAAGAATTGGGCATCAAAAAGGAGGAAGTTGATGCAGCCTATGCATTTATGCAATGGTGCGATCGCCTTTCGCTCATTTTATGTCAGCAAGAACTACCTGACGATGAACGGTTTTTAGAAATTAGCAAGGGGCCTGAAGGTGAGCGCTATGACATCATGCAGCGCAGTGATAAGTTGGTTGTTGTCAAACCCTGGCCCTTCCAAGACAATAAATTCACGGTCAACGTCGAAGCTTGCGACCTCTCCCAGGTAAAGTTTCAGAGCAGCACCGAATTATCTCAAGTACTACAAGAAGCCCCGATCAAGGTACTAGAGTGGACATTTGTTAAGAGTTAGATGCATAAAGCTTACAGCTATTTAGCTGAAAATAGCTGTAAAAAAACTAGGTTATGCGATCGCACTCTTCAATTAAATCCCTACTTATATTTGTGCAATGGCGATCTCAGTAACCACTATTCCAGGGGGTGATGCTGTGGATATAACCCAAGCTGCAAAGACACAAGAAGTAGCGATCGCATTTCGTGGCAAGGTCGTGAGATCAATTTTAATTATTCTAATTTTTATCTAAAGATGTACTTTTAAGGCAGATTGTTATTACTTATGATAGTTCCTTCAAATCATTATGATGAGGGAAAGTAAATATACTTAATAACTGAGGTTCAAAGCATGGACTCAACAGCTAAGGTTCAAACTGTGGACTCGTCCTGGTCTCTTCCACTGCCGTTGAAAGAGTATGCAATGAGCCGAGTAACTGTCTACTTTTATAGCGACAGCTGGGTTCCAATTAAATATTGTTCTTTGGAAAAGGCAATTTTGCTTCACCAAAAAGCAAGTTTAGAAGGCAAGGAAATTTTGTTATTTCCTGCTAATGTAGACCCTAATCAATTCTCAAACTCTTTTAACTAAAATGCATTGAGGTAGACTATTTTTCAAACATCTTGGCAACAAATTAATCAGCTATAGAGGCGTACATATATATGTACGCCTCTACTTGTAGATGGGAGTAAAAGGGACTGGGGATTAGGGATTGGGTTGCATTTGTGTTCTAAACCAACCCAGAACGCAGTGCTACAACTGCTGCTTGCACGCGATCGTCCACTGCTAATTTATTCATAATTCCGCGGACGTGAGTTTTGATGGTGTTGGGACTGAGATAGAGTTTTTCGGCAATTTCGGGATTACTCAACCCGTCTACCATCAGCTTTAACACTTCTAACTCGCGCCCAGATAAGTTGGCGGTGTTGGTGGTGGGTGAAGGCGGTTTGAGATTATCAATTACTCGCCGTGCAATTTGGGGATCGAGATAGGCTGCACCATCAACTGCGGCTGCGATCGCACTTAACAATCGTTCCACACTTGCACCTTTGATACAATATGCATCTGCGCCGCTAGACAATGCCGCAATAATTTCTGTCTCTGTTTGATGAGATGTCAGCATTACTACATGAGTTGCTGGCAATGCCGCCTTAATTTGCTGTGTCGCAGCAATGCCATCCAATCGCGGCAATCCAATATCCATAACCACCAAATCAGGTTTCAGTTGCAGTGCGGCTTGAACTCCCAAATAACCATCTTCAGCTTGTCCAACAATCTCTATCTGAGGATGAGCCATTAATGATTGCTCTAATCCCAGTTGCATCATCGGATCGTCTTCGACAATTAACAGGCGCAATGGCGGAGCATTGACGGGTAAATTTAAGGGATAGTGAGTATCTAAAGACATTTTTATTAATTAAGAGTCATTTGTCCTTTATCCTTTGTCATTAGTCATTTGTCCTTTGTCCTTTGCTTTTTCTGCTTGCCAATGACTAATGACCAGTGACTAATGACAAATGACCAATTATTATTCTTCCACGCGATAGCCTAACTCTGCTAAACTAATCCGCGACTGTCGCCATTTTGGCTGGACTTTCACAAACAATTCTAGATAAACTTTGCCAGCGATTAATTTTTGAATTTGTTCGCGGGCTTCACTACCAATTGCTTTGAGCATGGCTCCACCTTTGCCGATGAGTATGCCTTTTTGGGAATCACGCTCGACGTTGATGGTAGCAAGTACACGCGTAATGCTGGGAGTTTCTTCTACTAAATCAATGGCGATCGCTACTGAATGGGGTACTTCTTCACGAGTCAATAATAAAATTTGTTCTCGGATTAATTCACCCATAATAAAGCGTTCTGGCTGGTCAGTTACCAAGTCTGGAGGATAATATAATGGCCCAATTTCTAAATGCTCAATTAATAATTCTTGAAGTTGCGGTAATCCTGTACTAGTCTTGGCCGAAAATTTCACGATTTCCCATTCATGAGACTGGGCCATCTGAGCGTAACTATCATCTAGAAACTGCGAATCAGCCGGTTGTTGGTCGGTTTTATTCACACCTAGAATTACTGGTGTTTTGCTGCGACTGAGCAATTCAGCAATGTAGCGATCGCCCGATCCACAAGCTACAGATCCATCTACCACAAATAACACTACATCTACCGATTCAATGGCAATTTTGGCATTTTGTACCAATACTTCGCCCAATTGATGATGGGGCTTATGAATTCCTGGCGTATCTACAAATATTAACTGCGCTTCTGGTGTGGTTAATACACCGCGCAAACGGTTACGTGTAGTTTGTGCTACTGGTGATGTAATGGCAATTTTTTGTCCTACTAATTGATTCATCAAAGTAGATTTACCGACATTTGGACGACCAACAATGCCGATAAAACCTGATTTGAATTCAGGAGGAGCCTGGGGAATTGCTACTTCTCCTGAAAAAGAGAAAGTGTAATTTTCAATACTAGTCACCTTTGGCTCCACCCTCATATTTTATAGCTGGGATAACTTGGTTTTTTCTTAGACACAAAATAGGCATAAAATTACCCTGGCATTTTTAGGGATTGCTTTTGCCGAGGTTTAATCTACTACCGACTCTACACTTATATTTTACAGCTGAGATAACCTTAGTTGTAGTATTCAGGAGTCAGAATTCAGTAGTCATAATATTAAAAAAATTAAACTCCAAGTTTACCTCATTTCATCGGCAATCATACCAAACTCACATAACTTCTGACTTCTGGCTCAAGAGTTGCTGAATTTTTAGACTTAGTTTTGTTTTTAGATACAAAAGAAACATAAAATTACTTTGGCATTAACAGGGAGGACTTTTGCTGAGGTTTAATCTGCTGCTAACTTTGGCTTAAGTTTCATCAACTATTTAACATATACATTTGGATCAAAATGTCAATAAAAAATGTGGGAGAACCCAAACGCATAGGAATTCTGACAAGTGGAGGTGATTGTTCTGGCTTAAATGCTGTGATTAGGGCTGTAGTAAATTGTGCTGTAAATACTTACGGCTGGGAGGTTTTGGGAATCCGTCAAGCGACTCTAGGATTAATGGCACGTCCGCCACAATTCACCAAGCTGGAGGTTGACCAAGTTGACTCGTTGTTAACTGCGGGTGGCACAATGTTGGGAACAACCAATAAAGGCGACCCTTTTGCTTTTCCAATGGCGGATGGAAGTTTATGCGATCGCTCCGAAGAAATTATTGCAGGTTATCATGAACTAAGTTTAGACGCTTTGATTGGTGTTGGTGGCGATGGTAGCTTGGCAATTTTGCGTCGCCTCGCTCAACAAGGTGGTATTAATTTAGTAGGTATTCCCAAAACCATTGATAACGATATTGGCGTTACCGAACACGCCATCGGTTTTGATACAGCAGTAAATATTGCCACAGAAGCACTAGATCGGTTACATTTTACTGCTGCAAGTCATAGCCGAGTCATGATTTTGGAAGTAATGGGGCGTGATGCCGGACACATAGCTATAGCTGCGGGAATTGCGGGGGGAGCAAATGTAATTTTAATTCCCGAAATTCCTTATACAGTTGAGCATATTTGCCACAAAATCAAAGAACGCCAAGAAAAAGGCAAAAACTATTGTTTGATTATTGTTTCTGAAGCAGTTCGTACCCAAGATGGCGAAAATGTGACGATTACCAATCGTTTAGGTCAATCTCGATACGGTGGGATTGGTGAATATTTAGCCGATGAAATTATTCAGCACATCGGTGTAGAAACGCGAGTCACAGTTTTAGGACACATTCAACGAGGTGGAACTGCTTCACCACTGGATAGATTAGTTGCAACCGCCTTTGGCGTAGCGGCGGTTAATTTGATTGCCGAGGATAAATACGATCGCATGGTGACATGGCAAAATCGCCAAGTATTAAGTGTACCAATTACAGAAGCGATCGCTCAATATAGCGCTGTCGATCCCAATGGTACTTTAGTTAAAACTGCTCGTGGTATGAGTATTTATTTGGGAGACTGAATTGAGTGCTGAGTGCTGAGTGAGGAGTGAGGAGTTAAAAAACTCTAAACTCCCAATGATAAATGACCAATGACCAATGACCAATGACCAATGACCAATGACAAATGACTAGCTAATAATTCCTAGTACAAACTCGCCTTCATTCACAGCCTGATTGGTTGCGACATCATAAACTAATCCATCATGTTGAGCGCAGACATCAATTACAGTAGGTAGTTGACCTTCTTTATTAAAGCTGAGAATCTGATACAGTTTTTCTCCAGCTTTGACTGTGCTACCTAATTCGATTCTGGATTGAATCATACCACCTGCGATCGCATAATATTTTTTCCGGTTGCTGCTAGATGCAAAAGTCATTTCATAGGTTTTTGTGTCATCCAATAAATTAGGAATTTGCAGTACACTTTTTTGCACTAAATAGTTTTTTACACCCCGTACACCTTTAGCAACTGAATCAGCGTTCATTTGCATTCCTGTTCCTAATTCCAGCGTCCAAGCTTCCACATCAAACTTAATTTCTCTACCCAAATCTTTAAAACAAGCTTCCAGTGCTAACCAAGGTTTGATAAAAGCTTCATCAAAAGCATCACCATCATATTTATCAAGTAAGATTCCGAAATCTAGTAGGAAGTATTTTGCACTATCTTCTCGATTTTGAAAGTAATAAACGTAGTCTAATGCTTGATTTGTAGAACTATGTAAATCAATTAAGTAATCTGCATCTAAACTGAGATTTTGTAGCTTATAGGCAAAAAGCTCAGTGTAAGGGACACCACTAGAAGAATTAAGTTTTTCTAAAATTTTTGCGAATTGTTGCTTAATTATAGTTAGATAATTTTGTCGAATGACCTTTAGATCACTATGAAGTTGAGATTTAGTAAAAGCTACTAAATCATCAGCTTCTTTCTCGTAGTCCCAAAAGATGCGATTCCAGTCTTTGGCTTCATAAACGCAGTAACGCCCAGGGGAGAAATGATGAGCGCGTTCATTTGTCCCCATTGGATTACAAACGGGAACTAGCCAAATTTCTCCAGTTAAATCTGTATCATTTATTGTTAGCAAAAACTCAATTAGCTGGTGAATAACGGCATTACCAGCAATTTCCGCACCGTGCAGATTGGATTGAATGTATACCTTTTTACCAGATTGAGCGCCGATGAATTTGTATATTTGTAAGTAGAGGCGATCGCCCGAAGCCATTTGACGTAATACAATGCTTTCAATAACTGGCTGCATAAAAATTTATTTGAGTAAATTATGACTGTATCTGTAATAAATCAAAAGCCACATAAACCCAAATCATACCAAGTATTTTCGTAAGGGAAGCAGTTGCAATTATTTGAGTTAGTATGTCGCAGTACAGACGAAGCAACCTGAATGTTGCTTTTGCTCTGGGATACTACTAGATATAGAATTATTGACTTATATCCTTAATCGCTTCTAACTCATGTCGTCACTCAGTAATCTAGAACAAGACCGATACAATCTATCTGCCCCAGAAGTACTGGCCAATCCCTATCCTACTTACCGCCGTATTTTATTAGAAGATCCTGTTTACTGGAGTGATTTTTTTGGGGGCTGGTATCTAATGCGCTATAAAGATGTTGCCGCAGCTATGCAAGACAAACGAATTTCGGCCAAGCGTCCGCCTATTAGTAAAATACCAGAATCAGAGCAACAGAATATACTTCCCCTTCTGGAAACTCTATCAAAATGGATTCTATTTTGCGACCCCCCAGAACACACGCGTCTGCGTGCGTTGTTTAACAAGGCATTCACTCCTAGTATCATTAGCAGCATGGCAGAGCGAATTCAGACGCTAGTAGACGAACTAATTGATGGTGTCTATGAGCGAGGTAACATGAATATTATTCATGATTTAGCTTACCCAATGCCCGCGATCGTCATCGCCCAAATGCTGGGCGCAAAGTCCGAAGACTGGGAACAGTTTAAGAAATGGTCTGACGATTTGGCAAGATTTTTTGGCATGTTCCGCATGAAGCCAGAAATTTTGACTAGCGCTCAACAAAGTATTATCGAAATGACCGAATATTTCCGCCACATCCTTGAAGAACGTCGTCATAATCCCCAAGACGATCTCATGAGTAGCCTCATCTTTGCACAAGAAAAGGGAAATTCTCTCAATGACGACGAAATTTTATCCAATTGCGTTTTCTTAACTTTTGCGGGTCATGAAACTACCACCAACTTGATTGCTAACGGCTTACTTGCTTTACTCAAAAATCCTAGTCAAATGCAAAAGTTAAAGGATGACCCCTCGCTAATTACAACTACTGTAGAAGAGTTTTTGCGCTATGACAGCCCAGTACAACGTCAGGCCCGCATAGCAGTTACCGATCTCGAAATTGATGGCAAACAAATTAGCCAAGGGCAACGCCTATTTCTGGTAATTGGTGCTGCCAACCGTGACCCTGAGCAATTTTTAGACCCCGATAAATTAGACATTACACGCCCTGAAAACCCACACTTGGCATTCGGAAAAGGAACCCACTTTTGCCTCGGTGCATCTCTTGGCAGACTTGAAGCACAAATTGCCATTAATACCATTGTGCGCCGCCTTAGTAATCTCCACTTGGATACAGATCGAATTGAATGGCATCAAAATCCATCCTTGCGAGGTATGAAATCAATGCCTGTAGCTTTCAATCCCTAAAATAATCCCCTAGTGAGAGTAATGCAATGTCAGTGACTCCTCACGTTCCTAGTAAATTTTGCAACCGCTCATCCAAATGACCACGGTCTGCCAAAACCTTTAACAGCGTCCCGTGTGAGGTAAATTCTACAATACTGACCGAAGCAACAGGACATCCCAACCGAAAACGGAAGCGTCCCACATCAATCCCCAGAAAACTACACAGAATAATTCTAATAGTTGCCTTGTGCGATACAACTAAAACATTGCCAGTACTGTAATTTTGCTTGATTTCTTCAATTACCTACAAGGCGCGATAAGCAATTGTAACAGCCATTTCTCCACCACTGGGAGCATTCCAAGCCGGATCTGCTGACCAGCGAATATAATCATCGTGATATTCACGCGTAATTACTTCTGGAGTTTTTCCTTCCCACAAGCCATAGTTGATTTCCTTCAAACCATCCCTAAATTGTGGTTCTATCCCTATTGCTTCACACAAAGGTTTTGCTGTCAATACAGTTCGCCGCATTGGACTACAAAATATTGCGGTCCAATCCTTAGAAGTATATGCGTCAGCAAAAGCCTTTGCCATATCCAACCCTTCTGGGGTAAGTTCTGAGTCTATGGAACCGCAAAATGAATTATTACGGCTGCATTCTGTCTGTCCGTGACGGAGGAAATAGAGAGTTAAGCTCACGGTATATTCTCATCGATTGTGAATTTAAGAACGCTAACAATCAAATGTAGCTGAAGATAGTTAATGCCCGTGTTATATTACTACAATTTCCTGATATTTGGAATAATTTTACCATTAAACAAAGTTACCGCAGCTACGCCCATCGTAAACATCACGCTACTTTGCTAATATCATCAGCAGTCATAGTCATGCAGTTGAGGTTATGTGTAGAAGGGTGCATCCCAGTTTTTACTTTGCGATCAGAGAATAACTTGTCATTGCGAACGCGAACAGCGTCTCGTAGAGAGGAGGGACGACGAACGCAAGTGCGCGTCGCAGACAAGCAATCCCCCAATATCTTACTAAGCACCAGTTGATGGGATTGCCACGCTCCACTTCGTTACGCTTGCAATGACAGGCAAAAAAGTGGGATGCTCCCTGTGTAGAAAGTCTCAACTATTGATATATGCCGATCGTTTAAATTTTGAAAGCTATTCTTTTAAATCTACGTAAACTAATTAATTGAATTTTTCAATGATAAGTTTAAATTTATGCTTAACTAATCACCATAGTGCTTAGTACAAGCTTTCAATACTGGGAGCATCCCAAACGTGTAAAAACATATTTTGTCATTGCGAACGCTTCATTCGCAATGACAATCTGTTATCTTAGTAAATTTGCAAAATTGGGATGCTCCCTCAATACTAACTTGCCAAAATAACTATATCTAAATTTTAAAATTTTTTGGAAAGTGTAGAGACGCGATCGCATCTCTACAAAAACTCTGCCAATGAAGCCAATACTTTACTGTCTACTCCTTGCTCAGGGAATATCACAAGAGTTTAGCTTGGTCTTCAAACAACTCACATTTTTCTGCAAAAATGGAATCCATCCCATTTATATTCCTAGACTTTCTGCAAAACAATCATGAATTATTAGTCAATGTTTTTCTTTACATTATCTTTTACGTCTTCAATCCCGTGACGTACTTCACTTTCAGCTTGCTTTGCTTTACCTTTAGCTTTATCTTCTGGATCTCCAGTGATATTTCCTAAGGCTTCTTGGGCTTTACCTTCAACATTTTTAGCAGCAGCCTTTGCGCGATCTTCGATGCTCATTTTGATACTCCTGATTTAATTAAAAACTCATACTCATTTCAAAGTTATAAAAAAACTAACTTTGAAACTCTTTGTTACTACTTTTACACAGTAACTTAATGTTTTTGCTAAAGCCTTCTACCACAAGGCATATTAAACAATTAAAAATTAAAAATTAAAAACTAAAAATGAAGAAAAGTAATGGTAGCAAGCATCCTGGCTGTTGACTTAATGTAAATTAAAGTCAGGCAAGTTTAGTTACCTATGCTAAAAGACGTAGAACAAATGTAAATATAAATATGGTAATATCTACTTTTTAAAGAAAAAACCCAGTTTCTTGTAGAAAATGGGTTACTTAAAGTTATGGGGATGTTTTTTGTTTAATCTAGAAAACCCATCAGGGTTTCAGAATTGTCAATCTCATTTGGTGCTATTGGACGATTACCGAATGTTGAATAGCTTTCAGAAATCACCAATGAACTTGAGGCAATTGGACGAATCCCAGAAAGATTTATACTTTCAACTACTTGGAATGTATTAGCGCCAATTGGACGAATACCCATTGAGTTATAGGTTTCAACTACTTCTAACGTACTAGTGCTAACAGGACGCACCCCAGCAATTGAGAGGTGTTCAGCAACTTCTAAGTCGCTAGCACCTATAGGACGAATTCCAGAAATGGCGAGTGTTCCAGAAGCTCCCACTGGCAGTTCAGTAACTTCCTCGACTTTATCTGCATTCAAGCTCTGGTCTTGTTGATTTTCAACTTCCTCTGTAGCTTCCCCTGGAGACTTGGCATACTTTTGCCGAGAACTGGTTGCTTTGCCAGCGTTGCTAATAGTCATAAACGAACACCTCTAGTTTGTTAATTGAATTTTACAATAATTAAGGAAAGATGAAATTTTTTCCCATATACCTTAGAGTTTAACCTTAAAAAACCTCACATAGATATAAGTATCTTTAAAACTGATACATAAGTAAACTTGAATTAATAATTTTCGTAAACAATGATTACTATTTATTTTAGTCTAAGAAGCCAGCTACAATGGACACAGGGCGGAATCGTCACCATGAGATAGGGTATTTACAGCAAAACTGTATGACAGAATTTTGTCTTCAAGCTCCCTTTAGTCCCACAGGCGATCAACCACAAGCGATCGCACAATTAACTGCTAGTATCCAATCAGGCAATCGTTACCAAACTTTACTAGGGGCCACTGGAACTGGTAAGACATTTTCGGTAGCAGCAGTTATTGAGAAAATTGGCAAGCCTACTTTAGTTCTGGCACATAACAAAACCCTGGCTGCACAGCTTTGTAACGAGTTGCGGGATTTCTTCCCCAACAACGCAGTCGAGTATTTTGTCAGCTACTACGATTATTATCAGCCAGAAGCGTATATTCCCGTTACCGATACTTATATTGAAAAAACGGCGGCAATTAATGATGAAATAGATATGTTGCGGCATTCAGCGACGCGATCGCTTTTTGAACGTCGTGATGTCATTGTCGTAGCTTCCATCAGTTGCATCTATGGTTTAGGAATGCCAGCAGAATATCTGAAAGCTGCCATCCCTCTTCAGATAGGTATGGAAGTAAATCAACGCCAAATTTTACGAGATTTGGCAAATGTTCAATACAGCCGCAACGACATCGAAATGGGCCGGGGAAAATTTCGTGTTCGTGGTGATGTCTTAGAAATTGGCCCAGCTTATGAAGACCGAATTATTCGCGTCGAATTCTTCGGTGATGAAATTGACGCGATTCGCTACATCGATCCGGTGACAGGTGAAATTCTCAAAAGTTTGGAAGCGGTGAATGTTTACCCCGCGCGTCACTTTGTCACGCCAGAAGAACGCTTAGAAGTAGCTTGTCATGACATTGCAGCCGAGTTAAAACAGCAAAAACTAGACTTAGAACAAGCTGGGAAACTATTAGAAGCCCAACGCATAGATCAACGTACACGCTATGACCTAGAAATGCTGCGCGAAGTCGGTTATTGCAACGGCGTTGAGAACTATTCCCGCCACTTAGCAGGAAGACAAGCTGGAGATCCACCAGAATGTTTAATTGATTATTTTCCTAAAGATTGGCTATTAGTTATAGATGAATCTCACGTTACCGTACCCCAAATTCGCGGGATGTATAATGGCGATCAAGCGAGAAAAAAAGTTTTAATTGAACATGGATTTCGGCTTCCTAGCGCTGCTGATAACCGTCCTTTGAAAGCAGAAGAATTCTGGCAAAAAGTTAATCAGTGTATTTTTGTTTCAGCAACTCCCGGAAATTGGGAAATAGAAGTTTCTGAAGACCATGTAATTGAGCAAGTGATTCGGCCAACTGGAGTGGTTGATCCAGAAATTTCCGTGCGTCCCACAGAAGGACAAATTGATGATTTACTGGGAGAAATTAAAGATAGAGCCGACCGCCATGAACGAGTGTTGATTACTACATTAACTAAGCGGATGGCCGAAGATTTAACCGAATATTTGCAAGACCACGGTATAAGAGTACGGTATTTACATTCCGAAATTACTTCTATTGAGCGCATTGAAATTTTACAGAACTTGCGCGAAGGGAAATTTGATGTATTAGTTGGTGTGAACTTGCTGCGGGAAGGGTTGGATTTACCTGAAGTTTCCTTAGTAGCAATTATGGATGCAGATAAAGAAGGTTTTTTGCGAACCGAGCGTTCCTTAATTCAAACTATTGGTAGAGCCGCGCGTCACGTCCAGGGACAAGCCATTTTGTATGCCGATAATATGACAGGTAGCATGATTAAAGCCATTGATGAAACAGATAGGCGGCGTGGGATTCAAACAGCACATAATAGATTGCATGGGATTACACCCCAACCAATTGTGAAAAAATCAAGTAATGCGATTTTGGCTTTTTTAGATGTATCTCGGCGGTTAAATGCAACTGACTTGAAAGTTGTAGATGAACATCTAGATGAACTGCCATTAGAACAGATTCCAGGGTTGATTACTCTGTTAGAAGCGCAGATGAAAGAAGCGGCGAAGAAACTGGAATTTGAAGAGGCGGGGAAATTGCGCGATCGCATTAAACATCTGCGGGATAAAATGTTAGGACGTTAACCTAAATCTTACGCTCACGAATCAGCAATTACCCGCATAGAAAGTTTATTAGGTCAACGTTTAGGTGACAAAGCACTCAACTTGCCACCAAGAAGCGATAATTTGAATCTACAACAGATGCTCAGTGGGATCGTGTAGCTGATATGGTACATTAAGAAATTGCTACGAGCTATAGCAATCCTATTTGATTCGTGAAAAATTTTAAATAAGAAAACGAACCGCAAAGTACGCTAAGGGCGCAAAGGGAAGAAAGAAGAAAGAGATATATAATTTTCACAAATGATTTAGGACTGCTATAGCTGTAACGCTTGATATATTACGATCAAGAAAAAGACTATATGAAAAGTTTCCATATAATCAATAGTTAGACCTAGCTCTGTTTTGGGATAACTATTAAAAACCTCATTATGGAAAAATTGGCTTATGTCTGGACGATCTATCCGCATTTTTCTTGTAGATGGAACAGCTACAGGAATAATGACAACTGAGATCATGAACTGGACGGGGAAAGTGATTGTAGCTCCTAGAACGCAGCTTGTTAGCCTAGCCCAACGTAGCGAAACAAAGCGAACAGGTATTTATGCGCTGGTTGGCGAAGACCCAAGTAGTCCACTCAAAGATAAGATTTATATAGGGGAAAGTGATAACATTCTAAAACGTTTAACACAGCACAATACCGATCCTGCAAAAGACTTTTGGAGCCGTACAGTTATTATCATTAGCAAAGATGAAAATCTGACAAAAGCTCATGTGCGCTACTTAGAGAGCCGACTAATTAAAATCGCGGTCCAAACTGGTCGAGCAACATTAGAAAATGGAACATCTCCTGATACGCCAGGTTTACCAGAACCCGATGTCGTAGACATGGAGTCTTTTCTTGAGCAATTATTAACTCTCTTACCGGTACTCAACTTTCACTTTGCAACTCCTGCGCCGACAATTTCAACAGTTTTAGCAGTTCAGACAGATCAACCAGCTTCAACAGAACCAAACAGTATTTCACCAATTTTTACAGCAAGTAGTTCTGACTATAATGCTCAGGCTCAGGAAATAAACGGACAATTTGTAATTTTGAAAGGTTCAAAGATTAAAAAGGAAACCAAGAGTTCTATTGGTGCAACATATAGAGCTATGCGAGATCAATTCATGAAAGATGGAATATTGGTAGAAACATCGGATGGAGTAAGTTTACAACTCACACTAGATGTTTCAATTCCTAGTCCAAGTGGTGCTGCCAGTATAACTACCGGAATATCTGTTAACGGAAGAGAGTTTTGGAAAGTCCAGAGCACTGGTCAGACTTACAATCAGTGGGATCAAGAACGTATTTCAAAAGTTGCAACACTGACAGTTGATGAGTAGTTTTGCTAAGTTTTAAGGCTGGGTAGGTGTAATTGCGCCACAATATCTAACACGTCATGGCAGAGGACGGTTGCAAATCGCTGGTGCTTAGTCTAAGGTTGCTGGCCGTTGCTGATTTTAGCCGTTAATGACTTGCTCAAGCGATCGCCAGAAAGCATCTGCGGGATAAAATGTTAGGACGTTAACGTGAATCTTATGCTTACCAATATTCGCCTAATTAGTGTTCAAGAATATCACCAAATGGCGGAAGCGGGAATTTTGCATCCTGAAGAACGCTTAGAATTAATCGCGGGACAAATCATCAGAATGTCAGCAAAAGGAACTGCTCACGAATCAGCAATTACCCGCACAGAAAGGTTATTACGTCAATGTTTGGGTGACAAAGTTTTATTAAGAATACAGTCACCAGTGCAACTTGATGATTACTCGGAACCAGAACCAGATATTTCAGTAGTGAAGCTTAATCCATTAGATTATGAGGATCATCATCCCGATGCTTCCGAAGTATTTTTACTGATTGAAATAGCTGATTCCAGTCTTAAATACGATCGCGAAGTCAAAGCGATCGCTTATGCTAAGTCAGGTATTATTGAGTACTGGATTTTAGATGTCAATGGACGCAAGTTGTATATGTATCGTCTCCCCAGTCCAAACGGATATCACAGTGAGAGCATACTTGCAGAAGATGTGACAATTTCACCTTTAGCCTTCCCTGATTGTGCGATCGCTATTCGAGAATTATTGCGTAAAGTCTGAGAGGCGATCGTGGCTATCAATCACTCCTTTATTATTATTAGCAGGGATAAAAAATTCGATGCTTATTCTGTTCAGAAAATGTGGGAATAGTCATAACAAAAGAGAAGGCTCTTTTTTCGCTATTCTAGATTAAGTCAATCATTAAGAGATCGCGCCGATGGTTGCTTTACCCGACAACATTTTGATGAGTGCAGAAGAATATCTGGTTTGGGAACCTACCCAAGAGGAACGCTACGAGTATTGGGATGGCGAAGTTGTGATGATGAGTGGTGCTACACGCAACCATAATCGGATTTCTCTGAATTTCTCGAAGTTAAAACATCATCTGGTGTACAATTTCCCGCATACAAATCATATACGCGCTGCATGATGCGTCGAGGGTCATTTTTCACAGTTAGCAAAGAATTACGTGCCTCTTCAACACCTAACAAACGAGCTATGCAGAGATATCGCCATACTGTTTCTTCTACATCTTGAGCATTCACTGTCAAATCTATTTCAAATTGTTCAGCACCCTCAGCAAATCTTTCTGCATAATAGTACGATAATCCCCATTGCCAGAGGTAAGGTTTAATACGGGCATCCAATTGTTCTGCTATGTCAAAATCTTGAATGGATTCATCAATTTGAGCCAGTTGAAAGTTAACCATGCCTCGGCGAATGTAAGCATTTGGGTTTTTTGGCTGATTGCGAATGGTTTCGTTCCAGCGCTGGAGTTGATTTTCCAAAGAATTTGAAAAAAACATGGGTTTGATGGGCTATTGAATTGGAATCAGATGTAGTGAACGGTTTAGAGATGGCGATCGCCTACATTATGACAAAAGGTGATCGCATTGGCCACTTACAAAATGACTCTTTTGGTTTTTAAGTCTCAAAATGAGATCCATCCACGAGGTAGAAGAAACTACTTAAAAAATTCAGTATTGTGATATTACTGTCTTAAAATCAGGAAAAAACGCCCGTGGTACCCATTAGAGATAATAATCCGACAAAAATCACGCCTTATGTTACTTATGGGCTGATTGCTGCCAATGTCCTCGCTTTTCTTTATGAAGCAAGTCTTCCCCCACAAGCATTAAATGGATTTTTACACCTTGCGGCTGTGGTTCCACGAGAACTGACTTTAAGCTTTGCTGGTACTTCTGTACATCAACCGGTGCCAGAATGGGCAACTTTGATTACTTCACAATTTTTGCACGGTGGTTTTTTGCACTTAGCTGGCAATATGTTGTTTCTCTGGATTTTTGGCAACAACGTTGAAGATAAGTTAGGTCATGCCAAATATTTACTGTTTTATTTATCTTGCGGTGTTTTGGCATCCTTGACTCAGTGGTTCTTCGCTCAAGATTCTAGCATTCCTTCTTTGGGTGCGAGTGGTGCGATCGCAGGTGTTATGGGTGCATACATTCTCCGCTTTCCCAACGCCGAAGTTCTTGGCGTTGTACCTTTAGGGTTTTTCTTCCCAACTTTCCGTGTCCCCGCATATTTCTTTTTAGGATTCTGGTTTCTCGAACAAGCCTTCTACGGACTTACCAGCCTGGAAGCACGTACCAACATCGGTATGGAAAGTGGTGGTATTGCCTACTGGGCCCATGCCGGCGGGTTTATCTTTGGGGCAATTCTCGGCCCACTGTTGGGTTTATTTAGTGATAAATCCCAGGAAGAATCTTGGTATAAGTAATTTTTCATAGTATCGTATTTACCCTCAATTATACTGATTAATTTAATAGGTGAAATTGTTTAACCTTCGCAACTGCTAGCCTTACAAGCTATATTGCAGTTAGTCAATAATTTAGGAAAAACACCTGTGTTTCCCCTCTACGATGAAAATCCGACGCGAATTACCCCGTATTTCACCTATGGGTTAATTGGCATGAATGTTTTAGTTTTTATTCACGAGGTGAGCCTGTCACATCCACAATTGAGTCAGTTTTTAAGTGAGTATGCAGTAGTACCTCAAGAGTTAACCACCAATTTGAATGGAGAGTGGATAACGTTATTTACGTCGCAATTCTTACATGGTGGTTGGTGGCACTTAATCTCAAATATGGTGTTTCTCTGGGTTTTTGGCAACAATATTGAAGATCGATTAGGTCATGCCAAATATCTGATTTTTTATTTGGCGTGTGGTGCTTTAGCTGCCTTGTGCCAATGGTTTATTGGCATGAATTCTCAGATTCCTTCCTTGGGGGCAAGTGGTGCAATTTCTGGGATTTTGGGTGCGTACATTATCCGCTTTCCCCACGCTCAAGTCATGACTTTAATATTTTTGGGGTTTTTCATCACCACAATCAGAGTTCCAGCACTAGTCATAATTGGAATTTTCATTGTGCAAAATGTCATTTCCGGTCTTGCTACCCTGCAAACAGCCGCTAACATGAGCGTGGAAACTGGTGGAGTTGCATATTGGGCGCACATTGGTGGTTTTGTATTTGGGGTAATTCTTGCTCCCTTATTTGGCTTGTTTCGACGTGACTGAATACAGCATTTCTTGAAACTCGCAGCACAAAAATTGCTATTTTTCAATTCTCTGCGCTAACCTTCTCTGCGAGATGATTCTCTTTGAGAGACGCCAACGCGAATGCGATAGTCTGTGTTAAAATTTACACATTTGAAACTATTAGTTTTTGTTGGCCCTGGCTGAAACTTCTTCTGACTGTTCTACCTCAGATGTAAATGCTGATGATTTTGGAACTTCTTCAGGTACAGAAACGATGATATCAGCACCATTAATAATTGCTCCCAATAACCCTAGTTCAGATTCAACCAATTGATCGATAGCTTCACCTAGCATATTCTCTTGCGTATAGTTTGGTCGCGCCACTAGTACGATCCCATCGCTGTAGGGTTGAATTAACAAAGGGTCATTGGATATGCTGAGGGGACTAGTATCTAAAATGACTAAATCAAAACGTTCGCGGACATCTTCTATCAGCCGCCGCATTTCACTGGATTCAAGAATAGCAGCGGATTGCCGTACTGGGCCAGGGCTGGGAAGAATGTATAAATTTTCAATATCAGGAACTAAACGAATACATTCACTCAAATTAGCGTAATAACGTAGGGGTTCAATAGTGGCTTCAGGGTCAGGAATTACTTTTAAGGATGCACAACGGGAAGGCGATCGCAAATCTGTTTCGATAATTAAGGTTCTTTTACCAGCACGGGCGGAAGCAACACCCAAATTATAAGCACTTGCTGTTTTACCCTCTAGGCTACTGGTGCTAGTAATCAATACTACCTTTAAGTTTTTACCACCAATCCGGCGCATATTACTACGGAATTTCTCATAAAATTCTAAATAAGGAGAATCTTGGGAAAATACTACCGGTACAGCATCTGGCTCCAAATCATCAACTGGCATTAAAGGCAATTCTCCCAACAGTGCCACTTCTCGTTGCTTGAGGCTCTCGCGAATATCCTCTCTGGTTTTGAAAGTCCCTTCCAGCGCTCCCAACAAAAATATCACCCCGCCACCAATCAATACACCTAAGAAACCACCCACAGCAAGGGTAATAGGCACACTCTTCGGAGGTTTGGGATCGAGAGTGACTGCGGGGCGTCTGGCAATGCTGAGACTACTAGTAGTTTCTGCCTCTGCGGTTTTCGCATCGGTTAGCTTCACCTGCATTTGGTCATAAATAGCTTTTTTGAGTCCAACCTCTTGTTCTAAACGCGATCGCTCTAATTGCTTATTGGGTATTAGAGCATACTCTCGCCGGAGTCGCGCTTCTAGTTGGATTTCTTGAGCTAGTTGTTGTTGCAGTGTCTCCCGTTGGGTTTGCAAAGACACCATTTGGTTTGCCAATTGCTGGCGTGTTGGATCTAAGCTGCTTTGAGTGCGAATACCTGCAACGTTACCCTGAAGCGGAGCCGCCGTTCCATCACCACCTAAAACTTCAGCAGCACGTTGTTGGAGTAATTCCTCAGCAGCTTGTTTCTGACGCATTAACTGCACCATCGTTGGATGTTCCGGCCGCAAATCTTTTCTGAGTACAGCGATTTGCGATTCGCTTTGATAAATTTGCGCTCGTAAGTTACCAATAATTGGATCGGCACTCAAAGCAGAAGAAACATAAGCTTGTGCGACTGTTAAGCCTAACTTATTTTGTAAACTGCGAACTTGACCATCAACCCCAGAAATAGTTAATTGAATTTGCCGTTGGAGATTTTGGCTGGCAGTAATGGCGCTTAACAAGCTGCCATTCTCTGCTGCTAATATTGCTGTTCGCTCGACGCGATCGTACTGTTCCAGTTTCTTTTCAGCAATTTGCAATTCCCGTTTAGCTTGTGGTGTGCGATCGTTAATCTTTTGAATAATTGCTTGTAATCGCCCAGTATTGATGTCACTACTAACCTTGACCATTGCTTGCATCAATTCTGTCAAGGCCTGTATGGCTCGTTTAGCGTCAGTATCTACATATTTCAGTTCAAAGAAAGGAGATTCTAATTCTCCACTCTTAGCATTTTTTTTCGGTAGAGAAAGGGCAACACTTGCACCGAGTTGTTTCGGTTTGACACCGACTTTCTCTGCCACGGCTGCAATTATCTGGTTTGATAGTAAAAGATCTTCATTCAGTTCCTTTCCTTGCTGTTGGATTTCATTACCAGTTGTAGAGAAAGAAACTGGTGGTCCACTATAAGTAAGTGCCCCAGATGCTATATAGCTAATAGGTGGCTCTGGTTGCATAGCCACCACAGTTGACCCAGCGACAACTAAAGCAAAACTAGCTAGTCCAATCCATTTATATTTATCAAAAGCAATAAGATAGCGTTTAACAATTGGTGGGGTCATGGTCGCTTCGCTCCAATTCAAAATTTAAAATACAAAATTCAAAATTTAGGAAGCACCAAACAAAGATAGTGGCTTTGATACAAGGACGCTATCAACTTCCTACTGTATATATCGGTTGATATCTTTAAGACTTTTCCATTAATAAATTCAAATATTCAGTTAGAGATGTGGCTTACTACACTCCAAACTATTTCTAGGTTGTATCCTGCTTTTAATGTTACTAATTTATCTACCACCAACGTTGTCAAAAAACCGGAGAAAGGATTGAACATTGAAGAAAGGCTGGGTAATAGTAGTTAGGAAATTAGTAATTCTACCAATGAGGTTCCGACCAACAACAATAACATCATTATCTTGAAGTGCTACATTTTGCGACGCATCACCGCCTAGAGCTTTTTTAGCATCAAGTTTTTGGGTAACAGCTTTGCCTCGTTCCGAATCAAAGCGAACCAGAGCGATATCTCTCAGATTAGCAGTGTCTAGATTTACACCTCCCAAAGCATCTACAAATGTACTGCCGTTAGGCAGTGCTTGAACGGAAAGACCACCCGCAGCGTAGTTTAAAACTCGGACTCTAATCTGTGGTGTGGCTAAGGATGAACGTGCTACTAAATTGCGGTCATAACCATCCTCATTACCAACTTCACGACGGGGCACGAGTATTGCATCTCCGTCTTGTAAGCGTAAATTCGGGATTGAACCGCCATTTTGCAATGCTGCGTATAAGTCAATCGTTTGTGAAATCACAGAACCATCGATTAACTTCCGCCGTACTTGTATTTGTCGCAGGTCTGCATTCAACGTTGAACCACCAGATGTTAGCAAAGCATCAGCAACGCGGGGTGTTGGTGAATTAATTGGATAAATTCCTGGTCGAAATATTTCCCCGCTAATGGTAACTTGAACTGGTCGCGTTCCTGCCAAGGATACTACCACGATTGGATCAGGGAAAAAGCGACTCAAGCCCAAACGAATTTTTTCTTGAGCTTCTTCCAAGGTTAAACCTTTTAATGACACCGTTCCCACTTGTGGCACGATGATGTTGCCTTCTGGACTAATTACAGCTTGAAAACTGAGGTCTTGACGCTGCGTTGCTAATGCTAAAACTATTATTGGATCGACTACATAACGATTTAAACCCAAGCGAATTTTTTCTTGAGCTTCTTCCAAAGTTAAACCTTGTAAAGAAATTGTTCCCAATAACGGCACCGCAATATTACCTTCTGGGTTGATTAAAGCTTGAAAGCTCAAATCTGGAAAGCGCTGAACCGAAACGCTAATTCCATCTCCTATGCCTAAACGGTATGGACCAGGTGGACGCTGAAGCACAACACCAATTGCATCTCCTGGCCCCAAAAGGTAGCGGCTCAGTTGCGGGGAAATTTCTTCATTTGCACCACTAGGTGCAACTTCATTAACTGGCACAGGTGAAGGGAATTTCTCTGGTGATTGTCCTTGAGATGGAAAAGGCTGGGCAACAACAAGTTGGATAGGTGTTGTTAAGAAAACTCCCACTTGAAGACTGACAAAACACAGGGCGCTGAATCTACGCATATAATAACTGGGATCTATGAACATCGGTGTAGAAAATATTGATATAGAAATTAGTCGCGCCGAGTGGTTATTTTACTCTAAAAATGCCTTAAATGTCTCTTTTATCTAGAAGTATTTACCAAGAGAAAGAGAATAATTTTGCTAAATTTAATTTCTAACTTCATGTTGTTAACATCATTTTAGGTGAGTTTCAGCCTGAACACAATTTATAGACATACTCTTGATAAATCCCTGCACTTGATAAATCTCTTAACAGACTCTACAAAGCGCCTGCCATTAATGCAGCTTGAACTGTTTCCCCAATAGACTGGGCTAAAGGCCAAGATGTTTCTACCTGCCCCAAAGGTTCCATTGGAATCAGAATGCTCACGCCAACCCAAGGAGTGCGTTGCTTGCGCCACTGTGCCAGTTGATCTGCCAAGAACCAGTGAAAAGGTGATGGATTTCCGCCGTCTGGCATCGCATACCATTGCAAAACAGCGAAGGTTTGCTGTGGTGTGGAGGCGCGAAAAAACCTAGCTTCTACTTTAGTTTCGACATTAGAAGCTAACTTTGCAGATGGTTTGACAGTAAATTCCGCAGAACGAGATTGAGCTATATCCCACTTTCCCCAGCGCGATCTTCCCCAACCGTTAACATCTGTCCACTCTACCTCTGGTTGATCCATAGGCCCATTTTGCGGCAACAAAAGCAGGATTGCTTGGGATTCGGAACCTTCTTTTTTAATTACCTGCAAAGACCAATTATGTTCGCCAATTTGCTGTTCTGCTTGTTCAATGGTTTGCCAACCAGGAAGGGTTAACCCAGTCTTGCGGATCTGTTTTAATTCGTGGAGGGTAGGAACAGGGGGCGGCTGTTTCCATTGCCAGTGTCCTGTCAGATATCCGGGAACCCCCGCCATTGCTAGCAGCAGTAGCAACAACAAAAGTGCTGCTACCTGAGTCAATTGGTTTTCCTTGAAAAATTTAGAGAAGGAAATCATCAGTAAAATTTGCAATACTTAGGCAAAATCTTACTTTATAAAATCACATTGTGAGTTCAGTAATATTTAGGACTTACGTAGAAGTGATGAAAAATTAAGGGATCAGGGGAGCAGGGGAGCAGGGGAGCAGGGGGGCAGAGGAGAATTTGCAGTAAGTTTTTCCCTCTGCCTTTTGTGTCCAATGCCCAATAATCAATGATTCTAACTTTCTACTTCTTGTTCAGTTTCTAGGGATGCTGAAAAATAGCTATTAATCCAATTCAGTAAGGGCACTAGTGACACCAGCATACAAGCAGAGTAGAGATCGCCACCCCAACCCTCATGCAGCCATTTAAAAGACGCTTCTTGACCCGTGCCGTGAAAGAAAGTCAGTAAAGTATTACGAATGATATTGGCAATAATACTAACGATCGCAGCAAGAGATAAAAACGATATGGTTGTGCGGCGTGAAGACAAAGCATCTGTCCAATAAAGCAGCATCAAGCCCACGTAGAGAGTCGTAAATAACATTTTCAGCCCTGCACAATAGGGAGCAACTTCTACAATCCGTCCTCCCACGTAAAGATTGATCTCATCAACGGTTACTTCCATACCAAATTGGTTCAGTATGAAGCCTGCTGTGCCAGCGATGAAGCTTTGGAGAGGCATGGTATAGGGAGCAATGAGATAGGGTAATGCTGTTGGGGTTGCTAAAAATACTAATAGTAGAGGGAATCCTTGTAATTGCAAACCTGCTATTCCTTTAAACCACAAGCATAATCCGATCAATATCACGGGCAAGGAAAGGTTAACCCACTCTGTAACACCGCTAAGATAAAAAATTGCCCCTAATAACAATAAAACAGCGCCCAAAGGATTGATGGTATCTGGCAAACGTTTCCACTTTTTCCGGTTCATCCAGGCCAGATAAGCCGCAAATGGTAGACCAATAATTCCGTGGCTGAAATATTCGTGTTCTGTACTGATATTTTTGTGCAGCCAACCATCCAACCAGTGTAACAATATCGGAGCATAAAGCAGCAGCAAAACGCCTAAAATAGCTAGATTTAACAAGCCTGATGCGTTTATATTTTTAACCTGTTGCTGGAGTGCCATGATTTTCAGTATTAGTCATTGGTCATTAGTCATTGGTCATTAGTCATTGGTCATTAGTCATTGGTCATTAGTCATTGGTCATTGGTCATTAGTTTTTAACAAAGGACAAATGTCTAATTTTTAGATGTACATTAAGTATGAATTAACTTCAGGCTACCACGCTGCCCAAGTCGGCAGGAGATAGATTATCTACCTGATAACTCGTTGAGACTGCATTAGCGATCGCTGCTACAACTTCTTTAACTTGGCTACTACTCAAACCAGGATACATCGGTAATGATAATATTTGCTTTGACAACTTCTCTGCTTGGGGAAAATCTCCCAGTTGATAGCCTAAGTTGGTGAATGCTGGCTGGAGATGACAAGGAATTGGATAGTGAATACCAGTTTGAATTCCCGCCGCTGTGAGTTTTTCCTGGAGTTGCTGGCGTTCTATTGGGCAAGAATCATCTACTTTAATCACATAAAGATGATAAACGTGTCCTGTATCGCTTTGATTTTCTATAGGGATAATTCCAGCGGTTGCTAAGGGTGCTAGTTCATTATCATACTGCTGGGCAATAGTCAGGCGATCGCGATTCCACTGCGGCAAATATGGGAGTTTTTTGTGCAAAATTGCTGCTTGCAAGGTATCCAAGCGGCTATTTGTACCTGGTTCAGTATGAAAATACTTTTGCGATGCACCATAATTTCGTAAGCGCACCATCTTTTGGGCTACATCTGCATCTCGTGTCAGCAGCATTCCCCCATCCCCAAATGCTCCCAAATTTTTGCTGGGATAGAAACTAAAAGCTGCTGCTATTCCTACTGAACCAGCGTGATATCCGTCTCTTTGGGCAAGATGTGCTTGGGCTGCATCTTCAAAAATTAGGAGTTTGTAGGTATCGGCAAAGTTCACTAGCTCGCGTGGTGATACCATCTGACCATAGAGATGGACAGGGATAATTGCTTTGGTTTGAGGTGTAATTGCCTTTGCTGCTTCTCTTAAATCAATTAAAGCAGTTTGGCGATCGCAATCTACCAAAATTGGCTTGGCCCCAGCACGTATTACCCCAATTAAGGTGGCGATAAAAGTATTTGCGGGTAAAATCACTTCATCACCAGCACCAATATTACACGCTTGTAATCCCAGAGCGATCGCATCTGTTCCTGATGCCACACCAACTCCATAAGCCGTACCAGATACTGCCGCAAATGCTGCTTCAAAATCTGAAAGTGCTTGTCCTAAAATAAAATCTCCCCGTTCCAACACTGATTGGATTGCATCTTGCAACTGCGTTTGAATTGGTTTATGTTGTAACTTCAAGTCTACAAACGGAACTCTAATAGTCATTTTATTCATTACCAGTCGTCCTCAAAAAATGTTTCATCACATGGAAAAAATAGAAAACCTTCTACAATTTTCGGCATGAAATTGTAATAGATTTAATCTATTGGGTAAAAGCTTAGATCAACTATTTAGGCGGTTATGGTTAATTCAAAATCACGCCCTCTTAATTTGAGCAACCGAAGTTGCCATCAGACTTCTCTGAAGCCGCCACTCCAACTTCTCTCAAAATTCAAAAAGTTCAGAAAGTGGGCTTTTCAATAATTTGATAGCTTGCTAATCCGTAGGGATATGGTTGGTCTATTTAGATCATCCTGCACTAGGATTATCATCTCTGGGTACTAGCTGTTATCAGTAAAATGTCTATATTTAATTACATGAATGTCTATTATTTTAAGTAAATTTACTTTGAATGTTCCAGTAAAAATTTTCCCTTATATACATAAAGAATGACAGCCCCTTTGTATTGTATCCTTAGCATTAGCTTACCCTGGCTGAATCCAAATCTAACGCAGTCTGATTGCAAAATCTCAAGCAAGAAAGACTACACCAGTGCTAAATAAAGAACATTCAGCACCAGTAACTAGTAACTAGCAGACACCACATCTTGGCTTAATGGAAGGGAGAAAAAAATTTTGCCCTAAATTTGTTTGTCAGAGGCAAAATTAGGGAATGCTTAAAAATAGCAATTGATAACCTAGAAATAGGACTTGGATCAATTACACGATCGAGAAATTATTAAGGTAGCAGTGGCAATGATAGAGCCTGAAAACAAATTATTTGCCCTAAAGGATGGTTGGGATTCTCATGAATCAAGAGAACAGCAACGCCTCAAAGCTTTGTCCGATTTAGGTTTGCGGCAACCAGAAACGATTCCGGTTTTTGAAGAAGCCACACAGACTGCCGCCCGCTTTTTGGAAGCACCAATTTCCATATTGGGATTTGTGGATCAAGAACGCCATTGGTTCAAATCGGCGGTAGGCTTATCTAGGCTGGGACTAATGAATCATTTGGCACAAAGCCGCCAACTACTACGCCGGGAATCATTTTGCACTCAGGTAGTAGAGAGTTTGCAATACATTAAAATAAATGATACGCATAAACTTAACGACCCAATACTTGTTAGCAGCAAGTTGGTGCAAGATTATGGCATTCGTGCTTATTTAGGAGCGCCACTGATTGATGCTGAGGGACGTTGTTTGGGTGCATTGGCAGTGATGGATTTAGTGCCACGCAATTTTACACCCCAAGACATTGAGTTTTTACAAATCATTGCTCGTTGGAGCATGAGTGAATTTGAACGTAACCGACTCCTGCAAGGGAAACTCGAATCAAGCGCTGCCAAGAACGTTCCGATATTCTCACTTAATGAGGAACGTAATACTGAGATTAAAATCACTGCATCCACTCAAGATAGCGACTCTGTTTCTACTAAACAATTGAAGCTAGAACTTTTGAGTCAGCTAACTCAGGAGTTACGCACGCCCTTAACATCTGTACTCGGTATGGCTAGTGTTTTGGGACGTGAGATTTATGGGCCTTTGACGACTAAGCAGAGAGAATATTTGGAAATTATCCAACACAGTGGTCGCTACTTACTTTCCCTAGTAAACGAAATTACCGAACTAGGAGCTATGGATGAAAACTCAACTGTGCTAAATCTAGCTCCCGTGGATATTGAAATGCTATGCCAACAAGCTATCAATACCCTAGAAGAAGTAGCTAATCGCCGCGAGCAAGATATTCGCCTGTCTATAGAACCGGGACGCAGCCGCATTTGGCCTTTAGATAAAGACAAGGTGCGGCAAATCCTCTATCACCTGGTTTTCAGTGTGATTCAACTTTCGGCTACAGGTAGCATTGTTCGCATTCATGTTTCTTACAAAGAAGATACGCTCAACATTACTATTTGGGTTTCCCATCCCTGGTTAGGGGATGGTATAACAGAGGTCGATCCTTATTTCCGTCTCAATTCTTTGTCGCTGCTGGAGCTTACAGGTGAGGTAGCAACTTACAATACTCATACAGAAAGACAAGAACAACTAGATACTTCATCAGTAGCAGTAGAAAATTCCAAAAACTTGAATGATTCCCACTCAAATTTCTTTGCTACTAGTTCAGGTATAAATTTAGCTAAATCACATGGAAGTCTTTCTCGTGAAAGCTTGGGTCTATTATTAAGTTGTCAACTAGCAGAATTGCATGGTGGACACATTTTGATTCAAGGTTCACCAGAATCAGGATATCGTTATGTACTTTCTTTGCCACTGCAACTAGCGACTTCCTCAAAAGCAATTAGCGATGTCTAATCGTGGGGATTGGGGAAGGTGGGGCCCCCTCTGGGGATAAGAGGTAATGGAGATTGGGAAAGACGTATTTTCTATCTAGATTTCATTAATTCTCTGTGTGCTTTTGCGCTTACCTATGCCTTTAAATTTCAAACCTCAATTCGCCACCATTTTACGTCAAGCTGTACTAAGTATATGAAGAACTATCTTAACTTCCTATTGGATGATGGCTAGGAATAAGAGCGCCATCATGCGATGTGCAATTTCTGTTATTACCTTTTTATAGCTATAGGCATTATGATCGATTCCAAGTTCTGCGTCGGCAGGCTAATCGATCGCAATGTTTTTTATGAATTTAGTCTGGCAACGATTTACTCTATCAACTTTACCGCTCAAAGAATATCTTGCTACCAGTTATGTACATCGCTCTCTGGTGGGACTGCTAAGTTCTTGGCGGCAAACTAGCGTCTTGCTTCAATGGGGAGATGCGATCGCAGCGGCTTTACTCAGCTTAATATATGCTCTAGCACCTTTTGCTTCGAGTACATTGGTGGGTTTTTTGCTGGTGGCTTGTGTCGGATTTTGGCTGTTGTTGACTTTATCTGATGAAGTAACACCAGCAAATGTCTCGTCAGTCACTCCCATTCACTTGCTGGTATTGCTCTACTGGGGAGTTGCCGCAGTCGCAACAGCATTATCACCAGTGAAAAAGGCGGCACTTAACGACTTGGGAACCTTGACCTTGTATTTGCTACTATTTACCCTTTGTGCCAGGGTATTAAGGTCACCTCGCCTGCGTTCTTGGATTATCATCCTTTATCTGCACGTATCGTTAATTGTTAGTGTATATGGGTTGCGGCAATGGTTTTTTGGAGCCACAGCATTGGCAACTTGGGTCGATCCAGAATCTCCTATGTCTAAGACTACAAGAGTCTATAGTTATTTAGGCAATCCCAACTTATTGGCTGGATACCTCCTACCAGCAGTAATTTTTAGCTTAGTGGCAATTTTTGTATGGCAAAGTTGGCCTAAAAAAGCTCTTGCATTAACAATGCTAATTGTCAATATTTCCTGCCTGATTCTGACTTTTAGTCGTGGCGGTTGGATTGGACTAGTGGTGGCAGTGTTAGCTGTGATGGCATTGCTAGTTTATTGGAAAAGCGTGGAAATGCCTCGTTTTTGGCGTACTTGGTCAATACCGATTGTTTTAGGGGGTTTGATCGGCGTATTGGTTCTAGCAGTAATATTTGTAGAGCCAGTGCGGCTGCGAGTCTTTAGTATTTTTGCCGACCGTAAGGATAGCAGTAATAATTTTCGCCGAAATGTGTGGGATGCTGTTTTTGAAATGATTCGCGATCGCCCGATTTTCGGCATTGGCCCCGGTCACGGCTCTTTTAATAAAGTTTATCCCCTCTACCAACGCCCTCGTTACACTGCTTTGAGCGCCTATTCGATATTGTTTGAAGTGACTGTTGAAACTGGCTTTGTTGGTTTAGCCTGCTTTCTCTGGTTACTAATTGTCACATTTAATACCGCATTTTTACAAGTGCGACGATTGCGACAAATCAGAAGTGTAGAGGGATTTTGGTTAATCGGAGCGATCGCTATTTTGTTGGGTATGCTAGCTCACGGTACCGTAGATACTGTCTGGTATCGTCCTGAAGTCAATACCCTTTGGTGGCTCATCGTTGCCTTAATTGCCAGCTACTGGACACCTTTAGCTCAAAACCAGACAAATTCAACTAACTCAGAAGCAGCAACAAACTAATATAAATAAGTTGTCAGTTGTTTTCTTATCGGACAACTGACAACTTTTGAATTTTCCATGAATAAATTTTGAATTGTCTAGTCTCTGTAGGTAGTGGCACTTGGAGCATTAGGGTCGCGATAAGCTACAGATTCGCGATCGTTCTTTTTGCCAGCCAAACCGCCTAGACCGAGTAAACCAAGCAATCCTAGCCAACCCCAATCAAAATCGTTGCGATTGTCAGTAGTCGTTGTTGGAGCAGTAGTAGTGGCTCCGGTGTCATTAGTTGTCTGAGCTTGTGCAGATAGAGATAAGGGTAAAATTCCCATACTCAAGGTGAGAACGCCAGCGCCAACAGCGGTAATAAAATTACTTTTCATAGTTGTAAAAGTTCCTGATGCTATTTGAAGTCACTCACCACTGTATCGAGTCTCAACCTTAACAAAATCAATCTGCGGCTATAAACTCGGCATTTTCATCACTCACGCTGTAGACATACAACATAACTTTCACAGCAATCCGTTCCTCACTCTTGCTGTGGTAGTTTAGCAACACCGAATCCTCAGTAGCTTTTCATGGCCCGTTGAATATCACGCTGGTCTTGGCGTCGTTTCAGGTCTTCTCGTTTATCGTGGAGCTTTTTACCTTTGCCAAGAGCTATACTCACTTTTAGCCAGCCTCGTTTGAGATACATTTTCAAAGGGATTAAAGTTAAACCCTGCTGTTCCACTTTGCCAATTAGCTTACGGAGTTCTTGACGATGCAATAGTAACTTGCGTGTACGCCGTGGTTCATGATTAAAATATTGTCCGCTAGCGTTGTAAGGCGAGATATGCACATTGATCAACCATGCTTCGCCATTGCGAAGCAAAGCATAGCCATCTTGGAGATTGACTTTACCCGCACGAATCGACTTCACCTCTGTTCCTGTCAACTCAATTCCAGCTTCGTAAGTTTCTAGAATTTCATACAAATAACGGGCTTGACGGTTGTCGCAAATAACTTTGTAACCTTCGTTCTTGTCGCTCATTGATAATTTTGTGTGCTTTAAATGTACCTAAAAAATTATTTGGATTGGCTTGTAAATTATACGGTGTATCTTAGAACCGCTATAAACGGTGAACTGTATATCACTAATTTAGCTTTTCTAAGTTCACAATTAAGCTTTTCTGGCAACTTTAAGTTATCTGATACCGATTACCTCTGAGGTTTCATAGAACAAGTTGCTTGAGCAACTTGTCTCACCAAGCCTGATTTTGTGCAGTTTCACAAATAGGACTTCATCAAGTAGAGGCAATACCCTTGGGAAGCCGCTTGTACGAAAGCCTCCGCGTAACTTTCTTCTTTGCGTTTAGATAAATTCCCCTCACTCCCTTTTTGCATAAATCCTGACAAATAATTGGTATGACGCTAAGGAATGAACATTCACTCTCCTTGATTGATGAGTTGTTACAAATTACAAAGCTCTCTATACCTCATAAGCACAGGGAGTCTAGGGTGGTACTTCGTTAACCTTCCTAATGATTTAAGATTTTCTTTATAAATAAACCCTGAGAGCAGTCATTAGCTGGTAATCCTGTCATAGTATGAAACATAAGAACACTATTATTGTCTGTGTTCAGTAACGGAGTACATAGAAGCAAATTTCTGAGTAAAAAAATGCTAGGGGTGTATTATCCATGCCCTTGACGATCCTTGTAGTGGATGATGATTTGGGCACTCGTCTGTCTGTTAGCGACTATCTTGAACTGTCTGGCTACTCAGTGATCACGGCTAATGACGGTCAAGAGGCCTTGTTTATGGTGGATGAGTATCATCCTGATTTGATTGTGACGGATATTGTTATGCCACGGATGAATGGCTATGAACTGGTGCGCCGGGTGCGTCAACAACCAGTGTTTCGTTTATTGCCTGTAATTTTATTAACGGCACGCATTAAGACCCAAGAAAGAATTCTGGGCTACCAGTCAGGGTGCGATTTATACTTACCCAAGCCTTTTGAACTGGAAGAGTTAGCAGCAGCAATCCGCAATCTTTTGGAGCGATCGCAAATTATCCAATCAGAGTATCGTTTTTCTCATAAAGATAGTTTGGGAATTTCCGGCTTGACAAAAGCGGGGGATGCCCATAATTCTCTGTCCACTCAAATTCAGAAATCCCATCTGCCCTCAGCCCTAACTCACAGAGAACAGGAAGTCTTAGAGTTATTAACTCATGGTCTTTCTAATGCCGAAATGGGCCTTCAACTACACCTAAGTCCTCGAACTGTGGAAAAGTACGTTAGCAGTTTATTGAGAAAAACCTCAACCAGCAACCGCGCGGAATTAGTCCGTTTTGCGATGAAGCATGGTTTAGTGGAATAAAAGTTAGGAGGAGAGACGCGATTAATCGCGTCTGTACAGGAGTGAGGAATTAAAACTCCTAACTCATAACTCCTCACTTTTAACTTTTGTCAGCAAACCTTCACAAGCATCGATCAGTAAATCAATAACCTGATTAAATCCCTCTTCACCGCCGTAATAGGGATCTGGAACTTCCTTTAGAGTGTGTCGAGAGCAAAACTCGCACATCAAACGCACTTTATGCTGATACTGCCTAGTTTGATCGAGAGTGAGGATGTTCTCATAATTTTCTCGATCCATAGCCAAAATTAAATCAAAGTCTTGAAAGTCTGACTTTTGAAACTGGCGTGCTCGACCACGCAGTTTAATTCCCAACTTAGTAGCAGCCGCAGCACTCATGCGTCTGTCAGGTGGGCTACCAAAGTGATAGCTAGATGTACCAGCAGAGCCACAGAGGATGCGATCGCTCAAGCCAGCCTGCTCAATTAAATGATTCATGAGATTTTCTGCCGATGGCGATCGGCAGATATTACCTAAGCAGACAAACAGCAACTTGTAAGGCATAGATATACTTTGTCCTTTGTCAATAGTCATTTGCCCTTTTTCCTTTGTCAATAGTCATTTGTCTTTTGACTAATGACCAATGACTAATGACCAATGACTAATGACTAATGACCAATGACTAAAATCCAGGTAACTCCAACCCACTGGTTAATTCTTCCATACGTTCCCGCATTGTTGCTGTGGACTTGTTGTAGGCTTCTTTCATTGCCACTGTTACAAGATCGGAAAGTACTTCTGCACCTTCTGCTAAAGCATCTGGAGAAATTTCCACTCGCTTGGGTTCTTGGTTCCCACTGACAATAACCTTCACCAGACCACCGCCAGATTCTCCTAGAATCTCCATTTGCTCCAATTCTTCTTGGAGTCGCTTTGCACCTTCTTGAACTTGCTGCGCTTTCTTAAAAGCTTCGGCTAATTCTTTCATTTTTCCTAAGCCAAAGCCGAATCCCTGTCCTTTTCCTGTCATAATTATTTGTACGCGTGTGCGTTGAATAACAAATCAAATTCAATTATAGATGCGGTAAGTAATTTGACTCTTTTTTTACCAATAATTAATGCGTCATAGAGTTGAGAGTAGGGAGTAAGGTATTGGACATTGGTTCTTATATTCTTCTACCTTATCTCCCCATTCCCCATTCTTTATCCACAAGCACCTTGAAACTCTCCGAGCATTTTGACTTCTGGCTCTAAATTAATAGACCAACGTTCTTGTACTTGATGTTGGATGTGGCGAATGAGACAGAAGATATCACTAGCTTTTGCTCCACCACGGTTAACGATAAAATTAGCATGGAGTAGCGCTACTTGCGCTCCACCAATTTGGTAGCCCTTCAGACCAGTTTGTTCAATTAACCAGCCAGCACTGTAAGGTTTGGGATTGCGAAACACACTGCCACAACTGGGGAAGTTGTATGGTTGAGTACTTAACCGATGCTTTTTATGTTCTTTGGTAATTGCCACAACTTTTGCTGGGTCTGCACCTGGCGCGAGTTGTAAGGTAGCTTGGGTGACTATGCGATCGCCACCTTGCAATAATGAAGTCCGGTAGCTATAACCTAACTGATCGGGGGTAAGAGTTTCTAGCGTACCATCGGGTGAAAGTACCTCGGCACTAACTAACATATCTGCGATACAGCTATTATGTGCCCCTGCATTCATCACCACAGCACCTCCGGCTGTTCCAGGGATGCCAACAGCCCACTCCAATCCTTGCCACCCTAATTCTGCTGCCGCCAATGCCAAGCTAGGAATTGATTCTCCAGCAGCAACGGTTAATTGACCGATTTGGGGGTCAAAGTTGCTGAAGCGGAGATGACGAGTAGCAATGACTAAGCCTGATATACCACCATCGCTCACCAGGAGGTTAGAACCTGCTCCCAGTGTTGTCACCTTTAAATTACGTTCTTTTGCGTATTTAAGACTTGCTTGCAGTGCTTCTAAGTTTCGGGGGGCAACGTATAAATCAGCTGCTCCCCCAACTCTATAGGAAGTAAATGCTGACAAAGAAGCCTGGGACTTGATCGCACAATCAGTACTCGGTAAGTAAATTACTTCGCTCTCCACTGAATTAGCTGTTTGCTGTTTCTTTGTATTCAAAGCAGAAACTGTGCAGACGTTTCCAGCTGCCTGGGAAATGGTCATCTTTACTTTGGTTTGGTAAAATTTTTACATTAATCTACCGCAAAGATACGGTAATAGAGTTCACAGATGAAACCGTTGCGAGAAGGGCGCTTTGCTTAGAAATAAAACTTCGCAAAGTTTCCACTTAGGATGTGGCTTTAGCCGGCTCACAAAGTGCCGTAATTACTTCAGGAATCACTTGGTTCAAATTTCCAGCCCCTAAAAACAGCGCCAAGTCTCCTGGGCGTAGTGTTTCTAGCAAGTAATCACACACTGCGGGTAAAGTTGGTTGATAAACTACCTGCGAATGCTGTTTAGCAATTTCCGCCGTTAGACGTTCACCACTAATTTGCCCTAAATTAGGTTCGCCTGCACTGTAAATATCAGTCAGCACCACCAAATCAGCATGGGTAAAGGACTCGGCAAATTCTTCTAAAAAGGTCAGTGTACGGCTATAGCGATGGGGTTGGAAGATAGCAACCACTCTTTGCCCTGGTCTTGCCTGTAAACGTGCTGCGGCGAGAGTAACGCGAATCTCGCTAGGGTGATGAGCATAGTCATCAATGAAGGTAATGCCATTGACTTCACCTCGGAACTCAAAGCGTCGTCTTGCTCCTTCAAAAGTGGCGATACCTTTGGCAATTGCTCCAAATTCTAAGCCCAAAACACGACCAACAGCTACTGCGGCTAGGGCATTGCTGAGATTGTGCCGACTGAGCAACCGCAACTTTAACACGCCCAAAGCTTTGCCTCTTTCCCAAACCAAAGCCGTGGTACCATCAGCACGATAATCAATATTGGTGACGGTGTAATCAGCGTCGGTATCTGAGTGTAAGCTGTAGCTGATTGTGGGTTGCAAGCGATCGCGCACCGTAGCACAGTCAATGCTACCTATTAACGTTTTACAACCCTTAGCAAATGTCTGGAACGTATCAATAACTTCTTCTAATGTATCGTAGTGGTCAGGGTGATCGAGTTCAATATTGGTGATGATACCAATTTCGGGAGCGTGTTTTACCAGAGAACCATCTGATTCATCTGCTTCGGCTACCAAATATTGGCTTTGTCCCAATCGAGCATTACCGGACCATGCATTGACTTCGCCACCGACCAAAATCGTTGGGTCTAAACCTGCTTCTAGAAGCATATAGCCAATCATGCTACTGGTTGTAGTTTTGCCGTGTGTTCCTGCCACTGCAATACTGTAGTAATCGGCAATTAAAGCTGCTAGTACATCTGAACGATGTAAAACTGGACAACCTAATTCCAGTGCTGCTTTGTATTCTAAATTATTAGTGTTAATTGCTGTTGAACAAATGACTTGAGGCAGTTTTGACTTAGTATCAGTAGGTAATTGTTCTTGTGAATTTAATACTACTGGATTCGCTAATATCTGAGGGCGAAAGAATTCGAGATTGCTTGCCTCTTGTTTACCAAAAATATGAGCGCCGATAGATTCCAACTTGTGCGTAATGTGGTTAGGACGAAGATCCGAACCTGATACTGGAAATTGACGCTTTGCAAGAACGTATGCCAGAGCAGACATACCTATGCCACCGATGCCAATGAAATGAAATGGTCTACCACTAAAATCTACAGAATTAGTCATTTATTGCTCCTCTTACACCACACCACACCATAATCACAAATGACACGCGTATCATAACAGGAATTTGATTTTTACCGTAACTACTCCTGTATCATGTTAATGTTTGATGCCCAAATGATGTTTCTGCTCTGGTTTTCCTGGTTGAGAATGATTTTACCTTGGTTAGAGGTTTTTGCTATTTCTGAACTGTTCTTAAGATTATTCTGAAAATTTTGGCCGCATCGGGAAAGAAATTCTTGTAATGTCAAATACATATTTTTGGCTACCTTACTGGAATTGGCTACATAATACATTGTTTAGTGAAACTAAATTGAAATTGCATCAAGTTTAGGCGTGAATTGAGTACAATAGTACATTGGTAATGAAACTATTTTTCAATTGCATATAACCCAGGCTTATCTGGATGCAGCAACTAGCAATTTTTGGTGGCACATTCGATCCAATTCATTGGGGACACCTGCTCGTAGCCGAGACAGCTTTGCATCAAGTCTCCCTTGAAAAGGTAATTTGGGTACCAACCCTAAATCCTCCTCACAAAAAAGCAGCTTTGTTTGAGCATCGTCTGCAAATGCTGCAATTAGCCATAAAAGATAACCCAGCATTTACTGTCTCACTAGTGGAGACTAATCGCTCTGGGACTTCTTATGCCATTAACACCCTGATTGACTTATCTACTTGTTACCCAAATACTCACTGGTACTGGATTGTGGGCTTGGATACTTTCCAAACCTTACCCGGTTGGTACCGGGGACACGAATTAGCACAAATGTGTGATTGGTTAATCGCACCCCGACAGCTAGGTGGTGAGACTATAACTCAAAGCAAATTAATCTGCAAGCAAGTGGAGCAACAACTCAAGGAGCAGTCTGCGATCGTTCACTGGCAACTCTTGAATATACCTTTGGTAGGAGTTTCGTCAAGTCTAATTCGCAAATTTTGCCGCGAACGCCAGTCAATTCGTTATTTAGTCCCGGAAGCGGTCAGATCATATATCACTAACAACAATCTCTACTCTTACAAATCTGAATAAATTATGTGTTTTTTTATTGATCTAACACTTTATGGTTAAAAGTGCCCCCCCCCTTTGCGATATGATTGGGGTCAACGATATCAACATATAAGCATAAATACAGAGGGCAAGACACTGTGATTAGAGTTGCAATCAACGGTTTCGGGCGGATTGGACGTAACTTTGCGCGTTGTTGGGTGGGTAGAGAGAATAGTCAAATCGATCTTGTCGCTATTAATGACACTTCAGACCCTAGAACAAATGCTCACCTGCTAAAGTATGACTCAATGCTAGGCAAGATCAAAGGTGCTGAGATTAGTGCCGATGATAACTCTATCATCGTTAACGGTAAGACCATCAAGTGCGTATCCGATCGCAACCCCGAAAACTTGCCCTGGAAAGATTGGGGAATTGACCTAATTATCGAAGCAACTGGGGTATTTACTAGCAAAGAAGGAGCGCTCAAGCACGTAAATGCTGGAGCCAAGAAAGTTCTGATTACCGCTCCTGGTAAAAACGAGGATGGTACTTTTGTGGTTGGTGTGAATCATCATGACTATGACCACAACATACACAATATTATCAGTAACGCTAGCTGTACTACCAACTGCTTGGCACCAATTGCCAAGGTGTTGAACGATAAGTTCGGCATCATCAAAGGTACGATGACCACTACCCACAGCTATACAGGCGATCAGCGATTGCTAGACGCTTCTCACCGGGATTTGCGACGGGCGAGGGCCGCAGCGATAAACATTGTACCCACCTCTACTGGCGCAGCAAAAGCAGTGGCGCTGGTTATCCCAGACCTCAAAGGCAAGCTAAATGGTGTTGCCTTGCGCGTACCAACCCCGAACGTCTCAATGGTAGATTTCGTAGTTCAGGTTGAGAAGCGTACTATTACTGAAGAAGTTAACCAAGCTCTCAAGGATGCTGCGGAAGGCCCACTTAAAGGAATTTTGGACTACAGCGAACTAGAATTAGTATCTTCCGATTATCAAGGTAGTGATGCTTCTTCAATTGTCGA
Organism: Nostoc sp.; assembly: GCF_036917235.1. Lineage (GTDB taxonomy): Bacteria > Cyanobacteriota > Cyanobacteriia > Cyanobacteriales > Nostocaceae > Nostoc. Next base: position 89,719 of record NZ_JBALDU010000007.1, read on the forward strand.
TGCCAATTTGACTTTGGTGTTGGGTAATGACTTAGTAAAAGTTATGGCGTGGTATGACAACGAGTGGGGTTACAGCCAACGAGTCTTGGATTTGGCAGAATTAGTAGCCGAGAAGTGGCAATAATTTGTCATTGGTCATTAATCATTGGTCATTAGTCATTAGAAAAATCACAAAAGACTATTGACCAAAATGTTGAAATCCCTGGCTAAGATTCAGAACTTGGTCAGGGAATTTTTTTTGCTCGTCGTGCAATATTACTGTCGATCCGGCTGTAATCCTGCCTGCGATCGCAGCACCTTCTCCAATATGTTGCACTAAGGCTAATGCTAATTCTGGTGGTAAACACAGTACTAATTCAAAGTCTTCGCCACCATATAGAGCATATTTTAACGCTTGCTCTGGTGGCAACCAATGATTAAAAGTTTTTGGTACGGGAATTTGTCTATGTTCTAAAACAGCGCCAACGCCACTGGCGCGGCAAATTTGGATAATCGCATCTGCCAAACCATCGCTGCTATCCATACCAGCAACAGGAATTTTGGATTTTAGACTTCGGCTACGCTCAGTCGATCGATTTTGGATTTTGGATTGGGATTCTAGAATTTTCTGGAGGATTGGTAAGACATCTAATCGTGGCTGTGGGCGTTGGTGTGCGAGGATTAGAGCCGTGCGTTCTGTATCTTTGAGGTTTTGTGTTAATTCGGGATGCAAGAGTAATTCTAAGCCAGCGTAGGAGCCTCCATGAACGCCTGTAACAACGATTGCATCCCCGATCGCAGCAGCAGAACGGCGGATAATTTGACTAGGGTTAACTTGACCAAAAGCAGTAATTGACAGAGTAGTAACAGGCGATCGCACCACATCACCCCCAACAATCGGGGTATTGTATTTTTGCAGGCATTCTGTCATTCCCTGGTACAAGCGTTCTACCCAACTCACCCTAAGTTCACCGGGTAGTCCCAACCCGACAGTGATTCCCAATGGAGAAGCACCCATTGCTGCTAAATCTGATAAATTGGCAGCAGCAGCTCGCCAACCAGCATCTTCTGGGGAAGTGGTGAGGTTGCTAAAATGAACGCCATCAACCAGCACATCTGTAGTCACTACCAAAGATTTCCCTGGTGCAGTCTCAATTACTGCGGCATCATCACCGATCATTTCTGGAGGACAGAAACGCTGTAATCTTTCTAAAAGACCTTGTTCGCCAATGTCTTTTACCTGTTGAGAAGATAAATCACTGTTCACAATCGGTTTTCCGTGTTGCAAAATTACGAAGAAAACTGATGATTTACTTTACTGTTTAAGATAAGGGTATCGTCTAGGAGTCAGTTGGAATGGTAACAACACCAGTAACCAGCATCACATTTGAGGAGTACTTAACCTATGATGATGGTAGCGATTTTCATTATGAATTGGTGGATGGCAAGCTAGAGCTAATGAATCCACCTACTATTGAACATTTTCTGATTGCCAAATTTCTTGAGCAATTACTAGATGCAGAAATCAAACGTTGTAACTCTACTTGGCTGTGTTTTCGGGAAAGTGGGGTGAGAACGGGTAGAAATAAATCTAGGTTGACTGATCTGTGTGTGGTGACACTTGAGCAAGCTAGAGAATTGTTGAATGCTTTAGCAGTATTTGAGTCACCCCCGTTACTAATTGTCGAGGTAGTCAGTCCAGAATCGGTGAAACGGGATTATCGCCATAAGCGATCTGAATATGCGGCCTTAGAAATTCCTGAATATTGGATTGTAGACCCACTACAAGCAAAAATTTCAGTGTTAATACTGGAAGATGGATTTTACGAAGAAACAGTTTTTACAGCCAACCAGGAAATTGTATCACGGACTTTTCCAGAATTAAGGATCATAGTTAAGCAGATATTCACCGCCGGAAATTTGAATCAGGAGAGACGCGATTAATCGCGTCTGTACAAGAATTATTCTTCTCCTGCCCTCTGTGTCTTCTTATGCAGCTTGCGGTTCAACTAGATTTTCTATCCCCTGAACCACTTTTGCTGATTCGATTTTGTCACCAGCTTTCAGTTTATCCAAAACTTCTTTACCTTCGGTAAGATAGCCAAAAACGGCATAGCGACCATCCAATAGATTGCGTCCGGCGGGAGTGAGTTCTGGTTCAAACAAAAAGAAGAAAAATTGTGATGAACCACCATTTACTTCACTTTCAGGACGAGCCATCACTACTGCACCAAAGGCAGAGAAAGGTAGAACTGGCATATCAACGTAACGACCAGCTTCTTCTAAAGTAATGCCATAAGTAGGTGCTTTATCTCCTTGAACTAAGACCTCTAAGGGAATAGCGCGATATTTGCCCGTTTTGGGGTCAATGAAACCCACATCTTTCCCAGTTGGATCTCCAGTTTGGAGAAAGTAAGATTCTTCAGAACGGGTAAATTCTAAACCATTATAAAAACCCCTCTGCACCAAATCTACAAAATTACCAGCAGTCACAGGAGCGCTGTAACCATCCACGACAAGCGCCAAATCGCCTTTGTTGGTTTTGATTTCTACAGTGGCATGACCTTTAAGTTGTGGCAGGTTACTGTACTCAGCGGGAACTTCAAAGGGGAATTGTTTCACCATTGACTCTTCTAGCTGAGTAACGAGATTTAGCAGTTTACCTCTCTCTTGCAGAATTTGTTCTTTATCTTTGCTATTCGCCAATTCTTGCAATTTACCCACCCCAGATTTCAACTCGGTAATCCAAGCTTCGGCTTGGGGTTGGCGTTCTGCGGGAACGCTTGTTAAGATTTGGGAAGGTTTATCGAGAATGCGGGATGCTTGGCTGATGTCTTTGGAAATAGCACCCCAACGCCGATTCGCCCGCAGTTGGGCAGAGATGTCTTCTAAACTGCCTTGTAGTTGCCGCACAGGTTTGTTATCTATCGGGAGTGCATACCGCAACAAAGCCTTTCCGTCGGTAATTGCATTGCCGGCTGGCAGTGCGGCGCTACTGGAGGGAGTCCACCCAGCTGTAGTTATGCCTAAAAATATTGTTACCAGCAGTATTGCTATTAGGCTGTTCTTCAGCCAGGATTTTAATAAGTTAAGCATGGGATAACTCAAATGCAGCAGTGAATTGTTGACTGGACGTAACCCATAAATAATCTTCCCACGTTAGGTGATGAGTGGAGCATAGGTCTAGGGCAGAGGAAAAATGACTAATGACAATGACACTAAACTAATGACAAATGCCCAATGACGACCCTAGAAGGGTACAATAAATGCCGATTGTCTTCCAAAATTTGAAAGTTTCATGATCTCCAGTAACGACTTTCGACCCGGTGTTTCAATTGTATTGGATGGGTCTGTATGGCGAGTGCTTGAATTCCTACACGTCAAGCCAGGCAAAGGTTCCGCCTTTGTACGAACTAAGCTAAAAAATGTCCAGAGTGGGAGCGTGATGGAAAAAACGTTCCGCGCAGGGGAAACAGTGCCGCAAGCCACTCTAGAAAAAAGCACGATGCAGCATACCTATAAAGAAGGCGATGAGTTTGTCTTTATGGATATGGAAACATACGAAGAAGGCAGATTGACTCGCGAACAAATTGGCGATCGCGTCAAGTACCTGAAGGAAGGTATGGAAGCTGAAGTTATTAAGTGGGGCGAACAGGTACTAGGAGTAGAATTGCCTAAGTCTGTGGTTCTAGAAATTGTCCAAACAGATCCAGGTTTAAAAGGTGACACCGCCACAGGTGGCTCAAAACCAGCAACTCTGGAAACTGGTGCAGTTGTGATGGTTCCTTTGTTTATTTCCCAAGGAGAACGCATCAAAGTTGATACCCAGGAAGATAAATATATCAGCAGGGAATAACTTTCATCTCTACGGAGATGCAAGTCCCGATTTAAATCCCTACATAGGGATTAATCCCCTGCCACACTTAAAATGCTAATTTACGGATAGGTCGAGGTAATAAAAACTGTGCCATTGGACTTTAATGAAATCCGCCAACTTCTGGCAACTATCGCACAAACAGATATTGCAGAAGTCATACTCAAAAGCGATGATTTTGAGCTAACAGTCCGTAAGGCTGTGAGTATTAGCAATCAGATGTTGTCGGTAGGTCAAGGGACTTTAGGCGGTGTGGTAGGTTCAGGCTTGACATCAGGTTCATCTGGGGGAAACCAGGTGAGCGGAAGTCAGGTAACGGAGGTGTCCACATCTCGTGTGTTTGAGAATACTGGTACTAGCACACAAATGCAGCTGTCAGTAAGTCCTCCCTCAACCATTGACCAAAGATTAGTAGAAGTACCTTCCCCAATGGTAGGAACGTTTTATCGCGCTCCTGCGCCTGGGGAAGCGGCATTTGTGGAAGTGGGCGATCGCGTCCGCAAGGGTCAAACAGTCTGTATCATTGAAGCTATGAAGCTGATGAATGAAATCGAAGCCGAAGTTTCTGGACAGGTGATGGAAATTCTCCTCCAAAATGGCGACGCTGTAGAATATGGTCAACCTTTGATGCGAATTAACCCTGATTAAGTATTAATGTATATATGATGTGAGTCATTGTTAAAATTTTCTTTCCTTGCGGGTTAACCCTGATGAAACAAACGTTGCCTTTACCACCAGAAGTGGTGCAACAAGTAGCTGAATACTTCAGCCTGTTAAGTGAGCCAATGCGCCTACGGCTGCTACACTTATTACGGGATGAAGAAAAATGCGTGCAAGAGTTGGTAGAGGCAACACAGACTTCTCAGGCAAATGTGTCAAAACACCTGAAGGTAATGTGGCAAGCAGGTATCCTTAGCCGCCGCAGTGAAGGAACTTGCGCCTATTACCGGGTAGAAGATCAAATGATTTTTGAGTTGTGTAATCGGGTTTGCGATCGCCTCGCCACAAGGTTAGAGCAGCAAGCCCGTAATTTTCGTGTATTAAATAGCAAACGTTAGTCTTTTGTCATTTGTCCTTTGTCATTTGTCACTTGTAAAAAACTAATGACTAATGACTAATGACTAATGACCAATGACCGATGATTAAAGGGGATAATCTTTCTGAAACTGTTCACGAGTTAGCGGTTGTTGTATCTCTACACCCTCACCGCCTAAAACATCCAACGGTTTGCCGTTCACATCAATGTACACCTTGGCTTTGGGATTTAAAGTTGTTGCAGTGTAAACAACTTGTCCCACGCGGCCCATCATTGAGGTGCTACCACCACCGCTGGTAAAATCTTCAGATAAATTAACGTGAACTTCATTATTTTCCGCTTTCAGCCCTAATAGCTTGGTTCCTTTAGGGATAGTTGTTGAATCTGTCCCTTCTGTTGGGCCTGCTAACAAACTTTGGAAAGCTGATTCTAAAGCTTGGTTGGGTAGTACAGAAGCTACTTTAACAGGCTGAGGAACCAAAGTAACATTTTTGTCTTTTGGTCTTAGCCAGTAAACGTTCGGGGTTTGCTCATTAGCTGGCTGTCTAGTTGATGGCTGTGCTGGCTGTTCAATGCGGCCAGAGGGGTTTGACGGTGTAGGAGTATTGTTGGATTGTGTGGTAAACCAAGCTACACCACCACCCACCGCTACAACCACTGCTGATACAGCTGCAATTGCGCCTGAAGAAATACGATTAGATCCTTGTTGGTCTTTCATGTTCAAAACCTTCCTAACTGAGGGCTGATATGGTAGTTATGTGAGGAGCAGCCTGGTTAAAGACGATACTTACAAGTAGAGAGTTTCCCACAACCTAGAGGAGACTTGATGCCTTTTAATTCTGCAAGTCCCTAATCCAATTCTAGAATTTTTATTTCTAATCCGTCACCCACCTGCCAAATTATGTAAATTTTGGGGAATGGGGAGTAAAAAGTTAAGAGTTAGGAGTTAGGAGTTAGAAGTTAGGGACAAGGGGACAAGGAAGACAAGGAGAAATTATTGAACAAGTCTCTCCCTTGTCTCCTCCCTCTTCCTTGTCTCTTCTCCAAACTTATGCCTTATGCCCTATTGCTTCTGTAATCCACTGTTTAAGTGTTGTTGTCACTTCATCAATGACTATTTCTTGAGATTTACGGGTGGCTCTTTCTACAACTTCAACTTTGCTATTAGCGATCGCACGTCCGGTTACAATTCTATAAGGTATGCCAATCAAGTCCGCATCTTTAAATTTCACTCCCGCCCGTTCGTCGCGGTCATCTAGTAGGGTTTCAATTCCCGCTTGATTGAGTTCTGTGTAAAGTTTTTGGGCGATTTCGATTTGTTGAGCATCCTTAATGTTGGGAATTGTGACGATCACGTGGTAGGGTGCGATCGCAACTGGCCAAATAATCCCATCTTTATCGTAAGATTGCTCTACGGCAGCTTGTGCTAGTCGTGATACGCCTACACCAAAACAACCCATAAATAGCGGCTTTTCTTCACCCTGTTCATTGGTATAAGTTGCACCCATCGCTTGAGAATATTTAGTGCCTAATTGGAATATATGACCTGCTTCAATTCCACGGGCGCTTGCAAGAGTTTGTCCTGGGTTATGAAGGGCGCGATCGCCTGGTCTTGACTTACGAATATCTACTACTCGCTCTGGTAGTTTAAATTGCTCACCCCAATTAGCACCAACTACGTGATAGCCAGCTTCATTTGCGCCTGTAACAAAGTTTTTTAAATCAACGGCTGTTTGATCTACCAAGCGCAAAAATTTAGGATGAATCTGTTTATTAGCGGTAATATACTCATCTGTGATGTCTGGCGCAATGTAGCCTAAAGGTAGAGATTTCGCTGTCCATGCTTGCTGTGCTTCTACATTTGATACATTCAAACTAATAATAGTTTTAGCGCCATACTCAGAAGCTAATTTGGTCAGTTCATTTTGCAATTTAACTTCATTAACTTCCTGATCGCCTCGGATGCTTACCAGAACCAACACCGTTAAACCATTATCATAAACTGTCTGATAAAGGACATTTTTCACTAATTGAGTGGGAGAAGAGTTGAGGAGTTGACAGACCTTTTCAATGGTTTCTGTTCCAGGTGTATCGCGTTTCTCGTAGGTTGTAAACCGTGAGGTTTCGGCATCAATTGGTAAAGAAACAGCCTTTTCTACGTTGGCGGCGTATTTACCATCTTCAGTGTAGAGAACTTCATCTTCACCAGCTTCCGCCAAAATCATAAATTCTGTGGAACCAGAACCGCCAATTGCACCAGAATCAGCTTCCACTGCGCGAAAAGCTAAACCCGAACGCCGTAGGATATTGCTGTAGGCTTTATACATATCCTGGTAAGTTTCTTTGAGGCTGGCTTCATCGAGATGGAAAGAGTAGCCGTCCTTCATGATAAACTCTCGTCCGCGCATTAAACCAAAACGGGGACGAATTTCATCGCGGAATTTGGTTTGAATTTGGTAGAGGTGCAGTGGTAGCTGGCGATAAGAGCGAATCATATCACGAGCGATCGCTGTGATTACTTCTTCATGAGTTGGGCCTAATCCTAATTGTTGCTCGCGGCGGTCAATTAGGGAAAACATAATTCCCTCAGCTTTGGTGTAAGTGTCCCAGCGTCCCGATTCCTTCCATAAATCAGCAGGTTGTAATTGTGGTAAAAGACATTCTTGTGCGCCTGTAGCGTTCATTTCTTCCCGCACAATCTGGGAAACTTTTTGCATTACCCGCCACATTAACGGCAAATAAGCATAAAGACCACTACCGATGCGACGAATGTAACCTGCACGGAGTAATAATTTATGACTGGGAATCTCAGCATCAGCTGGATCATCCCGGAGTGTAACGAATAACATTTGTGATAGTCGCATCGTTTATTCCCTTTCCAGAATCTCTAATTTGTTTATAAACCACCTGGCGATTATAAATCGCGGCCACACAAACCCTCGTCCGCCTGGGTGCATTCAGAAGGTATCCTAGTTTTTGAACCTGCGAGGTAGGCAAAGCGCAAGCGCGATCGGCATCAGCCGTTAAGATATGGCATGATATAATCTTTGCAACTATTTAATCTAGGTCTAGGTTATGAGTCATTTGACATTAAAACTAGACACTGTTCACCTTAGTGACGAACAATTTTATCACTTATGCCAAAATAACCGCGAATTGAAATTTGAACGCACTGCCAAGGGAGAATTAATCATCATGTCCCCCATTGGAGGTGAAAGCGGCAATCGAGAAGCAGATTTAATTATTGATTTGGGAATCTGGAATCGGCAAATTGGCATTGGTTTTACCTTCAGTTCTTCTACTACATTCAAATTACCTAATGGTGCTGACCGTTCTCCAGATGCCGCTTGGATTCAACGAGAACGTTGGCAAGCACTTACACCTGAACAAAGACGCAAATTTCCCCCCATTGCACCCGATTTTGTCATTGAATTAAGGTCAGCAACGGATGATTTGGAAATGTTGCGTTCCAAAATGCAGGAATATATAAATGCAGGGGTGCAATTGGCATGGTTAATTAACCCCCAACAGCAACAAGTAGAAATTTATCGCCAAAAACAAGATACGGAAGTGCGAAATCTACCCACACAATTATCGGGTGAAAATGTATTGCTAGGATTTAGCTTGAGTCTTTCTTGTTATTAAGATTTGCAAGTGCCGCTAAACTCCACTATCTGCCCATACTTTCCATAGCAGTAAAAAATACTCTATAAGTCTGCGTAGGTGCGCTTCATTAGAAGAACCTGCCTAAGCAGATTTTGTCGTGTGTGGCTGTGACTTCTAGTCGTCAGGACATATTACAGCAGCTAAGATAGCTTAAAAGAAATAACCATCAGGCGATTAGAATCAGGGCATCTTTAGGAGAAACTACTTTGGCAGATGTAATTTATCAAGCACAAGCACCCTTAGAATTTATTCCCCCCGCGTTTAACCCTTTATTGCTACGAGTTGTCCATCTGTTGCTACCCAGTTGGATAAAATGGCAAACACCTATTACCCAAATTGAAGCAGACAACGTAGAGGTTCTGGTGGATCTCTATCGCCAATTTCAGGAGGGTAAGATCCGTTTTATGCTGGCATTTCGCCATCCGAAAACAGACGATCCGTTTTGTTTGGGTTACTTGCTATCTCAACTCGTACCAAAGACAGCGCGATCGCAGGGTACAACACTACAACATCCCATTCACGCTCATTTTATCTACGATCGCGGCATTCCTCTATGGGCAGGTTCCCAGGTTGGCTGGATTGTTTCTCATTTAAGTGGGACTCCGATTCAGCGAGGTAAAGCTGACTGGACGGGGTTACGTTCGGCGCGTGACTTGTTCGCCAATGGGAAATTCCCGATGGCGGCTGCGCCTGAAGGTGCTACCAATGGTTTATCAGAGAATATTAGCCCGTTAGAACCTGGTATTGCCCAATTAGGCTTTTGGTGTGCTGAAGACTTGCACAAAGCGGGAAGCGACCAACAGGTTCTAATTGTACCAGTTGGGATTAAATATAGTTACGTTGATGCTCCTTGGGATGCGATCGCTAATCTTTTAAGTGAATTAGAAGCAGCTAGTGGTTTACCTGTAAATCCACCACAACAGGCTTCCGTAGAGTCGCTTTATCCCCGATTGTTGACTTTGGCAGAACATTTACTTTTGCTAATGGAAGAATTTTACACCCGGTTTTATCATCAAAAACTGCCAGATCCCAAGATTGTTGCTGGGCAAATCCCAGATAGAAATGAAGCATTAGCAGTTCGTTTACAAGCGTTGTTGAATGCAGCGCTGCTAATATCAGAACAGTATTTTAATTTACAGTCAAAAGGTAGTTTGAGTGACCGTTGTCGGCGAGTAGAACAAGCAGGTTGGAATTATATATTTAGAGAAGAATTTAAGGATGTCAAAGGAGTATCTGCGGTTGAAAGAGCTTTAGGCGATCGCATTGCAGAAGAAGCAAATGCACGGATGTGGCATATGCGTTTAGTAGAAAGTTTTGTAGCAGTTTCTGGTAATTATATTCGTGAAAATCCAACAGCAGAAAGGTTTGCTGAAACAACCTTAATTTTATGGCAAATGATTGCTAAAATCAAAGGCGATAAAGCTGTACAGCGTCCGCAATTGGGTAAGCAAAAAGTAAAAATAACTGTGGGTGAACCTATATCCATTTCTGAGCGTTACCCGGCGTATAAGGAAAATCGTTTGGGTGCTAGACAAGCTGTTGCTGATGTGACAAATGATTTGCAACACGCGTTGGAAGGTTTGATTTGATTAGAAAGGTTGCATCTTTAGCTAGGAACCAGAATAAAGGTGTCAGTCGTCTAGAGGTTTATTGATTTCGACCCCTGCCTCCTGACTCCTTTAAATAGCAAAATGCAATGTAAATGCCCAAGTGTTCATCCGAATCGGATATTACTTTCTAAAGTAGATGCGCGTTTAGATGCCCTGTACGGAGATGCTGGCGGTATATGGTTTATTAAGCTTACACAAACCCAAAAGTTTTTTAAAGCTATCTAATTAAATGGGTGCAGATAATCGTAGGCTGCTAGACGTGCTTGCCTTTGCTGCTATTTCACTTTAATACCATTGGGTTAGACAAAGGCAATTGTAACTAAATATATCATTTCTTATTTGAGTTTTATAAAATTAACGTTAAGTTATCCAAGTTATATTTTCAGAAAAATCACGCTTTTATATTTTTGTAATTCCAATTACAAATAGAGAAGTCCAAAAAATTGTGATTCTCTAAATCAATTTATAAATAATGAAAACTCAAAACGTATTCAATTTACTGAAGGTTGGTATTGCTACTTTTGGAATCTTCTTTGTGGCTGGTCAAGGAGCCTATGCCTCAGACTTAAAGGGAACAGCATTTAGCATCTCTTTGGAGTGTATGAATGACACTACCGGCCTTTTGATGGGTCAAAACTCCACTGATGCTAGCGGGTGGCAGTATGCATTTGATTCAAACAAAGATGGGATGAACGGGAATTACTGGGTTGGTGCCGCGGCAGGAAAAGTAAATCCCTACGATATCTCTGGTATGGCCATCAAAGAAACTGCTACCAGCATCATTGTGGCAATTAATGGCAATATGAAGTTAACAGGAGAGGCTGAACAGGGTGCTGCCGGCGGTCAAATTGGATATGGTGATTTGTTCTTCAATATGGCGGGTAAGACCTTTGACAATGCTATGAGCAGTGGGGATTTGTTTGGTATTCATTTCGCTTCAGCGAATGCTTCAGGGGTACAACAACTAGGTGTTTATAGTGGTGTTCAGGCAAAGACAGTTACTAATATCAAAGAAGGCTACACTGTTGCTACATATGGTGGTTTAGCAGGAGGAGGGAATTCTTACGAAAGTCAGGTAAAACAAGGTGGTGGTATTGTCGGTTATGGTGATTTGACCAGTAGTTATTTTACTAATAACGGCAAGGACAATACATTTAATCTCAATGTCATCAACTCTGGAAATTATCTGAGTGGAATCTCGTTCCTAGCACAAGGTAATATAACGCAGCAGTTGCTAACCACTGGCTATGATGTCAGCAAATTCAACGGCACACAAACCATTGCATTTGAATTCAAGAAATCTTCTATTGTGCAATCGACTCCTGAGCCTGCTAGTCTCGCTGGTTTAGGAATCGTCGGTCTGGCTTTGGCTGGTAGCAAGCTACGCAAGAAATTAGCATAGCAATTGTGTGGGGACTATTCGCAATACGGTTTGATTTATTTTCAGTGATTATAGACAAGATAAAAGACTATTTTCTCTCATAAAAATGATCGCTGGAGTAATAAAATTTTGGATGAAGCTTAAGCGAAAAGTATCCCAAGCTCTATAGATTTCTCCACTCAACATTAAATCAGTAAATTTAAATGCTCTTACTAGAAAGTAAGGGCATTTTTTCTCTCAGAGAGTTATCAAATACAAAAACTCATCAGGCAATTCTCTAAACCATCTTGGTAAATATTATTACAGCATCCATCAGTAATTAGGCAAACAAAAAGTCAAAATTACTATGGGTGAGTCCATATCTATTTCTGAGTGTTACCCAGCCCAGCGGATAAAAAAATGTTTGGGTGATAGGCAAGCTGTTGCTGATGTAGCGAATGATTTTCAGCACACAATAGAAGGATTGATTTGATTGGGATGGTGAGGCTCTTTCTCTCCTTTACTATTGCAATCTATAAATTATCTTGAACTGTTAATTGCTATCTGACTAGGTAGTTCTTTATAATCTATGAATCTGAAACCTTGCTACTAAAAGTTTATACAACTTAATTGACTACCATTGGCTCCTATAAGGTAAAAGTCCGAATTAAATCGGCAGTCGAGGAAATTGCTATGCTTTCTCCAGCTACAAACAATGATATGCCTACTAATTGGTCTTTTAACTGGTTTAATTTGTGGCAGAATACCGATTTTGACTGTCAAAACATTGTCAAACTTGTTTATGAGGGTAAAGTCTGGGGATTAGTGCGATATGGTCTTTATCCCTATCCCGGCTCTCCAAAGTTTTTAGAGATAGAACAGATAGAAGCTCACCCTACAAGTCGAGGAGAAGGGGCTGAACGCTTTATGGAACCAATCGGCAAATGGTTAATTTGGTATGCAACCAAGGTTGCATTGGAGTTGTGTCAAACAGAAACAGATGAACCACTGGTTGTCCTGGTTGCTCTAGATACGGCTTTGTCCTATTATAGTAATAATGTGGGGATGGAATATCTGGGGTCTGTCACAATCGCTCCAGAAGAAGATGGATATGCTTTTAGATTCTTGCGGAAAGCAGCCCTATCCTTCTGTGATCAACAAGAAAGCTTAAGAGGAGTGCCAAAGTTATATGGCCAGTAATACAATAAAAGCCGGGTCAAAAGTTGTTATGACTCACGCCCAAAGGCAAGCTTTCCTGAAATCGTCTCCTTTGGGACAACTATTCGGAGTAGCACATTTGCTACCTGAAGTCGAAGATTCAAAAAGCTACAACTATGATTTAAGTAATCAAGGAAAATTGGTAGATGTAGATATATCATTCTCTAGCAAACATAAGTTTCAGTATGAGATGTTAGAGCCTTACAGAAAAGGTCGTGGTAAATGGTTCAGAACTATATCTTGGATGGATTTATATCACTTAAAGCTTGAACAAAGTTCATCCTAAAGAAAGACAATGGTAACAGTGTAAGTAGCAATAAAAACACTTTACATAAATCTAAAAGCAAATAATGCAAAGATTAAAGACGTGATTAATCGCGTCTTTAGTTACTTTGATAATTTTAACTTTTTATCCGACACAGCATCAATCTCACTACATTAACCTGGAAATACTTTAGATAAATCCAGAACTAAATCAGTAAAATATGGCAGACTAACTGATTCATTTTGCAGAAAAATTAACTTACGGCGATAACTAAATCTACCTTCTAAATCTTTATAAAGTTCGCTGTAAGATTCTAGGTAGTTATCTACTAAATTAAATATCCAATAGTGGCAAATACCAGCTTCTGCATAAACAGATAATTTTACATCTTGGTTATATTTCAAAGTGAAATTAAAAATTTCAATTACCAACAATACATCAGATAGCCGATCGCAGTTTGACAAGAGTTACTTACAATAAATAGGGATAAAAATTTTACCCCTAAAAAGTTGTGCATTAATTTTAAGAAAAGCTAGAAAAGCTTATTAATCTGAAGTTAAGTGACTTTCTAGCAAAGTTGCGATCGCGTCAGGATGAATATTCTTGTATTTCTTTTTGCCAAGCTGCAAAACACAGTTGGGAGCGCTGCCACAGCATTTTTGGCAACTTGTATGTTCAATAGTAACTTTGTCTAACAAACCGCGATCGCACAAAGTTTTTTCTAATTCTGATAATAACCCTTTACCGCCACGTTTAAGGCAACCGCCCTTTTGACATACCATAATCCTCGCTTTTGATTGAGGTGGTAAATCTTGCTTTGGACACACATCAATTGGTGTTACCCGATAGGCTTTAATTTTTATTTTACTTGTGCGCGAGTCTACTTCACTATGGCCACAAATGCGAAGTTGCTGCCCAGGAACTAAGGATGAACTTAGTAAACGGCGTAACTCTTTAGGCAGTTTTATTTCCACATCTCCAGATGGAACTGCCAATTGCAAGTATTTATATTTTCCTGGTTCACCACCAACAAAACCTAGTAACTGTCCCTCAAGGTTCAATTCTGATAACGTCAAATACTTGTTACCCATGATTGATAAAAATTTAGGAGTGGGGAGTTAAAAGCGAAGAGTTAGGAGTGAGGAGTTAGGAATTAAAATTTATAACTCATAACTCTTAACTCCTAACTGTTTTTAAGCTAGGCGTTTAGCTTCTACTGTTTGAGGTAAATTTGCTGTGTCTGGCAAATCACGAAATTCTAATTCCCAACCATTTGCTAGGGTGAGAATCTTGCCATCATTTCCATCGGTTTGTTTGACGACTTCTTCTTCCAGGTCTTTTTTAGCAACGTAAACTACTAAAGTGCCGGCATCATTCATCCGTAGCATTACTTTCATGAGATTCCTCAACAGATTCTAGTTCTTTTTTCATACAGCCGACGACGAACCCTGTTTCTAAGAAATGCACAGCATATATATAGGAAGTCTGCAAATATGTGCCTATACTCGCTATGTAACCGATATCTCCCTTGTTCACTAAAACTTGGCCTACTTCCTTACCGGGAAAAGTACCATCGTTTTTTAGTAGTTTACGAACTCTGACTTTTTCACCAATTTCAAAAGCAGGTGGCAAGTTTAGTTCTAATTCATCGCGTTGCATGAGAGTACCTCTGTTCTCTGACCAAATTCAACAGTTCTTCTGTCGTCAAACTGCGTTTTTTCTGTACCGATTGATGGCGCACTGCGTCTAAAACAGATTGGGTTTCTTGAGAGTTCAAGAAAATTCCATGCTGTTCTAGCAAGTTAGCAACTAAATGCCGTCCAGAATGTTTACCTACTACTAAACGCCGTTCCCAACCGACTTCTTCAGGTGCAAATGGTTCGTAGGTGATGGGATTTTGCAATACCCCGTGAGCATGGATGCCTGATTCGTGAGCAAAAGTGTTTTCGCCAACGATCGCTTTCCAGGGTGGTACATCGGCTCCTGATGCGGCTGCAACTAGTTGAGAAAGTTCCAGCAAACTGGGTGTGTTGATGCCCAAATCAACGCCGTAGATGCGTTTGATCGCCATGACAACTTCTTCTAAAGCTGCATTTCCTGCCCGTTCACCCAATCCATTAACTGTAGTATTCACTGATGAGGCTCCGGCTTTGATACCCGCAAGAGCGTTGGCAGTTGCCAGACCAAAATCATTATGCGTGTGGATTTCTAGGGGAATCGTCAACGCGGAAACCAGCCTTTGGACTTTGGTGTAGGTGGTGAAGGGGTCGAGAACTCCAACAGTGTCGCAGAAGCGGAAGCGAGATGCACCCCATTCTTGGGCATAAAGTGCTACATCTAAGAGGAAGTTTTCATCAGCCCTGGAAGAATCTTCTCCGCCGACTGCTACCCAAAGACCTTGGTCGAGAGCGAAGTTGATTGAGTCTTTGAGTTTTTGCAAACTTACTCGCCACTGACCATGAAATTTAGTAGCAATTTGGATACCAGAGACGGGAATGGCAATATGCACCCGATTCAGACCGCAAGCGATGGAAGCCTTGATATCTGAGATGACAGCGCGGTTCCAGCCCAAGAGTTTTGCTTGTAAACCCAAGTCAGAAATTGCTGCGATCGCACGGGTTTCTTCGTCGCCCATTGCCGGTATACCCACTTCTAATTCCGGTATACCAATGGCATCGAGAAACTTAGCGATCGCTACTTTTTCTTGTAGAGTAAAGGCAACACCTGCTGCTTGTTCGCCATCACGTAATGTAGTGTCATTAATTATGATTTGATTCATTGCAAATATCCCTCTATTGGAAGTATTCTTAATATCCTTTCCCTCTACAATCCCCAGCGATGGCAAATGCTAAAAATATCACAATTCATAATGTAGGATACATGATCCTTAATTATTGCCCCATTATTAGCATCACATCTGTATGGCAGGGAACTAAATCAATGTATAAATTACTAATCGTTTTTACCGATGTCAGTTGAAATGTCTTCGAGTAGCAATGAGCTAATATAACTATTAGCAAATCCTGAACAAAGTAATACACAAAATCCAGCAATTAAGGATGTAATCATCTTCGTAACCTCATCTTTTCTAGTGCATTTGGGTGTAATTTAGGCAGATAATGCTACTTAAAGCTAAGGGGTACAAACTAGCTAACTGTGGTCTGCTAGCCAATCAAATATCTTTCCTAGCTGCTCCAAATCAACGAAACCATACTGCCAGAGGAGCATCGGTAGTGGGCCATTTTCTAATTCGCGGTGTCGCAGAGCTACAGCAATATCGGCATTTGAAAGTTCAAGTTCATTGTGCAAAAAATTGAGTAGTTTTATATCTCTGTTCCGAGTCGCCATAATTGATTGAACTTTCAATTTCTTAATTTGGGAAAAATTAAAAATCAGAAATCCCAATTTATATTTGAGAATTTCGCCTTTCTAATTGTTGCTATATGTCAGGGGAATTTCAGATTTAGTAGACCCAACAAAATCTAAACCCCATCTAATCCATCTCAGTCTGCAACAAATTCTGCTAGCGGACAGTAGCTTCAAACTCTAAACCTATTTGAGCTTTGTGCATCTATGGACAAAAAGGATAAAGTCCAGTATTTGCGTCATGAATTCAAGATTAATCGTTTCTGAATTAGGTCTTTTTGAAATAATCATGACTCATCACTGTAACGCCAGCAACGCTCTAGCCATTCTAATAATTCGTGACGAGAAGCAAGAAGTTGCATAACTGTACTACGAATTAGAATTACTTCGAGCAAATTGTTCACTTGCACTCGTAAAGAACCATCAGGGGGACAAGAGCAATTAATTTTTAACTCTTGCAATCGGTGATAGATTCGCCAGCGATCGCTCAAAGGTATCTGCAAAACGTGATTTGTCATTTGTCATTTGTCCTTTGTCATTTGTCGGTTGTCCTTTGTCCTTTGCTAATGACTAATGACTCTTAACGCCTAAAGTTTGCAGTTGTTTTTCGAGTTCTTCGATGCGCGAAAGCAAAGAACGAATCACGGTTGCTTCCACATCGGGTAGCTTTCCATGTTCTAGAAGAGAAAGGCTGGCGCTTTCGTTGCGAGAAATAATTCTGCCGGGAACTCCAACAACTGTGCGATCGCTGGGGACATTCTGCAAGACAATGGAACCTGCGCCAATACGGACGCGATCGCCAATTTGCAGATTACCCAAAACTTTCGCACCCGCCCCAATCACTGCATTTTTGCCCACTGTGGGATGACGCTTACCAGTTTCTTTACCAGTTCCGCCAAGGGTAACGCCCTGGTAAATCAGTGTATAGTCGCCCACGATCGCAGTTTCGCCAATGACTACACCCATTCCGTGGTCGATAAACACGCCCTGGCCAATCTCTGCACCTGGGTGAATTTCAATACCTGTCAAAAATCGCCCCAAATGAGAAATTAAACGGGGGATGAAACCGACTCCTCGACCATGTAACCAGTGAGCAAGACGATGCAAAGATAGCGCGTGCAATCCAGGGTAGCAAAACACCACTTCTAGCCAATTACGTGCTGCGGGATCGCGCTCAAAAATAATGCGAAAATCACTCAATAATGGCTCAAAAAAAACGCCAGAGAGGAGATTTTTCAGCATGGATGTGCGGGCAGAATCCTGCTTTTTGGTACTTGGGGGATCGCTAATACTGTCTAAAGACTGTTGCATCGGTAATGTCTATCTGGTAATTGAGTCATCTGCTATTTTTATGCTTATATCAGGTGACTTCCAACTCGATACAAAACTCAATGCTGATTGGATTTATTGGATTGATTACAGTTGTACTCAAACGCCAAAACCCCGACTTAACATAAAGTTAAAATTTGTCTGGGGTTAGAGGCGCTAGTATTTAACGATGGGGGTACTAGTATTTTTAGGGCGGGGGTTAAGAATTTTTGTTCGCGCTACAAGAAACTTTACCCGTAAGCCTTTGCTAAGATTTTGTCAAGATATTTTGCAATATATTAAGCTGTACTCAGATGCACTCAAACATGATTTAGATAAGACTACAAATCAATTTTTTGTATATGCTACTACTATTAGTATCCTATTATTTGGTTGGGCGAAAGACGGATTTCTTTATTTTCTTTTAGGATTTGCTGTCTGTATGCAGATATACGTTTCAAAATATAGTTATAGCTTGTAGCGACTGTTTTCTTATTATATAGATGTGTGGGAATAGCGATCGCCAAAATTTTTATAAATCTCGTTTCCAAATTTAAATTTCGTTTCAGGTAGAACCTAGAAATATACTTCATTGTGACTCTGCCGCGAATTTGGAAGGTAGAGGCTGCAAATAGGCATTCCCAGCCATAGACTGGGAACGACGTATCTGAAGATTTGTTAATAAAGTTCAGAGGTGCATTAATGGAGTTTAGAGGCTCATTAATGGAGTTTAGAGGCTCATTAATGGAGTTCAGAGGCTCATTAATGGAGTTCAAAGGTGCATTAATGGAGTTCAGAGGTGCATTAATGGAGTTCAGAGGTGCATTAATGGAGTTCAGAGGCTCATTAATGGAGTTCAGAGGCTTATTAATGGAGTTCAGAGGTGCATTAATGGAGTTCAAAGGCTCATTAATGGAGTTCAGAGGTGCATTAATGGAGTTCAGAGGCTCAAGAACCAGAGGCAGCTTTAGTAGGTCTACCTTTGATAGCTTTAAAGCGTTCGCCCAACTGTTCAGCGACAGTTTTTAAGCCTGGAGTCTTTTTTGATGCAGTCTTGACGTAATCATAAACAGTCAAACTGCTAGTCATAGCTTCACTACCGACAGCCATTAGGGTATCATCTACCTGTTCGCTGAGTTGCTGGATTGAGGTTAAAAGTTCAGTCAGCGCTGCGGCTAATTGATAATCTCGAACAAGTTCTTCAACATCAAAAGTGGCTGGAAGGATTTCGCGGTTAGACTGAGCAGCAGTGACGCTATTATTTACAAAGGCTAGGCTTTTGTCGCCCATTTTCACCACCTTCCGGCGTTCTTCAGGGCTGAGAGTAACTAAAAAGGGTAGCTTTTGTTGGACTGTCTGTAGCGCAGCTTTAATTTCTTGGATATCTTGTGGCGAAAGGGCGGCTGCAATATTTTGATAAGCCATGATATATTTACCTTGGGAGTTCTAATGGTGAAGTAGCAAGTGTTGCTAAGTATAGAATTCCCGTTGGTGGATGCGATCGCACATTTTGTTATAATTTTTAGTTTAGTAGAGTGTGTTAGCGCAGCGTAACGCACACAATACAACTGCCTAATTGATTATCCCGAACAATTTCTTCTAGCGATGTCTACGACGGGCTTCTCTACGAGACGCTACGCGAATGCCAACGCACATCATAACCTATTTATTTATCTGTTTTAGTGCCGATGCTGAAGGATACTGACCAGATGCAATCAAAGCTTGTCGTTCTTGAAGCCTTTCATCACCGTTAAAATCTAGAATGCGTGCTGTGACTTCTCCAATCTCTGTTTGATGTTGAATTACAGCCTCATCTAGTCGAAAATGCTCACCCCAAAAGTCTCTGCGTGGGTTAAAAAACCGCACAAGTTCGCCAGTTTGCCAATTAATTGATCCTAAATCCGTCCCTTTTTGCAGGTTACAGAAAATACAGGCATAGCAGAGATTATTTTCTGTTGTAGCGCCGCCGTGTTTGACGCTGATTATATGGTCAACTTGAAAGCTTAAACCGTCTCCTTCTGGATATAAACAATACTCGCATAGATGGGCGGCGCGATCGCAAACTAAACGCCGCAGTTCTGCATTAATATATAGACGAGACACTTTGAATACTCACTTAGGGTTAATGTACTGATTAGCTCTTGCTTTTGCTAACCTCATAATATGCTCTAGCGTGAGGAAATGATCTAACTCTCGCTGGTCACTTCCAGTAAGACCTTCAGTTTTTGCCCGATAAACTAAATCCTCTAAACGGTCTTTGGCTGCATCCGAGAGTTTGAAATCGATAACACTTTGGGGCGTGGTTCCAGCAGCAATAAACTCTATAATTTCGTCGTAGACTTTGGTGGTATTTACAGATGTAGTCATGAGATTAGCTCTTTTTATTTAATTTAACTGATTTACAACGCTACTTTTAGCGACTTTCTTAGCGTTTTAGGCTCTGGTAGAGGTTCACCGTCAGCTAAAGATGATTCAATCAGCATTTCTAAAACTTCTTGAGCATTTTTAAGAGCGTCTTCATAAGTTTCTCCGTGAGTACAAGGCTGCATTACATCTGTAAACTCAGGTAAGAAAACTACATAAGATTGGTCTTCTTTTGACCATTGAATCACGATTGTATATTTATTCATAAGCTTCTCGTCGATGAGCAATAGAGCGGATAACACAACGTTATACATCAGACCGAATTGTTCTCCAGTTTTTTACCCGACCTTCAACAATATCTTTTTTACCCCTTTCAAAGGATTCAATAAATCCAGGGATATCAAGCAACTCTTGGGTAGCATCTTCACTTTCTTTATCTGCGAGATACGCTAAAAATTCAGCAACCAGTTCTAGGCGTTCTGAAGATAATCCATCTAGATACTGGTTGATTTGCTGACGAACTTCTGTATTGTTCATATTTTCACTGCTCTTTTACTTCTCTAATTGTGCCAACTTCTTCTGAGCAAATTCCCGCACTTGCTCATCTGGGTCATTCTCGGCGCGATCGCGCAACAGTGGTAAAGTCTGGTCATGCTGAGGAAATTGCTTGATAATTATCTCTAGTGCAATGCGCCGAGGGTTGGGGTTATCGCGGGGATGATAGCTACCTTTAAAGGCATTATCGACAGCGCAGTGATAGTAGATTTCAAGCAACTCAGGTTGATATTTAAAGTGTTGAGCTAATTCTCGGACTGCTGCACCTCGTACATAATTGTCATCATCCTGGGTAGCGCATTCTTTGAGGATGGATTTGGTGTCGGGGTCATCTTTGAAGTGTTGAGCTAATTCTCGGACTGCTGCACCTCGTACATAATTGTCATCATCCTGGGTAGCGCGTTCTTTGAGGATGGATTTGGTGTCGGGGTCATCTTTGAAGTTCCGGGCTAATGCCCTGACTGCTGCACTTCGCACATCTTCGTGAGCATCCTGAGTAGCGCGTTCTTTAAGCCAGGTTTTGGTGTCGGGGTCATCTTTGAAGTTCCGCGCTAATGCCTGGACTGCTGCATCTCGCACACGCCCATGAGCATCCTGGGTAGCGCGTTCTTTGAGCCAGGTTTTGGTGTCGGGGTGATATTTGAAGTTCTCCGCTAATGCCCAGACTGCTGCATCTCGCACATCTTCGCGATCATCCTGAGTAGCGCGTTCTTTGAAGAAGGTTTTGGTGTCGGGGTCATCTTTGAAGTTCCGGGCTAATGCCTGGACTGCTTCAAGTCGCACATACTCATGAGCATCCTGGGTAGCGCGTTCTTTGAGGAAGGTTTTGGTGTTAGGGTCATCTTTAAAGTTCTCGGCTAATGCCCTGACTGCTGCACCTCGTACATAATTGTCATCATCCTGGGTAGCGCGTTCTTTGAACAAGGTTTTGGTGTCGGGGTCATCTTTGAAGTTCCGGGCTAATGCCCAGACTGCTGCATCTCGCACACGCTCATGAGCATCGGTAGCGCGTTCTTTGAGGAAGGTTTTGGTGTCGGGGTCATCTTTGAAGTACTCGGCTAATGCCTGGACTACTACATCTCGCATAAACCAGTGATCATCTTGGGTAGCGAGTTCTTTAAGGATAGATTTGGTGTCGGGGTCATCTTTGAAGTGATTCGCTAATTCTCGGACTGCTGCACGTTGCACAAACGCGTTACCATTTTGGTTAGCACGTTCTTTGAGCCAGATTTTGGTGTCGGGGTCATCTTTGAAGTGATTCGCTAATTCTTCAACTGCTGCACGTCGCATAAGCCCGTTATCATCTTGGGTAGCGCGTTCTTTGAGCCAGGTTTTAGTGTCAGGAGATTCTTGCCAGGTCGTTGCAATTGCTGTGACTGCTTGAGTGCGAATTTTCCTAACTAGCATAGTTTCTTTTGTATTTAAGTGGGAGTCGTAATAGTACCAGAGGTCAAATTGAGTTAAGTCTTTTAACTTCCCAAGTAATTTATTAGCTGTTAACGCGATCGCCAAGCGATTTCTCACCTCTACAAGACACTTAGCCGCTAAAAAGAGATTGGCAAACTTTTCTCCTTCGCCATCTTGCACCATTAAATATTCAATAATTTCACCCACAAATTTAGGCTCAATCATTCCCGCAATTAGCAGCAAGACTTCATGCCAACTTTCATCTTGCCAGTGTTTGCCAAAAACTTCATCCTTAAGTTCCTCAATAGTCAGCGTTTGCGTTTCCTTAAACTGCCAGACAAACTCCCAAGCACAGAAATATTCTAAAAATGTCCGATGCACAAAAGCATAATAATCCGCACCCAGGAAACATAACATAAAGTTGCGAGTCCGCAGTTGATTAATCATCACTCGCGCAACATCTCTGGGTTTATCAAATTCTATAGTTTTGAGATAATCAGTCAGAACTTTGACTAAATCATTTTCATTAATCAAATTACCAGCCAAACCTTTCTCACCAGTTTGCATAAGATAAGCAACCTGACGCAGCATTGCTTGCTTATCTTTATAATCAATCGTCTTGGGGTCTAACCTCTTATCTTCTGTCAAAGCGCGTTCCACATCCCATTGATGTAGCAGTACCCGCGATGCTTGATTATAAAGCTCGGCTCTATCTCTTGGTAGCTCTTGATTACGATTCAGAATTGCCATCATCGTCAACAGCAGAGGATTTCCCGCCAATTCTGCAATAGATTTGGAAGCTGCAATTCCTCTTTGTAGCCGTTCCCGTTTTCTCACCTTATCTACTGCATCGGTAAAAGTTAACTCATGCCAACGGTTGATAAAATCCTGAATTTGTTCTGAGTCTAAATCTTGTAAGATAAAGTGGCGAAACTCAGCATTAAGCAATCGTTGCGGTTTATAGCCAATAATCCGAGAAGTGACAATTACCTGCACATCAGGATAGTCATTAGTAAAGCGATGAATATCAGTAATTACATCCTCTCGCTTACCAGGGTCAAATACCTCATCCAAACCATCAAACATCACTAAGGCATTACCAGCTTTTAATTGTTTATCTACTTCAAGCTGATTGAGATGATGAATTGCACCACTACATTGATGAAAGAATTCGAGAAAATTATTGCACTCTTTATCTTCCCGTCGCCGCATATAAGTGCGTAATTCAATTAGCAACGGAATTGGTAAAGATATAACATTATCCAGTGGTGACTCTGCCCAATTCAAAGCCAGAAATTGCAACAAAGTAGACTTCCCGGAACCAGGATCGCCCAAAATCACAATATATTTATAATCTTGCTTTTTATTGACAACATCTAAGACTGAACGGATCGGCTGTTCAAAATAAACCCGTTTGTGGCGTTCTAATTCTTCTAACTCAACAGCTTCTACTTGCTCACTTTCTCGCAGCCGTCTCAGATGTTCTTTAGGCAGTTCGTGAACTTGCGCTAAAACTTGATGAGTTTCCCGGACATTTTGAGCAGTAAAAATCCGCCATAATTTCAGTTCGTTATAGGCATAGCCGCTTGTATCTAAGCTATCTAACTTGAGATTGCCATAGCACTCACGGATTCCTTCTTGATATTTAACTAAATCAAATGTAGTAATTTTCTGAGCATTGCCTTCTAAGATGTCTTTGATTTTATCCAGATTTTGGGAATCGAGAATCTCTCTGAGTTCGGGAATTCCTTGAATAATCTCTTTAACCTTTTGCAGATATTTCTTAGCAACCCGCTTCCAGTTAAAATCATCTGGTAACGGATTTGAAACATTAATTTTATCCCAAATCTCTTGTAATCTATTAGTATCTATAGCTGGATTATTATCTTTAAAGGCATTTCCCAAAACTTCTTTGACTTCTTGATTTTTGATAAATTGCTTTATCGGCTGCGTATACTTTTTGATTTCATCTTCAGAAAGTTCTCCACCTTTTAAATCTTCCTGCACCAGTTGTAAAAATTCTTTTAAGGCTTTCCCAGCAGCGATTTCTATGTCTTCTTTCTTAAGTTTCTCTAAAATATTGCCAGGGATGCCTTTTAATAAATCTTTAGCCCAATCTTTAGCCGCATCCTTGGCTAAGTCTTCCAGAATGGGTTTAAAAATCAACCCGGCGGCCTGAGTTACACCCCAAATAGCTAACCAGTCCAGCATAATACTCGCTTCTGTTGAGAGTTTGATTACGAGTATATCCACTAGCTTGAGTAATGTTTCCAGATTTCAAGGTTATTGCAGAAATATTACAGGTATCTAAGAACCTCTCTCTAAATCTCTCTCCTAAAAGGAGAGAGACTTTGAAATTTCCTCCTTACCGCGTCGGGAAGTGGGTTAGGTTTCGCGTTGGTTTTTTTAGATCAATTCCTAAGTGCGATGTCTACGACGGGCTGCGCCTACGCAATTTTTCTGCGATCGCAATTTTTCCCACAGCACGCTCACTCTCGCTACAACCATGAGCCACGGCTAGTTATACCAAGGGATATGTGCAATCAATCACCACTATTTGAGAAAAACCAAGTCCTCAGCCTTGGGCTTTGCAAACAAAAACTTGGCTTATTGACTGAGAAGGAACCCTGTTAAGACCCTCTACATAATGGTTTCGAGGCTAAGTAGCTTGAGGAATATTTTAGTTGGGAAGTGCGATCGCTCTGCCTTTTTTATAACTCTCGGTTGATGAATTTTTTGATGAGTTAGAAAAAATAGTGGTAGATAAAGATATTTTAAGTCTTTCCAAAAAATAACACCCCTGAGTTAACTTTGTTCAGACTCTCGGTGAAATCGGCTAGCCGAGAATGATGTGTAACATAAATCACTACCAAGCTAGAGGGAAGTTAAAAATGGTTGCATCTACTCTAAAACCAACACACATATTTGGACGCATACTATCCGCATCGCTAATTAGTTTGATGTCCTTAGAGGTTCTTAGCACCGCAGCGATCGCTCAACCGCCGGCTGCATCTGTTGACACCCAGATAAAAGTGCCTAGTACAATGACCTCTTGGCCCTTTAACACTACCCGTTACTTGAAAATCCCGCCCAATTTCTCCGTCTCTGTTTATGCTCGCATTAACAAAGCTCGCTTTATGGCAGTTGCTCCCAATGGGGATCTTCTAGTATCACAACCCAGTTCCGGTAAAGTGTTAATTGTCCGGTCAAATGGCAGCAAAGACCCAATTATTTCTGACTTCGTAACAGGTCTACGCAAACCACACGACATTGTGTTTCATAAGATTGACAACACCACATACATTTATATCTCTGAGAGTCATCAAATTAACCGCTTCATCTACAACTCTGGAGACTTAATCGCCAAAAATCGCCAAATCGTTGTAGTCGGTTTACCAGACAGCAGCACCCAAGAACTTAGAGGTGCTTATGGTCACGAACTGAAAAATATCGCACTTGATGCCAACCACAAACTCTACGTGTCAATCGCCTCTACGTGCAATGCCTGTAAGGAAGATACTGTCAGCACTCCAAAGCGTGGTGCGATTTACCAGTACGACGCTAATGGAACCAATCAGCGGCTTTTTGCCCAAGGTTTACGTAATGCCGAAGGGTTAGCATTCTTACCTAGCACAAATGACCTTTGGGTAGTTGTTAATAATCGAGATCAGATCGCTTATCCCTTCAACGATAGCAGTGGCAATTACGGTAAAATTATCCCCTCCTATGTAGACAACCACCCACCAGAGGAGTTCACGAAAGTCCGAGATGGCGGTAACTACGGTTGGCCATTCTGTAACCCCAATCCTGACACCTCAAATGGCCTCAACAATATGCCATTTGACCGCGACTATCAGTTCAATGCTAATGGAAGTGTTAATTGCAATGCAATGGACAGGATTAGCAAAGGTATCCAAGCCCACTCCGCTCCCTTGGGACTAACATTCTTACAAAATACTAACTTTCCCAGCCTTTACTCAAATGGAGCAGTGTCAGGGCTGCATGGTTCATGGAATCGGCAGAAGAAAACGGGCTACAAAATAGCTTACTTTCCCTGGAACAGTACAACAAAGACCCCAGAACAAGAGATAGATTTAGTCACCGGTTGGGTAGTTCCAGCAAGCCAAGAAACCTGGGGGCGACCCGTGGATATGGTAGTAGACCAGCAAGGTAATTTGTTAATTTCGGATGACTTCAGCGGCACTATCTATAAGCTTTCTTACACGCCGTCACAACAGGTCAAGTTCTACAGAGACCCTAACTTTGGCGGAATTTCCCAGTCTTTTCCTACGACTCCAGGAGTATATAAATACAACCAAGGTGACTTAAATATTGTTGGTAATGACACTATTAGTTCATTCAGTGTACCACCGGGTACGCGGATACGTGTGTGCCAACATATAAATGGTAATGGTTTATGCCGTGAATATACTGCTGGTGATTATAAATCCCTTGGAAATGACCTTGATAATATCATCTCGTATATAGAGGTCAAGTAGCACCACTCACCGAATTTTAGATTTTGAATTTTGGATTTTGGATTGAATACTTTACAGCAATTTTCATGTATTTGAACCATATCTGCCATAAAAGTAGAGCATTGCTGTGTCCCTACCGCGTGGTCTATTTAGCTGAAATATAGCTGTAAAAGTGTTCTACTGAACGCTTACACCGTACCCCTCTGGGGAAGCAAGCTACGCGTAGCGTTCCGCAGGAAAGTCCAAAATTTAAAAAGGTCTGGTATCAAGTCCGGTTAATCACTTATGATTACCGGATCTGTGCAAAAATCGGAAACGCCTTTTTCCCCCTGCGGTCTAAATTATAAGTCTTTCGCCAGACACGAGATGAGATGATGTTTGGAAAGTCAACTTGAAACTGCGATGTCTACGACGGGCTGCGCGATCGCAATTTTACCCACAGCACGTCCAGTTTCGCTGTAATTGTGAGCCGCCAATGGCTGCTCCTTCCCCCTTTCAAAATAATTATCATTCTATTTATTGGTGATTTTATTTTTTGGAAGTCCCTTATGGGGAATTGTACCGCCTGTCATTGCAAACACTTCACCATTGGCATATTCATAGCGAACGTCTTGCTGAGGTTCCCATTCCAGATATTCCTCAACGGTCATTTTTGGCGCTTCTTGGGGAATGGCTATGATAACTCAGATTTTTATCACACTTAGTTGAATTGTAGCTTTTAAACCTCTCTCCTAAAAGGAAAGAGATTTTGAATTTTCCCCCTTCCCGCGTCGGGAAGGGGGTGAGGTTTTTGCTAAGGTTTGTAATGAGCAATTCAGAAAATTCATTGCGATCGCTCAATCATGTTAGATTATAGTTTGTTGTTTCTCTTAAACACAAAATCCTACAGTTTCTTACCCATCTCCTCATAGTGGTCATGAAAGAAAAGAAGTAAAAAGTTAAGTTTTTTGAAAATGATATGCAGCAACACACCTATTTTCATTACCTCATATCGCTTATCACACAAGGCTTACAACCACAATTGAATATGATTGTCAAAGCAAAAATTAAAAAAATATGAATTGCATTTTTACCCTCAAAAAAATGATATGTTAGATACAGAATTGAATTTCGCACGTTTCTGGAGTAGAACAATGTAGACTACTCCAGTTTTTCACCCTCAAACCCTTGGCATCTCTTGCTTTTGACGGAAACTGAGGGTAATCTGAGTACACATTTTAATAACTCAAATCCAGTTAGAATTAGATTAAATTCCTTGCTGAGATTGAGTTTTAGCTGAGTACAAATAAATCCTGAACCCCTATCTATAAACACTAGAACCCCAACCAAAAAATACTAGAACCCCTACCTGAAAAAAACTTTTTTAATTCTTGTAATGCTTGAAGAATTAGGGTTTTTAGTATTTGAGTACAAAAGTAATAAATCCAATAAATTCTATCCTAGAGAGACGCAACATCTGGCTGGGAGACGGCTGCTATAAATCTTATATCGCCAATCACCTAACGCTCTGAAACAAAACAAAGCGAAGGGTGAGTGGAGGGATGACATAGCACCATGCCTGAAGTGAAGAGAAGTCGCGGCTGTAAGCACAAATTCTACCCAAGAACCGAACGTTGACACACACCAGCCGAACATCAGATATCTATCGCCTGTCTGACTTGAAAATAAGTCGCCCTCACCCAAGGGTTTGCAGGAAGTGTGGAAGACGCGACTTCAATTCTGGGCATAGAGAGCAGCAACAACATCTCCCACAGTGGCAGCCAAGTCCACCGACCTTTTGCGAAACTCAATGACATCACCGTCTACACGACTCCTCAACTCCAACGCTACGGAATCGCCAACCCAAGCAAAATCAGGTGGTTGCGGCTGTGACAGCACCACCAGCACCACCGTGGAAAGGGACGAAAAGCTCCAAGAACGCATTGCTAAACATCCCTGCTACAGCGAAGACGCTCATCACCACTATGCGCGGATGCACGTTGCAGTTGCTCCAGCTTGCAACATTCAATGCAACTATTGCAACCGCAAATATGATTGCGCTAACGAAAGCCGTCCTGGAGTAGTTAGCGAATTGCTAACACCAGAAGAAGCATCACACAAAGCTTTGGTCATTGGTGGTAAGATTCCTCAAATGACCGTTGTGGGAATTGCCGGCCCTGGCGACCCATTGGCGAACCCAGAAAAAACCTTCCGCACATTTGAGTTGATTGCAGCACAAGCACCAGACATCAAGCTGTGCTTATCAACCAATGGTTTAATGCTCCCTGACTACATCGATCGCATTAAACAATTAAATATAGATCACGTTACGATCACCATTAACATGGTAGATCCAGAGATCGGTGCATTGATTTATCCTTGGGTTCACTACAAACGCAAGCGTTACAGAGGTCTTGAAGGTGCAAAAATCCTCCACGAAAGACAGATGGAAGGATTACAAGCCCTGAAAGATGCTGATATCTTGTGCAAAGTCAACTCCGTGATGATTCCCGGAATTAACGACCATCACTTAGTCGAAGTGAATCGAGTCATTCGTGAGAAAGGTGCATTCTTGCACAACATCATGCCATTGATTTCTGCACCAGAACATGGCACACACTTCGGTTTAATCGGTCAACGCGGCCCCACACCCAAAGAACTCAAAGAAGTTCAAGACAACTGCTCTGGTAACATGAAAATGATGCGTCACTGTCGCCAGTGTCGTGCCGATGCAGTCGGATTATTGGGAGAAGACCGCAGCCAAGAGTTTTCCAAAGAGAAATTCTTGGAAATGGCTCCTGAATATGACATGGAACAACGCGCTACTGTTCACGAAGGAATTGAGAAGTTTAAAGAAGAACTTAAAGTAGCCAAAGACAAGGCGTTAGCTGGTAAGAAAATTGCCAATAGTCCGAAAGTTTTAGTTGCAGTAGCAACCAAAGGCGGCGGATTAGTTAACCAACACTTCGGTCATGCGAAAGAATTCCAAATTTACGAAGTGGGTGGGGACGAAGTTCGCTTTGTTGGTCATCGCAAAATTGACCAGTACTGCCAAGGTGGATACAGCGAAGAAGCTTCCTTTGAGCATATTATGAAAGCGATCGCAGATTGCAAAGCAGTTTTAGTTTCCAAGATTGGTAACTGTCCTCAAGAAAAATTGCAAGAAGCTGGAATCAAGACTGTTGAAGCTTACGACGTGATTGAAAAGGTTGCTTTGGAGTTCTACGAGCAATACGTTAAGGAATTAGGGAATAACGAATAGGGCATGGGGCATAGGGCATGGGGCATGGGATAAGAATTATCCTCAATGCCCTCCCCTAAACCCAATCCTCAATGCCCAATGCCCAATGCCCAATGCCCCATTCCCCAAAAGGAGAATAAATCATGGCTTACAAAATTCTTACTAGCCAGTGTATTTCCTGCAATCTCTGTCTAACGGTATGTCCCACAAATGCAGTAAAAGTGGTTGATGGACAGCACTGGATTGACCCTGAACTTTGTACAAACTGTGTTGGTAGCATTCATACCGTGCCTCAGTGTAAAGCTGGTTGTCCCACCTGCGACGGTTGCGTTAAGCAGCCTAGCGATTATTGGGAAGGCTGGTTTGCTAATTACAACCGCGTAGTCGCTAAATTAACAAATAAACAAGATTACTGGGAACTTTGGTTTCAAAGCTATTCTCAGAAATACTCAGAGCAGTTGCAAAAGCGCCAAGCCCAAACAATGGGTGCAGAAGCTTAAATAATTCGTAATTCTTAATTCGTAATTGAAGACAACAATGCAAAATAACTGCATCTATCTCGATAATAATGCCACCACTAAGGTAGATCCACAAGTTATAGAGGTAATGTTACCTTACCTCACAGATTATTACGGCAATCCCTCCAGTATGCATACCTTTGGTGGGCAAGTCGGTAAGGCAGTGAGAACAGCAAGAGAACAACTTGCAGCCATCCTGGGAGCCGATGAGTCAGAAATTGTCTACACAAGTTGTGGAACTGAGGGAGATAACGCGGCGATTCGAGCCGCACTGTTAGCGCAACCAGAAAAGCGACATATTGTCACCACCCAAGTTGAACATCCAGCAGTACTCAATGTCTGCAAACAATTAGAAACCCAAGGTTATAGTGTTACCTATCTATCAGTAAATAATCAAGGGCAGCTGGATCTAGATGAACTAGAAGCTTCCTTGACGGGTAACACCGCCCTGGTGACAATTATGTATGCTAATAACGAAACTGGGACGATTTTCCCGATTGAGCAAATTGGGTTGCGCGTAAAAGAATATGGCGCTATCTTCCATGTAGATGCGGTGCAAGCAGTGGGAAAAATCCCTCTGAATATGAAGACTAGCACCGTGGATATGTTAACCCTGTCTGGTCACAAGTTGCACGGACCAAAAGGAATTGGTGCTTTGTATATTCGACGCGGGGTTCGGTTCCGTCCTTTTATTCTTGGGGGACACCAAGAACGCGGACGTAGGGCGGGAACAGAGAATGTTCCAGCAATTATCGCCTTGGGCAAAGCTGCGGAACTGGAACTGTTACACTTAGAAGAAGCGATCGCAAAACAAAGAAAGCTGCGCGATCGCCTCGAACAAACTTTACTAGCTACAATTCCCGATTGTGTCGTTAACGGTGACGTTACGCAGAGATTGCCAAACACCACAAATATCGGCTTCAAGTATATCGAAGGTGAAGCAATTCTACTGTTATTGAACAAATACGGTATCTGTGCATCATCCGGTTCTGCTTGCACCTCCGGTTCTCTGGAACCCTCCCACGTCCTGCGGGCAATGGGCTTACCCTACACAACTTTGCACGGTTCTATCCGCTTCAGTCTTTGTCGCTACACCACCGAAGCCGAAATCGATCAAGTAATAGAGGTAATGCCCAGTATTGTAGAACGTTTACGCGCCCTCTCACCCTTCAAAAATGATAATGCAGGTTGGTTGCAAGGACAAGAACAAGCACTGGCGCATCGTTAGGGGCTAGGGACTGGTGACTGGGGATTAGGGACTGGGAATTAAGGAAGAATTTTCCCAATACCCAGCACCCAATCCCCCAATCTAAAATCCAAAATCTAAAATCTAAAATTCATTATGTGGGATTACACCGATAAAGTATTAGAACTGTTTTACGATCCCAAGAATCAGGGAGAAATTGAAGAAACGGGCGAAGCTGGAGTTAAGGTTGCAACGGGCGAAATCGGTAGCATTGCTTGCGGCGATGCTCTGAGATTGCACCTGAAAGTGGAAGTAGAATCTGATAAGATTCTAGATGCTCGCTTTCAAACCTTTGGTTGTACTAGTGCGATCGCATCTTCTAGTGCATTAACCGAAATGGTCAAAGGTTTAACCTTAGATGAAGCTCTGAAAGTGTCCAACAAAGACATTGCAGATTACCTTGGTGGTTTACCAGAAGCAAAGATGCATTGCTCTGTTATGGGACAAGAAGCCCTAGAAGCCGCTATCTACAATTATCGTGGCATTCCTCTAGCTACCCACGATGATGATGATGAAGGTGCATTAGTTTGCAGTTGCTTTGGCATCAGCGAATCTAAAATCCGTCGCGTGATTCTAGAAAATCATCTCACGGATGCTGAACAAGTAACAAATTATGTGAAAGCTGGTGGCGGATGCGGTTCCTGTCTGGCGAACATTGATGATATTATTAGATCAGTTCAACAGGAATACGCCTCACCTGCTCTCAACAATTACGGCGTAAAAGTTGCCACAGAAATTGTTACGTCCAAAGAACGATCGCTAACTAACGTCCAAAAGATTGCTCTAATTCAAAAGGTTCTTGATGAAGAAGTCAGACCCGTACTGATTGCAGACGGGGGAGATGTAGAACTCTATGATGTAGAAGGCGATCGCGTTAAAGTTGTACTGCAAGGTGCTTGCGGTTCCTGTTCTAGTAGTACAGCAACTCTGAAAATTGCGATCGAAGCCAGATTACAAGATCGTGTCAGCAAGAGCCTTGTAGTCGAAGCAGTTTAGGAATTGCTGTAGGACTTAACGTAATCTACAAATACGCTCTAATATGCATTCAGCCAGGAACAGAAAGTAGGATTTGAACCATATAATTGTCTCCACATCAATGCTTCAATCCTACCGACAACCGATAGCTAAATTAGCTATAAAGGCTAACAGCATATAGGCTGCATAGATTAAGCGCCTACTTGCAAATTTCATCATCCAACTCGCTTCAAAGGAACAGGATATGAGCACATTGTACGACAACATTGGTGGACAACCAGCTATTGAACAAGTAGTAGATGAACTCCACAAACGCATTGCCGCAGACAGCCTCCTCAGTCCCATTTTTGCTGGTACAGACATGGCAAAGCAACGTAATCATCTAGTTGCTTTCTTAGGTCAAATATTTGAGGGGCCAAAGCAATACGGCGGTCGTCCAATGGACAAAACCCACGCAGGAATGAATCTACAGCAACCACACTTCGATGCGATCGCCAAGCATCTCGGCGAAGCAATGGTTGTGCGTGGAGTGTCAGCAGATGACACCAAAGCTGCACTAGATCGCGTCACAAATATGAAGGGCGCTATTTTGAACAAGTAATAGGACTTATGCATTGATTGTTGACAAATAACAACATCAAGTCCTATTGAATCTTGCAAGCTGAAACACATTATGACGTATTTGTAAATTGCGTATTTTTCTTTGTTCTTTGTCAAAACAAATGACAAAGGACAAAGGACAAAAACCAAAAGAAAAAAATTTTAACGAGGAAGATCGATGAACTTACTGTCAATAATTTTGGCTGTGGAGCGATCGCCCCCAGCAGGCATTTATGCCAATGCTACCAACGATGCTCTACACGCGCTCACTACTGTCGCTCAACTGGCGTGAACGCAACTGACAAACGCACAGACCCACCAACCAACCAATTGCAGGGAAATACGAATCATGACAGACGAAAAGATAAGACAGATAGCTTTCTACGGTAAGGGCGGTATCGGTAAATCTACCACTTCCCAAAACACCTTGGCAGCTATGGCAGAAATGGGTCAACGCATCCTCATCGTCGGTTGCGACCCTAAAGCTGACTCCACCCGTTTGATGCTGCACAGCAAAGCTCAAACAACCGTTCTTCACCTCGCCGCAGAACGTGGTGCAGTAGAAGATATCGAACTCGAAGAAGTAATGTTAACCGGTTTCCGTGACGTTCGTTGCGTAGAATCTGGTGGGCCAGAACCCGGTGTAGGTTGCGCCGGTCGTGGTATTATCACTGCCATCAACTTCTTAGAAGAAAATGGTGCTTACCAAGACCTAGACTTCGTATCTTACGACGTGTTAGGTGACGTTGTGTGCGGTGGTTTCGCAATGCCTATCCGTGAAGGCAAGGCACAAGAAATCTACATCGTTACATCAGGTGAAATGATGGCGATGTACGCTGCTAACAACATCGCTCGTGGTGTTCTTAAGTATGCTCACACTGGTGGCGTGCGTTTGGGTGGTTTGATTTGTAACAGCCGTAACACAGACCGGGAAATCGACTTGATCGAAACCTTGGCAAAACGGTTGAACACCCAAATGATTCACTACGTACCCCGTGACAACATCGTTCAACACGCAGAATTGCGCCGGATGACTGTTAACGAGTACGCACCAGAAAGCAACCAAGCTAACGAATATCGCACATTGGCTACAAAGATCATCGACAACAAGAATCTATCTATTCCTACACCCATCGAAATGGAAGAACTAGAAGAATTGTTGATTGAATTCGGTATTCTCGAAAGCGACGAAAACACTGCAATGCTAGTTGGTAAGAGTGCTGCTGAAGCTCCTGTAGTATAATTCGCTGCTAATAAATAACGCTTTAGCACAAGGAAAAAGGAAGAGTTTCATATCTTCCCTTTTATCCTCTCCCTTACATCTCCCCCCTAATCTTAGAGGGGACTCCTAGTCCCCCTATGCCCCGATCCTTACGAGTCACAGAGGCTAAATATGACACCTCCAGAAAATCAAAACATCATCGAAGAAAGAAAAGAACTAATTAAAGAAGTTCTAGAAGCTTATCCCGACAAAGCTAAGAAAAAACGGGAAAAGCACTTAGGCGTATACGAAGAAGGTAAGTCCGATTGCGGCGTTAAGTCTAACATCAAATCCCTTCCAGGTGTAATGACCGCTCGTGGTTGTGCTTACGCCGGTTCTAAAGGTGTGGTTTGGGGCCCTATTAAGGACATGATCCACATCAGCCACGGGCCTGTAGGTTGCGGTTACTGGTCTTGGTCTGGTCGTCGTAACTACTACATTGGAACCACAGGTATTGATACCTTTGGTACCATGCACTTCACCTCCGACTTCCAAGAAAGAGATATCGTTTTCGGCGGTGACAAGAAACTTACCAAGCTCATCCAAGAACTTGATGTACTTTTCCCCCTCAACCGTGGTGTTTCCATTCAATCTGAATGTCCCATCGGTCTAATCGGGGATGACATCGAAGCAGTTGCTCGGAAGACATCCAAAGAAATTGGCAAGCCAGTTGTACCTGTGCGTTGCGAAGGCTTCCGGGGTGTTTCCCAATCTTTGGGACACCACATTGCTAACGACATGGTTCGTGACTGGGTTTTCACCAGATCCGACCAAGCGAAAAAAGACGGTACACTCAAGTTTGAAGGTACTCCTTATGATGTAGCCATCATTGGTGACTACAACATCGGTGGAGATGCTTGGGCTAGCCGCATCCTGTTAGAAGAAATCGGCTTGCGCGTAGTCGCTCAGTGGTCAGGTGATGGCACAATCAACGAAATGTTGATGACCCCCAATGTGAAGATGAACCTCATCCACTGTTACCGGTCGATGAACTACATCAGCCGTCACATGGAAGAAGCTTATGGAATACCCTGGCTTGAATATAATTTCTTCGGCCCCACCAAGATTGCTGAATCTTTACGGGAAATTGCTTCTAAGTTTGACGAAACAATCCAAGCAAATGCTGAAAAAGTTATCGCCAAGTATCAGCCAACAATGGATGCGGTAGTTGCTAAGTACCGCCCCCGCTTGGATGGTAAGACCGTTGCCATCATGGTTGGTGGTCTACGTCCTCGCCACGTTGTCCCAGCTTTCCTAGACTTGGGCATGAAGATGATTGGTACAGGTTATGAGTTCGCTCATAATGACGACTACAAACGTACCACTCACTACATCGAAAACGGCACCATCGTTTATGACGACGTTACCGCTTACGAATTCGAGGAATTTATCAAAGCGCTGAAGCCTGATTTGGTAGCTTCTGGTGTGAAAGAGAAGTACGTCTTCCAAAAGATGGGTCTTCCTTTCCGTCAAATGCACTCTTGGGATTACTCCGAACCTAGCGATCGCTCTTAAACATCATATAATACAAGGGTTTTTAGCAGCAGGAGAAAAAAGAGCCTATTTCTAGCCTAAATGCAAGTTGTAGGGTTATCTAAAAATAATCTGTTTTTATGCTTTAAACAATATAACTCTTATTCTGTCTGGCTTTTAGGATTTGTTGGCATTTTTATTAAAGAAAAACTGTAAAATGAAATACTATTTATAATGACGATTTTTTAGATTAAATGGTGCGAAACGGCTAAATTGAGCAGTAGATCAAATTTGCATCCACACCAGGATCTTTTGTACGTTTGCTCCATAAAGTGTTAGCCTGCTAGACTAAAATAATTAGACGTGAAAAAGACCGATGAATAACGTCTGGGGGTTTCCTTGATCATTATACAAACTGCCACTGAAAAAATGCGATCGCTCCCGCCAGAGAAGCAACAAGAGGTCTTAGATTTTATTGAGTTTCTGCAAAGTCAGTTAGCACAAAAAAATACAAACATTGAACAAATTGAGCCTATTTCATTTTTGGCAGCATCTCAAAAATTTGCTGGTTGTGTTGATGGTGGTCCCGGTGATTTGGCGACTAACAAACAATATCTGGAAGGTTTAGGAACTGAATGAAGCAGCGAGTCATCATCGATACGCGTCCGCTATATTTGAATTGTCAGCCCCTCTGAGTTGTGGTTGTTAACTTCTAAACCATTCCAGGCAGATTAACAATTGCATCACCCACATTTTTTATATCCTGATGTAGCTCGTATCCTAAATAACTTAGATAAGCTTCCGGCTTTCCAATAGCTCTCGGCTTGCAAATAGAAAATGGCCGAAATCCAAAACGATCTGCGATAGCTAACTGTAAATTTCCTCCAATAGTTTTGTATTCACTATTTTGAATATGTTCTTCAATAATGTAACGGGGAATTCTCGACAGAGGTCTACCAGGTTCACTGTCTCCATTAAAAGCTTTTTGAATTTTCTGCGTCATATCTTTTCTATCCTCACCAAGATACACAAAGGATTTTTCATTTAGATCGGTGTAATCTGTGCATTTTAATACATATTCATTATCATCTTTAACAGGATAGTAGTGAAAAATATGTTGTTTTTGAGTGACGTGACACCACCCAAATAAAGCAACTTCAACGCCTGAATGCTCGCAAGCTATTACTTTGTAATCATCAAAAGCTCTACCTAAATACTGCAAGATAAAATCCGCCACATCAGCCATTTGAGGGATATATGGTTGAACAGTCGCTAAATTACTTAAGAGAGGCATTAATGCTAGAAATGTATTTTGACCTAGCAGAGTACTGCCTGCAAAACAGTACCCATAGGTGTGAAAGTAACCTATCTGTGAGAAAAATCCGTCTTCACCAGGAAACCTGCATACCACTGGCAACGCGAATACTTTTGCAGCATCATCAATAAGAGTAGAATTTTTATTGTTGGACACACGGCTATCTGAAGCTACCCAAAGAGAAGGATTTTCAGACATTTCGTTATTAAACCAAATAGCAATAGCTGTCATTCTGTTTTACTAATACTCCATAGCATGAACGAGCAAATAACATTAAAGTAACTTAATTCTGTAAAAGCTGGCAAATAGGCAAATAGCCAAAAAATTTTGACTATTATCCTAAGGTTCAATTTGTGTCTGATATTTGGGATGTTTGATATGATGGTGCGTTGTGCTTTACGACAACACACCCTACTGGATTATGGCGATTGCCCTCACTCGACAAGAAACTAGGCGATCGCAGTAAAAGAAGTAGACTATTATAGCGATCGCACTCACTCGGCAATAAACTAGGCGATCGCATTAAACCATCCAACCCTCAATTAACAATCCGGGTAATTTGCCCAAAGCCCGATGATTGCCTGTTAATAAAACTAATTTACGAGATAGTGCGATCGCATGACAGAGATTATCTGTGAGATGCATAAAAATTAGACTGTTGGTGCGATCGCCCTCACTCGACAATAAACTAGGCGATCGCATTAAACCGTCCAATCTTCAATTAACAATCCGGGTACTTTGCTAAAATCCCGATGATTGCGCGTTAATAAAACTAATTTACGAGATAGTGCGATCGCATGACAGAGATTATCTGTGAGATGCATAAAAATTAGACTGTTGGTGCGATCGCCTTTACTCGACAATAAACTAGGCGATCGCATTAAACCGTCCAATCTTCAATTAACAATCCGGGTACTTTGCCCAAATCCCGATGATTGCCTGTTAATAAAACTAATTTACGAGATAGTGCGATCGCAGTAAAAGAAGTAGAGTGTTGTTGCGATCGCGACTTAAATAACGTTTTTTTACTTGGGACACTCAATCAGACAACAAGATCGCAAAGCCTTCTTGGGTAAAGTGTTTATCATGGGTCAGTACCTCTATAATCTCCAGTTGGCGCATAGTGTGCATAGAAATGCAATCTGTCAGGCTATAGCCTTTATCAAAACGTTGAGAATACAGAGCTAGACCACCTAAAAAGGATTCGCGTGTTTGGGGAATAACTTGAACCCGATCATTTTGTAGAATGCTTTGTGCTAGTTGAAATATTCCGCTTCGGGTGTATC
Source organism: Nostoc sp. (assembly GCF_036917235.1). Taxonomy (GTDB): domain Bacteria; phylum Cyanobacteriota; class Cyanobacteriia; order Cyanobacteriales; family Nostocaceae; genus Nostoc. The sequence continues at coordinate 128,099 of NZ_JBALDU010000007.1, forward strand.
TACCAGCAGTTGAGAAATAATTCACAAACTCAGTCAGCACCTCATCGGTTGTAATCAGTTTTGTTTGCATCAGCGATTTGTGTATTTCTTGAGTGCGGACGTGCCATGCATCTCGTGGATTAGCAAGCGCTATCCAGTAAAACGTGTCTACGAAAACAGGATTCATGCTGATGTTTGAGGAGTTCCGTAAAGATACTGATCGTGCTGCTCTGCGCTATCTGTGTGCAAGTTAACCAGTTCTTCAGGAGGAATACTCTGAGCAAATTGCTCGAACTCGTTGAAGAGATTTAGCAGAGAGTTATCTGCTTGGATAGTAGAAGCAATTACTTGAGTGCTATCTACTTCTTGAATACTATCTTGATTAGAACTTTTGAAGCTAGGTTGCGCCTTTACAGACTGCAAAATGTACAAAATTGCTTCTATCAGTTCCTCTGGTGCTTGCTCAATTTCTCGAAGAAGTTGCTCTTTCGCTGTCATTGCTGATACCCTCAAGCAAATACTTGAAATTGTACTATTAAGTTGAACTCCCATCACTCTCACTTAAATAATATTTTAAGCGATGTCTACGACGGGCTGCGCCTACGCATTAAACCGTCCAATCCTCAATTAACAATCCGGGTACTTTGCCCAAATCCCGATGATTGCCTGTTAATAAAACTAATTTACGAGATAGTGCGATCGCAGTAAAAGAAGTAGACTGTTGTAGCGATCCGCCTTTAAACCCTAAACCCCACCTTCTAAATCATCTATTGTCAGTGGTGCTTGAGCAGTATGACGCACATACAACACATAAACTGTGGTATCTCGAATTGTAAAAAGCACTCGATATACATTTTTGCCTTTACCATAAAGGAGTTGGCGTACTTCTTCTGGGAAAATCTCATGTTCGACTGCTAAAGTACAGCGTTGAGGCTTCTCTTGTAGCGTAGCAATAGCATTCATCAATCCTCGAAACCAACGATCGGCAAATTGAGGATTTTGCTCTCGATACCAGCGATATGCTTGCTCAATCTGAGCTTCCGCAATTGGAGTAATCTCAACTTGAAATGCCATACTTTTGCTGCATTTCTTGGACGAAATTCCCAATAGGGCGAGTTTGACCAGCGTTGAGTTCCTCGAAGCCTTGGCCAATACCTGCAATGGTCTCCAACTGATCGATCAGTTGGCGTAGTTTAGTTGGATCAATTTTGCTAAGATCGAGAAAGGTAACGAGAACTTGAGAGCGATCGCTAATATCTTCTGGTAGCTCAGTTAGCTGAATCTGCCCATCCTGATAAATGCCTTCGATGGTTCTGATCATAAGTTGCATTTAGGTTGGTATTTTCTTAATTCTACCAACTAGCACCAGGGAACTGTCACAACTGAAATTGTAAATTAGAGTAGGGGGTGGCAACTCCCTCAAACCTAATTAAAAATGATTTAATTGATTTTATGAGCGATGTCTACGACGGCCTACGCCTACGCCTTTAAAGATTATCTGTGAAATGCACAAGAAGTAGACTGTTATTGCGATGTCTGCGAAGGGCTATATATAGGGCGTCGCCCTCACTCGACAATAAACTAGGCGATGTCTACGACGGGCTGCGCCTACGCATTAAATCGTCCAATCCTCTATTAACAATCCGGGTACTTTGCCAAAATCTCTTTAATCAACAATGACAATCAATCGCAACCACTATATTGTCTTGATATTGGCGTAAAAGACTTCGGAACTTTTCTAGCCATTCTTCATTGGATTTTCCTTCACGATCGTGCCACTTTCCATCAGGCGTAACGATAGCGTATGAAACTAAGTCAGACATTAGGGCAGAGATAGGACGAATATTGTCTTCTGATTGCACAATATCTAGCCCGTATCGATGTTGAAATTCTTCGGGATTGAGATTGTAATGCTGCTCCTTACCCCAAATTATGCCATCATACTGACCACCAATAGCAAATCCGTCACATTTTGCTTGCAAAGATGGATTATCTTCATCCGTTTCAAAATATGGCAGCATCAATTCTTTAGCCTTTTTGCTTGGGTTTGGTTCTGTGCGATCAACAATCACAAGTGTTAGAAAATGGCTCATCTTTCAGTACGTTAAATTGTGGTTATCATTGTTCCAAAAAATACGTTATGAATCATTAGGTTTAAGCTTTGTATCATTCCTTATAAGTATCACACAAATTAACTACTGAATTGCTGAATAATTGTCTGGACAATTGCCAAAATAGCTCCGACGTTATCCAAGTAATATCTTTGCTTATCAAGCAAAGCCACTTTTTGCGAAAGTTGAAGAAACTGCCATACTTCTCCTGTTGTCACGCATCCATACACGGGTATTTCTGCTTGTCCAGATGAACGATTGAATAAATCCGCCGCCACCATTTGGGCGATGCACTGTCCTAACCCAACTTCAACATCATTTTTCTTCGCTTCCACAACAGTGATAATTGGGCTTCGCAACGGTGGTAAAGGTGGAGCTATTGCTAAAATAAAATCACATTCCCCAATCAAGCCCTGTGTAGGATCAACATCAAGTCTTTGTCCAGAGAAAATGGCCAAGCTATCTTGGCTCAGATCCCGACAGGTTAGTAAAATCGGTACAATAATAAATTCGCTCCGAGCCTTTTCACTAATCAGAGCTAATTGGGTTCGCTTTCCTAAAGTTTCATTTAACCACGAAGGAATAGAAAGAGGTACAAGCTTAGGGAACAAATCTGCTTCTTGGGTGGTGATTCCCAAAACAGCCGCAGCTTTTTCTAGAGTAAAGTCGCTGTACTCCATAGTTTTGACTCATGAATGTTGCTCAATACACTTGAGGCACAAAAAACTGCTCATTGCGGGGGGCGCGAACATAATCCTCAGCCACAGGTCTAGACGAAAGCTCTAAGGGAGGAGGTGTCATATCTTCGTAAGGAACTTTGCTTAACAAATGATGAATGCAGTTGAGCCGCGCCCCTCTTTTATCATCTGCTTCAATTGTAAATCAGGGGGCTTCTGGAATATTTGTGTAAGCAAACATCGTATCTTTTGCCTTTTCTAGGTTTTTTATTAAGTCTGTAGCTGGTTGAGTTAGATCATTATTTTGCTAATTTTTAATTTCATCAATTGACATCGCAACGACTCCATGCGATTGAATCGGCATAATTAGAGTTTATCTATATATATTTTAATGCGATCTAAGTGTAAATATACACCTTCATAAGTATTATTACACCAAAAATGTAAAATCAACAGGCTAATGACCAAAGTCAGCGGCAGCAAAAAGCGATCGCACTATGCCATAATTCTGGTATTTAGTCACATTTTTTACGCTTAATCACGGTTTTTACTGAAGCTTCGTTGTATTGTTTTTGGGCAACTCAGGACGTTTAAGTAAAGCTGGTACTGTCCTAGTATCCTTTTGAATGTCACGTTTTAAGCTGATCTGAAGATAAAAATCATCATCATCGATGTGAAATTGATCAAGCTTCATTCCCAATCGTTCAACAGCTAACTCGAATGCTTTCTTATTTGATGGATTAATACAAAGCGATCCGCCTTTTGATTTCAACATGATTTGTATATTCTTTGCCAATCGACCAGCTTTATCAAGCTTGCTTGTGTTCTGTTCTCCACTGACCTGACTCCTATGCGATGGAGAGACTGTTTTGCATTTCTTCTGCTTTTCAGTCTTATGAGAAGGCTTTGGCTCCAACTGCTGCCTAGAGTTGTCTTGAATAGCCTCAGACTTAATTATAAACTCTGCTATGCAGCTACCACACATGAAATCTCCATCATCATAAATGCCGTCAAATAAATCAAATGGCATTGCACAATAGTCACATGTTGGCATAATCTTCATCCTCTAAGCTATTTGCTGCTGACACTCTAGCTCAGGTTGTCATGATGTACAAAATTCTTATACATAAAATTATATTATACAATTTTATCCGTATATATACTACTAAAACTTCAGCTAGCTACAGACAAGCAACTTTTATATCTTGAGTTAGAAGCGATCGCAAACATTTTGTCACAATTAAATTCATCAATACGCAACCTAACCCAACTCTTAATCTTTAATGACCAAATCACTGCGGATTCATCCGAATCAAGTCAGTTAAAATACTATCCAAGCTGCCATTAACTTGAATCCGATCGATCTTCTCTGCAATCCGCTCTAATACTTCGAGTTCTTTTAAACGCAATGCGACGGGGTTATCCTCCATCACTTTGGCAGTGTTTAGCATACTGCGAGTAGCAGCAGTTTCTTCTCTACGTCGGACTACGTTTGCTTGAGCGGCTTTTTCTGCTTCAACTACCTTGCTCAAGATAGTCTTAATTTCACCAGGTAAAATAATATCTTTGACACCTACAGAATCTACTTCAATTCCATAGTCTGCGGCTTTCTGGCGAATGTATTCAGAGATACTTCTATCAATTGCACCTTTATCTTCTAATAAAGTATCTAAGTTGCGTTCGCCGACTGCACCACGCAAAGCAAACTGTAATTCTTTGTACAAATAACCAGAAATATCTGATAACCCGTTTTTTGCCCTCAATGGGTCGAGTATGCGGAAGCCAGCCGTCAAGTTCAACCGCAGAGGTACTTTATCTTTAGAGAGGATATCTTGGCCTGATACTTCCATATTTTGGAGTCGTAGGTCAATGGTTTCGGTTTGAAAAGAGCGGCCAAATAACCACCAAGCATGTACCCCTGGCGATCGCAGTCCTTGAAACTCTTGATTAATGTATACTAGTCCCACGTGTTGGGCGGGAACTTGGCAAATATGCAAACAGTTGCGACTGAGCAATTTTACTTCTGTTGAACCCTCAACCAATTCAGCCACTAAGCTAGGCTGTAACTGAGCATCAGCGCTAATGTCGAGAATTTCTACTGCAACACCCTGCCAAAATAACTTCCGGCTGGTGGGTGGCAAAATAGAAATCACTTTCCCCCGATATCGCACAATTGCAACTTGCGAAGTCTGTAATTGCACGACTTCACAGTAAGCAGTTATAAAGTCGGGATGTTTTTCAATGAGTACATCTTCGAGGGGAAAATCTGGGTTAGGAATAATTCGGCTGAGAGTTCGGACTGTAACATCTCTATCTACCGACCAAAAAGCATACTCTCCTGGTTCTAGAGGTCGCACAAAATTATTTTGCAGATATAGTAAACCAATCTCAGACTCTGAGATTTGGAACTTCTTCACTCCATTCAAGGCAACTGAGCGCAATTGCTGCACAAAGAAACTAGGTAATTCTAAGCTTTCTTCCAAATTGAAGAGATGAGACTCTACCTCAATAAAACCACGCCAAAAAGCAATCAATTTATTTGATGCAACGCTTACCCAATTCTGACCGTAGCGGACTAACGCAGCTTGGTTAAATGCAGTTCTGATAATCAATAAATCTTGTTGCAGTTCGGCTTCGTGATTTCGCAACAGCAGTTCTAGGTTTTCAATCTGAGCTAGTGGCTGATTGAGGTCATGAATTTTTACTTGCCAATGCCAACCTAAATATGTATGTGTACCGGGTTGCAAAACTTTCTTAAAGTCACTGCGGTGATATAAGATGCCGATTTCGTTAGGTTTGATATAAAACGTTTGCCACATAGTAATTTTCATAAATAATTTGCGCGATCCGGTACGCGATCGCAACCAGCTAAGAAGATTTGCTCAAGACATTTATAACCTTCCTTGAACTCAAATACCACCTATTTTCTTACAGCTTAACTAATAGAGTTTTTGGAGTTTGCAACCTTGTAGAAAAAGGCTCAAGGATTAATTTTAGCTATTCGTACTACTATAATCCTACAAAATATTTTTTAACTCTGCAAGTGCAAGTGTTTACAGTTCAGGTGTGGGCAAAAGCTTCTCCAAAGCTGGATTAAGATTGCTATTATTTTTCCCCGACTACTCAATGGCAATCTAGAAAAAATAACCGCGCTCAAATATGCCGTTCGTTTGCCAATCCAGAATCCCGAAGGAAAACTAGATGTAGGAAAGGAAGGAACATACTCAAGTTAGGGAAAAATGCAGTTGCGCTTACTCCTTAACTGTGGCTACCGAACATTACCCTTACGAGTGATGACCGACAGCAAAACACTTGCACGCAGAGTTGAGAAAATGAGGGGTCTCGAATCTGTTAAGATCCGTACCATATTGGCTACCTTGGAAGGGTATTGTCTTTTGACCCGGACAGGGTTGGGTGAAAGTATAGGAATCGAACCTACAACACATCGATTATGAGTCGATTGCTCTACCAGTGAGCTAACTTCCTGGGGTTTGATACAGGACTCGAACCTGTGACGCATCGATTATGAGTCGATTGCTCTACCAACTGAGCTAATCAAGCGATATAGTTTAAAGTACTCGGCGGTATACGCTTATATCAGAGATTGACGCACCAGTTAGGCATATAGAACCCAAACTATAGCTTTGTAACTTTACTACTATCCCGCTTCAAATGTAACACAGGAAAAAAGCTGTAATTTATTCTTTGGGAATTCCTAGATGTTGCCTTAAATCAACGTAAGGTGTTCTATTACTTTTACTTAAGGGTTGATGCCAAGCCAAGAGATTATTTAGCGCTTGTACCCCATCTTCATTGGGTTTGAGAGTCAATATCAACTTTTCGCAGCGTCCATTGACTTGATTTGCGGTGCAAATCACATTTTGTCCGTTCATTTTGCCGACAGTAATAAATCTCAGGTCTCTGTTACGGCGGTAATTTTCCAAACGTTGGCTTACGTCTTGACAGCGCGTTACTTTATTGTAGCCAGCATCTTTAAAGTAGTTGGAAGTCCAGCGAATCCAAGGCTCACTAACACCTCTAGGATTTGTGTACACTGTCACGGGTTTGTTTCCTGATGTGTCACAATAAAATCCTCGCCTACTTTCGGCTTGACTTGGCTGATTGATGGTTGCAGTTGCACTGAGGGCAATTCCACCTGCAACCAAAATATTTGTCAATGATGCCAATTTCATGAGTATCTCTCAAATCTTGAGTAAAAAGTTTTGATTTGCCTTGTATTTGGCACTCTTCCTACTTCATTTAGTAGGGAGATGATAAGAAGATTTAACTTCTAATATCCCAAGCAATTGGGATATTAGACGTTTTTACTTGTATACATAATGAGCCGCAACCCACTTGCGACCATGATTTGTTTTTTCCCAATGTCCAGGAACCAACACTTTCTTTTTCACTGGTGGTGTATAACGCTTAATTTGTGGTGGCTTTTTTGCAATTATTTGAGCAGGTCTATTAGGACTATGGGGATTAACAATAACCTGTGATGCTGAGGCTTGTGAAGGAATAGAAGTAACAGCAAATGGTAAAAGAAGTGCTACACCAGCAAGAATCTGTTTGATATTCATCACTCAATCTCCTTTAGTAAACTGGATGATTAAAGTTTTTTGAACTTTAATCTGGTTGATGTCTTATGTTTATAAGGATATGAGTTAAAACAGCTACGAACTAGTGATAAAAGTAACTATTGAATTATGACTTAAGTAATCTTTAACATCCATGATTGAAATCGGTCAAAACCTCGTTATGAAATTAGCTGCGTTAGTGGATCTAGACTCATTCCTTATATTGAAAGTAGGAGTATTATTAGCTTACCCCAACTCTACAAAAAACAATTTCCTCAAATATAATGTCTGCACTGAATTACGCCTACGCCTCAATTTGACTGATGCTCACGATTTATTCTTGTGCTTAGTCTGGGAAAGCTAAACCAGTCATAGGGTCACGAATATACAACCCTAGCGTCAGGCTACGCATCGCTTCATCCCAAACGGGTATTAATTGTTCTGCTTGATCTGCCCAATAATCGAATGTAATCAAGCATTGAACATTTGACCCCAAACCAATGCAAGTCCGCGAAAAAGCTTCCCGTGGTTCTTCTTGAGTGTCAATGAACTTCATCTCTGTCCAGACAATTCTGGCGGTTTGACGCTTGACGGTAATAATTTCTCCCTTGGAAATGATGTTGCGGCTGTCGTCTTCCAGAACTTTCTTCAACGTGGATTTTAGCGGAAACTGGCTCCAGTCATTGGGTGGCAGACGATTGAAAGATACTTCCAGGCAGCAATCATCGTTGGGGGGTTTTTTATCCATGAACTTAAAGGATTTCTCTTGTGGCTCAAAAACCCAATCCTGGGGAACATTGAAGCGAACAGCGCCTCTATCTGCGACAAAAATTTTGTAGCCTGATGGAGATTCCCAGCGATGGTCAGGTTTTAGTTCAAGGGTTTCTTTAATCCACTGGAGATTGCTTTTCTTACGCTTTGCCATAATCTTTCTGTTATCTCTGCTAAAGAGGGTGTCACTAAACAGCCTTTCGTAGACATTGCCCTTTTTGTTAATGTTATCAAATTGCTAGGATTTTGAATCACTCTTGTATTAAATAAATAAAATTTTAGATATTTTATATTAAGGAATCTAAGAAGGTAACTGTAACGTTGTGATTAAAGTTTCAGCTTTTAACATTAAAATCTTAGCAGTAGTGTTCATGGTTATGGATCATGTGTGCTATTTGCTAATGCCAGAGTTTCTAATCTTGCACTTTTTTGGGCGATTGAGCTTTCCCCTTTTTGCATGGCTTCTGGCGAAAGGCGAAAAACACACCAAAAATGTTTACCGCTATGGAAGTAGGCTATTAATTACAGCAATTATATCTCAGCCAATCTATAGTTTTATTTTCCAGAGGTTATCATTTAATATTCTTTACACGCTTGTTCTTGGACTTGTGATGTTGCGCTTAGTAAAGCGTTACCCGCAATTATGGCAGCAATCAATAATTATTGGATTGTGTGCAGTAGTTGCCAAGAGCTTGGATTTTTCGTATGGAGCTTATGGGATTGGAGTAATTTTCTTTATGTCTCTTACAGACAAACTAAAGCCCAAAATATGGTTGCTCTACTGGTGCATCTTTCACTTTTTTAGTTTAGTAATCCTATCTATGATTAATATAGTTCAAGGTTGGGCAATTTTTGCAGGACTCATTGTTTTTCAATTCAATGGTAAACAAGGTTCACAAACTAGATGGTTCTATGTGTTTTACCCGGCTCATTTAATAATCTTAGGTATAATCAATTATTTAATATATTCCAGGTAGATTTATGATTTATCGGCGATGTCTACGACGAGCTATGCCTACGCTAAGGTTTGATCGTAGGCAATCGGCAACTTCGTTAATGTTATTAACATTGGATCAGAGCTTTTAATATTGTGTTTGCAATGACTTCGGGTTTAGATACAAGTTTGTCGTCTTTGGTGAAAGCTAATAATTTTACTCCAGTTTTAGCCGCTTCTTTGCAGGTACTCTTATCTGATGTCTGCAAGAATTTTTCATTTCAATTGCGATCGCTCTACATTCTGTTGATCGCATAGGCGCAAAGAGGCTTGCCGCAGAAGCGCAGAAAAAGCAAAGAAACTACAGAAGAATTTTTACAAATGATTTAGGATTGCTATACATAATATAACAGTTATAAATCATTAATATCTTTCTTGAGGAAGATACATTTAGCCAAAAAAATTACCTTATTATAAGTTTCAAAAAAATAGTATATACATTTAATTCAATGATATTCATTAGGTAAATCTTAGTCTTTCGTTAACGTTTACCAGCTATGATATCCGAGTAGTAAATGAAAACAATTCGGATTTAAATATCTAGGGATAATTGTGTCATTCAGAAAAAATTCCCTAGATTTATTCCTCATGCTGCAAAATGTAGCCGAAACCAACTACTGAATAGGTAAATATTTAAGGTAACAAGCATGACTTATAATATCGAGTCCGCACGCAATATTTTCTCTAGCACTCAAGTGGCAGATGCTGTTCCAGCCACTACAGCAATGTTTGCTAAACTCAACATTGAGGATCAATTAGCATTTCTCTGGTATGCCTACGCTGAACTAGGTCGTACAATTACTCCAGCTGCTCCCGGAAAAGCAAATCTCCAATTAATGGAAGGTATATTCAACGACATTAAGAAGATGTCTCATGAAGAACAAACTCAGTTAATGAGAGATTTAGCGAGTAATGCTGATACTCCCATCAGCCGTTCTTATGCATATTTTGGTGTTAACGCCAAGCTAGGATTCTGGTGGCAGTTAGGAGAGTGGATGAAAGAGGGTATCGTTGCTCCTATGCCAGTTGGCTATCAAATGTCAACTCAAGTTAAAACAGTGCTAGAAGCTGTTCAGAGAATCGATCAGAGTCAGCAAATTACTGTACTACGCAATACTGTAGTAAATATGGGCTTCGATCCGTCTGTGGCTGATAACAAACAGACAGAAGTCATAAACTTTAAGTTTCCACGTGCATCTCTAAGTCCCCAATTTACTATTGAGGGAGTTACAGAACCGACAGTGCTGAAATACATTGAAGCGATGAATGCAGATAACATTGAAGCTGCTGTTGCTTTATTTGCTAACAATGGTGCGCTGCAACCACCCTTCCAAAAACCAATTGTTGGTAAAGAAGCGATCGCTTCCTATCTACGAGATGAGGGACAAGGGTTAGTGATGAAGCCAACCAAAGGCGTTTCGGAAACCATAGAAGATGGTTATACACAGCATAAAATTACTGGTACGGTCGAAACTCCTTGGTTTGGGGGTAATGTTGGGATGAATATTGCTTGGCGATTTTTACTCGATCCTCAAGGTCAAATTTACTTTGTGGCTATTGACTTACTTGCTTCTCCCAAAGAACTGCTTAACCTAACTCGCAAGTAAAACTTCTTTGTCTTAATACAAAAGCACTTGCGCTTGTCTAAGATGATGTTTTAAAAGGGTTTTTTGCTCTCATCGTTAGGAAAGCATTTTATCTTAGTACTAGCTAAAACCTTAATTTGGCGTTGTACTTAACCCAGGTAGAACTGCAAAATTATAACTTTCGGGACTTTTAAAACATTCTCTAAGCGTTATAACGCTCATCAAATAAAATCTCAATTAAAGCTCGGTTCACCTAGAACCGAGCTTTAATTAAATGTAGTCAAATTAGTGCAACGCATCTTACAGAGGGATGCGATCGCACTACATGTAATCATGCTGCCTCAATGTCAGATTCCAACGTGCCGAAGAGAGATTTCACAAAAGTTAGTGCGTCATTGTTATCCATTAGTAGTTTCTGTACAGCCCCCTCATACTTTTTACGGTTTTGAAACCCAAGTTCTTTTGCGATCTTGTCTAGGGCAGGCGTTTCCCGAACCGGATATTGTGAGATAATTTCTGCCAAATTGCCAGCATCAAGTGCATCTTGTAACCTTTCACGCTCTGCTGTGACAGCACTAACCACATCAATAGAAACACTTATGGGATTACCATCGGCAATTTGTTCTCTTCGAGGCAAATGCCGAAAAATCTCTTCACGAAGCGCCTTTTCAGCAGTTCGCTCACTCAAACGTTGAACATTTGCCTGGACTGCTGCGATTGCAGCAGTTTTGGCATTAGCGAGGCAAGTAGAGGCATCATCTCCTGTAACGACTGCATAGCGCTGTGCAACAAGGTCTTGAACGTATGGATGGTAATAGATCGACTCGACAGAGAAGACCGAAAGGGCATATACACCCTTCTCTTTGAGCCGATTAATGTCGGCTTCCGTCCGTCGATCATTATCAACGATACCAAAAGCACGAAGCCAGTGAAGCTTGTCAGCGTCTCGGATGCTGGAAACGACATGTTCAACATCACGACAGTTCGATTTAGCAACGACAGAGACGTTTGGAAACACTAGACTATAAAGCGGTTTATCAAGGCTTCGCTCGGTGCCTTCGATAAATAGGAGCTTTCTGCGCCCACCAAGGATATCCTTTTTGAGGTCATCATCAATCTCAGTTTCGAGAGGAAGAAGATCCACGTCCCAACCACTGACGGAAGAGTGAGCATAGGTGCAGCCTCGGATGAGCAACGTACGTGCGCCTGGATTATCGAGGGGCAGCATCACGTCGTGCGTAGACACGATGAATGCACAATCATGCCTTATAGAGAATAAAAGTGTCAGGAGCGGTGAGATGATCGAGCGATGAAGATGACGCTCCGGCTCATCAATTAGTACCAATGTACCGCTCTTAAGAGTCAGTACGTTTGCCGCAATTAATAAGGCATTACGTTCGCCGTCCGAAAGCTCCGCAACGCTGTAAGGAGTACCGCCACATTTGCTTGCAACCACTTCATCGTTCTCACTGACAGATATCTCAATCGGAATATTTGAAAGACGTAAAAGCTCATTAATAAGCTTTATAGGGGCATGTTGCTTTGAAAGAGTCTTTGCAAGCTCAATGTTGTTGCCATCGACTGCACCAGCAATTGATCGAGCACGCACGTTTTCGGCGTCAATCAGGTCATAGATCGCAATGCTCGTGCGTTGTTTAGCAAAATCGTCTTTCCAGCGCGACTGTAAATTGGTGTCTCCGCTTCGCATATTGGATTCATAGTCTTGCTTTTGCTTGGGTGATAAATCCATTGCATTGGAAGAAAACCAATTTTGGCGATGTGCCGATATTCGTCGCGCATTAGCGTGATGAGGAGTATATAACTGTTGCATCAAACTGGACTTGCCAGTACCGTTAGCACCAAGAATGAATAGGTTTTCTCCCACGCTGACAGTGAGATTGAGTGGTTCGCCAGCAGAGCGAGGAATAGCCAAATCAAAGGTCACGGCGTGTTACCATTTAGACTTTTGTAATTATAGACAATATATAAAGCAAAATAGGTAAGATGGCAGCGCCCCCTAAATGCCTAACTAGTTTTACAATCTTTTACTGTATGATGTTATACCCATTTTTTATTTGAGATTTTTAGAATGACTATAACTGATCGCTGCATCGGGAAAATAGATAAAGTCAAATTTAGTTAGCAAAATGAGCTTTTGCTTTCTCAAAATGCCATTTGACTTAATCATTTCGGTGTTTTCCGCAAGCAAAAGCAGCTTTTACTTTCTCAAACCCCAGTTTGCTTTCTCATTTTGGTGTTTTCCGCAAGCAAAAGCAGCTTTTACTTTCTCAAACCCCAGTTTGCTTTCTCATTTTGGTGTTTTCCGCAAGCAAAAGCAGCTTTTACTTTCTCAAACCCCAGTTTGCTTTCTCATTTAAGTAGTTCGCGCAATCTGCTGTAATTATCCCTATGTAGCAAAAGGCATTGCAGATTTGCCGGAATTCTCTCAAGCCGATCTATACGGAAATTTTTTAAAGTAAAGAATATTAACCGTACTGTATTACAAGGTGTAGATTATGGCTCGCAGAAAAAGAACTTCCTCAGTGTTAGAAAGAGCAGTGCGCCGTGCGGCTAGCATAAACTCTATCGATCCGAATTTAGATTTAGGCAATGGACTCACCTTACCTGCTTTCTCAACCCTGATCGAAACGATGCGAACTAAAGAAAATGCATATAACAGTGCGCTTTCCACCTTAGATAAATTGTATCGTGAAATGCTGGAAACAGAAGATGAGTTAGGAGATATGACAGAACACATGCTAATGGCAGTTGGAACTCGATATGGCAAAAGCAGTGTAGAGTACGGTATGGCGGGAGGAGTTCCTAAGACCCAGCGTCGCAAGGGACTACGAGGCGAGTCACTAACTCCCAGTAATGAGCAACCTTCATTCGTTGCCAGTGTAGAGGGCAAGAATGGAAAGAAACCAGCAGCGACAACTTAGGATGTGCGTTATTACTCAAAATATTGTCAAGCCCAAATAATTGCATAGATGTAAAGTGATATTAAAGTGCTTTGCAAAGAAGAAACTGGGTCAGTGGAATCTCTTAAGTTAGTGCGATCGCACTGTAATCATTTATGGCTAACCTGAACTACACCAACCAGAATTTGCAAAATTGCTCTTTCAAAGGGCAAGACTTGGCTGGCGTAGATTTCAGTGGCTCAGACTTGCGGGGATGCAATTTTACAGGAGCAACCTTAATTGGGGCGAACTTTCAGAATATCAAAACGGGACAGAGCTACCGCCAAGTAAATATTTTGGTTGCTGCTACCATAGTTTGTCCAGTAGTTTTAATCGGGGTTAGTACGATCGCAGTCCAAGTCTCAACTATCTTATTTAGCGATCGCTCTGATAAGATATTTAACTTCTTTTTCGGTGCTATGCCGCTATTAGCTTTAATATTCGAGATATTTATCCAAGATAGTATTACCTCTAACTTTCCACAAGTCACGACCTTCTTAGGCATTGGAGCCATTACTATACTGTTTGCAGTAATGGTCAGTTTTACGGTTGGGTTTGCCATTGTTAGCACCTCTGGTTTCAGTGATGGAAGCAGTGGCCAGGGATTTTTCCTCTTACTGCTAATGGTCATTTCTGCGATCGTCACCTTCCGTATTTTCAAATGGCTGATTCAATCTATCCAAAGCAATCCCGGAACATCTTTCAGAAAAGCAAACTTAACCGACGCTGATTTTAGTCATTCTGAGGTGCAAAATACAGATTTTTCCTTTGCTGTTTTAACGGGAGCTTGTATTTTTGACTGGGCAATTAAACCCCATAACCAATTCACAAATGTTTATTGTAAATACTTTTATCTAGAACCAGCGCACCAAAATCGCCAACCTGCGAAGGGAGATTTTCAACCGGGTGAGTTAGAACAGGTACTAACTCAATTTATTATCAGATGAATATTATTGAGCAAACATCGACTAAATTAAAGTTTCAAGCACACGATCGATGGCCTTGGACAATGTTGTTTGGCCTCCCTTTTGTGATGATTGGATTCGGGATATGTATTGTGACTGACAATGTAACTACATTAGAATGTCAACGAACTAAGCCTACCCAAGTTACTTGCCAACGAACAATTGCCGGTTTATTAGGAACAGAGACGACCTTGATACCTGGGCAGGTAAAAGGAGCTTATGTCGAGACAGCATCATCGACTGGAGTTGTACTGTACACTTATAATATTGAGCAAGTCAAGCTAATTGACTCTGGTGTACTTGTTGTAACTGAAAAACACAGCAAAATTGCAGACACAATCAATGCTTTTATCCATAACCCTCTACAACCTCGGCTAAAAATTCAAGAGGACGATCGCTCCGAAAGATTTTTTTTGGCAATGGTATTCTTTTTGCCTGGAATTGGATTCATTTTGCGCTGCCTGACAATACCAATGCAGGTATTGTGTGATTTTGACAAAATATCAGAGCAGATGACGTTAGAAAAACGCTATCGTTTGTTTGGCACATTTACCACACAAAAAAAGCTGACTGAAGTTCAGCAAGCTCAAGTGATTCAACTACTCTTACCAATTCAAAATCCGTCATATTTAGTGCAACTGAAGTTGAGATCGGGCAAACCAATTTCCTTATCAGCACCCACTGCCGATCGCCAACAGTGCCAAATCATTGTAAATGCGATCGATCGGTTTCTTCATCTCAAACAAGGGGCTTAAGCTCCAAGTCTTTTTTAAGAGAGTAGCTTTGATTGTTTGCTGCGATCGCACCTAAGATTTTCCATTAGGTACACTTGTATAGCCGCGATTTCTAATCGGCTGGTATATTTGCAAAAGTGAGATGTTCCCAGCGGCTTTTTACTTGACAAAAAAATTTAAACAAACGTAAATATGCGGACATCTTGGGAACTATAGAAGCAAATCAAATTAGTAAAACTTCCAGCTTTCAGCAATGAAGATTCCCTATCCCCGCAAAGGTAAAGCGTTCCCTTTACAGATTGTTCTTGTTGTTCCCTTCCTAATTCAAATTTTTGGAGCGGTTAGTTTAGTGGGTTATTTGTCCTTTAAAAACGGACAAAGAGCAGTTAACGATCTAGCAGAACAGTTGATAGATCGCACCAGCGAGGTAGTAAATGAACATCTGAAGTCTTATCTCTCCATTCCGCAAACCCTTAATCAGATCAATGCAAATGCCATCAGCAGAGAAATATTGGACGTGCGCGATCGCAAAACCCTTGGCAAATATTTCTGGGATCAGATACAGGCTTACGATCTGACTTATATTGGTATGGGACTAACAACAGGTGAGGGGCTAGGAGCGGCTCGTTATGATGGCAAGACGATCACTATTGACGATTGGACTGCCAAGCCTCCTAATAATACCTACACTTACGCCACAGATAATCTAGGTAATCGAACTCAGGTTAATGCTCGGTGGGATTGGAACAATTTCAATGAATCTTGGTATACCCAACCAATCGCTGCTGGTAAACCTATTTGGGCAAAGATTGTAACTGGGAATTATCCCACTGGCCCATACATTGCCGCTTCTGCCAGTCGTCCCATCTATGATTCGCAAAATCGCTTACTAGGAATGATTGCTATAGATATTCATCTGCTCAAACTCAGCGATTTTTTACGCAGTTTGAATATTAGTCAGTCGGGGCGAGTGTTCCTTTTAGAACGGGATGGCACATTAATCGCCAGTTCTGGTACAGAGAAGCCTTTTATTCTCGTCAATCAAGGTATCCGGCGATTGAAAGCGATCGATAGTTCTGACCCAATCATACAAAACATTGCTAAACACCTTCAAACTTCTGGGTTTGGATCTATCAACCAAGACACAGATTTTAAACTTGAGGTGCAAGGAAAAAGGCATTTTGTCGATGTTGTACCTTGGCGTGACAAGTATGGCTTGAATTGGCTGATGGTAGTAAGTGTGCCTGAAGACACATTTATGGCGCAAATTAACGCCAATACACGCACCACGATCGCTCTTTGTTTGGGCGCATTAGTCGTTGCTTCAGTGATGGGCGTGTTTACCTCCCATTGGATTGTCCGCCCGATTCTGCGCTTGAATTGGGCAAGTGAGGCAATGGCATCTGGCAATTTCAATCAGATAGTAGAAAGTAGCAGTATTCGAGAACTTAATACCTTATTTAACTCTTTCAACCACATGGCAGGGCAATTGCATGAATCCTTTACTGCTTTAGAGAAAAACAAAGAAAAACTAGAAGAACGGGTAGATGAACGCACCACTGAACTGAAAAATACATTAGGGGAATTGCAGCGTACTCAATCTCAAATTGTTCAAAGTGAAAAAATGTCTAGTCTGGGACAACTAGTGGCTGGAGTCGCACACGAAATTAATAATCCAGTTAACTTTATTCATGGCAACCTCGCCCATGTGCAGGAATATACTCAGGATTTATTAGCACTGATGCAGTTGTATCAGCAATATAATCCCTATCCTGCTGCTGAAATTCAAACCGTTGCTGAAGACATCGATTTAGAGTTTTTGCAGGAAGACTTGCCAAAAATGTTGTCTTCGATGAGAGTAGGCACCGATCGCATTCGTCAAATTGTACTGTCGCTGCGGAATTTCTCTCGCATCGATGAAGCGGAATTTAAACGCGTCGATATTCATGAAGGCATCAACAGTACTTTGATGATTTTACAGCACCGCCTGAAAGCTAAACCAGAACAACCTGAAATTGAGGTGATTAAAGACTATGGCACTGTACCCTTAGTAGAATGCTATGCCGGACAACTCAATCAGGTATTTATGAATATTTTAGTAAATGCAATTGATGCGTTAGAAGAAAATAATATTAAGCTTACTTATCAGGAAATTAAGGAAAATCCCAGTCAAATTAAGATTCGCACATCGGTAGTTAATTTAATGTGGTTGGAAGTGGCGATCGCTGATAATGGAGTTGGTATTTCTCACGAATTTCAGCAACGAATATTCGATCCCTTTTTCACCACCAAACCCGTTGGCAAAGGAACCGGAATGGGTATGTCTATCAGCTACCAAATCGTCACAGAAAAACATGGCGGTAAACTAGAGTGTTTCTCAACTCCTGGAAAAGGAACCGAGTTTATCATTCAGATTCCTCTGCAACTAAGGAATGATTGAACTATGAATTATCGCTGAGGCTTGGGGGAACAGGAAGATGTAGAGAGTTTTGGATTATACAGCAGATTTCAAGTTGAGGAGGGGTGTACTTCATTGACTTGTAAAGTGCTGTTAGTAACAATACTTTTGCTAATATCCGAACGCTTGAACAATGATTTGCTGTTTAGAGCGATCGCTCTGCACGATTGCAACAGTGCCATTGGTGCGTAGGCGTAGCCCGCCGGAGGCATCGCAATTTTTGATAATACACCAACTCCTCTTGTCACTTCGCTGCTATAGATATTGTTCAGTCAAAGGATATCGGAGAATCTGTGTATTATAAAGTTATTTTGTTGGTAATAGAATATACTATGAAGTTTTTTTATTGGTCAGAGAATATGCAAATTTTGGGCGCTAACAGATTATACAGTTGAACAGATAGTTAAAATCAGTAGTTCTGCTTGTTAAAAAATCTATGCAAATACATCAGGTGATTGAAACCTACGATCGGGGATCGGTGGATTATGACGCAATTATGAAGCGTTACTGGCACATCGAGCGCGAACCCTTAATTGCTTCCTTGCAGCTAAAGCCAGGACAAACCGTATTGGATGCTGCGGTAGGAACTGGTCTTAATCTTCCAGCCTATCCTGAAGGTGTAAGTGTCGTCGGTGTCGATCTTTCTGAGAAGATGATGGATGAAGCACGTAAAAAGCACGTATCCGCAGACATCACCTTCAAGGTATTGGATCTCTGCAATCTTGATTTTCCTGATAATACTTTTGATGCAGCAGCATCGGGATTTACCCTCTGTGTCGTTAGCGATCCAGTCCGCGCCCTTGCAGAGATCCTGCGAGTTACTAAGCCTGGTGCCTTGATTGCCATTCTCGATTACTGCAAATCCCAAGATCCAGAGATTCAGAAATGGCAAGAATTAATATCTGATAGTTCTTCACAACTAGGCTTCCCCACTGGCAAGATCAAATGGGATGCATTGATGGATTATGATGAATTGATTTACAACAGCAAGCTTCTCATTGAAGTACTTGCAGACGATCGCATAGAAAGTCCAAATCCGTTTTTATGTGGTTGTCAATTACTGCTTAAAAACTCAAAAGCTTAAAGACTAAAGTATCGCACTCATTAGACAAGAGTGCGATATTTACGACAAGCCGAATTACAAGTGATTTTGAAACAATTCTAAAACATGTTGCCAAGCATCAGGAGCCGCTTCTGGGTTATAACTTGGATGCTGCTCTAAAAATGGGTATTGATCTTTAAAGAATCCAGCAAAGAATCCGTGTCCTGCATCGTATCGAAATACACGATGATTTATGTGATGTTTCTTTAATTCTGCCTCAATTTGCTCGTTTTCTTCTTGAGAAACTAATGCATCTCTTGTACCAAAAAATGCATAAATAGTACCTTTAATTTCTGAAGTGCGATTAATGGTTGGAGTGTCTTCACCATAATTAGCAGTGGTAATCCCGCCACCATAAAACGAAGCTGTGGCTTTGATATCCGGTAAAGTTGCAGCCATATAAGCAACATGACCGCCAAAACAGAAACCAATCACACCGATGGCATTATCTTTGACATTAGGTAGAGTTTTGAGATAAGCGATCGCAGCTTGAATATCGCTGAATATCTCTTGATATTTTACTTGTTGATAGTATTCCAACCCCAGCCTATAGCTTTCTGGACTAAACCCAACATCTTCTGGGCTAAAGTCAGCTTCAAAACCGGGAGCAGTACGTTGATACATCGCTGGGGCGATCGCTACATAACCTTGTTTAGCGATTAGTTCGGTGATATCTCGAATATTACTGTTGATACCAAAAATTTCTGGAAAAACTATAACTGCACCAAAGGTTCCATTTTGTGCTGGTTGAGCTAAGTAAGCATCGATTTCTAAGCCATTGTTAGGAACTTTGATATAGGAAGTGTGAATTTCGATGTTTGTTGTTTCTACCATCTTTGTTTCGGCTGCTTTTATACTAACTCATCTATTTTGACTGTTTTTTGATACCAATGGGTGATGTCTACAACGAGCAAAAACACTAAAAGTATTGCTTTACTCAATAGATATGATATTTCCAGAAATTAAATATGTGTTAGCCAGAACCTTTTTAGAGGGGTAGTTCTATTACCTATATCTATGCAAATCAGATGAATTTCTAACTTTTGAATAAATGGCATCTCAAACTTCTGGATGATACTAAGGGTTTTTGATTTGTGCGACCTTACATAAGGTAAGCATAAATCAAAATTAATAACCAGAAGAAAAAACAATGCCAGATCAAAGTTTTAGAACAAATATTCCAGAAGTTGACCCAACGGAGATTGAAGATAATCGAACTGCGATCGCTGACGAACATCACTCTTTTCTTGAAAAAGTCATGGTTAGAAGCGGATTTGCAGATTTGTATGACGCAAGAGACTTTACCGAAGTTGTGTATCGCGTTATGCGTGACTTAATGACCACGGACACAATTGATCGCGTCGAGTCAGAACTGCATACAGAAGCTATACCTACAGATGAAAAAGCACTCCAGTTTGAAGTGGCTGAACTCTGGAAAGACACCAATCCTGTTGTGAGATTTTTAAGTCGAATCCGTCAACCTTTAAAAGGCCCTGCTCCCATTGGAATTGATTCCAAGCTATTTCTAACGCGGGTTGCTAATGAAGGAGGAGTTCCAGGATCAGTCGAAGCAGAACAGGCAGTGAAAGCAGTATTTTCTGCTACCAAAGACGAACTTTCCGAAGAGCGGATTCAGGAAATTGCTGGCGCGCTCCCTGACTATGTACGTCAGCTTTGGGAGCAAGCTTAATTAGAAGTATAAAAAAGTCAAGCCTGTTTGCGATGATTACTCACAAACAGGCTTTTTATATGGTAGACATCTCCAGAAATTAAATATGCTTTATCCAGAATCCTTGTAGAGACGTAGCAGTGCTACCTACGTCTCTACATTCATTTTCACTTTTATGTCTAATAGGTTTAATTTCAGATGTATCGATCAATTCCAAGTTTTAGCGAATATTTATTAGTCGAGCAAGATGAACCTTTTGTGGAACGCTACAGTAAACAAGCTGAAGGTTGGTTGCTCAGTGATTTTAGCAGCTTAAAGGTATCTATTTCTTTAGATTCAGTTGCGATCGCATTATCGATGGCAGAAATTTATCGCGGCGTTGTTTTTGAGTAAATCACCTTCGTGACGATGTATGCTTTGGGAGGGGTGCGATCGCAATCAGCAATACAGGGTTAACTTCTGCTTCTCAACTCCTCAACCAACTCTTGTACCATGCTAGTCAAACTAGGATAGTTTGGCTCTCTTTCAACCACTTCTTCAGGAATATCGTTGCAATAAATTGGAGCAGTTTGACATTTTTCCTGCGTTCCCACAAAAAAGTATCCACCATCCTCGACCATAAAAAGGGGAAACAAATGAAAAGAACCTTTCCAATCTTGAGCAATACTAATTGCTTCTTCCAATGAGAAGAATCTGGCAAGATCCCAAGCATCGGGGTGAGGAAGAAAAGGATTTACACCACCGTTTTTCCATTGATAAAGTTCATAAATTTCTTCTGGTAAATAAAAGGGAAGTTCTTTAGCTTTTGCCTCAATTGCATCACGGCTCAATCCTCGGTTCATTGCAGCAGGATGATTTGGCATATATTGCTGCACCCAATTACCAACAAACTCAAGAGCTTCAGTTAAAACGGACATATGTTTTTACGTATATTAACTATATTTATATATCTTCAGCGTAATTACTAAGAAACACCAATTGATTTATCATCTCTTCGCCTGACTTAGCTGCCATCAGCTTGAATACTCTTCGCATTTGTTCACCAATCGAGTAATCTTGCGATGAAATTATAATCCCTGCATGACTTCCTTCGTTTCTTTTGTATGTGGATGCTGTGCAACTGGCAAAAATCACCAACATTGAATGTGTATAAAACTCTTTGCAGTTCAGTTGCTAAAGTCAGTTGTTCCTTATCGCTAGAACTAATCGTTTCAACTTCACCAACACTTGTAACATTTACTCCCCTTGCTCTCAATGCTTTGATAAATCCCTGATCCATTGAGTCTTCATCAATAAATAATCGAATTTGACTCATATTGCTTGCCCCATTTCTGTAGCTAATCGCTTATAATCTGCTTTTTCAGCAGAAATATATGCCTCAATTTCCTCTCGATTAGCGTGATAATAAGTTAGAACGGCATAGACTTGTGTAAGATTTACATTACCCATACGTTCAGCAATTTCTTCTGCATTCAGCCCAAGTTTGTACCAAGCTGTAATGCGTTGAACAGAAACTCTAGTACCAGCAATGCGAGGACGACCGCCTAGAGTTTCAGGTGACTTAACAATCAGTGTTCCAATGTCAGTAGCCGACATAAATATCTTAATGGGTTTATTTGGATGATTTTTCACCTATAAATCATAGCAAATTCTCTAAATTTAATAGAATTTATCAGTAAATTTAATTGTGTTTATAAACCATTTCCATTCTCAACTTCTCAATCTCTAATCTCAACTTGTCATTCTCCATCCTCAACTTAGCATTCTCCTCTCTAATCAACTCAACTTCATTCCTCTTACTCAACGCCTGATTAATCGCCAACTTCCGCATATCTAGCGAAAACCAACGCTGATAAGTTTGCGTATGAACTTGCACGCTATGCCCTAAATTATCCGCCGCCGCTTTAATTGGTATTCCCAAAATATGCGCCCGAATTGCCCAAGCGTGACGTAAATCATAAGGTTTAAAATCTAATCCTATCTTGCGAAACCACCAACTAACTCGCTGTGTTAACGCCGTTATCTCAGCATGATTTGTGTTATCTTTTTTAGCGATCGCACTCCCCAACATCTCCAAATATTTAGGATTTCTCAAATCAAACTCCTCAATCCATTGTCTATGTAATGGTAATGCTTCTCTCTCACCAGTCTTACAATCTTTATCAACTTTCCAGGTTAAATCTGTATTTTCTTGACTCAACCACCAATCAAGATCGGGATTAATAAAAAGTTCCCGTGGACGTAAACCAAAAACTGCTAACATTCCATACGTCCAACGCCAAAGTTGCCAACTATCTTGAACATTTTGATTAACTTGATTTCCTCTGTTATGCAAATAATCTTCAAACTTGATAATTCCATCAGCTATTTCCGTATCTGTAGGGATAGTGCGGGAACTATTCTCAGGCATTTTGGAATATTTAGATAAATCGATTTCGATTTTAAATGTCATACAGAATGCCGATATAGCTCTAGCTGCATTATATTTAGCCCATTCCTTATCTATTTGTTCAATTGAACTTATCAAATTTTCAGCGATCGCTAAATCTTGGTGATTAGTAAATCGTTTAGTTCGGGAAAAGTAATAAAAAAAAGTATGCTCGCTTTTGGTAGTTCGTTTATGAGTCTTAAAATACTCTTCTTCAAATTGTTCGAGTAATTCTCCTATAGTTTTAAATTCTTTCTTAATTGCCTCATTACCTAAATATTTATCATTCCATTCAAAAGTTTTCCGAGCAATTAACTTCCCTAATTCATAGGCTTCTTCCTCAGCCGTCTTGAGTCCATCCAAGTTAGAAGGAATATTCAAACTGATATTGTATTGTTTTCTCCCAATACCATTACTATCTTTGTCTCCCGGTTTAATTGGTAACGTCGCCCGTAATTGCAGACTTCCATTCGATTCTCTAATAGTCACCTTTGCCTTTGCAGACTTCAAACGCAGATTAACCTTCTCTAATTCTAGTAGTACTTTCGTTCTCATGTGTTCTTTTTGCTGCTGTGCTTGCAGAGATGAGCAAAAAAATGGGCGATTGTTTAATCGCCTTGGCTCAGGACAACATTTAAATGATGCGTGAGTCCTGAGCCGAATTATGCTGTCTTTTTAGCCTATATTTAGCCTAAAAATAAATGTGTTATTAGCGAACAATGCTTATCGCTGACACTGTTTACTGCAAACATTAGACAGTTGAAAATAATTAAACCACTAAAAGGATTACTCCGGCCCTTATCACGGTTATGACGGCTTCGCCATCTTCGCACGTGACATGGACTTGGCACTCAACAGCCCAACCTGGGGATTAATTGGCGCTCCTTGGAATGAAAAAGCTCAGGCTAAGAAGGCTGAAGCTAAGGCTAAGGCTGCCGTTTAGGGAAATGGGAGAGTGAGATAAGTAAGGATAACCTGGGGCTAAAACCCCAGGGGGGAGTTGGGAATACAAAATTCAAAATTGAAAGATTAAAAATTCGTTTTGATTTTTGCATTTTGAATTTTGAATCATATTCCTACTCCCGCCTTAAATCTTCATTCCTCAATCAGTAAAGAATTCAGTAACCTTGGAGATCCAGAAATGCCTCAGAATCCAGAAAAAATTCAAGATCACGTCGAGTTATTCCACCAACCTGAGTACCAACAGCTATTTGAAAACAAAAAGCAGTTTGAAAACGGTCACGAAGCCGAAGAAGTAACACGGGTTGCAGAGTGGACAAAAGGTTGGGATTATCGTGAAAAGAACTTCGCTCGTGAAGCTTTAACCGTTAACCCTGCTAAAGGTTGTCAACCATTAGGAGCAATCTTTGCTGCTGTTGGTTTTGAAGGTACCCTACCTTTCGTTCAAGGTTCTCAAGGTTGCGTTGCTTACTTCCGCACCCACTTAACCCGTCACTACAAAGAACCATTCTCTGGTGTATCTTCTTCAATGACTGAAGATGCAGCCGTGTTTGGTGGTCTGCAAAACATGATCGACGGGTTGGCGAACTCTTACCAACTCTACAAGCCTAAGATGATCGCTGTCTGCACCACCTGTATGGCAGAAGTAATTGGTGATGACTTACAGTCTTTCATCAACAACGCCAAGGAAGCTGGTTCAGTTCCTCAAGATTTCCCAGTACCTTACGCTCACACCCCTAGCTTTGTTGGCTCCCACATCACTGGTTACGACAACATGATGAAGGGAATTCTTTCTAACCTGACCGCAGGTCATAAGAAAGAAACCAGCAATGGTAAAATCAACTTCATCCCAGGTTTTGACACCTACGTAGGCAACAACCGCGAAATCAAGCGGATTGCTTCGCTGTTCGGCTTTGACTACACAATTCTAGCCGACAACAGCGACTACCTAGATTCACCAAACACAGGTGAATTCAATATGTACCCAGGTGGTACAAAGCTAGAAGATGCAGAAGATTCAATTAATGGGAAAGCTACGATCGCTCTGCAAGCACACTCTACTCTCAAAACCCGCGAGTACATCGAAAAGGAATGGAAGCAACCAACTTCAGTTTCCCGTCCTTGGGGCATTAAGGGTACTGATGAGTTCTTGATGAAACTCAGCGAATTGAGTGGTATCCCCATTCCCGAACAATTGGAAATTGAACGTGGTCAGGCAGTTGATGCCATGACTGACTCCCACTCATGGATTCACGGCAAGCGCTTCGCTATCTACGGCGAACCAGATTTAGTATACAGCGTAGTTGGCTTTATGCTAGAAATGGGTGCTGAACCTGTGCATATCTTGGTTCACAACACCAACGACGTATTTGAAGCAGAAATGAAAGAACTGCTTGCTTCTAGCCCCTTCGGTCAACATGCAACTGTTTGGGGTGGTAAGGATTTGTGGCACATGCGTTCATTGTTGTTCACCGAACCAGTAGACTTCTTAGTTGGTAACACCTACGGTAAGTACCTGTGGCGCGACACCAAGATTCCCCTCGTGAGAATCGGCTACCCCATCATGGATCGCCACCACCTACACCGCTACGCCACCATTGGTTATCAAGGTATAATCAACCTCCTCAACTGGACTGTAAACACCCTGTTTGAAGAAATCGATCGCAACACCAACATTCCTTCTAAGACAGATATTTCCTACGACTTGATTCGTTAGAAATTGCGTAGAAACACAACGTGTTAATTAAAGGGTAAAGAAGGGGAGTAGGGAATAGGGAGTAGGGAAATATCCAAACCCAATCCCCAATTCCCAATCCCCAACTCCCCTTTTTCTTGATAGCATTTACCCAAGGGATTTATACATGGAAACCATCAATCACACTCACGAACACACTCACACTCACACTCATCCTCATCCTAATTACCATCCACCTAATCAGAAAAAACCAGGTTGGTTCCACAATCTTCTTAATCCGTTGCGCCTTGTAGTAGATGGAATTCAGGTTAAAAATAATCGCATCGCTCATCTAATTTGCCAAACAATTCCTTGTTGTTGTCCCTTTGAGCGACAAATTAAATTATTTGGGAAGTGTATTGATATCCCACCACTATGTAAACTCAATCCTTTATATGACGAATTTGTAGGATTGCGTTTTCGCGCTCTATCTTACCTTGCTGATGTATGTGGAGAGGATGTCACTAAATACATTTGTTAGTCATTGGTCATTAGTCATTAGTCATTGGTCATTAGTTGTTAGTTGTTAGTTATTCAAAGGACAAATGACAAAGAACAAATGACAAAGGACAATTAACAATTAAGAGAAGAGAGATGAAAAGCACCCAAGGCAAAATCAACGAGCTGCTGACTGAGACAGGATGCGAACATAATCAGCACAAACAAGCCGAAAAGAAAAACAAATCATGCGCTCAACAGGCACAACCTGGCGCGGCTCAAGGGGGCTGTGCCTTTGATGGTGCAATGATTGCTTTAGTGCCGATCGCAGATGCAGCGCATCTAGTCCACGGGCCGATCGCCTGTGCTGGTAATTCCTGGGGCAGTCGTGGTAGTCTGTCGTCTGGCCCTCAACTCTACAAAATGGGCTTTACCACTGACTTGGGTGAAAATGATGTCATCTTCGGTGGCGAAAAGAAACTCTACAAAGCGATTCTGGAACTCAAAGAGCGCTACCAACCAGCAGCAGTATTCGTCTACGCCACTTGCGTTACAGCCTTAATTGGCGATGATATGGATGCTGTCTGCAAAGCTGCGGCTGAAAAAATTGGTATTCCTGTTGTTCCCGTCATTGCTCCAGGATTCATTGGCAGTAAAAATCTGGGCAACCGTTTCGGTGGTGAAGCTTTATTAGAATATGTTGTCGGAACAGCAGAACCAGAACATACAACGCCCTATGATATTAACTTAATCGGTGAATACAATATCGCCGGGGAAATGTGGGGAGTAACACCACTGCTAGAAAAATTAGGCATCCGTATTCTGTCTAAAATTACGGGCGATGCTCGCTACGATGAAATTCGCTACGCCCACCGCGCCAAGCTCAACGTCATGATCTGCTCACGAGCGCTGCTCAATATGGCGAGAAAGATGGAGGAGCGTTACAACATCCCCTACATTGAAGAGTCTTTCTACGGCATCGATGATATGAATCGTTGTCTGCGAAATATCGCTGCTAAATTAGGCGACGCTGATTTACAGGAGCGGACAGAAAAGCTAATTGCAGATGAAACGGCTGCTTTAGATTTAGCATTGGCTCCTTATCGCGCTCGACTCAAAGGTAAGCGAGTTGTTTTGTATACAGGTGGTGTCAAGAGTTGGTCGATTATTTCGGCTGCTAGAGACTTAGGCATTGAAGTTGTTGCTACTAGTACTCGGAAAAGTACTGAGGAAGATAAAGCCAAAATCAAGAAGTTGATTGGCAACGATGGCATCATGCTGGAGAAAGGCAACGCTCAAGAATTGCTACAACTGGTTAAAGACACTCGCGCAGATATGCTGATTGCTGGTGGACGTAACCAATACACCGCTTTGAAAGCTCGAATTCCTTTCCTTGATATCAACCAAGAACGCCACCATCCTTATGCAGGTTATGTAGGAATGATTGAGATGGCGCGGGAATTGTACGAAGCTCTGTATAGCCCAATTTGGGAACAAATACGCAAACCCGCTCCTTGGGAAGAAGAGGAGGAAGTTTAATGGCGATCGTTACCGCTTCTAACAAAGCACTGACAGTTAATCCCCTCAAGCAAAGTCAAGCTTTGGGCGCAACCTTAGCCTTTTTGGGATTGAAAGGGACGATGCCCTTATTCCACGGTTCTCAAGGTTGTACTGCTTTCGCTAAAGTTGTCCTCGTGCGGCATTTTCGGGAAGCCATTCCCCTAGCTACTACAGCAATGACAGAAGTCACTACAATCTTGGGTGGTGAAGAGAATGTGGAGCAAGCAATTCTCACTCTGGTGGAAAAGGCTAACCCGGAAATTATTGGTTTATGTAGTACTGGGTTAACGGAAACTAGAGGCGATGATATTGAAGGGTTTCTTAAGGAAATCCGCGATCGCCATCCCGAATTGAATGATTTAGCGATCGTTTTTGCACCAACTCCAGATTTTAAAGGTGCGTTGCAAGATGGTTTTGCTGTTGCTGTAGAAAGCATCGTTAAGGAAATTCCTCGCGCAGGTGGACTCAGAACTGAACAAGTCACGATTTTGGCGGGTTCTGCTTTCACACCTGGGGATGTACAGGAAATCAAAGAGATAGTCACATCCTTCGGATTAGTGCCGATCTTTGTACCTGACCTTGGCGCTTCTCTAGATGGACATTTAGAGGATAGTTATAGTGCGGTTACAGTCAGTGGGACTACCTTAAAACAGCTACGAGAAGTAGGTAGTTCTGCCTTTACCCTGGCATTAGGTGAAAGTATGCGGGGGGCTGCCAAGATTCTCGAAGAACGCTTTGGCACACCTTATGAGGTGTTTGGCGAACTGACTGGATTAGAACCAGTAGATGAGTTTATCCAAGCATTAGCGTTTCTGAGCGGTAACAGCGTACCCGAAAAATACCGCCGCCAACGCCGTCAGTTGCAAGATGCGATGTTGGACACTCACTTTTACTTCGGTGCAAAACGAGTTTCCTTAGCACTGGAACCAGACTTGTTGTGGTCAACAGTGCATTTTCTGCAATCGATGGGAGCGCAAATTCATGCTGTGGTGACAACCACGCGATCGCACCTTTTAGAAAAACTCCCAGTTAAAAGCATCACCATCGGCGACTTAGAAGACTTTGAGAGTTTAGCGGGTGGTTCTGATTTGCTGATTGGTAACTCGAATGTGGGTGCGATCGCTAAACGGCTCTCGATTCCTCTTTATCGTCTAGGATTGCCTATTTATGACCGCTTAGGTAATGGTCAATTTACCAAAGTTGGCTATCGAGGCACAATGGAGCTTTTATTTGGCATCGGCAACCTGTTTTTAGAGGCAGAAGAAGCGAGAGTTAAGCAGTTCCAAGAGTTCGGAACTGTGAGCGCTGAGTTTTGAATTCACACTTGAAATTCAAAACAGTTCAGTTAAGAATTGATCCTCCCTAACCCTCCTTAAAAAGGAGGGAATAGAGCAAATCTTAAATTAGCCCCCCTTTTTAAGGGGGGTTGGGGGGATCTTCCGAGGCTAAATATCACTAACTGAACCGTATTGCTTCAAAATTCAAAACTGAGGAGAATTACAATGAAAATAGCCTTCACGACGAGTGACCGAGTTCATATTAATGCCCACTTCGGATGGGCAAAAATGATTGATGTTTACGAAATTTCCGATGAGGGATATCACTTCGTAGAAACCCTCACCTTTGAAGGTGAACTCAAGGAAGATGGAAATGAAGACAAAATCACCCCAAAACTTGAGTCAATAGGCGACTGTACGATTATTTACGTAACAGCAATTGGTGGTAGCGCCGCCGCTCGGTTAATCAAGAAAGGTGTCACCCCAGTGAAGGCGCGATCGGAAGAAGAAGAAATTAGTGAAGTGCTAAATAAGCTAGTGAAAACCCTCAAAGGTAATCCTCCACCTTGGTTGCGTAAAGCTTTACAGCCAAAAACCACAAACTTTGCTGATGAAATTGAAGACGAAGCAACAGTATGACCACAAATAATAGTGTTAACGGAACTGCTACAACTGAAGTCTTGAACTCACCTTTCCTTAAGGTATTAATCAAACAAATTCGTGGTCAAGACAGTTATGGAGTTTATCGTACTTGGTCGGATGAGTTAATTCTCAAACCCTTTATTGTCACCAAACAAAAGAAACGGGAAATCTCCGTTGAGGGTGAAGTCGATCCGATCACACAAGCACGAATTATGGCATTTTTTCGGGCTGTAGCGGCTGGAATTGAACAAGAAACAGGCTTGATATCTCAGGTTGTAGTTGATTTGAGCCATGAAGGATTTGGCTGGGCGCTAGTTTTTTCTGGTCGTCTCTTGCTAGCTGTAAAAACCTTGCGAGATGCTCAACGCTTTGGTTTTGACTCAGTAGAGAAATTAGCAGAAGAGGGAGAAAACTACGTCAAAAAAGGTCTTGATTTGGCGAAACGTTTTCCTGAAGTTGGCAAAATTTAAAGAGTGAGGAGTTAGGAGTGAGGAGTTGAATTAACTATTAACTGATAATTCATGATTTACAGTTACTGATTTATAACTCATAACTCATAACTTATAACTCCTAACTTTTAGAAAAGGAGTGGCTGATTGTGCAAGCAGAAGAAACGAGTATTGAGGAACTACAAGGACAAATCAGACGGCTCAACAGCAAAGCAGGTCAAATGAAAATGGATCTGCATGATTTAGCCGAAGGCCTGCCAACAGATTACAAACAACTAATGGATGTTGCCGCCGCAACTTATGAAATCTATCGCCAGTTAGATGAACTTAAGCAACATCTGAAACAATTGGAGAATGCTAAATGACTGGAACACTTGATGAATTCAAGAAGCTCGTAGATGCAGAAGAATTTTTTCAATTCTTTAATATGTCCTACGACTTAGAAGTTGTGAATGTGCATCGTCTACATATTCTGAAAAAGTTTTCTCAACATATGCAGGAAATTGATGATAATTCTCCTGACTTGAGTCAAGAAGAGAAATTAAATCAATATTCATTGGCTTTGCAAAAAGCTTATCAGTTATTTACCGAATCGACAGCTTACGAACAAAAGCTGTTCAAAGTGTTTAACGACAAGCCGAAAAATGTAGTCACACTGACAGAAATCACTTCTGATTAGGAGGTATAAATTGGTTAACCTAACGCCTACCGAATTAGAACGCTATCGTCGCCAAATGATGCTTCCGAATTTTGGCGAAACAGCACAGAAACGCCTGAAGTCAGCGACGGTTTTGGTTACAGGTGTGGGGGGATTAGGCGGTACGGCGGCGCTTTACTTAGCAGTAGCGGGCGTTGGGCGGCTAATTCTAGTCCGGGGTGGTGATTTGCGGCAAGATGATATGAATCGTCAGGTTCTCATGACTGATGATTGGGTAGGTAAGCCAAGGGTATTCAAAGCTAAAGAAACTCTGGATGCGATTAATCCTGATGTCCAAGTGGAAGCTGTTCATGATTACATCACCCCGGAAAATGTAGATTCGTTAGTGCAATCTGCTGATATGGCTCTTGATTGCGCCCACAATTTTACAGAGCGCAATTTGTTAAATGAAGCCTGTGTGCGATCGCGTAAGCCAATGGTAGAAGCCGCAATGAATGGAATGGAGGCTTACCTGACAACGATTATTCCTGGTGTGACTCCTTGTTTATCTTGTCTATTTCCAGAAAAGCCTGATTGGGATCAGCGCGGCTTTTCAGTTATAGGCGCTGTTTCTGGGACACTAGCTTGTTTAACGGCTTTGGAAGCCATCAAGTTGATCACCGGGTTTAGTCAGCCTCTATTGTCGCAATTGCTGACAATCGACCTAAATCGGATGGAATTTGCTAAACGCCGTTCTCACCGCGATCGCTCTTGTCCAGTATGCGGCAATAGTGC
The DNA here is from genome assembly GCF_036917235.1 of Nostoc sp. Taxonomy (GTDB): domain Bacteria; phylum Cyanobacteriota; class Cyanobacteriia; order Cyanobacteriales; family Nostocaceae; genus Nostoc. The sequence continues at coordinate 159,606 of NZ_JBALDU010000007.1, forward strand.
GCCTTGGAGACACGCGCAATCCAATTCGATGGAACCCACAGGTATTACACAGAATAGTCATTAGCAAAAGACAAATGACAACTGACAAATGACAACCCACACCTGAAATCAGAACAACTAATCGCTACAAATCAGGAGACTTCATGGCCGTTATTTTATCAGAAAAAGCAGAATTTCATCTGCGGGCATTCCTCAAAGGTTCGGCACCCGACGCTAATGGCGCAACTAAAGGTGTTCGCATCTCGGTAAAAGATGGTGGTTGCAGTGGCTATGAATATGCGATCGATATCACCAGCAAACCCCAACCAGATGATTTGGTAAGTCATCAAGGCAAAGTGGTAGTTTACGTTGATGCCAAAAGTGCGCCGTTATTAGACGGAGTTATCGTTGACTTCGTTGAGGGAGTGATGGAAAGCGGTTTTAAATTCATCAACCCCAATGCAACTGATACCTGCGGTTGTGGAAAGTCCTTCAAAACAGACGATGGTACGCCTACTGGTGTACCTTGCAGCTAACATCATTCCGTTAGCGCTAAGTCAATTTTAGAAGCACTCCGCAGAATTTCAATGCTCTTGAGGTAGCTTCTAATTCGCATTGCATCCCTTACCCCTATAAAGAAGCTAACTAAACTTAGCATCTCTGTAAGAAGAAGGGAAGCAAAAAGTAGGATAGGTTGCTCAAATACTTCAGAAATTACACCAACTGTATAACGTTTGAGGAGAATCGAAAAATGGCTTCCTATCAAGTTAGATTAATCAACAAAAAAGAAGACATCGACACCACAATTGAAGTTGACGAAGAGACCACCATCTTAGAAGCAGCAGAAGAAAATGGTATTGAGTTGCCCTTTTCATGTCATGCAGGTTCCTGTTCTAGCTGTGTTGGTAAAGTTGTCGAAGGTGAAGTTAATCAAGACGATCAAAACTTTTTAGATGACGATCAGGTTTCTAAAGGATATGCTTTACTTTGTGTAACTTATCCTCGTTCTAATTGCACAATTAAGACACATCAAGAAGCATATCTGGTCTAAGTTACTACTTTGGTTGCTGCCTTTAGCGACCAAATAAAATATGAAGGATGAAGGATGAAAATATACTTCCTTCTTCCTTTCACAATTCCTAATTTATAATTAAAATGTTTACCAGCTTTAGTGTTACTGGTTGCTCATTAGAGTTATTGAGAGCAGGAGAGCAAGGAATCGTCACTTTCTGCAAAATTCAGGATAAAACAATTTTAAAAAAACTTATATCAATAGGAATAATAGAAGGAAAAAATATCACTATAAAACAAGACTTTCCCTCTTTTATTCCCAATATTGATAACAGAGATTTTGTACTAGATTTAAAAAGTGTCCGAGCCATTTATGTTCGCGTTATTGATAATTACATAAGTTAGCATTTATGTATAGCCTTATTTAATTTTTGCTAAAAAAATACCCGATTTTTTAAATAAATCGGGTATCCATGATATTCAATTCTTAAAAATCTAATATAATTGCTGTAATTACACTAAACTAAGCTATTGCACTCTTTTGGTCACTAATATTATATAAATGCAATTTGATATGAAAATAGAGTGGCTTGCAAAAGAAGCCAACTCTATTTTTTAATCAACAGCAACTATCACATCTGATGCTTTAATCACGGCATAAGCCTGTTTACCTTCTGCAAGTCCTAGCTTTTCTGCTGATGATTTTGTGATTATTGACACTAGCTCTACTCCTGGCGCTAGTTCTAAAGTTATCTCAGTATTAACTGAACCATGTACAACTTTTTTGACAGTACCCTTAAGAGAATTACGAGCGCTAATTTCCATGTTTTTAATTCACTAACTTGAACTCTTTATACCTTAGTTAAGTTAGCAAGTTTTGATTTTAAAACTAGCTATATTTAAGATATCTTAATAATTTTGAAATAATTCTCATTTACTTAACGGTGGTATTTCTGCTTTACGAGCATTACAAAAATTGGCAGAGCGGTCATTTACTGAAAAAAGCAAGATAAAAAATTTAAAAAAACTAACTATTGATGGATATTATCATTCATTTAACACAGCTATTTTAATTATGTACAAATACTGGGGCTGTAAAACATTTATGTACTTATAATAACTAGACTAAAAAGAGGTTTATATTGTGCAGCATCAAGTTAATACAACAAGGCCAAATCTATTTTTTGAACATTTAAGTCCAGTTGTAGGTGTAGGATTTCCTGTTCCTAAAGACTGGTTGCCAATAACAAGTTTTCCCTTACTTATTCTAGTAGGTATGACTGGCGTGGGAAAAAGCACAATCACAAAAGCTTTGGCTGAAGAAGGCTTGGATTTTACACTTTTACCTAATCGTCGTGTTTTAACCGAACGTGTGATAATTGCACCAATGTTAAAAATGCAAGAGAAACTCGTGCAACCACATTGCCGGATTAAACGTTTAACTTATACTCGCCTTTATCGAGAATACTTTCCTGGTGGAATGGGTCACATTTTAGCTTCTCTACACATCAATCCAGAAGAAGTCAACTCTATGTTAGTTTTCGATAGTTTGCGTGGTGAAAATGAGGTTCGCTATGCAGCTACAGCTTTAAAAAATGCCAAATTTGTAATGTTGACCGCACCAAATACGGTGCGTTTAGAAAGGCTTATAAAACGTCATGATTCTTTTGATCGAATTGCTCATCAAGAATTAGACGATCGTATGCAAATTATCCCAGAAGTACTGAGCAATTTTGCTAGTTTGGGCGTACCAGAGGCTTCTGCTTATTTTACTCCTAAAGAAGAACAACAAATCTTAGAACTTGTAAGCAAACAAGTTATTACAGGTGTAGAATTGCGAGAAAAACTAAAAATATTTGTGGAAGAGAGTCAGAACTATGATTCGGTTCCGACAAAACAGATTTTAGAAGTGATGGATACAAGCGATCGCTCTCTTATAATTGAGACTATAACTAGTCCCCAAGAATCAGCCAAAGCAATTATTTCTCGATTATGCAAATCTGTTAATATAAAAACTAATAAGTGAATATCCTTAGTAAGAATTAGTATAGGGATTGCTCAATGTCGCTATCTGAATTTGCAATTGTAGAAAGTACTCTCCGTGAAGGTGAACAATTCGTCAAAGCCAATTTCTCTTCAGATGATAAAGTCGAAATCGCTGAGGCCCTTGCTGCATTTGGAGTGGAATATATAGAGTTAACGTCACCAATCGCTTCACCTCAATCTAGACAAGACTGTAAAAGATTGGCTCGGTTAGGCTTGCCATCCAAAATATTAACTCACATTCGCTGTCACTTAGAAGATGCTAAAGTCGCTTTAGCAACAGGCGTCGCTGGGATTAATTTAACTATTGGTAGTTCTTCTTTGATGCGTCAGTTCAGTCATGGTAAAAATATTAATCAAATTATTGATTTAGCATCTGACGTTTTAACTTTTATTCATCAACAAGCCCCCGATATTGAGTTACGGTTTTCGGCTGAGGATTCGTCACGCACTCCCATAGAAGATTTAATTACAATTTATTCTGAGATTGAAAAGTTAGGAGTTGTCAAACGCATAGGAATTGCCGATACAGTAGGAATTATTACGCCAATGCAAGTATTTGAATTAGTGAATACTTTGCGCCAGTTCACTAATTTAGATATTGAGTTTCACGGTCATAATGATACAGAATGTGCAAATGCTAACAGTTATACAGCACTGGAAGCGGGTGCAACTCATATTGATACTTGTGTTCTGGGTATTGGTGAGCGAAATGGTATTACCTCACTAGCTGGATTTATTGCGAGGTTATATGCTACAAATCCAGAGCAGATTAAGTCTAAATATCGCTTGGAAGAACTTGGTTACTTGCATGAATTAGTTGCGAGAAAAGTTGGGATTTCTATTCCTTTTAACCATTGTGTTTTTGGAGAGAGTGCTTTTAGTCATAAAGCTGGCATTCATACTAAAGCTATGCTCAATAACTCTGAGACTTATGAAGCTATTAATCCCCGGAGTTTTGGTGTAACGCGCTCAATTTTAATTAATCATAAATTGGCTGGGAAACAGGCGGTTAATCACCGAGCTAATGAATTAGGACTTTCCTTTAATTTATCGCAGCTTAAAGATATTACCCATAGATTGAAAGCTTTAGCTGATAACCAAAGTCTTACCATCGAAGATGTAGATAATATTTTATATTCTTATCATTGTCAGTAAATTTGAAAATATACGCACTTACTGTCCAAGTGCAGATCCCCGACTTCTTGAAGAAGTCGGGGATCTAAATCCACCTATATCTGCTATTAATCTATCTTATGTAAGAAAACTGTAAAAATTACTGCTTTTCCATTATTTTTCAAGCTTTTTTTAAGAAGAATGTTTTCTGTTCTTTATAAATGATTCATAATTTAAACTTATAAAATTGATAGCATATATGTAAGTTAAAAGGATTTAAATAACATTTTTGCAAAAATGGTGAGCAATGCTCACCATTCTATTTGCCAAGCAAATTTATATTAGTAAAAAAGTTAACTTAGGAGTAATTATGAATCGAACCAACAGTCAAAAATTGAGTGAAGCAACAAGCCAATGGTTAATAGCAAAAGGCTATAGTCCTGGGGATTTGAATCAACCAGGAGAAAATGGCGATACAGCTTTGATGAAAGCTACAAGAGAAGGAGTTTATACAGTCGTCAAAGAACTAATTGATGCTGGTGCGGATATTAATGCTCGAAATAGCGATTGCAACAATGCTTTATGGTTTGCTTGTTTTGGTAATCACTACGATTTAATTAATTTACTCTTGGCTCATAACATTGACATTAATAACCAAAATGATAACGGTGCAACTGTTTTAATGTACGCAGCATCAGCCGGAAAGATAGAAGTTGTCAAGTTACTTTTACAACATCATCCTAATTTATCTTTAAAAAACTTAGACGATTATAAAGCGATAGATTTTGCTAGTAACGTAGAAGTCTTAAGGATAATTAAAAATGCCATCAAGTCAGATATCGGGCAAAGCTTATCATGACGCTACCAAGCATTCTTACTTATCGGTACAACTCGATCCAAATTATGTAGATGCTTCAACACAGCCATCTGCATTTAAAGTTTATCCCAAGTTTTATCGGAGAGTGAAATTAAATCTCAATAATCCTGTTCATTCTTTTATCTCATTAACCAGTGCGATAACACTAGAAAAAGTATATAAAGATAGTCCTTATAAACTGCGAGTAAATCCATCAGCAGGCGCTCTGTATCCTACAGAAGTTTACGTACAGGTTCGCGGGGTTGAGGGAATAGTAGATGGTATTTACCATGTAGAAGTTGAGAATAATTGTCTAACTCTCATCTATGAATTAATTGATGATGGGTTAGAGAATTATATTATACCGGGTAAATGTATCAACGGATTCATCTTTTTAATTAGTTGTGTTTATTATAGGTCTAGCTGGAAATATCAAAATAGAAGCATAAGATATTGCTTATTAGATAGCGGACACCATTTAGGTGCGATCGCAGCTTCAGCTTTTCTCCACAACCGAGATATACAACTAATTTTCGACTTTGATAAATTCGCTCTCAATTCGGATTTGGGATTTGAGAATAAGGAGTTTATCACGGCTTGTGCGGTGTCAGGAGAAGTACAAGACAAAAAAATCAGACACTTAAGGCTGAAAGTTCCTTTTGTCTCTGGTACTGATTATTTTGAATCCAATCAATTTATTGAAGATGCCTATCAAGCAACTGCTCTCGAAAAGAGTCGCCAGCAGAAATTAGAGTATCCTCAATTTGATTTCGATCGGGAGAAATTTTATCAAACAGTTTGGGCTAGACGTTCTATTAGACGTTTCCGGAAAGAGGCTATTTCTGAAGAAGATTATTTATATGTAGTGCAACAACTTCAACAGTCAATACCGACAGAAAACTATGAGGAAATAGAAATTTACTCAGTGGTGCATCGAATAGAGGGAATGACACCTGGGTTATATAGAGGTACACATCTGATTAAAACGGGTAATTTTAGTGAAAAGACAGGTTACTTATGTATTAATCAGGCTATTGCTAGAGATGGCGCTGTAACTTTGTTTTTCGTGTCAGATTATTTAAACTATCAAACTGCTATGCAAATAGCTGGTTTTCTCGGACAAAGACTTTATTTAACTAGTAATTATTTGGGAATTCAATGTAGTGGGATTGGTGCTTATTATGATGATGAAACCCAAGAACTATTAGAAACAAATAAAGATGTACTTTATGGAATGGTGATTGGAATATAAGCAGGAAGCTAAAGAGAGATGGCTAGAAAGATGTATTACTTTAATGGTGATGACTCACATCCTATACAACCGACATCTGCGGATATTATACTGCGGCAACAGCTAGAGGATTCTATTAGCAGATACTTTTATGAAGCGTGCGATCGCACCATTCAAAATCTTCTGTCTGATTGTCGGTGGTATGTCACAACCCACGCCAATGCTCTGACATTGGTAATTGAATGTCCCGATCAAGTTATCAATTGGCGTGTTTTACAAAAAATTGTGCCAATGGGGACATTGCTATATGGAATTGTTAACAGTGCTAAAATCCGTGTTTGTCCGCCAGAAAGTCAAGGTATACCTTTTGAAATGAGGGTAGATGAACTTTCTGTTTATCGAGATTGGGCATAATTAAATTTTGGATTTTGGATTAGTTAATATTCTGTTTGATAAGTGCAGCTACCTCTTCAAAAACTAAATCAGCAGAATGTTTGATGGCAGGACTTAACTCAAGTCCCAAAGCAAGATTTGCCGCCTCAATTAAATAAACTGTGACATCTTCGGGAAAGTCATTGTGAAAGATTTTCCGTCCGGCGGCTAAAGCATTATCCCAACGAAAATCATGCAAGTTATAACTAGGTTCGGGCATTGCTTCCAGTTCTTTTCCTGGAACTTTAAACACAGCACCCGGTTCAGAACCTGTTGAACTTGCATCAATAATTACTAATTGTTTACTACCTCTAGCTTGAAACATTACTTCCATCCCTGCGGTGCCACAGTCATAAACTCGCACATGAGGATGAGGGTTTTCAGCTAGATATTTTTGTAAGCGTTGGGCAATGATTACGCCTACTGCGTCGTCACTGCGATTGAGATTGCCGCAACCGATAATAGTTAGCATTTTTTGTACGCCAATGTCTTCAGCCGTCACCACCGCGATCGCATAAAGTACAATAAGTCAAAGCAATCCTTTCCTTTTGTCAAGCGTATGGATACTTTGACTACAAATAGACAGACATTAATTGAGGCAATTAATGCTCTCCCAGATGAAAAATTAATTGAGCTAGCAAGCTTTGTTGAATATCTTCAATATAAATCGACAAGGCAAAAAGAAGTAAACAATCATGGGTCTTCTTTTCTAATGTCTATTGCAGGATTAGGAGCTTCTGCCGAAACTGATGTCTCAGAACGGGATGAAGTACTTACTCGTATTCGTCAACGAGCAGAGGCATTACCGATGGAATCAGAAAGTCGGGTGCAGACTTGGAAATCAGAAGGACGACTCTGATGGTGATTGATACGATGGTATTTGCTTATGCACTCTTACACGTAGAGGATAGGTATGAACAGGCGATCGCTGCTTTAGAACCTGTAGATCAGATTGTAGTGCCTGATTCGTTGTTTGCCGAGTTGGGCAATGTGATTTGGCAATGGATACAATTTCGGCAACTACCCATGCAAATAGGTTTAGATGCGCTGCAAGATGCTGAGGCATTGGTTGATATAATGATTTCTAGCTCTCAAATTCGGGATGTTGCTCTAAAACTGGCAGTTGAGGCAAGTCATTCGTTCTACGATACATTATTCGTGGCAGCAGCAATTCAATCTGACACTCAAGTACTGACTTACGATCGCAAGCTGGCGGCTAAGTTTAGCGATCGCGTTGTATTACTACAATCAGGTAATTTATGATGGACAGAAGCTTTGTTTGCGACGAATGATATTCGCAAACAAAGCTTTTTGTCTAAAGTCCAAAATATAGACAAAGCCTCTGAAAAACTAAATTATCAGCAGGAAACTAAAACTCTACACCATGTTTCTTGGCGATTTCATTCAGTTTATCATACTGATCTTGTGACACTTTAGTTAATATCTCTTCAGCTTGTTCTTTAGTACTTCCTTCTTTAGGAATTAAATACTTGACATAAAGAGATACAAAATCAGCAGCGATCGCTAAACCGGATAAACTATGTTTGTCTGCTTCTTTGCCTGCGATCGCAGCTACCAAACCAGCTTTAATTGGATCTGGTTTAACTTTCATGAACTGCTCGACCAGTTTAGGAACGTAGTCTTCTGGTGGTAAATTATCTAACTTACTTCTATCAGGAGTAAAGTTACATTCTGCGGCTTGAGCTTGCTCTAAAACACACCATTCTATGTATTCTTGCAATGCTGCATCGGGAACGCGAGGGAGATAATTATGTAGCGCTAAATCAGACACAAGCTTACCGTGTAAATTGCTGTTTTATGCAAATGCATTAACGTAAGCCTAACCCACTATTTCTATAAGTTTTAGTGTGGTACGCTACGAGTTTTGAATATAAGGCATTGGGAATAGGGCATTAGGAATAGGGTATTAGGAATAGGTTATTTTTCCCCATTTCCCCACTTCTCACTCTCCGGTTAAAAAAGTTGGTGGCGCTATGTCTTCTCTACGAGACGCTACGCGTAGCTTGCTTCCCCAATGGGGTACGATGGGCTACGCCTACGCATTTTGGTGTTATCTTTTTGTGTAAATCAGGGCACATTATAATAAAAGTACAAATATGTGATTTGTTCATGAAATCTGCTTTACATATAGGACAGCTAACCATCTGGAAAGACGATCGTGGGTTTGGTTTTATACAACCAGATGATGGTAGTCAAGAAGTCTTTTTACACATTACAGCATTGAAAGACGTTAACCGTCGTCCTCAAGCTGGTGATTTTGTTTGTTATCAACTGACAGCTAGTAAAGATGGCAAGGTACGCGCTTTTAATGCTTCAATCAAAGGAGTTACATCAAAGTCCTCATCTTCTGCTGCACCACAGAAATCTATATCCAGAACCATAGACAAATCTACATCATTAGCATTAAAGACATTACTTCTATCTTTACTACCTGGGTTGGGTTCAATCCATCTTGCACTAACAACTGGCAACCCAATTCCTCTAATTCTTTATCCTGTTATGAGTTTCATTACCTTTGGACTATATGCCGATGATAAGTCTCGCGCACAACAAGGACAATGGAGAACGCAAGAAAACACTTTACATCTATGCGAATTTATGGGTGGTTGGTTAGGTGGATTTGTTGCTCAACAGAGGCTACGTCATAAAAGCAGCAAAGTTTCTTATCAAGTTGTATTTTGGGTAATAGCAATTCTTCACATTGTATTTTGGTTAGATTGGCTATTTTTTGGTAAAACGTTGATAAATCTGTTTTTCAGTATTGCTTCTAGAGGGTAAGTAAGTTTAGTCTGATTGTCATAGATCGCTTAGTTCGATGACCAATTCAGTAAGCTGTAAGTGAGCGTTGTAACCCACCTGATAATTAAATTAAACGGGTAAGTCTTAGAGATATTGTGATAATAGTAAGCTAATGATGTTTTTACCAGAAGGTAAGGTGATTATGGCAATCACATTAGATAAAGCTGCATCTGGGAATATGACTCTTGAGGAGTTCTTTAATTATGACGATGGTACAGATGCTCTCTATGAGTTTGAAGATGGAGAATTGCTTCTGATGACGGCTGAGAGTGAGATAAATCGACGAATTGCCATGTTTATCCTTGTCTGCTTTGTGCAACTGGGTATTCCTGCTTATCGGCTGTCGATGAAAACGGAAATTATGACTACTGGCTCACGGGTGCGCGTTCCTGATTTAGTGGTGTTTTCTGAAGAGTTGGCGACGGCGATGGAGGGGGCTAAACGATCTACGGTAATGCCAGAGATGCCACCGCCGTTATTAGTGGTTGAAGTGGTAAGTCCAAATCAGAGTAGTCGTGATTATCGCTATAAGCGATCTGAGTATGCCGCACGGGGTATTTTTGAGTATTGGATTGTTGATCCGATACAACAGCGAGTGACAGTTCTGGAATGGGTAGAGGGTTTTTATGAGGAGAAGGTGTATCTAGGAGATAGTGCGATCGCTTCACTGGTATTTCCCGATCTAAAGTTGACTGCTGTTCAAGTTTTGCAGTGCCATTAATGACGACTAAATGAGTCTTGAACAGCTACAAGAACTGATGGATTGAAGAAATGGTGATAGAAAGCCGGAAGAATTTTGAGACTTAAGCTGTGCGAAAACGCGCCAACTCTTCACCAGTCTTAGCATCATGGGCGTGGACTGTACACACCAAACAAGAATCAAACGATCGCGCCACATGACCAACTTCCACCGGATCGCTAGAATCGTAAATGGGTGTCCCAATTAACGCTTCTTCAATTGGGCCGCGGATTCCTTCACCGTCACGAGGCCCGATATTCCAAGTCCCAGGGGCAATAACTTGGTAATTTTTAATTTTACCGCCTTCTATTTCTACCCAGTGACTCAAGGAACCACGTGCTGCTTCTGTTGCACCCCAACCCTTGCCATCTTTTTCTGTGGGTTTAATATACCAAGGGTCGTTTAACTTGAATTCGCGTAAACAGTGTTCAGCTTGACGATATAACTTGACAAGTTCGTGAACTCGTGCTAATTGACGCACATGAATACTAGCACCACCCATGTTTTTGAAGACATCGAGGATGAAGGGGTCGTAATGTTGCCAAGATTCGCCATGTTTACCACCGGCTACTAATTGACGGGCTAAAGGGCCAGTTTCCAAGCGTCCGAAGTCTTTGTGAAGAACTGCACTCGACCAAGAGTAGGCGTTATCGAAGTCTTTGGTATTGATTGCAGTGGGTTTAGTGGTGCGATCGCTAGGGTGAATATCTGCTGTCCCTTCATCGTACCAAGAGTGAGTTGTATTCTCGCGGGTAAATGACTGATCCATTAAAACGTGAGTGTCTGCGAAGCTGTCATACACTCCACTTTTCATGATCATCGCCGCATTTCGCCCTTCGATAGTCGGCTTTTGGTATTTATCTTCATGGGCTAAATATCCCCAAGTGACATATTTACCAACACCAGCGCCATATCTATCTAAGCCGATGTCTAAACCCATCCGCCAATAAAAACCTAAGTCGGAATCTCGATGATTGCGGTCTTCATCTAACCAATCTCTGAAGTCATCATAAGTTTGGATTTGTTCGTAGCGTTCTAAAGAACAACCTAACCAAACTGGTTCTAGCCAATTGGTGCGGAAATATTCAAGAAGCGCCCAAGCACGGGTAATATCTGTAAGAGTAGGGGCGCACATCACGCCGCCGGGAACCATATAACTAGAATGAGGCCATTGTCCGCCTAATAGTGCATAAATTTCTACAGGTTTCGCGGAAATTGTTATACCGAGTTCGTAAGATTTGCCAGTGAAAGCAGCAAAGCGTCTCACAGCTTCGTCATAATAGCGACTATTGCGGTATTTTTTATTAGTTAAATCAATAGCAAAGAGTCCATAAAAATAGCGGGGGATGCTTTGAATTGTCTCAACAATTTGACCGAGATTTCTCGCCAAAATTGCATTGCGGGGAACTTCTGTTTCCCAAGCTGTATCTAATGCCCAAGATGCACAAGTTAGGTGAGAACCGCCGCAAATTCCGCAAATGCGAGGCGTGACAATTAATCCGGCTTGGGGATCTTTACCGCGGAGGATCACTTCAAATCCGCGAAATAGTTCGGCGTGTGTCCAGGCGTTAACTACCCGCCCATTCTCAATGTCAACTCGGACATCTAAATCGCCTTCAACTCTACCAACGGGCGAAATATCTAATGATTGAATTGTCATTTGTCATTTGTCCTTCGTTATTTGTTATTTTTCTTTGGTCATTTTTGTTCAATAAAAGGTTGTTTGAAAAATGGTGGCTTGAGGTATCCAAAACTTTAGATCCTCCTAAATCCTCCTTAAAAACGAGGACTTTGAAAAGGTTATTCCCCCCTTTTGAAGGGGGACTAGGGGGGATCTGGATACAAGCGTAGACTTTTCAAACATTCTCTAATGACTAATGACTAAACTGTAAAAAAGTCTTCTTCTGCCCAAGGTGGTGCTGCGTCTTTTGCAACCATTGTGAGTAAGGCGTAGTCTTTTTTGTTCACCCCTGGCGGTAATTCTTTGGGAACTCCCATCACTGTTTGAGTTTTGAATACGGTTCCTGGTTTGAGGTCAAAGAAGGGAAATTCTGGTTCTGTGCAACCTAAACAAGGCATTCCGGCGCGAGTTTTGGATGAAACGCGGTTCCATAAGATGCGGTTACAGGAAGAATGAGTCATGGGGCCGCGACAACCCAAATCATAAAATAGGCAACCTTTGCGCTGACCAAATTCGGCGGTTGATGCTTTGTAGGCAAAGTGGACGTTGCGCGTACAACCTGTTTGGGTATAGGTGTTGAAGAAAGTTTGGGGACGATTTAGTTCATCGAAAGCAATGTCTGCTATGCGTCCGGTAGCGATCGCAACTAATATCTGCGTAATCCAGTCGGGATGGGCGGGACATCCAGGTATATTAATTACAGGTAATCCGGCTTGTGATACGAAATCTTTCCCTAAAAAGCCGCCTTCTTGACGTTTGAGAAATTGCAAACCTTCTGATTCGCTAGGGTTGGGTGACATAGCAGGAATTCCTCCCCAGGTTGCACAGTCTCCCACAGCTACAATAAATTTAGCAACTTTGGCGAGGTCTAATAACCAATCTTTCATGGCGCGATCGGCAAACCGATTCCATTCGCCTGTGCCGTTGGGGGCGTTAACAACACTGCCTTCAAATACCAAGATATCTAAAGGAATTTTGCCAGAAATGCAATCCCGCAGCAGTGTTTGCAAGTTGTTGCCTAGTTCCACTCCCAAAGATGGATGCCAAAGTAACTTGATGCCAAAATCAGCAATTAAATCGCAGACTGTCGGTTCTTCGGCGTTGAGAAATGACATGGTGTTGCCTGAACAAGCACCACCTTGTAGCCATAGTACGTTAGTCATCGGCTATGTATTTTTCTATTGTTTCCCATGCATGATGTAGGTGATAATGCTTGTAAAGTCTCACCTGTTTATCAATATTTGTTTTTCAATAGTAAGATATTTTTTTATCTAATTCACTTTCATTAAAAAAGAATTAATCATTAACAATATACTAAATAGTCTCAATATTATTTCCAATAGCTTTGTCTGTTACATACAACACATTTAACAAATGCAAAATAGTAAAAATAAGCACTGCATCTTACTTTGAAATTTTGACGTTAAACAAACTTAATATGCTTAATTTATCGCTATCAAAACTCTATAATAGTTAATAATTACTGTCAACTGTTAATGCGCGTGAGGTGATGAGTATTTTAAGTCATCAGATTTCCATGTAATAAATGAGCCAAAAATAGGGGCACTAAACTTTGCGCCCCGTCAACTATATATCAGTTCTTTTAGGATTTTGGTTGTGCAGCTTGCCTAACAACTTCTTCGTCGAAGTCTAACGCTTGAGCTATCTGCTCAATACTGCAACCAAACGCTAATAAGTGCGGTATCACTTCTAACTTAGCTTCTTGTTTAGCTTCTTCAAAAACTTCTTGCTTACCTTGTTTTTTCCCTTCCTCAAAAACATCTTGGAAAAATCTAGTTTGCCTCAAGTCATTTAATTCAAACATTTTTCCTATCTCCTCCTGGCTCGATCGCGGCAACTTGTAGATTAATATCGTCTCTATTAAACGCACTGTTAATCCTTCGCGCACTTATTATTTTAGGATTTTGGTTGTATAGCTTGCCTAACAGCTGGTTCGTCCAAACCTAATGCTTGAGCTATCTGCTCAATACTTAAACCCAATCCTAATAACCGAGGTATAGTTTCTAACTTACCTTCTTGTTTACCTTCTGTAAAAACATCTTGGTAAAATCTAGTTTGCTTTAATTCATTTAATCCAAACATTTTTCCTATCTCCTCCTGGCTCAATCGAGGTAACTTGTAGATTAATATCGTCTCTATTAATTGTATAATTTCCTTAATAGTAGTGACATCTGAAATTTGCTGTCGGGCAATGTTTACTATCTCTACAGCTTTTATTGTCGCCGTTGATTCGGGTTCGATGATGAGTTTAACTGTCTCTATGCCGATTGATGATGTCTCAATTGAGCTTAATTCGTCAAGATAGACGCGAGTCACTCGTTGTGAGTTAAGTAATTCTGTATATCTTTCGGTATCTCCAGTATCAACGCTACGGTTGGGGTAGATGACAACACCGCGCCAATTGTTGGTTAATTCGGTTTTATCGAGATAGTTAAAGATTTCGGTAAATAAACGCGAGTAGAACTTTTTGTCTGGTTGAAATTGCACTTCAGCAAAATAAATGGGTAGTTCTGCTGCATTTGGGAGGAAAACGCCATCGATTCTAAAGGCTAGTTGTTTGACTTCGACTGAAGAAAATTAGTAAACACTAGCTAGTTGTGGCGGTTGGTTAATCAGTTCAAAGAACGTAGTGGGGATACTCTGAAAAATCCGATAGAAGATACTGTCTGTTTTCAAGGTAGCTTGTTTTACAGTTGATGAACATATTTTACACTTTGATGATCCCGTGGCGACTATTTTGAGTACAATAAATATTATGTATGTCAACAATTGAATAAAAAATATTTAAATTGTATAACTCGATGATACAAAAAGTATTTAAAAAAAATTAGGTGTTTAAAGCTGACATTAATATTAGCAATTTCCCCCTAGAATTTTAGAAATAGGGTGTTTTATATTTTAGAGATTGGGGATTGGGAAAACTCTTCCCTAACCCACAGTCACCAGTCACTAATCCTAGTCTCAGACAAAAAAGGGGAATTCCGCCTAAAGGACTCGAAGCCTGCGTAAATCAGTATGGCCCGTGATGAAATGCGATCGCGTGTTTCGATCGTTCATGGGTGTTGGACTCAATTCCCAATTGGCTAGAGTACGGCAGAGTTATGACCCCCAGCATTACAGATTCGGTGGTGAAGGCTGCGGTAGCAGCTGTTGCATCGGAGTCAGCTTCAGCAGAAGAAAAAATCCAAATGCTGATTGAGATCGCACAAGGTTTTCAAAAAAAGCCCAAAACAGCCCAAGACTTGCGGAATGCAGTTGGCTTATATTATCGGGCTTATGAAATGTGTGGCGAGGAGTATCCCCTACTGAAAGCCAGGGCGCAAGTAGGGATGTCAGGGACATTACAAGCAATACCGGATGCTGATTACCAACTGCTGACGCAAGCGAAAGCAGGTTATGAAGAAGCACTGCCAATTTTACAGCAATTAGCTTCACCAGAGGAAGTAGCAGAGACACAGATGAATTTTGGGCTGGTGTTGCAGTCATTAGTGCCCTTCAATTTGGCGCGGATAACCGATAGCATCCAGGCTTATCATGAGGCTTTGCGGGTGTTCACTTGGGAAGATTACCCCCAAGAATACGCGATTTTGTATAACAATATTGCGATCGCTTACCTTTCTATGCCACTGGCATCAGAACGGGAATACTTGCGTCAAGGGTTAGCTGTGCAATCATTTGAGGTCGCACTCAAGCATATTAATCTGATCGATCATCCCAGAGAATATGCGATGTTGCAAAACAACTTGGGTAACGCTTTGCAATATTTAGTGAGTTCCCATCCTGTGGAAAATAACTTACGTGCGATCGCAGCTTATGATGAAGCGCTAAAAGTCCGTAATCTCCAAGATACACCTCTAGAATACGCTAACACAATTTCAAACAAAGCCAACGCCTTATTCAACTTACCAGATGACTCAGAAAAACCAGAAGCGGGTAATCCTAACAATCTCTCAAAAGCTCGTATTTACTATCAACAAGCCTTAGAAATATTTACCCAAAATCAACAAATAGAACAAGCAGAGATAGTCGCCCAAGCTTTACAAGATATTGAAGTAGAAATAAGGCATTGAGCATTGATTATTCTCCCTCATTCACCCCCTCGTCATCAGGAGAACAAAACAGCATGAGAGATATTTTAACAAATCCTTCCGTGAGAGATTTTCTCACAAGTTTAGCAGATGGTGACTTAAATATAGCAACAGGATTAGTGTGGATAATCATAGCAACAGCCTTGTCTATGATCGGCGGTGCTATTGGTGGAATGCTGTTAGCTGGAAAAGATATCGGCTATCAGTTTTCAGCAATGCTTGGGGCATTATTTGCTCCTGCTGGTGTAATTCCTGCTATTCTCTTAGGATTTATAATCCTAGATTTACTAACAAAATATTAGGAGTAAATATGTTAGAAATTGGATGGTTTTCTGCAAAGTTATTTTTCAAAGGAAAATTACTGCGCGATCCAATGTATTTTGTTCAACGAACTGCTATTGCTACTGCTATAGGTTCGTTACTACTAGTGTTATTTGCACAAATCGATATTCCGTTTTACTTACCAATAACATTATCTAGCCTAGTTACAGGCTTGATTATGCCATTTCTCCTCAAAGATTTCAAAATGAAGTAATTTGTTATTTATTAATAACCAATGCCCCTAAAGAGTGCTGAGTGGTAACACTTGTTTACTCACGACTAGGAACGGGATAAACGCCCTGCTAAAGCTAACGGGACTCTGAACTATTTTGCCTAATGACTAATGACTAATGACAAACCTTGAAGAATTAGTTCGGGAAATTAACCGCTTTGAGGCAATTATATCCGAATGGGATGAAAGCCAAAGGTGTGTAGCAGTTGGTCTAAAAAGAGCAATTGAAGCTTTGCACAAAGCAGCATTAACTAATTTAATTAAAAGCCTCAAGCAAGAATCAATGTCAGCATTGCGTCATGCTGTGACTGATGAAGTAGTGTACGCAGTACTGCTTTATCACGAACTAGTAAAACCACCAAAACCACCATTAGCACAGCGAATTCAAACAGCCCTTGAAGAAGTTCGCCCAGGCTTAAAAAGCCATAATGGGGATGTAGAACTAGTAGCAATTAAGCCCCCAGATACAGTAGAAGTCAAATTAATCGGAACTTGCAGCAGTTGTCCGGCTTCTACTTTAACTTTATCTCAGGGAGTAGAACAGGCAATCAAAAATCATTGTCCCGAAATTACCAAAGTAGTTGCAGTCAATAATAGCCCTGCTGTTAAGAACGCGAATTCTGGTTTAATCAGTCCATTCTCTTCAAAAATAACTTGTACTTGGATCAAAGTAGCAACTATTGATGAAGTTCCTGAGTTTAGCGTAATCGCAGTACAACTTGCTGGTACTTCACTAATTTTACATCGTCAAGGCGTTACAGTTAAATGTTACCGTAATGCTTGTACCCATCTAGGATCTCCCTTAGAAAAAGGTAAAGTTGAAAATGGTATTATTACCTGTCCTGCCCACGGATTCCAGTACAAATTAGAAACAGGTAAATGCTTAACCGTGCCTGATGTTTCGCTTCAGTCGTATCCAGTCAAGGTTAAAGACGATAAGGTTTTTGTAAAACTACAAAAATGATCATGCGAAGGTAAGATTTCAGCAAATATACTTGGCGATTAGTCAATCATGGCTAATTTGCTTTTTCATTTCAGTAGTTCGCGCATTCATTTTAGTGTTTTGTATAAGCAAAATGCCCGAATGCTTTCTCAATATCCCTGAATTCATTCTCATTTGTGTAATTCAGGTATTGATTTTAGTGTTTTCAGAAAGTAAAAAGGCATATTACTTTCTCAAAAGGTCATTTTACTTATTCAAACCCCAGTTTGCTTATTCATTTTAGTGTTTTCCGCAAGCAAAAGTAGCTCTGACTTATTCAAACTCCAGTTTGCCTACTCATTTTGGTGTTTTCCGCAAGCAAAAGGTTATTTGACTTACTCATTTTAGTGTTTTCCGCAAGCAAAATAAGCTTTTACTTTCTCAAATCCCAGTTTGCTTCCTCATTTCAGTAAATCGCGCACTCCTGTAAAAGATTTGCTATGTAGCAAAAATTACTGAAAGCCATATTGTTTTTTTTAAGCTTGATTAATATAGAAGTTGATTAGAGGTTTTAGGTGAATTTTAAAAAAACATAATGCAAAATCGTTACTATTGTTACATGCTAATCAACATTAATGTTTTTAAATAATTATCAGCGTCTATCTGCGGTTCATGGATATCCCAATCACAAGTAATCCCATATCACAATTACCGCTAGAAGCAACAGATATTTCTCAATATTTACCTCTATCACCTCAAGGTGCAGAGGTAATTTTAGGCAACATTATTGAACCAGAACAATTAGTCATACCTGTAGCACCTAGTCCCATAACAATGTTCGGGCCTCGTGGTGCTTGTTTGTTATCAAAAACCGGCCCTTTATGGGTATCAGATACCGGACATCATCGATTATTAGGATGGAAAAAATTACCCACAATAGATAGTCAATCGGCTGATTGGGTAATTGGACAACCTGACTTTTATCATGAAGGGCAAAATGCTAAAGGTACACCGGGAAGCGCAACCTTAAGTGTACCAACAGGGATTTGTGCTTGTGGCGAAGGGTTAGCTGTCGCAGATGCTTGGAATCATCGAGTTTTAATTTGGAAAAACTTACCAGAAGATAACAATGTTCCAGCAGATTTGGTGTTAGGACAAGCTAATTTTATCGATAATGAACCAAATCGGGGAAGTCAACAAGCATCTGCCAGTACAATGCACTGGCCTTATGGTGTTTTCTATCATCAAGGACGGCTATTTATTGCCGATACTGGTAATCGCAGGGTATTAATTTGGCATCAGTTACCAACAGAAAATGGTCAGCCTGCTGATGTAGTTTTGGGACAACCAGATATGATGTCTCGCAATGAAAACGGCGGTGCTTCTGCAACCGCAGCGAGTATGCGTTGGTGTCACGATATCACCCTTTGGGGAGAAAATTTAGTTGTTAGCGATGCAGGTAATCATCGAGTGATGATTTGGCAGGGAATACCAACAGAAAAGAATACCCCTTGTGCAGTGGCTTTAGGACAAAAAAGCTTTGATTTTGTAGAAATGAATCAAGGAGTTTATTTGCCAAGCGATAGTAGTTTGAGTATGCCTTATGGTGTCGGGGTGTCTGGGGATTGGTTAGTAGTTGCAGATACAGCTAATTCTCGCTTGTTAGGATGGAGAAAGCTAGAATCGATTTTATCACTACAAGGTGCAGTGGCAGATGGGTTAGCAGGACAAATAAATTTTCAAAGTAAAGGTGAAAATCGTAATTTCGGACTACCTAAACGAGATAGCTTAAATTGGTGTTACGGGATAAAAATTTGTGATAATACAGCAGTGATAGCTGATTCTGGAAATAACCGAATTTTGCTGTGGCAGTTTAACTATGCCGACTGAAGAAATTAGAGTTCGTGGTATCGTTCAAGGAGTAGGATTTCGTCCTACTGTCTATCGTCTGGCTAAAGCCTGTGGTTTACGTGGAGATGTTTGTAATGATGGACAAGGTGTTTTAATTCGGGTATCTGGTAGTGAGAAAGCAATAACAGAATTTGTTGCCAGATTACAAACAGAATGTCCACCTTTGGCAAGAATTAATCAACTAACAAGAATTATTTCTGAAAGTGAATTGAAGTTTGATAATTTTGTGATTTCTACTAGCGTCAGTAATGCCATTAAAACAGAAATTACCCCTGATGCAGCCACTTGTTTGCAATGTCAACAAGAAATATTCGACCCCTTTAGCCGCTTTTTCCGTTATCCCTTTACTAATTGCACTCATTGCGGCCCCCGCCTGAGTATTATTCGTGCCATTCCTTATGACAGATGCAATACCAGTATGTCTGCGTTTGTCGTATGTTCCGAATGTGGAAAGGAATACCACGATGTCGAAAACCGTCGTTTTCACGCCCAACCTGTAGCTTGTCATGTTTGCGGCCCCACTGCTTGGTTAGAACGCGCCGATGGGAAATCGGTTACTGCTTCCATGTTTTCAATGTTAGATGATGTTGATGCCGTTTGTACTTTGTTGCAAAAAGGTGAGATTGTGGCAATTAAAGGCTTAGGTGGTATTCATCTAGCTTGCGATGCAACACAGGAAACCGTTGTAGAAAAACTGCGTCAGCGTAAAAAGCGCTATCATAAACCCTTTGCTTTAATGGCGCGGGATATTGAAATAATTGAACAATATTGTATTGTCAACGCTAAAGAAAAAGAATTATTAACCAGTTCTGCTGCACCAATTGTTTTATTACAAGCTTCAGATAAAAAACAATTAGCATTGTCAGTTGCATTAGGGCAAAATACCCTTGGTTTCATGCTACCTTATACACCCCTGCATCATTTAATTCTGCGGCGGATGAATTGCCCAATTGTTTTAACAAGTGGGAATCTTGCTGATGAACCACAATGTATTGATAATGACGAGGCAAGAAAAAAATTAGGGACAATTGCTGATTATTTTCTCTTTCACAATCGAGAGATTATTAATCGGGTAGATGATTCGGTTGTGCGTGTTGTTGCTGATAAAGTTCAAACAATTCGCCGTGCCAGAGGATATGCACCAGCATCAATTAGTTTACCATCGGGATTTCAGAATGTACCGCCAATTTTAGCAATGGGTAGTGAGTTAAAAAATACCTTTTGCCTATTGCGTGAAGGAAAAGCAATTCTCTCTCAACATCTGGGAGATTTAGAAAACGCTGCTGCTTTTAATGCTTACCAAGAAAATTTAAATTTATACTTAAATTTATTTGAGCATCAACCAGAAATAATTGTCATTGATAAACATCCTGAATATCTCTCAAGCAAACTTGGTAAAGAAATTGCAGACACAAATCAAATTAAAGTTTATCCAGTTCAACATCATCATGCCCATATCGCCGCCTGCATGGCAGAAAATGAGATTCCTTTAGATTCACCTCCAGTATTAGGTATCGCTTTAGATGGTTTAGGTTACGGCGACGATAGTACATTCTGGGGTGGAGAATTTCTTCTAGCGGATTACCAGAAATTTAAACGACTAGCAACATTTAAACCAGTAGCAATGATTGGTGGTGAACAAGCAATTTATCAGCCTTGGCGTAATACTTATGCCCAATTATTAGCTGCTAATCTTTGGGATGATTGCGAACAAAAATATACTGACTTAGAAATATTTAAGTTTCTGAAAGATAAGCCACTTAAACTACTCAATCAACTGATAGAGAAAGGAATTAATTCTCCTCCAGCTTCATCAGTGGGGCGATTGTTCGATGCAGTGGCAGCGGCTATCGGTATTTATAGAGATGAATGTAGCTATGAAGGACAAGCTGCGATCGCAATGGAAGCTATAGTAGATGTTAGTAGCTTAAATAATGATAAAGAAACCCTAATATATCCTTTTAACTTTAGCTTTTCAGATAGTATTTATTGTATAGACCCGCGTCCAATGTGGCAAGCCTTGCTTGATGACTTACAGCAGCAGATTCCCCAACCAGTTATGGCTGCCAAATTTCACAAAGGTTTAGCAAATGCGATTGTGGAAATGGTTAAGTATCTTAGTCAAGAAAATCTGATTAATCAGGTAGCTTTAACAGGAGGAGTATTTCAAAATTGTATATTGTTACAGCAAATTACCAAAGGATTAGAAACATTGGGAATAAAAGTACTTACTCACAGCTTAGTGCCAGCGAATGATGGCGGGTTATCTTTAGGACAAGCAGTTATTGCAGCCGCACAATTAATACACGAGTGTTGATATTTTACAACCTTTCTCTCACAAATAATTCTCTCTGCGTTCTCCGCGTCTCTGCGGTTAGTTTATCTTAAAGAATAAAAAAATGTGCTTAGGAATCCCCGGACAAATTATAGAAATTACC
Organism: Nostoc sp.; assembly: GCF_036917235.1. Lineage (GTDB taxonomy): Bacteria > Cyanobacteriota > Cyanobacteriia > Cyanobacteriales > Nostocaceae > Nostoc. Next base: position 181,447 of record NZ_JBALDU010000007.1, read on the forward strand.
AACATTAACCATAAATTAGCCCTAGTTAACATTGGTGGTGTTAAGCGCGAAGTAAATATTGCTTGTATCGTAGATGAACAACATCCCCCCGAAGCTTGTATTGGGGATTGGGTATTAGTTCATGTTGGCTTTGCCATGAATCGAATTAACGAACAAGAAGCAGCGGAAACATTACAACTCTTCCAAGAATTAGCAGCAGCACAAGCAGGGATTAGTACTAAACGAACCGCAGAGGGCACAGAGAGAAGAAAGAAATACTTAACTCAGCCGTATTGACATAAAGCTTACTATTCCCAAATCCTTATGAAATATGTTGACGAATTCCGCGAACCTGAAAAAGCTGAAGCGATACGCCGCGAAATCGCCAAATTATGCCGCCAGTTAGAAAAACCTATCAAAATTATGGAAGTATGTGGCGGACATACCCATTCCATTTTTAAATATGGTATCGAAGAAATTTTACCCCAAACCATCGAACTAATTCATGGGCCTGGTTGTCCAGTATGCGTTATGCCAAAGGGGAGATTAGATGATGCGATCGCAATCTCTCAAAATCATAACGTTATTTTTGCCACCTTTGGCGATGCCATGCGGGTTCCTGGTTCCAACACCACATTACTGCAAGCCAGGGCACAAAGCGCAGACATCCGTATGGTGTACTCTCCCCTAGATAGCCTGCAAATTGCCAGAGATAACCCCGACAAAGAAGTAGTCTTCTTTGCATTAGGCTTTGAAACCACAGCCCCCAGCACCGCCTTCACCATCCTGCAAGCCGCAGCCGAAAAAATTCCTAACTTTAGTATGTTTTCCAATCACGTTCTCGTGATTCCCGCCCTCAAAGCACTCTTAGATAATCCCGATTTACAATTGGATGGATTTGTTGGCCCTGGCCATGTCAGCATGGTAATTGGCACTGACCCATATCAATTTATTTCCCAACAATATAATAAGCCAATTGTCGTATCAGGATTTGAACCCTTAGATATTCTCCAATCAATTTGGATGCTATTGCAACAGCTAGTAGAAAATCGTTGCGAAGTTGAAAATCAATATAACCGAATTGTAGAAAAAACTGGAAATAGAGTAGCCCTGCAAGCCATAAACAAAGTTTTCGCCGTCCGAGATAGTTTTGATTGGCGCGGCTTAGGTGACATCCCTTATTCAGGATTAAAAATTCAACCTGAATATGCCCAATTTGATGCCGAACTTAAATTTGCCATTCCTAACCTGAAAGTAGCCGACCATAAAGCTTGTAAATGTGGAGAAATTCTCAAAGGAGTCTTAAAACCTTGGGAGTGCAAAGTATTCGGTACAGCTTGCACACCAGAAACACCAATCGGTACTTGCATGGTATCTTCCGAAGGTGCTTGTGCAGCGTATTACAAATATGGACGACTCTCCACAATTGCCAAAAGAACAATCACCCAAAAACCAAAAATAACTCAAGAACCCCTCCCCGCCTGCGGCTTCTCCTCAGAATAATACTCAGCGTACCTCCGCGCTTCCCTCTGCGTCCCTTTGCGTTTAAAAAAAATTTAATATGAATTTCCCTCCCACAAACCCAATAAAAAATCCTCTATTCCAAAAAATAGAACAAGTCCGCCGCCGCAAAAGTAAAGTGCAAGACACTCATATAACTCTCGCACATGGCAGCGGTGGTAAAGCCATGCGCGATTTAATAGATGATATCTTTGTCAGCAATTTTGATAACCCAATTCTCTCACAATTAGAAGACCAAGCCAGCTTCAACTTAACCCATCTCCTCCAACAAGGAGACAGACTCGCATTTACAACAGATTCTTATGTTGTAGACCCGTTATTTTTTCCCGGAAGTGATATAGGAAAATTAGCCATAAACGGCACAGTTAATGATTTAGCAGTCAGTGGTGCTAAACCTTTATATCTAACTTGTAGCGTAATTTTAGAAGAAGGATTACCTGTTGAAAACTTACGCCGTGTCGCAAACAGTATGAAAGCAGCCGCAGAAAAAGCTGGTGTTCAAATTATTACTGGTGACACAAAAGTTGTACATCGAGGTGCTGCTGATAAACTCTTTATCAATACTGCTGGTATTGGTATCATCCCGCGAGGGGTTAATATTTCTGCTCACAATATTAAACCTGGAGATACCATAATAATTAATGGTGAAATAGGTAATCATGGGACAGCAATTTTAATTGCCCGTGGAGAATTAGCTTTAGAAACTAGTATTGAAAGCGACTGTCAACCGTTGCATAGTTTAGTAGAAACTATTCTCCAAGTATGTCCTCAAGTTCATGCTATGCGAGACGCTACCCGCGGTGGTTTAGCGACAGTTTTAAATGAATTTGCCCTTACTTCAAATGTGGGAATTCGTCTGTACGAAGAATCTATCCCAGTACGGGAAGAAGTTAACGGAGTTTGCGAAATTCTCGGTTTAGACCCGTTGTATTTAGCTAATGAAGGTAAGTTAGTTGTAGTGGTTCCAAAAAAGAATGCTGAAAATGTTTTATCAGCTATGAAATCTCACCCAGCAGGTAAAGATGCTTGTATTATTGGCGAAGTTATTCCTTCACCTCCAGGTATCGTATTGTTAAAAACAGTTTTTGGTGCTGAAAGGATTGTGGATATGTTGGTAGGCGACCAATTGCCACGAATTTGTTAATCTTTAATAAATTTTATAGTATGCACGAACTTGGAATTACCCAAAATATTGTGGCAATTGTGATTGAACACGCCAAAGGCGCAAAAGTACAGCGAGTTTTATTAGAAATTGGCAAACTTTCAGCTATTATGCCCGACGCAATCCGATTTTGTTTTGATATTTGCACTCAGGGTACAGTTTTAGAAGGGGCGACATTAGAAATTTTGGAAATTCCTGGATTAGGGCGATGTCGCCAATGCGGTGCAGAAAAATTTTTAGATAAATCTTTTGGTATCTGTAACTGTGGTAGCGTGCAATTAGATTTAATTACTGGTGAAGAACTTAAAATTAAAGAAATAGAAATAGAGGAATTATGTGTGTAACCTGTGGTTGTTCTGATGATGGCGAGATAAAAATTACAAATTTAGAAACAGATGAGGCTGAACATCATCATACTCACACTTTACCAGATGGAACTGTCATCACTCATTCTCACAATCATATAGAAGCCTCTCAAGTTCATGCCAAAATACACAATACAACAATATCCTTAGAACAGGATATATTGGCAAAAAATAACCTCCTAGCTGCCCAAAATCGGGGATGGTTTAAAGGTCGAAATATTCTCGCCTTAAATTTAATGAGTTCTCCCGGTGCTGGGAAAACAACTCTTTTGACGCGAACCATTAATGATTTGAAGCATCAATTATCTATCAGTGTCATTGAAGGCGACCAAGAAACTGCTAACGATGCCAAAAAAATTAAAGAAACTGGTTCTAAAGTCATCCAAATAAATACCGGAACAGGCTGTCATTTAGATGCATCAATGATAGACAGGGGTTTACAACAACTGAATCCGCCACTAAATTCAGTTGTGATGATTGAAAATGTCGGAAATTTGGTTTGTCCAGCTTTATTTGATTTAGGAGAACAGGCAAAAGTTGTGATTCTCTCTGTTACGGAGGGAGAAGATAAGCCGATAAAATACCCACATATATTCCGTGCAAGTGATATCATGATTCTCACTAAAATTGATTTGCTACCTTACCTACAATTTGATGTTCAAAAGTGCATAGAATATGCTAAAGAAGTAAATCCCAAAATTCAGATTTTTCAGCTTTCTGCAACTACTGGTGCTGGGTTAGAAAATTGGTATGCGTGGCTAACTGAAAAGGTAACAAACTTGTCAGCACTAATTTCTTCTCGCTTGAAGGATACGTAATTTTTTTAACGAACCGCATTCCCGCAGCGTCTCGTTAGAGAAGGAAAAGAAAGATAATTTTAAAAACCTATGTAACTCTTCTAAAATTGCAACACCCTGCACTTTAAAAGTACAGGGTGTAAAACAGCTATATTTTGTGTGATTCCCAATTCTGGCCTATTTACCTCAAAGCCAATCTCGATAAGCTGATATTTCATTTACGCTGATTTCAAATGGCGTCCCCTTCCCAAATGGCGGATAAACGCGGATTTTGCCATTGCTAGCAAACCGCTCTAACCTATTACCTAACTGGGGAATATTGCTGACAATATGCCAGTAAGATACTAAGTCAGGGCAATCAATAATTAATGTGAGGATGCTAGCATTTGTTGTGAGATACCACTGACAATTAGATAATAGGACTCGCGTAATGCGATCGCAAGCTAGAAAAAAGCATCTGCCAGTAGACTGTTCTAGCTCCATTTGCAGCATTCCATCCTGTTTTGTTACCTCAGTGGGAGGTAAATCATCGGGAGGAAGCAAGTATAGTTTAGAAGACATAATTTCGCACCTCTTGGTTGTAGCGCGTCAAACTGTCCAGGTTTTTTTGCAAATCCGCAGACGAGGGTTTGAGTGCTAGCGTACCTAAATTTAATTCGTCCTGAAATTTCTTGATTTTGTCTCGACAAGTCTCCACATCACCGATAATTGAATTCTCAATCAAATAATCTTCATCGAAACAAATATTTGTGCGGTCGAATGGTTTTTGGTTGGGATTCGCACTATTTTTCAATACTTCAGCCGTATTAGCTTTCATTTTCTGGCTAAATTGGCGAACGAAAGGTAACGCTTCACTCACTGCCTCATCAGATGTTTTGCCAACAAAAAAGAAGCGTGCCAACACTAATTTTTCCGTACCACTAGAATTTAAGGCTCGATATTTGCTAACAGTATCCTTCAATCTCTCTAGGGAAAATGGCGGCCCACCCATCAAGCTGAAGGAATGTTTCGCGGCAAACTCGATACCGTCATCGCCGCCAGTGGCAACATACACTGGTATTTGACTCTGCAATGGTTTTGGGTAAATGGTCAAGCGATCGCATTGATAATATCGCCCATTAAATGATACATCAGTTTCATACAAGAGCTTTTGAATCAGTGCGATCGCCTCTAGCGTCTTAGGACGGGCTTCACTTGGTAGAGTCGCAAAATGCTTATTTTGTTGAGGAAAGGGGCCGCCTTTAGCAACTCCAAATAATAATCGTCCATTGCACAAGTTATCCAAAGTGGCAATATCTTCCGCCACCCTAATGGGGTTATGGAATGGCAGTAACACCGCCGCAGTGCCTAATTGGATAGTTGAAGTCAATCCCGCCAAGTGTGCCATTAACAGCAACATAGATGGGCTGAGATTGGATTCACTAAAATGGTGTTCGCTTACCCAAGCTTCCTCAAAACCCAAGCTTTCAGCCTGTTTTACCAGCGCGACTTGCTCAAACATGGCACGACGAGCATCTTGGTGAAAATTATCGTAATTGCAGAAAATTCCAGTTTTCATTACTTGCGTTAATACTTTGTACTCACCGTAGGTGCTGGCTATTCTAGTGGTCGATAGGTTTGTAGTAAGCACTAAAGTGCTTAAATATTTGAGGAATAAAGTCCTCTCTACAAAAGCATTTACCCCTCTCAATTAATGCGATTAATCACTAATTTGCAACCCACTGAAACTCCAACCATAGACGTGGGTTGTTCTCTTTGACCTTCGACATCGGATCGCGCAACAATCGCTTGGCATTTATGCAGACAATCTGAATTAAACCCATATTGTCTGCTACTTCTCTGAGTATTTCTTTTTGAGCTTGCACACAGGAAATCATTTCGTCAGAGCAATAAATTCCTATATATTGCAAACGTCTGGCAGGTCGTCCCCAAAAACAGGTGATGACTTTCACATAACACCCATCCAGCAATTCCCCAACTTGCGGATAGTAATGGTTGACGACTCTTGTGAATTCTTTGGCTAAGATATCTTCAGCAATCATTGGAACTGATATTTCTGTAGCGTCTATCACGCTATTTAATATAACATATTTTTGTCAATTAAAGATAACAAAATAGCTTATTAAGCTTAAATAAAACCTTAAATATTACATAAAAAAAAGAGGTATACCTCATTTGGCATCACCTCAGATTTGCGTAAAGCATCTTTATACAATTAACTCTTGTGGGGTGGGCATCTTGCCCGCCCAGTTTATATGGCGGGCAAGATGTCCACCCCACAATATTGGATAATTTATTTCTTGGATTTTCCTAATCGCCAGGTATATTTGTAAAAGTGAGATGCTCCCAAATACTATGATGTTGAATTCCAACTTTTGAATTTTAATTATTAGCGAGCATTGCGTTCACAAACTAAGACCTCTGCGATGATATCTGGCACATTTACAAAATCTGTAAATCCTTCAGAACCCCGGATTGGTGAAATAAATGTATAGTTTGGATCGCACGCTCCAGTGTCATATACTTGAATAAACCACCGATCGGGAAATCCTTCTATACCTAATTCCACAGTGTACCAACTCTCGCCAATCAGACGAGAGTTAAAGATGGTGAACCACTCTCGGTTCTCTTCTGAAATATTCCAATCTGCCATCAGCAGTTCTAAAGCTATTTGTCCCGCATCCGTTGAAGTCAACAGCATTTTTACTCCTTACTTGCAACTTCAGTATTTGCAACTTCAGTACTGGGAACTTCCGGGTATAAACCTAATTCTTTAGCTAACTCACGCGCCACAAAAAATAGAAATTGGGCACCATCTTGATTGCCTTCATGGGCAAACATAGTTGCTACTTGTAACATTGTTTGTACTAAACCAGAATCAACCAATTCTGGCTTAGATTCTAAAATTTCTGGTTCTTGACCATTAGGACATCTGAGTAACTCATCAATCAGATTAAAATACAGGCTTTGGCGTTGTTCTTGGTCTGTCATGGTAATTTTCTTGATTTTAGTAAATTGTGAATAAGTTACTGTTCGATACTTTGGTGCCACAGTCTTTCCAACATTTCAACTTGTTCTTTTAAAACAGCAGCACGATGAACTAGATATCTGTCATAAAAGAGAATCCCTAACCCAACACAAATTGGGGTTAACAAGAAGAACCATTGCAGGATAGTGGCAAATTTATATTGTTCAGCAACAGTTAGCATTTGATGAACCACATTGCGATCGGAGGATTGAATGCTAGTCTGAGGGGAATGTGTACCCTCTGTCTGGGGAGCCAAGGCGGGAGCATCTGTAGTTGTGTTGTTAACTTCGTAAGCTAAATTCTGAGATTTTACTAACTCCAGATGTCGCTCCCAAATTATGCCAAATACTACTAGTTCTGGTGAAAGCACTGCTAAGGTAACGACGCAAACTGTAAGAACATTTAAAAGTTTGGCTTTCATCTTGGCTCTCCCTTGCTAGGTAGTATGCACCCAGTAAGAAAATATCTTTTGCTGTTTATCTAAAGTAGTTATATATTTCTACCTCTTAAACAGTTTTGATATTAAAATATGTGTAATCGGTAATTTTTACAATCATTAGTGGTCAGTTATTTTTCTCGTCACTACTGACTACTGACTAATAAAAATTTACCACCCTTTTCACAAAACATAGGATTATTCAGTCAGAAAGAACGCACTTAGATTCGGGAATCTGGTTTCATCCTACTCTCAAAAGGGAGATTAAGAAGTCCCCCCTAGTTCACTAAGCTTTCGCTTAGGAATGTTGGGGGGTAGAGGGGAATCTCTGCGTAAATCCTATACGATTTATATCAGCCGCTCTCCACCAAACAGTTTACCCCAGCCCTGTTAAGATTATTAAATTCATTAGAATAGTACTCAAAGCCTGTAATCCACACGTGATAAGTCTTATAAAAATTCATTGGGGTATGGGTGCTAGTGTTTTTCGGACGGGGTTCTAGTATTTTCGAGGTGGGGTTCTGGCGTTTTTGCACTCAATCTCAAAGCAATGTAGGCAATGGTTAAAGACTGTTTTAGATGCATTTTGGGACTGACAAAATCTGCACTCAAAATAAAATATCAATGTCTCTTGATAAAGATAGACTAAGAAATTAGGAAAAGCAATTAAATATTTTGAAAGTAAATTATATTTTTAGAATAAATAGAAAATAATGGAAAAAATATTCATATATACAGAATTATAAAAATTTAATCTCAACCCAAGAGACAATAGTCAGCAATTCCAAATGGTAAACTAGAAGAATGGTAAGCTAGCCTCTTCTCAAGTGAGAATCAATGGGAATATCTCATAAAAGTTCTTCCTAAACTTTCATATTTTATGGTTAAGTTAGAATACATAGTATATACACTCATTGACATTAAACGGCAAAATAAATACATCAAAGCTTATTGTTATAAGTAAATACTCTGTACTTAAAATTTAGGATTTTAGGGGTTAAATAATGCGGATTGCTCAAGACATAACAGAACTAATTGGACGAACTCCTTTAGTTCAACTGAACAAGATTCCTCAAGCTGAGGGAGTAGTTGCAAGGATAGTTGTTAAATTAGAAGGTATGAACCCAGCGGCTTCGGTGAAAGACCGCATTGGGTTAAGTATGGTACTCTCGGCGGAAGCTGCTGGCTCAATTTTCCCAGGAAAAACCATTTTAGTTGAGCCTACTTCCGGTAATACAGGTATTGCTCTAGCAATGGTAGCAGCCGCGCGTGGCTACCGTTTGATTTTGACCATGCCAGAGACTATGAGCCAAGAACGACGCGCTATGCTGAGAGCTTATGGTGCAGCTTTAGAGTTGACACCAGGTGCTGAGGGTATGCGGGGAGCAATTCGCAAAGCCGAAGAAATTGTGGCTAATACTCCTAATGCTTTTATGCTGCAACAATTCTGCAACCCTGCTAATCCCAAAGTTCACCAAGAAACTACCGCCGAAGAAATTTGGGCAGATACAGACGGGGAAGTAGATATCGTCATTGCTGGGGTAGGTACTGGTGGAACAATTACCGGGATTGCCGAAGTACTTAAGCAGCGCAAAGCGACTTTTAAAGCGATCGCAGTTGAACCCAGCAACAGCCCAGTTCTCTCTGGTGGCGAAGCCGGGCCACATAAAATTCAAGGTATTGGCGCCGGATTTATCCCAGATGTTCTCCGCCTAGAATTGGTTGATGAAGTAATTAGAGTCAGCGATGAACAAGCGATCGCTTATGGACGACGTTTGGCAAAAGAAGAAGGCTTATTATCTGGCATATCCTCTGGTGCAGCTTTGTGTGCCGCAATTCAAGTCGGTAAACGTCCAGAAAATGCCGGACGTTTAATCGTGATGATTCAGCCTTCCTTTGGCGAACGTTATCTCAGCACACCCATGTTTCAAGATTTGTCTTTAGAAACTGCTGGCGCGCGTTAAGCAAATAGGAGGACAAGAGAGCAACGAATCATCTCTGTCCTTCTCATTTGGCTCTTAGATAAATTAATACAACTTACTTTTTGAGTTACCTTTTGAGGTGCGATCGCATTCCATATTACGTTATTAGTGCTTCTAACTCTTTGGCATTCCCACCGCTGCGTAAATATTGCTACGCTCATTCCCCCTAAAAACAGTGGGATGTGCGGAATTTGCTTATGTCGGGTTGCCCCTATTACAGGTCTTACAGTTCATACTTACCCAATTATAGATATAGTGCTTCTGGGTTGAGTGCAATACAAATTTAACAAAAACAGCCCTTACCCTGACAAAAAGATTTATTTTATCGAAACTCTTGCTGTCTGGGTGGGTAAAGATTAACATATCTGTGGGCAGAGGCAATATCTCGTTAAATCAACCATAACAATAGTGAAAACCTTGCGCTGTCTATTTTGAATCTTGTTTAGCAGCAGTTAAACTTATCTGCATATAGTGACTCAAGACCATTACCTGCTAGGTTATAAATCAAGCACAGACTATACTATAGAAAATTTAGTCAAAATTCTTTACAGCTTTAAAATCAGAGGTATCAATGATTATAACTAATTTTAGCAAACAAAAAAATGAATTTAAGGAATCTAAAGTACTCAAAGCGAAACCACATTGGCAAGGGCAAAATTTGAGCGATACTGCTGTCAAAGGTAAAGATACCAAGATGCGAGAGCCGGCACCTGATAGTTTGATTTTGAATAACTTAAATCGTGGTCGAGTTGCTATTTTTATTGATGGCTTAAGCCTCTTCCATACAGCCTTGCAACTTGGCATAGAAATTGACTATGTTAAATTGCTTTGTCATTTAACCAGTGGTTCCAGACTATTGCGTGCTTTCTTCTATACTGGAGTTGATATCAGTAATGAAAAGCAACAGGGTTTTCTCTTGTGGATGCGTCGTAATGGCTATCGCGTAGTGGCAAAGGAACTGGCTGTACCAACAGAGAATTTCAAAAAATCAAATCTGAACGTAGAAATTGCTGTAGATATGATAACTTTAGCTCCTTACTATGACACAGCGGTCTTAGTCAGTGGCGATGGAGATTTAGCTTATGCTGTGAACGCTGTCAGCAGAATGGGCGTTCGGGTAGAAGTAGTCAGTCTGCAAACAACGACTAGTGAAAGTTTGATTGATGTTGCTGACTGCTTCATTGACCTTGATAGTATTAAAGCACACATTCAAAAAGATTCTAATCTTGGCTATAGTTATCGCACGTCGTCAAATTCAAACCTCTAATTAACAAGAGGTGGAGAGTGGGAGACACAGGGACGCAGTGAAAGATATTTTTGTGTCTCCTTTTCCCCGTGACTTCGTGACCTGCTTTGCCCATTTTGCTCGACTTTATATTTCAGATGGATATTTTAATAGTTGAAGATGAACCAGAAATTGCTCATTTAATTGAACTCTCTTTAGAAAAAGAAGGATTTTTTTGTCGCACTAGCCGCGATGGCATGAATGCTTTGCGGATGTTTCAAGAGCAACCACCGGATTTAATCATTTTAGATTTAATGATTCCTGGTTTGGATGGGTTGGAAGTTTGTGCCCGAATTCGCCAGAAACCAGGTGCAAAAGATCCTTACATTCTAATGCTCACGGCTAAGGGTGAGGAAATCGATCGCGTCATTGGTCTATCTACTGGTGCTGATGATTATATGGTCAAACCCTTTAGCCCCAGAGAGTTGGTAGCTAGGGTGCGGGCACTATTACGGCGTAGCCTCCGCCAAGGGGGACAACATCAAATCAATCGTACCCAACACTTTATTGTCGATGTAGACCAGCGCACTGCCAGTCGCCAGATAAATTCTCAAGAAGTTGAAATTTTGGATTTAACTACCCTAGAATTTAACTTGCTAACTACCTTTGTCAGCAATCCTGGTCGAGTTTGGAACCGCACTCAACTAATTGATAAGCTTTGGGGAGATAATTTTTTTGGCGATGAACGAGTGGTAGATACTCATGTAGCTCGGTTGCGAAAAAAGATTGAACCCGATCCGGCAAATCCGACTTTTATTAAAACTGTTGTTGGGGTGGGCTATAAATTTGAAGATCCTCTGGTAGCGTAAATGTTATGAAGATGGGGCTGAGAGGACGGCTATTTTTCTCCCACTTAGTAGTAATGATTGTGGGGGTAGCTAGTCTGGTGAGCATCAGCAAAATCTCTTCCCCCCGCTTGTTTGTCTTACATTTGGAAGGATTAGAAAATCAGGGGTTCGACTTAATCGATGTCCGTGCTGAATTGGTTACAGGATTTGAACTTGCTTGGCAGCGCAGCACTATTTGGTCAGTCTTAGTTGGTACTACCGCCGCCGGAGGATTGAGTTACTGGGTGTCCAGACGGATTATGCAGCGATTGACCGAAATGGAACAAATCACCCAAAAATTTGCTGCTGGTCAAATGGATGCACGGCTACCTGTGTCTGACATTCCAGAACTTAGTGGATTGAGCAGTAGTTTCAACCGAATGGCAGCCAGTTTAGAAGGTGTAGAAGCGCGGCGGCGAGAAGTGATTGGAGATATGACCCATGAACTCCGCACACCATTAACTGTGGTGCGCGGTTACTTGGAAGAACTGGCTGATGGGGAAATTGAAGCGTCTCCTGAAATCTATCGGCGTTTAGCTAAAGAAACTCGACGCTTAGAGCGATTGGTGAACGATTTACAAGAACTATCTAAGGCAGAAGCCGGTTATCTACCAATTAATATCCAACGGGTAAATTTGCGTCCGTTGTTAGAGTCATTAGTAGAAAAATTTACCGACCAACTATTAGAAGATGGGCCAGTTCTGCTCTTGCAATGTCCGTCTGTGCTACCTCCTGTATTGGCAGATATTGACCGCACGGAACAGGTATTGGTTAATTTGCTAGGTAATGCAGTACGTTACACTAACGAAGGTTCAATTACCATTACTGTTGGGACTGAAGCTTCTCAACTCTCGATTGCGGTTAGTGATACAGGCATTGGTATCGCTCCAGAAAATTTGCCTCATGTGTTTGAGCGCTTCTGGCGAGCCGATCAATCGCGCGATCGCCATTCGGGAGGTACTGGGATTGGTTTAACTATTTCCCGCCGTTTGATCGAATTACAAGGCGGTCAAATTCAGGTTGAAAGTGAATTGGGAGTTGGCAGTACGTTTCGCTTTTTTCTGCCTTTGGCTTGAGACAAAACTTTGAGTTCCGAGGGATTGACACAAGGTAGTCATGGCTGTGTCATACACAATTGCTAATTTGAAAGTATCCAAAATTCTAGCTTGTTGATGAATGCCAGGATTTTAGAAATGCATAGAGTGTAACATTATGTCTACTTTTATTTTGGCTGCTTTTTTGGTTAGTTTACTCAGTGCTTCGGGTTATGCTGCGATCGCCTACCTGTTCCCTCAAAATCGTTCCCAAGACTGACGAATTAAAATAATTCGTAATTCGTAGTTAAAAATTGAATTACGAACTTGTACTGAGCGTAGCCGTTGGCGCAGCCTCTCGTAGAGAAGTATTAGTAATTAGTTAATTTCCTTTCGCAATAATTCGGGAATTTGAGAAGGGCGTTCGGCTACTGTAACTTCTGCTTCTTTTAAAGCAGCTAATTTACTTTGGGCTGTGCCAAAGTTAGGATCGCGTCCGATAACTGTTGCTAAAGTCCCAGTTTGACGCCAAGTTTTTCCTGGTGGTGCAAGTCTACCTGCAATGTAGGCAATTACTGGTTTATCAATTGCCTCAGCAATGTACCGCGCTGCTGCTTCTTCACTACCACCACCGGGTTGACCGACTAAAACGATCGCTTGTGTGGTTTCATCTTCATCGAGAATTTGCAGCCATTGCAAAAATGAGGAACCGACGATCGCATCACTACCAATACTGACACTAATCGACTGCCCTAAACCTGCTTTTGTTAATTCGTAAGCGATTTCGTAGGTGAGGGTACTGCTACGACTAACGATCCCCACTGTTCCAGGGGTATAAAATTCGCTGGGTTGAGTCCCTAAAAGTATTTTTCCCGGTACAATGATCCCCGGACTATTTGGCCCGATTACCAAAGTTTCACAGGCTTCGGCTTTGCGGAGTAATTGCACCATATCCAAAGGCGGCACACCAGCAGTAATAATAATAATCTGGCGAATCTTAGATGCGATCGCTTCTAATGCCGCATCTAACACGTCGTAAGGATCTACACAAATAATTGTTGTATCAATTGCCCCAAATTGTTCTATTACCTCCTCTACTAAATCAAATACTGGCAGTCCATGCAATTCCTGTCCACCGCATCCAGGATTGACACCAGCTACCAAATTTGTGCCATAAGCTTTCATTTGAGCAACATGAGTGCTTGATATAAATTCACAAAAGCCTTGAATTAAGACTTTACTTTCTGGCGTTAGGTTCATAAAAAATTACCGTAAGTTTGGCGACCCAGTGCCTTCAACCACTGGGTATATTGATTCAATTTTTACTGAAATTCCAAAAACTAGTTTTGAAGGCGAGTGTTCCAAAAGTCAGAAAACTAGCCCCTAGCTAGGAATATTCAGTTTGAATGCACCATATAATTTAGTTCCAGAAAGCAAAGCTGTACTTGATTTGAGCATCAAATTCAACAATTTATACCCGACGGTAAAAACTAATAATTTTTGATTTTTGAATTGGAACAAAATGACATTCACTATCTTTTATTAGCCGTTGGTTTAGCAAGGAGAACTGCTGCTGCCACTGCCTCATCTAAATTTTCTACCACGACGAGCGCATCGGTGTGGGTTTTTAGTGTTGTCAAATATTTTCTCGCAGTGTTAAATTCGGAACCAGCAAGACGGACAACTAAAGATGGAAAATTAAGCTGTCGCCGAACTTTACTACCATTAGAACGTACAACCTGTGATTGAAGTTCGCTGTTGTCTTGCTGCACAACTCTAGCTATAACTTCAGCTACTTCCTCAGTTTGTGGAATGCTACCCAGAAAGTTAATTAATATTACTTGAATGCTTTTATCAGCCTCCAGCATTTTCAAACCTGTTTCTAGGCGATCGCGGAAGGTAGTTGGTGTAGTATCTGTAAGGAAAGCATGACGTAGATTCAAACAAACACCTGGGTTGCCACCAGCATTGGCAACTAAATCTAAAGTTGCCATCACTGAACCAGTACCATTACCTAAAATACCGATTTTTCCATGCATTTGCACACCATCCCAGTCACCTAAAATACCGTTAATTTCAGTAGTGGTATGACGACTGATAATTTTTGCTGCCATCTCAGCGAGATCGGGATGACGCTTGATCGACCGTTCGTTGACCCTGACTTTACCATTAAGAGCCATAACTTGACTAGTAGTACTGACTGCCAAGGGATTAATTTCGACTAAATCCAGGTCTTTTTGGACAAATAAGTGGTACATCTTCTCCACAACGCTGCTTACCGACTGCATCAGCGTCCCTTGTAAACCCATTTTCAAAGCCAATCGTCGAGCATAAAATGGCGAGAATTCCTGTTCCACAACAACATGGTGCATTCTTTCCCCAGCGGATTCCCAATCAATATCTGCTTCTTTGCAACCTAAAAGTACCGGTCGGCAGACAGCTGTGTCTAAAACCACTGCTAGATAAAATTCTTGGTTGGCGTCGTATCTAGATTCTGCCAGCACAACTTCCGGCAATTCGCCCCATATTGGTAAACTAAAGATATTTTGAGCAGCTGCTATCGCATCGATAGTCGTTTGGGCAAACCTGACTCCACCCGCTTTTGCCCGTTCCGCTCCGTGGACTTGAGATTTCAGTACAATTGGAAAGCGAATTTTTAACCGTTTCAAATCTGTAGGATGGTCAATTCGTTGCGAAGGCAATACCGGAATGCCTATCTTCGCAAACCATTCTTTAACTTGGTACTCTAATAAATCCATTGATACACCTTGTATTGACACTTTCCAAGATTTTGGTTATTCCTGTCTTGATATTTTGCAGCTATAAAAACTTATTTTTCACGGATCAATTTTATCGAATTCAGCAAATGAAGCATATTAATTTTGATAGTCAACTTGTTTGTGCCAGAGCCACAACACATAATTAATCTCCTCAGCAAGTTTTCCAGCATAGAAGATAACTAGCTTTTTTGTCAAAACCCTCTGACATAGCATCGTTTTCTTAACCTTTAGATAATTTGGCAAAAATTGCTCTGCAACTAGAATTTCGTAAAGCAGATAGCTTTTGTGAATTTAATTATCGCAAAGTAATGCAGTGAAAATACTCAAACCTTCTATTATTCCCATTTTTTATTTGTAATTTATATCTGAAGACAGATTATTTAATTTTGCATATAGCGCTGTAAAAATGTATTGTTACGAACAATATTTACTTTTTTAATTTTTGGTGAAAAGTCAGAATTTGTGTTAGAAAGTTGGTCGTTCAGATTCTCAGGCTGTGGTTGGTTAAATTGTGCATTTGCATTCAACAAACCTAAAAAGTTCATTTCATCCCCTTAAAGATAATCAAAACAATATAGAAGTTCAGCGGGAAAGCTCTATGAAAGTAGCAGTCCAGCAGGAAGATTTACAGCTTTTAGCCAAGACCTTGCAAGAACAATTACTTGTAGAAGTCTCAACGGCTGAAGTCTTCGAGGTTAAGTGCGTCGTCAATAAAGGCGAGCTAATGATTTTAACGCAACACGCGTCAGATGTAATCGTTGACGCTCAACTAATTTTTGCAGTCATTGAGGAGGTACTTCAGTCTCTAGCACCCCACAAAGAACAGCGGGTGCAATGTTTCCTCAGAGTTTTTGGCGAACAACTCCCTTATACTAAATGTTTCTTGGCATTGAAGCCGACGGGGGGATGGGTAGCAGAGGGAGATGAGGAAGTAATATCCCCCTCATCATCTCTGACATATTCTCCATTAATCAATGAGAACGAAGAAGAAAAAGAAGAAGAACTGTTTGACCCGTTTGCAGATGTGCCGAATTTCTCGGCTTCAAAGCCAGGATTCCAGGTCAAACCTATCCTACTGGGTGCAGCGTTGGTGGGAATTATAGTTTTAGGCGGTGGTGTTTACTTATTGACTCGCCCTTGCGTGATGTCTGAGTGTCAAGAAATACAAAATGCCAAGCAATTAAAAACACAATCTCCGCAACTGATGCGCCGCGCTAAGTCTGAAAAAGAATTAGTAGCTGTACAACAGCAACTTGCAACAGGCAGTGCAGACCTGAATGTAATTCCTAGTTGGTCGCCTCGCTACCAACTGTCACAGGAACTAAAAGCAAGTTTGTCTGGACGAGCAGAAAAAATCAATCAGGTGGTCAAAGCTGTGCAAACGGCATCTTTGGCGACACAAAAAGTTCAAAATCCAGCATCTAGCTTAGAAGAATTACAAACTCGGCAACACTTATGGCGACAGGCTATAGCGCCACTAGAAAGTATAAGTTCCAGTAGTGAACTCTATGGGCTAGTGCAGGGTAAATTACTAAATTATCGTGTCCGTTTGCACGCTGTAAATCAACAGATATTTATTGAGGAAAAATGGCTGAAAAAGCTAACAGTGGCAAAAGGTGTAGCCGTTGCAGCCGAGAAGCGGGAAGCTGCTGCTAAATCCTTAAATGACTGGCAAAAGGCGCAGTCTACTTGGCTAGTAGTAATTAATGCCTTGAATACCATTCCCCGAAATAGCGTTGGATACCAAGAAGCCCAAAAGCTGTTGGTAGATTATAAACCTAAGTTAGTATTAGTACGCGATCGCGCTACTAAAGAACAATTAGCTGTTAAAACCTACCAACAGGCCCTTAGCACTGCCAAGCAAGCCAAAGTTTATGAACAACAAAACCAATGGCAAGCAGCGGCGATATATTGGGAGCAGGCTTTGCAAACTGCTAAAAAAGTTCCCCAAGATAGCTTGTACTACACTCAGGCTCAGTCTCTCATCGAACCCTATTCATCTGCGCTCAAACAAGCACAAGAAAAACTACAAGTTGTTAGTAGTTTGCAACAAACCCGCACTGACTTGGATAAGACCTGTACTAATGGAATTCGGATTTGCACCTTTACTATGGACAATGCAGAAATTATTGTCCGACTAACCCCTGAGTATGACCAAATAAGGCAAAATAACTTGGCTAATCCTTATTCTAAGAATTCAGATACTGCTGTTGATGTTACCAATCACTTGCAAATCTTACGCGAAGCCCTAGCCGTAATTGGTGAAAATGCCAATCTATCACTTTTTCTTTATGATTCCCAAGGTCAAGTAATTTATACGCGGACTTTAGGCGGGTAAGTAGAATTACCAGTGAAGTATAAAGGATGAATTGTACATTAACTAATTATAACTGCTTGCAGTTGAGTCAAATATCAAGGCGACCGCATCATGTCAAGAAGCAAAGTATATTCTCAATGAGTCAAAATTAATGTCATTAACTCTTACTTATTGCGAAAGGTTTAGGCGATTGCTTTGGGGCTTAAAAAATAATCAAACGCAAAATCCTGATTTTTTCGTTGGTTTTTAACCTTCGTTGTGATCAAGAGTAATTTAGATGTGTTTGCCCTGTACCTGTTACTGCTATTAGTAAGCTTTATCAACCCAAAATCTGGGCAGGATTACAAAGTCTTGCTATGGTTATCCGTGTCCGTCATCTTTGGAATAAAACTACTCGCGAAGTTCAGTTTTATTTGACTTCTTTGCACAGTGATACTCAACTTATCGGTTTGGCTATTTGCAAACATTGGGGTATTGAAAACTAGACTCATTGGACTCTAGATTATACATTGAGAGGGCTGCGCTATGAACTTATGCAAAGCTGTACTTAGCTTGTCACACATCGTGTATATACTTAAAGATAAAGGTTTCTATTTGGGTAAATTGTGAAAAACCCTAAACTAATTATTCTGCTTTTAAGCTTATTTCTAACAACAACACTACAATTGGTATCTGCCCAAGCCCCTATTCAACAGAGTCCTAAACAAGAATATGTTGAATCACTATTTCTATTAGGCAATGCTGCCCAAAATGCAGGTGAATACTTAAAGGCTGAAATAATTTGGCGTAAAGTGTTGAAAATTGAAAGTAACAATGCAATAGCTCACAACAATTTGGGCATTACCCTGAGAAAGCGGGGGAATTTGGAAGAAGCAGTAATTGAATATCTAGAAGCTATCCAAATCAACCCTAAAAATGCTAATGCATACAAAAATCTGGGCATTGCGGAGTATTATATAGGAAATTTGGAAAAAGCAGTAGATGCATATCGCAAAGCTATCCAAATCAACCCCAAAGATACTAATACATACAAAAATCTGGGCATTGTCCTGAGAAAGCAAGGGGATCTGCAAGGAGCAGTAGGGACATACTACGTAGCTATCCAAATCAATCCCAATGATTCCTTATACTACAATCTAGGTCTTACACTGTCTGACCAAAAAAAACTGAATGAAGCAATAGCTGCATACAAAAAAGCTATTAAACTCAACTCAAAAGATGCTAGTGCATACAAAAATCTGGACATTGCCCTGAAAAGCCACGGTAAACAGAATAAAGGAATAGCCAACTACTATGAGGGGCAAGCTATAAGTTTACAAGATTATATTGACACACCTACAACTACTCAGACATTGGCTCACAATGGTTTGGGATTTGCTTTACAGCAGCGAGGCTATTTAAAAGATGCAATTAAAGAGTATAAACAAGCCATCTCCCTAGACGCAAATTTCGTAATTTCTCAAAACAACCTCAAAGAAGCACAACGACTTTTGTTATTGAAACAAAATCCACCCCCACCAAAAAAGATAGATGATCGCCAATGGCTACCCAATCCTAAACAGGAACCATTAGTTGGAGTATTACGTTCTGTAGTAAGAATCATTGCTGAAATTCCTACCGGCAATAATATTGGCGCAGGTTGGGTAGTAGACATAGACCGTTCAAAAAATACAGCCTGGATTCTCACCAATCGTCATGTCGTCACGGATGCTCAAGATACAAAGCACAACAGTGAAAAAATTGAGTTGGAATTTTACAGTCACCCGCCTTGTGACGCGTGTCTCCCTCGATATAAAGCCAGAATTATGAAAATCACAGAGGCAAACGATCCTCTAGATTTAGCTTTACTTAAAGTTAAAGACATACCAGAAGATATCCAACCATTAACAATGTCTTCATCTTCTAAAGCTGTGGAGCGCACCACTGAGGTAATTGTTATTGGTCATCCTAGTAATGGCACTGACTGGACTACTGAATCGGGCAGGATTAGCAATGTAATCCCTGAAAAAGACCAACTCCAAATCACAGCCACTCTTGCAGAGGGCAACTCTGGTGGCCCAGTCATCAATAAAGAGACAAAGCAGGTTGTAGGTATTATGGTGCAGATTACTGGGTCTGGATTTGAACGAGAAAATGCTACCCAAAATCAGTCTCAACCCTCAAATCCTGCCACAGGTGGATTTGGTTTTGCGTACGATATGGACGTAGTAATTGAAAAACTTCGTGAATGGAGAATAAACTTCTTACAGAAGTCAGTTAAACAGATTCAATTTTGAACAGACGAAGTTCATAATTGTACAAACCAGCTATGAGATTAAACCTCAAGCCAAATCTTTTTCTACGATTGTGATAACTGTCAGATAAAATTTTAAACACTTTGAGTTTTTGTAACATCGACTACCACTACATCTACTTGATAATCAGAGCTAGAAATATCTAATATTTTAATGAGATGAGTGTAAATAAATATAACTATGTTACAAAAAAACTCTCGTTATGACACGATGATTGAATGGCATATAATCTCTTGATACCAATTTAATGTGAAGCTGCATAAAATGATTAACTCTCTATTCCAGCGCTCTTGGCGTTCTTGGGGGTTCGTTTTTAATTCTATGCATCTTCATAAAGAATTGGTATGAGGTGCAATGACGGCAATAACAACTATGAAATATAAACTTTTATTCACAAGTCTATTTTTTTTAATTAGCCTTAGTACCCTTTCAGCCCAAGCTTGTCCCAATGGCAAACCCCAAATAACTAGTTATATTCGCAGGGAGAACAACCGTTGCGAAGGCATTGAAAAAACAGATGCAGCAGGTGGTATTAACTTGATTTCCATTACCACTCGTGGCATTATTAACTATCCTGATCTTCTGACTCTGCAAATTCACTCCTTGACGAATACCAACACTAAGCCAGAAGTAAAAATACAATCCCTAAGCAAAAATTATATCTTAGATAACCTATCTTTGAAACCAACTCAAGGCCGTTTTACCTTTTACTTAAACACTTATGTTTTAAACAAAGTTGCAGTCCCCCCGAACAGTCTACGCGCTCTTGCTTCTGTTAATTCAGTTTATCTACCAGTTACTATTGGCAAACCCTCTGGTCAATATGAAATTGTATTTTATACTTCTCGTCGAGCAAAATTCTCCACCTTTGAAATATTGCGTAAGGGCAAAATTGTCTATAAAAGCCCTCAGAATAATCCCCAGGATGGTGAATTAGTCTTTACTTGGAATGCAATCAAAGCCCCTGCTGGTCGCTATCAAATTCATGTGATAGCCAAACAAGAACGCATTGGTAGACCAGATGATCCATTTGAACGGCGTTATGATTTTGAACACAACCCCAGCTGGCTGAGATAAATTATGGCATTTAGGCAAAAGACTAAATGGTTACTGCAAATAATCAAAAATTTAATCATTATTTTGCAGCGTTCTGTTCATATAGTTATCAGATTTATTCACCAAAGTTTTAGTCAGTTTAGTAAAGATTTAGCTGGCAAAAAGTTAATTATTTTTGTTCTGTTGTTATTACTAATTTTTGGTACTGTCAGCCTTCTCGCGCTTGTTCCTGGCAATCATATCTTTGAAGGCTATCTCGTTGTAGAAGAAATGAGTTTTACCTATAACGGCCAAAAGCAAAAACTATTTCTGCAATCAATTCGACATCTCAAAACCCTAGAGATAGAGGGTATTCAAACCTTAACTTTAACAGGCAAATTTAACAGCCAAAATTTTCCAAAACTCAATCATTTAAATACTATCAAAATTAATCTAACTGAGAGTAATAGTAAGTTAATTATTGCCCCAATTAACTCGTCAGTAATTAGTGAAATAGACTTAAATGAACTACGACTCCAAGCAAATACCAAAATAATGCGCTTGAGTTACGACTTTTATCGACAAAGGCTAGCTTTTTTAATAAAACCCCAACCCATACCAGAGTTAGAAAATCAACCAACTATTTTAAAGCTTTCTTTAGGAGAGCAACCACTAAAAATCAGTTTACAAGGTTATAAATTACCAGATATAAAAATACCAGAACTTCAAGGTTCACAAACCCCACTAGAATTTACTTTTAATCCTGACAATAAAGAATTCGATTTTAAAATTAGTCAAGATAATATTATTTATCTAACTGCATCAAACTTGCCAGAATATGATGAACAATGGTTTTGGAGTAAAATTGCTACCAAAGATGTAATATTTGAGCGTTTAGAAAGAAGTGGTGATCTTAACGATGATTTAATATTTTCCACTATTGTCGAAGGCAAAGTCCAGATGGCAGAACAGCAACGAGAAATTAAACAGGGTCAATTTCTCATGACAGAAAAACCTGATATACCTTTGAATATAGAATTAATCCGCCATATTCAGGTTATTCCTAAAAAAGGTTTAGAAGTTCGTTTTGTTGGTAAAACTAAACAAATTAAAATTGGGCTAGATAAAAATTTTCCGGTATCTAGTATTAAAGGTAGTCTTTTAGATGAAATATTACCTCATGATGTAGTTATCGCTGTATTTGCTTTTGCTGCTGGTACAATTACCTCGTTATTATCTTATGTAATTGAAAACGCTTTCAAACCAAATTTAAAATCAAGTTCATAACTTTTAAAAATATAGCGATTCTAAGAGGTGTTTGAAAAGTCCGTGAAGATTTATGTTTAGAATAAGTTAAGTGGATGATAAATCGAATGAAATTACAGCAATTCCAGAATATTGTCACAGCATTTTAAATACCTATAACCTTGATATAGTAGGGATTATGTCAAAGTTTTTCTTATTTAAGGAAAATAGCGATCGCACTAATGGCTAAAAGTTACAGATTTTAGACAATAACTTCACAATAAACCCAAGCAGCTGCTCAACAATTGGTTGATATCCCCATTGATAGTGAAAACTTACTGTACATTCGCAAATTATATGTCGCAATTCGCAGATAGTGTCGCAACCGCATCTAAATAACTGAAACCTTTATCCTGTAAGGATTATAAACTATTTAATGACACAGAAAATAAATTTGTTTAATTCGCATTTTATATGTCGTAAATCCTAGATTATCAAATTAAATGTCGTTTGTTAAGATTTAGGTATTTATCAAATTGTATGTCGCATTCTTAGTCAATTAATGGTACATTAGTACCTTAATTATTCATGAGTGTTTTTCACTCCAATGGCAGACAAACAATTGGAATTCACGGAAGAATTAACGCAAGTTTCAGATGGAATTTTTCTTGACAAGAGTAATTTTGTTATAGATCCATCCCAAATTATTCTGGAAACATCAGATAGGCATAAACTGACATTTAATCTGATCCAGTGGCTTGCTGAATCACCGAATCGCACGATTAAGTCTCAGAGAAAGCAGGCTGTTGCAAATACTCTTGGTGTTTCTACTCGCCAGGTAGAACGTCTCCTCAAGCAATACCATGATGACAAGTTATCAGAATCAGCAGGAGTACAACGCTCAGATAAGGGAAAACATCGAGTCAGCGAAGACTGGCAAGAATTTATCAAAGCAATTTATAAAGAAAGTATTAAAAACAAACATCCAATTTCACCAGCATCTATAGTTCGCGAAGTAAAGCGACATGCGCTCGTTGACCTGAAGCTGAAACCAGGAGATTATCCTCATCAAGCTACTGTTTATAGGATTTTAGATCCTTTAATTGCACAACATAAACAGAAGACAAAAGTCAGAAATCCGGGATCGGGATCTTGGATGACAGTTGTAACACGAGATGGACAGCTACTTAAGGCTGACTTTAGTAACCAAATTATTCAATGCGACCATACCAAACTGGATATTCGCATAATTGATAGTAATGGTAATTTATTGTCTGACCGTCCTTGGCTAACTACTGTTGTGGATACTTTTTCAAGCTGTGTTGTTGGTTTCCACTTATGGATCAAACAACCAGGTTCTACAGAGGTGGCTTTAGCCTTAAGACATGCTATTTTGCCCAAGAAGTATTCTGAAGATTATCAGCTAAATAAAGTTTGGGAAATATGCGGTACTCCTTTTCAATATTTTTTTACTGATGGTGGAAAAGATTTAGGATCAAAACATCTAAAAGCCATTGGTAAGAAACTAGGATTTAAGTGTGAACTACGCGATCGCCCTCCCGAAGGCGGTATTGTAGAACGGCTTTTTGGAACTATTAATACTCAAGTTCTCGAAGATTTACCTGGTTATACAGGGTCAAATGTTCAGGAACGCCCCAAAAATGCAGAGAAAGAAGCGTGTTTGACAATACAAGATATAGACAAAATCCTAGCTAGTTTCTTTTGTGATATTTATAACCACGAACCATATCCCAAAGATCCCCGCGAAACAAGATTTGAGCGATGGTTTAGAGGAATGGGAAGAAAACTGCCTGAACCTTTGAATGAGCGAGAATTAGATATCTGTTTGATGAAAGAAGCGCAACGAGTTGTTCAAGCGCATGGATCTATACAGTTTGAGAACCTGATTTATCGAGGAGAATCACTCAAGGCATATAGAGGTGAATTTGTAACGCTGAGATATGATCCAGACCATATCCTGACTTTATATATCTACAATTGCGAAAATAATGATAATGAAGAAGAGTTTTTGGGTTATGCTCATGCCGTAAACATGGATACCCATGATTTGAGTGTAGAAGAACTGAAAGCTTTGAATAAAGAGCGAAGTCAAGCTCGTAAGGAGCATTTTAACTATGATGCCTTATTAGCATTAGGTAAACGGAAGGAACTTGTAGAGGAACGTAAAGAAGACAAAAAGGAAAAAAGACGCTCAGAACAAAAGCGTCTACGTTCAGCTTCTAAAAAAACCTCAAATGTTGTTGAACTGAGGAAAAGTAGAGCTAATGTTTCTTCAAAGAAAGATGACAAACTGGAACTCTTGCCAGAGAGAGTTTCAAGGGAAGAAATACAGCTTCCGAAAATAGAACTGCAACCAGAACTATCTGGTCAAGCTGACACTAAAGAGCGGGAGAGACACAAGCTGCTTATCCCTAACCGTAAACAAGATTTGAAGAAGATTTGGTAATTTATGGCGCGATCGCAACTTGCTATTCAGTCCTCCGTTGAAGCCTTAGCTCCTGAGCTAGATTTAAATTCTCAACTTGCTAAAGTCGTTGAAGTTGAAGAGATATTCAATAATTGCTTCATACCAACTGATCGTGCTTCCGAATATTTCAGATGGTTAGATGAGTCGCGGATATTGAAACAATGCGGTCGAGTAATTGGCCCCAGAGATGTGGGGAAAAGTCGAGCGTCTCGTCACTATCACCAAGAGGATAGGAAAAAACTTTCCTATGTAAGAGCTTGGTCAGCATCGAGTTCCAAGCGGCTATTTTCGCAAATCCTGAAGGATATTAACCACGCAGCACCAACAGGTAAGCGGGTAGATTTACGTCCAAGATTGGCTGGTAGTCTTGAATTATTTGGGATAGAACAGGTCATTATTGACAATGCTGAAAATCTCCAAAGAGAAGCACTGCTAGACCTTAAACAACTTTTTGACGAATGTCATGTTCCTGTCGTCTTAGTTGGAGGACAGGAGCTAGATAAAATCTTGGCCGATTTTGATTTGTTGACTAGCTTTCCAACACTGTATGAGTTTGACCGCCTAGAATACGATGATTTTAAGAAAACACTAAGTACAATTGAATTCGATATTCTGGCTCTGCCTGAAGCTTCTAATTTATCTTGCAGTCCTATATTCGAGATTCTAGCTGAAAGTACAGGTGCGCGAATAGGACTGCTAGTCAAAATACTCACTAAGGCAGTTTTACATTCACTCAAGAATGGCTTTGGCAAAGTTGATCAAAGCATTTTAGAAAAAATCGCTAGTCGGTATGGCAGAAAATACATTCCCCTTGAAAACAGAAATAGCAATAAATGAAGATTATGACATTTTGCCAAGGTTAGGTTATGTCGAGCCATACGAAGGAGAAAGCATTAGTCATTATTTGGGGCGGTTACGTCGATTTAAGGCTAACAGCCTACCTTCAGGATACTCTTTAGGAAAAATTGCTGGTCTTGGTGCTATCACAACGCGATGGGAGAAGCTTTATTTCAATCCCTTTCCGAGTCTTGAGGAATTAAAAGCTTTGAGTAAGCTAATTGGTGTGCAGGTCGAGAGGTTATATGAGATGCTGCCACCCAAGGGTGTGACTATGAAACCCAGACCAATTCGGTTATGTGGTGCTTGCTATGCAGAAGCTCCTTGTCACCGCATTGAGTGGCAGTTTAAGGAGAAAATGAAGTGCGATCGCCACCAGTTGAGTTTATTAACAAAATGTACTAACTGTGGAACACCATTTCCAATCCCTGCCGATTGGGAGGTAGGGCAATGCCCTCATTGTTCCCTGCCTTTTGCAAAAATGGCGAAGCGTCAGAAGCGTTGTTGAAGTTGGCTACTGTAGTTTTTTAAAAACGATACTTTATCTTGGAAATGCTTACGCGACAGCCTCGCTGTGAATTGGGTTCCTGGGCTAATTATTTTCTATTGTGTTACCCAAAAGTTGAGCGGATCGCTCTATCGGTATTTTCCTGTATTAATGATGGCGATCGCTCAAACAATCTTTAGCACCGAACCAAGCAAACATCATTCATAGGGGAAGCGAATGGCGGTAAAAATTGATTTTAACTTGGGAGTCAAGCCTTGTTCCTGTGCTTCTGTGTAGCCTTGCACGATTTCTGGTCGTAAATTTTCAGGGTTTATGTCCCAAAGAGGATGTATGAGGATTATGGCTTCGCTATTAAAACTATCGATACCTGCTAATAAACTACCGAAAGTCGTTTGCTCCAAACCCAGCCCTGAGAAGTAGGAATTAGCTGTACTGGATACCAAATCCACCCAGTAATCATAATTTAAATCAATTTGTGCATTGGGATTTAGTGCAAGACGCACCATATCGTAACCAAGTCGCCAGTCTAAAATCGAGTGGTAAGCCATATTACCAAACTCCCGCAAACATCGATGGCAAGATGTAGAACATTCTTCTTGATGTCCAGTAGAAAGTAATGGAACAGTAAAAGTTTGACTTGAAGAATGTTCGTCACCGAGAATAAAATGCAGGAGGTTTTCAAAACGCTCTGGCTCCGCTAAATGTGAGCTATAACCCGCTCCATTTTCTAGGCTATCAGACAAAAATATCCGAGCGGATGGTGGGGCAAAAGGGCTGCTAAGGTCTGTAAAGGGTTGAATACCAACATCAAGCTCAGATTCTGCAACATCTAAGCTGACAGCAGCAGCCCGCCTAATAAGAAAACCAAATGAGTACCAAGCAGCTCTTGCTTCCGGTAGTGCTGGATTTAAATTGAGTCCGGAACCGCTATTGGGGATGCCTGCAATTAATACATCGGTTGTAGAAATGGCAGCCAAAGCTCTAACAATCGGTTGAACAGAGGGATCGGGAACAGGCTCAATAACCCTATCACGTTCTTCTGGTGATAAATCCAATAAAGCTTGGTCAAATGCTTTTTTAGAAATCCAAACGTTCTGGCTAGCTACTTTAAAAAATTCAAAGTCTTGTCCGTTATTATCGTTTATCCGATAAACCGAAGCTTGTGAAATACATCTAATATCAAAGTTTTGACGAGTTTCAAAACTATATTCCTCAGAAGGTGTACCCAAACGTGTCTTGAGTGCCCGTGGAGTAAATTCAAACGCTCCATTATACTCGGCGTTAATTGCCCACCATGTATTAAATCCTGGTGGTTCGCTAATATCAACCGTTCGGTATCCCTTTTCATCTCTGGGAGCCGAGCAATAGGGGCAACCTCCTTCTTCTGACGGATTCTTGACTAAAGCTTGACATTGGCGACAAACACCAACACGAATACCTTGCCCCAAGGGATTTGGTTGGAATACAGTTTTATTCCCCGAAGGGATAGGATCGATAATTCCTACTGCGGTAAGCAGCATATCATCTTTTACAGTTTGGGCACCTGGAGCAAATTGACTAATTGCAATATCCAATTCTCTGTCCACAACACCTGCTTTTGGAGGCCATTCCCCTGCTTCTGTTTTGGGATATTTATGGTACAGGTAACGGGTGCGGGTGGGAAATCCAAACATGGGAAGGATGCCACGCGATGCTAAACGCTGACTTAAGGCTAAGTGTTGAAAGTCCGTAGAGTCATCAACAACTACATCAATATCTTGTAGCAGTTTATTACGGATGTAATCAACCATTATTGCTTCGTTTATTAAAGTACGGCGTAAAATTACTTCACAGATTTCTTCAATTTCTAATGGGTGATTTTGTATCCATTCTTCAATAATTGGTCTATGTTGTAACCATTGCCAGATTTGACCAAATTCACCGTGAACATTATCTCCCGTGTATTCAAGAGGGACATTTTGAAATGCTCTATGGAGAATTTCTTTGTTTATAACTCGCTTGGCAATTTCTTCACGCCTAACGTCAACGTAAGGTTTTGGTGGAGGTTCGGCAGTAATAAGTCGGGGACGTTCAAAATAGTAATCATCATGACTACGCCCACGGCATAATGTTAAAGCAACAGACATACCTAAACCGCGACGACGACCAGCCCTTCCCACGCGTTGCTGATAGTTAAAACGGATTGGAGGCATATTTGCCATACCGATAGCTTGAAGTGAACCAATGTCAACTCCTGCCTCCATAGTGGTTGTGACACTTAAGAGGTTAATTCTAGAAGGATCGGGTTGTTCGGATGGTTTAAAAACATCTTGGAAAAGGCGTTGTCGCACACGTCGAACACTAGGATCAGTTTGACCTGTGAGTTCTTCAGAATTAAGCGAAAATATTGGTTCGTTAGAACGTGCTAAATATTCATAATAATCGCAATCTTCCAAATCATCACTTAAGTTGTAAGTACCTGGAATGTTCGCTAAAGGACTGTTACAACTGGTACAGATTCCTCCCGAAGCATGTAGGTGAATTCGTCCGCATTGCCCGCAGGCATAAATATCTATTTGGTTATTTTCGTTAGGACGTGGACTAAGAACCTGTAAAGATTGGGGAACAATTCGCCATTGGTCTAAAACTGAATTAATAATGTTTAAAGTTGCTTGCTCTAATTGTTCTCGATTGTAGCTCCTGATTTCAGCCACGCGGTTAAGGTACTCATTAATGTAATCAGGAGGGT
This sequence comes from Nostoc sp., assembly GCF_036917235.1. Taxonomy (GTDB): domain Bacteria; phylum Cyanobacteriota; class Cyanobacteriia; order Cyanobacteriales; family Nostocaceae; genus Nostoc. Next base: position 210,095 of record NZ_JBALDU010000007.1, read on the forward strand.
TATATTTTCCGGGATAACCTGAGCCGTTCCAACGTCTTCTTTGTGCCAAAAGCCGGATGACAGAAGCAGCAACTTGCTCTTCTAAGCTAGAAGGTGGAGAATCGTCAATCCACAAAAAACCAAGCTTGAGAGACTCGAAATCACGAGCGCCACTAGCAAATAAAACAGCTTTTACAACCGACTCTAATAAAGCGGTTTCAATTTGTCTCATTGCATCTCGTTGTGTGGGCTGTAAATCTAGGTAACATCTTGGCGTTGAATTCCAATCAACTAAATCAGTCCACGAACGCTCATCATTATTAGAAAATTTATATTTTGCTAAGGAAGGACTTGAACCACCAGGGTTTAAACCAATTGAAAGTAACCCTTCTCTAACAGCGTCTAATAACAAATTAAATCGAAGGGAAATAAAGCCTCCAGCACTTGTCGGAGGTGTTAATGCTAGAGGTGGATTTCCTACGCCACCAGTAGATGCATAGCTAATCACGACACCTACTATTTCAGTAGGCAATAAATTACACAACTGTGAATAACGAGCCATGTTAGCATTAGCTGCATCTTGTCTAATCTGCCTTTGCAAATTAAATAACTCCGAAGCTAACCTATATTGAGTCTGAGCCTGCAAATACTGTGCTTCTGATTCTTGTGCTTGACGCAGAAGCCTTTCGTAAGCAATTTGGCGGACTGTATCAAGATAATGATCGCGTTTAATCCCTGTAGATAGTTTGGCAGCATCTTGACGGCTATCTGAAAATAAAACCAGCTTGCGACCTATTTCGGGTGACATTTGCCGCATTAAAGCATCAGATAATACTTGTACTACTCGTTGAAAACCAGAGCCAAGGTCACGAATCGAAGAACTGACCCGCCTACCACGCCAGTCAGCTTCACAATGAGGACATTTTGATGGAAAAGCGTTTACCTCGTTTTTTGGTGCTATAAAAACATAGCCAGCAGTAGAACCACTTGAAGCAGCATTTGAAGAAGCAGGTAATGTTAAACGTCCTAACAGATGATCGAGTAACGCAGGTCTCCATTCATAACCCTTCTCATTATCTTCCTGCCACTGCCATCGTGGGATACGAGTTTGGGTTTGTTTTATTAATGGTCTTCCGTTTGCAGGCCAAAATACCAAAAATTCTCCGAAAGTGCGGCTTAACGATGCTGCCTTATCTGGAACATTTTCAAGATAAGGGTAATCTGGAGATAAATACCAAGCATTTGATGAATCCTGGTCTTCACGTTTAAACCCACCAAGAAATACTTCGCCACATGATTGGCAGTAAAGAAGCTCAATAACTCTCGAATTACAGCAATCGCATCTTGGTCTAGGGTCTAAGAATAGTTTACCAACAGGCGGTGTTTGTTCTCCTGGTGGAGTTACCCCCGTTCGCCCAGAGCAATTAGGATTTACACAAGCCCAAATCCTACCTGCGTTATGGAAAAAGTAGTGCGAACGTAGGGGAAGAAGGGCTTCATTGTCAGAGTTTCTTGCTAAAACAATAGTTCGAGCTAATCCGCGAGCCGCAGTTTCTCCCCTTGACGATAGATCGCCAAAAACCGCTTCTGCCAATTCTTTGACTGTCAATGGATATTGGCTGGCTGAGGTTTGTACAGCCCCAAACGCTTGGATGTGATTTAATCCCTCAGTTAAAACTTGCCTTGGTGGAGCATCTACGTTAGGAAGATGAAGCGTATTCGCTAACGTTGTTGCTGCTTCCTCAATAACCGCATCCTCATCATTATTTTGGCTTTGGTTAAGGATGTTGTCGATTTGTGCAAATGTCTCTTTGTAAGGTTCTAGTGGGTTTGGCTGATGTTCCGAGGTCGGGAAATTTTGTCGTTCCCCAGGAAGAATCGAAAATGTATTGCGATCGCGTCCAAAAAATTGTTCGAGATAATCAAGACTTTCTTCATCGTTGCTAATAGAGGCACTAGTGGCAATAATTCGTAATTGTGGCGAATCCGGCTCCAAGCCAATCCGATTGAGTAAAGCCCTCAAAAGATAGCCAACCTCGGTTCCGGGTGTTCCTCGGTATGTGTGAAGTTCATCTATGACAAGGTGGAAAATATGATGCTGCCGATCTTGCTCCAACCACTGCTTGGTTTGTTCAAATATGTCATTTTCAACACTACGCATCAGCATGATATTTAACATGCTGTAGTTGGTAATTAAAATATCGGGAGCTTTATCCTGCATATCCCAACGAGACCACATTTCAGAACCATCAGGATTTTGAAAATAGTAAATGAGTTCCTCATCAGAAACTTGATCTGACCACTCATTATCCATTTCTAAAAGCTGTTTTTTAAGCTTTCCCTGCTTTTGAGAATTAACATTCCCATCTTTCATGCGTAATCCCGCTACAGGTGTCGCTCCGTTATATCGCCCAAACCAAAACCGATTTCCATTCATATTGTCTTCTCGCCACTGTTGAACATGCGGGTTATCGCAAGCTCTACGAATGCGAGTTAATTGGTCTTCAATAAGTGCGTTGAGTGGGTAAAGTAATAAAGCGCGGACAGCAGATGGTCTTTCTGGAGATTCATGCTGTCGTTGAGAAACCCATCCTTGTCTTGATTGCCTCCACCATTTTTGTGAAGTACCATTTGAGGAACCCCATGCGGGTAATCCTGGGGTTAAATGCCCAAGTGCTTCTTCGGCTAGATAAGCAAAAATGGGAATTAAGTAACATTCGGTTTTTCCCGAACCCGTACCTGATGTAATGACTACTGCTCGTCCTTGCCGAGATAGTTCCCAAGCCTGAAACTGATGCTGATAAATTTGGCGCTGGGGAGAAAATAAACCCCCATTAATAAAGTTGGCAACGGCTGAATTAATCCCAAAATGTTGACAGGCTTCGGCAATAGTAAAACCTGAAGGTAAATAAGGCGCAATCGGTTCCAGTAGAGGTTCTCGCCATAGTTGACCATCTTGGTCAAGCATTGCTCTGCGTTCACTCATCAGGGCTTCATATCTAACCCGGAATGGGCTTTCTAGATAACGCAGATAGGTTTGTCTAATTGAATCAAAAATTTTAAACGGATCGTTCATATACGTTTCCTGGCAGGGCGTTTAGTTAATTTAATTAACCCACCGGAGTCCTGGATGATTTTGTCCAATAGCAACCAGAAGCAAACCAGCTAAATCTGGTGAAATCTCGTTATAAACAATTTGCCCCTGAGCAATCTGGCTTGGTCTACCTGCACAAAAATAAGCAACACGAGCATACATTTCAGGTAGTGGACTTGATACATCGGTGGTTAATGTACGTTGAGTTTTATTGTATACCGCAAGTTGAAGATAACGTAACGCGGCTGCCGCATAAAGTGCCTCATGCTTTGGCATCCGCACTAATCTACCTTGCTGATTGTGGACAAAATAATGACGAGTATTATAGTAGCTATATTCACATACTGTATGCTGTAATACACCATCAACCCATTTTCGAGATTGCCAATCGAATGACTGAGCCGACCATCCAGCTAGCGGAGTTGCTTCATCTGCAATTTCTAGTTGCTTGAGAATAGGGTTCAAGTCTTGGCTTAGACATTTTGCTTGTTGAGGAACAAAAGGAATACCAATAATCGCAGCTATCTGGCGAATACCCGCTTCTGTACCCTTAACACGTATTTCAGCTATTTTTTGAGATGTCGTATCGCTAATTATTTGACAATTTAAGGTTGCTGCAACATCGCACATCTGTGAAAGCAATTTCGGTGTTCGCCCTCCACATAGTACGGCGGTATCAGGACTATTAAGCAATCCTGCGAGTATTGGTGGACGAACCTTCCATCTTTGGGAACCATTAATGAAAAAATCTATATGACTAGCCTCGGACAATTGAAACCGGAGATTTCTACATAGATCGCTGATATCGACATCAAGATGTTCAAAAGAAGCAAGCTCTGTGACTGCTCTACGAAAAGTTGTCCATGACCCCTCTTGCTGATGAGTTAGCCAGTAAAGCAATGTATCCCAACTCATCTATATCTCCTTTTTTGTTGTCGCTTAATTTCGCGTGCAGCTTGCATATAACCCTTCCAAGCTACTTGTAAATTAGAAGCTTTTTCTTCGTCGTAAATCGATGCTAGTTTGGGACGACGAATAGCCGCGTTGTAAACCAGTGATGTCCAACGTTCCATTTCCGATGGGATTTGAGTCTTTGCTATGGAGAGTTTTAGCGTTTTAGGACGGGGTGGACTCTTTGTCAAACAGACAACTCTTGCTCCTGTACCTGACCCGAATTCTATAGCCCACACTGCCTGAAAAGAAGATTTGACTATTATTCCCTGTTGAGATTCATAGATTGTTGCTTGCGTTACCTCACCAGGATTTGCGCCTATGATTGTCCAATTACCTGGGGGGAGAGCTACATGAGAACCCGTGACATTGGTGCGGTAAAAATTTTGTTCTTCTTTATCAAAATTAATTTCAGGTTCAACAATCTCAATCTTTTTGCATACCGAACCGACTTCTATCCAATGAACTCCTGGATGCATCAAATGCGATAAGTCAACTAAAGTTCCATCTTCCGCAATAGTTACGGGTATACCATCAATTTTGGGTTGTTGACCTTCTTGTAAACCCGTAATCATTAAGCGGGGGGGCGCACCTAAAAGCCATGCCGACTTTTTGCCCAAACGTAGTCCTCCCGATAGCACTATATCTACAGATGACTCTACGTAAAGTGATTCCAGTCCAGAAGGTATATTTGCTATATACTTTTCAGCCTTTACGTCACGAAACAAACACCAACCATCAGGGAGTCGTTTATCGTGTATGGGATTAAAGCTACGAGATGAAATTTCCTCAAAGTATTCTCTTGCATTTTTGGCTACATCCTCGTGTACCAAGACGTTGCAAGCGATGCCAGAGGGTAAACTATGGCGAGAAACAAACCCTGTATAATCCGAACTGGGAGCAAGTGCGATCGCAGAACAACCCGCCCTTTGTAAAACAAATTGAATATTGTTAGATTTTGTACTCCAAGAGAAACCTTCACGTAAATCTCGTCCGTTTTTCTCTCCAAGCGAAATCGGACTGTACCATCCCTCTCCGCTCGACTCTAAATATAATTCTTCACAATCAAAAAAGGAAGGAAACGAGTCTGGACATCTGGGAAGAAAAGAAAGTTGCGGTTGTCGTCGCACAATATCGAGAAGAATCTCTACAGATGCACTTCTTCTACCGTATGAGTCATTTATCGCACCATCCCACAGTTCTAGCTCGTTGTTAACCTGTGCAATTACAGCTTTGAGTCTCTTATCAGCAAGGGCTTTTTTTCCGGTAAGCGTGAAGTAGCAACTTCCCCATCTTGAAATATCTACTTCTAACTTGTTGATTGGAGCTATTTGTCCGGGAGTATAACCAGCCCATGCAAAAAAATTTGGTAGCTTTTCAATATCAACTTGACGAAGAGGTACGTGGGTTAAAGGAAAAGCAATATATATTTTCTTTGCTGTATTTGCTTCTGGCATTGCCAAAAGCAACGATTTTTTGTGCTTAAGCCATTTATTTAGTAATTTCCAAAGCTTTTCAAACTCATCTGTATGAAAGCCTTCAGGAAAACCCTTGACTATTTTACATCCAAGAAGTTCCGCAAGTCTAGGGTAATAAGCTCCGGTGCTAACTTCTTCATCCGAATGCATTCGATAAGCAGCTAAAACACACAAAGCTAAAAAAGCAATATATTTTGGAAACCCGTTTTCATCGTCTCCATGCAAGACACTAAATCCTGCTGAATATGAAAGTACCCTGTGGCGATATGCTGATGAAACTACATCAACAAAATCTTGTTCTGCTTCTTCAGGTGACAATTGAATTACTTGAATCTTCGCAAAAGCAGCAGCCAGACTTTTTGGAGATATCGTCAAGTAAATTTCTTGTTCATTGGAATTGTTAGAGAAAAAGTATTCTGCGATCGCATGATTCCAAAGACTATATTTTTGTGATGTAGAGAGCGCATTTAAGTGGCTCATGGAATAACGGTAGTACCCTTGCAATAAAAATAAGTGCTTATTTTTACATTTTATTTTGAAATAATACAGTGGTGGTTAAGTTTACACAAAAAACACGATAATTTTACATAATCTATTAAAGGTCAAAAAGAAATTCTGCTATGGCTTTAGTTACAAGTGGACAGACAGCATTAGCTAATTGCTGTTGCTTGTGTACTAATCCACCGTTAATGCTATCTATACTTCCAGCAAAACGGAACCAATCTGGAATTGATTGTAGTCGGGATGCTTCCCTCAAAGATAGACCTCGATGTTGTTGTGGGTGAATTAACATACTCTTGCGATAGTGTCCAATAGTAATAGATGGTTCATCCCAGCCAAGCCTTCGGTAGATGTTACTATGAGTTCTTTGAACATCACTGTAATTAGTGAGTTTGTCTTCAATATCCTGCCAATTTCCTCCAGGTGGTATCTGTTGATAACGTTCAATTACATATTCAGAATGACGGGAAGTAATATGGTCTGTGATTAAACCAACAGATGCTCCTTCTCTCATAGCTTTTAAAAAAGGATTTGTGATAAGTTTTTGGTTCCTTAGCTCTTCATAAGCCATATTGTGTTCAAGACATCCGTTACCAATAGTAGGTAAATCTTGTATTGCATCTCGTACTGTTACATAAGGCTTGTCTTGACCCAGACCATGCGTAGGTAAAGGGAATGGCCCCCACTCACCGAAATCATCTTTTCTATAGCCCAAATCTTTATGTATGCCAAAAAAGAAAAAGCGGTTACGATGTTGTGGTACTCCATACCAAGCTGCATCTATAAGTTTTGGGAAAACAATATATCCAGCTTTGTGCATACGTTTAATTACCCAATCTACAACATTGATTTGAGTAGAACTTTGACCTGATTTTGGTGTCCACAAGATACCCTGAACATTTTCCATTAAAAAACAGCGAGGTTTTAATTTCTCAACATATTTGAAAAAAGTATCTACAAGTTGGTTATTTGGGTTTTCGCTATTCCCTGAATTACGATTGGCGCTAGAAAAACCCTGACATGGTGGGCCACCAATTAATATATGGACATCGCCTAATTCCCTGCAACGACTTTCTGTAAATTTTTGTGCTTCCTTTGTACGTAGGTCAAGAGGTTCTATTTGTTCTGGAACACAATCAACTCCAGATATCTGAGAGAGTTGACGAAAAGCCGCATGATTATGTTTAAGAGTCTCTACATAAACTGGATTAACCTCACCGCAAAAACCTATCTTATAGTGTTTATTTGGTTTGGTTGCCATTAAAAAACCAAGTCCCATTGCCCCTGCCCCGGCAAATAGTTCGACAACATTCAATCCATTTGATGAATCACCTAAAGTTTTTTGCAGGCTTGCTCGTCTCGAAGGACTTTGTTCTTTAGTAAAAGTAAGATTTATATCTTGTTTGCAGGCTAAAGTGATATTAGAACGAATGACTAATCCGGCATATTTATCTTTTGTATTTTGTGAACAGGAGCTTGATTTAGTATCCAAAGCAACTATTTTGTTCCGCTCTTTTTTTCTAAGAATTGTTCTGATCCATCGCACCCAACCTACTGTTTGTACTAAGTCTTTTAGCCCTAATTCCGAGGCTGAAGACAGAGCAAAAATTGTATTTGAACCAAATCCTGATACACCACCTCTATAAGCCACAATTAGACGAGCAGAACTATTATCTGGTAAAAGTACGTTGGGTAATTCAGCTACGCTGTAATTTACGACTTGTCCCGTTGAATATTCTATGATCGGCTCTTCTTGCCACTCTATATCTGAATCTAATAATGATGCTGCAACAATTTCTATTGAACTATTGTAATGAGAATGCTCACTGCCTAAGCGCACTTTAGTAGAAGGCCGAATTTGTAGCGTGAAACGAAAATTCCGCGATTGAATCCCTTGAATAAAGCGCTTCTTACATCCATACAAAGCACTCGCAACAACCATAGCTTCACTTCGTCGTGGCTTTAGACTATCAAGTAAATCTAATGCCACATCCACTTTCTGATTTTGTTGCGATCCACTAGATAATTTTGCTGGGCAAAACTGTTCTGCGATTATTGTTGGTTCATTTTCATCAATATAGTGTAAACGCACTTGCACAGGGTGAGGCAAATTGTTCGATATACCAACTACAGGACGTAATACAGAGGTATTACTATTGTCCTCGATAAGTAAAATATGGGACACAAAAAAGTCTCTAGAAAAATTGGAGCTAAATTGCACGATTTTAGTATTATTAATCACACTCTCAAATATTTATAAATGTTTTAGCCATTTGACATAGTAATTTTCTGGGTTGCCTGTAAAAGTATCATACTTTTTTGAATTAATTTTTACATTAACTTTGATAGTATATTAGCTAGAATGCTAACTCTTCATACTCTATATTAAGTATAAAAAAGTTTAACCTGCAATGTTAAGGTAGTTACAGCCTGACTACTGTTAAGGCAGAGTTTGCTTCTTCTGGGAATCCGCACAACAAGATCGCTAATGAGACGATCTTTCTTGTTCCTCCGCCATCTCACAGCTTACTTGATAGACATCTTTGTATGAGTTTGTATGGGATTGCTCTGGCTTATCAACTCAAAAAGGATTTGCTGACAGTTGAACATATTCTCATTATTTATGAACACGGTTACTCACGATTCATGAGTAACCGTGCTACTCAGATTAAGTAGGGTGATAGACATCAATCGCCCAAGGGCTGAATATAGAATCGACGCGCTTAGTGAAAAGCCCTTGGAGCCGCTGGAATACTGTAAAAAATGGGTTGATATGTCCCCTGATGACCGGGGGTACAGAAAAGCCTGCATAGCCTCTCTTACCGAAGCAACTGGGCTAAGTCCAAGGACTATAGGTAATTGGGGTTCCAACTTTGAGAAACGCCCAAATTATGTAACGCATATTTTACGAATGGCGGATAAACTCAACCAAATCAAAAAAATAGTCTTACCTCCTGACTTCCCTCAAGAATAATTTACTCGTGATTCGTGACTAAAATACTTGTGCTAAGAGCAGATATTTCTTAAGTTGAGGTCAGCAACTATGGGTTTTGCGTGCAGTAGCTTGATGCTTCCACAATTCTCTATTGCTGTCACCTTTAGTAACTCACGAACGCTCAAGATGCAAACTGGGAGGCAATCCCACCAAAACAAACATCAAATTGATACCCTCTGTCAGTTGCCCCTAGAACCGATGGAGTATTGCCGTCGTTGGGTTACTCACGAACCAGGACGTAATTATCGCAAAGCTTGCATTAATGCGATCGCGGACGTTACAGGTACTAGTCCAAAAACTGTTAAAGATTGGGGGACAGGCTTTCGCCGACGACCCAAATATGTTACCCGAATATTACGGCAAGCAGACCTAATTAATCAATTTAAACATCTCGTTGCAAAGGGAATTGCTACTTTACCACCAGACTTTCCTCAAGACTAAGCAAAAGCGATCGCTACTCACGACCAACTGCCCCAAAAACCCCTTGCTGTTGCCCCAAAGAGAATCTTAGGCTTAGGTACAGAAGTACTAGCTGTAGCGAGTAGCCGCATCTTTCTTGATGACAAAAATGGCAGAACATCCAATGGACTCAATCTCTACCTTTGACATCACTAAATATTTTCTCCTTGATGTCATGAAAGACATTAAAACTGGACGTATCCAACTTCCAGATTTTCAACGAGATTGGGTTTGGGATGATATCCATGTGCGTCGTCTGCTTGCCAGCATATCTCTGGCTTACCCAATTGGCGCAGTAATGATGCTTCAGCAAGGTAATCAAAGCCGACAATTCAAACCCCGCCTAGTCAATGGGGTATTAAAACCAGAAAATTCTACTCCAAACCTATTAATCCTTGACGGCCAGCAACGCCTGACAGCTTTGTTTATGGTGCTGCTATCTGAGCTACCTGTATGCATCAAAGACCAAAAAAGCCAGAAAATTATCAAAAAGTGGTACTACCTAGATATCAAAAAATGCCTCGACCCAGAGTGCGATCGCACCACAGCGATCGTTGTGTTGCCAGAATCCAAAATTATGCGAATTTTCTCCGGTAACTTAATTGATTGTTCTACTCCCGAAAAAGAATATGAGGCACTCTTGTTTCCTTTATCCAAGGTTTTCTTTTTTTCGGAATGGCGTAGTAAATTCTCTAAGCATTGGCGATACAATCCTCAAAAGCTGGAATTAATTGATACTTTAGAACTAGAAATTCTCAAGAAATTCGAGCATTATCAAATACCTGTTATCCAACTGCGTGACTCCTTACCAAAAGAAGCTGTTTGCCAAGTCTTTGAGGATACAAATACTTCTGGCTGTGACCTTAATTATTTCGATTTAATGAGTTCCAGCTATTGCACTGCTGATTTCAGTTTGAGAGATGATTGGAAGCAACGAGAAAATCGCTTCAAATCATTAAAAGTATTGCGAAAGCTACGAAGCACTGATTTTGTACAAGCAGTTACGTTGATCGCCAGTTACGCTAAGAGGATAGAAGCTTTAAAAAAAGGCTGGAATGTCGATAAACTACCGGGTGTTGCTTGCAGTCGCGCTGAAGTACTAAAACTCACCAAAGAAGAATATCAGAAATGGGCTGACCCAATTACCAGAGGTTTTGAAGAGTCTGCTCGCTTTCTTTATAACCAAAAAATCTTTGATGCAGATGATTTAGCTTACCCCATTCAATTAGTCATCCTCAGTACCATTTTTACTGTTTTGGGAGAGCGCTCCCGTTCTTTTCAGATACGTTCTATGCTGGAACGCTGGCTATGGTGCGGGATGTTTGGTGAAATATATACACGCTGGTATGAGGCACGAGCTGGGCGAGACGTTATAGAAGTACCAGAATGGTTAGCAGGTGGTTCACTGCCGCTCACTATTCTACAAGCGGATTTTTCTTTTGATAGGTTAATTAGCGTCAGAAAACGTTACGGTGCAGTGTATCAGGGTTTAGCTGCTTTACTACGACGTGAGGGGGCAATTGATTGGTGTACTGGTGAAGAAATCAATGATGTGATTTATTTTGAAGAACAGATAGATTCGCACCATATCTTCCCTGTGGCATGGTGTCGCAAAAAAGGCATTGACCCCAAAAAGTATAATTGCTTGATTAACCGCACCCCTCTAAGTGCCAAAACAAACAAAAAGATTGGGAGTAAAGCACCTTCGGTTTATTTAGAGGAGTTTAAACTTTCTGGGACATCAGTTACAAGACTTGATGAAATATTGCGATCGCACGCTATATCTCCAAAAACTTTACGAGGTGATAACTTTGAAGCATTTTTCCAGATGCGGGCAAATAATTTGCTAGCGCTAATTGGAAAGGTGATGGGCAAAAGTTTAAGTTTTGAATCTCTTGAGGATTTTGGTGGGCAGTCTCATAACGGGAATAGCAGAGACTATAAGCTTTATCCGGAAATTCTCACGAAATCTTAAGCCATCAGCATCATAATCCCCGACTTGACTCAATAGTGAAGTTTGTGGCAGTAAACATCACTGATAGCAAACCCATCCCTCAATTTTCCTATTGCTGTTTTTCTGAAGACTCTTTTTTTTGTAACCAATCCTTAATCGCCTCCTCCAAAGCCGCAGTTTGCGTTACTTCCAGACGCGCACAGGCAATTTCAAACGCGATTTTTAAGCTTTTAGGGAGTCTCCCTCTAACCTCTCTAGTTTCTTCTGCCATCGTGATTTGAAGCCAAAGTTTGCGGCTTTCATTTTTGCACAGCCTCTCAGTAAAAAAACATTTGCGGTATTGCGGCATTGCGGTATTGCGCTATACTTAAAGAAGTAAAAAAACAATTAACAACCCTGTCAGTGTTAGCGAATCCACAAAGCTGAGGACACCATGAGCGTTATTACAATTCAATGTCGCTTGGTTGCTGAAGAAGACATTCTCCGTCAACTGTGGGAACTGATGGCTGAAAAAAATACACCACTCATCAATGAATTATTGGCACAGGTAGGAAAATATCCAGAATTTGAAACCTGGCTAGAAAAAGGCAAAATACCTACCGAATTCCTCAAAACACTTGTTAACTCCCTCAAAACCCAAGAGCGTTTTGCAGGTCAACCCGGACGCTTTTACACCTCAGCGATCGCTTTAGTGGATTATGTATATAAATCCTGGTTTGCGTTACAAAAACGTAGAAAGTACCAAATAGAAGGGAAAGAGCGTTGGCTGAAAATGCTCAAAAGCGATCTAGAACTCGAACAAGAAAGTCAATGTAGCTTAAACGTAATTCGTACTAAAGCCACGGAAATTCTTACCAAATTTACCCCCCAGTCCGAGCAGAATAGCAACCAGAGAAAGGGCAAAAAGACTAAAAAATCTACAAAGTCCAAAAAATCTTTACTTTTCCAAATTCTCTTAAACACTTACGGAGAAACAGAAGACTCTCTTACTCGTTGCGCTCTCGCATATCTGCTCAAAAATAAGTGTAAAATCAGTGAACTCGACGAAGACCCAGAAGAATTTACTAGAAATAGACGCAAAAAGGAAATAGAAATTGAGCGATTAAAAGACCAACTTCAAAGCCGCATACCGAAAGGTAGAGATTTGACAGGAGAAGAGTGGTTAGAAACTTTAGAAATTGCTACAGCTAATGTAGCTCAAAATGAACAAGAGGCAAAAGCTTGGCAAGCAGCACTTTTAAGAAAAACTGCTGATGTCCCCTTTCCCGTGGCTTACGAATCTAACGAAGATATGACATGGTTAAAAAATGACAAAGGTCGTCTCTTTGTTCGGTTCAATGGCTTGGGAAAACTCACCTTTGAGATTTACTGTGACAAGCGTCATTTGCAGTACTTTCAACGCTTTTTAGAAGATCAAGAAATTAAACGCAATAGTAAAAACCAATACTCAAGCAGTTTGTTTACTCTCCGCTCAGGAAGGCTTGTTTGGCTGTCAGGTGAGCAAAAAGGTGAACCTTGGAAAGTAAATCAACTAAATCTTTACTGTGCTTTAGATACTCGGATGTTGACTAATGAAGGAACTCAACAGGTAATTGAAGAGAAAGTCACAAAAATTACCAAAATTTTAGTGAAACAAAAACAGAAAGATGACCTCAACCCTCAACAGCAAGCTTCTATTACTCGTCAGCAATCCACGTTAGATCGAATTCATAACCCTTTCCCTCGTCCCAGTAAGCCTAATTATCAAGGTCAACCCTCAATCCTAGTTGGCGTTAGTTTTGGTCTAGAAAAGCCAGTCACAGTAGCGGTGGTAGATGTTGTTAAAAATGAAGTTTTAGCTTATCGCAGCGTCAAACAATTACTTGGTAAAAACTACAACCTTCTTAATCGCCAGCGACAACAACAGCAACGCCTATCTCACGAACGACACAAAGCTCAGAAACAGAATGCGCCAAACTCCTTTGGTGAATCAGAGTTAGGGCAATATATAGATAGATTATTAGCAGATGCAATTATTGCGATCACCAAAACCTATCAAGCAGACAGCATAGTTATCCCAAAACTCCGCGATATGCGTGAGCAAATCAGTAGCGAAATCCAATCCAGAGCAGAGAAGAAATGTCCTGGTTACAAGGAAGCTCAACAAAAATACGCCAAAGAATATCGGATTAGCGTTCATCGCTGGAGTTATGGACGATTAATCGAGAGTATTCAATCTCAAGCTGCACAAGCTGGAATCTCTACTGAAATGGGGACACAGCCAATTAGAGGCAGTCCACAGGAAAAAGCGCGAGATTTAGCCCTCTTTGCTTACCAAGAACGTCAAGCTGCACTAATTTAGTTTACTAATCCGAACCTTGAAAATATAATATGGATACAACAGCGCCGCAGTTCATGTTCCTCTGTACTGTGAAAAATCTGGGTTAGTTTGGCAGTTGGAAGACTGTCATGCTTTCTGACCCTGGTAGCTGCCCGCTTCTGATGCTGCCATCTGTAGAATTCTATAGATGGGATAGGTGCGCTCCCAGCAATAAGGAGTAAGGCTTTTAGCCATAGTCGTTATTTATAACGATGTGGATTTCCACAATGGTGGCTACTGAATCACCCCCTTCGTCGGGGGAATCCTCCTAAACATTTTTTTTGGCGAACCAAAGTGAGGGCAAAAACCCTAGGGGTCTGCCAAAATCTTGAATTCCTTGTCCAGTATTGATTTGACTCATTTGAGTATTAATGAATGTCCTCACTTGAGAGCAGAAAAACAAGTTTTTAAACAGGTCTGCCAAAATCGCATCTGGAAACCTGTATTGGCAAGGGTCTAGACGGGCGGGGTTTCAATTACCATCCCGACTAGGGGTGGGTTGAAAGGCTAAAAGCTGGAAGCTCTCGCGAAAGTTTTTGCGGGTTTCAATTACCATCCCGACTAGGGGTGGGTTGAAAGAGAAAATTTACAAACAACTAAGCATCTTTGAGTTTTTGTTTCAATTACCATCCCGACTAGGGGTGGGTTGAAAGGTCTTCTTTAGAGATGCGATCGCAGGATTTTAGGCGTTTCAATTACCATCCCGACTAGGGGTGGGTTGAAAGTCCCGTCTGCTCGTCAAAGTTGAAAGTTTCAAGTTTCAATTACCATCCCGACTAGGGGTGGGTTGAAAGAGATACTAGATACTGTCAAAGAGCAGACGAGTAAAAGTTTCAATTACCATCCCGACTAGGGGTGGGTTGAAAGAAGCCAGTGTTGTTGACGCAAAAAGCCTTTAAAGTTTCAATTACCATCCCGACTAGGGGTGGGTTGAAAGAATCGCAGAAAAATACTTGGTCGAAACGTCCTTCGCGTAAGTTTCAATTACCATCCCGACTAGGGGTGGGTTGAAAGACGACAAGCGTTACACAAATTTTTCAGCACTAGCTCAAGGTTTCAACAACCATCCCGGCTAGGGGTGGGTTGAAAGGCTCTCTAAAACAGCGTTGGGTGCTGGGCATTTGTGGTTTCAATAACCTCCCGGCTAGGGATGGGTTTAAAGTATTTGCATCTGTTTCAATTAGTACTAGCTATTGATGCTCAAGAACCATCTCGTCTAAAAGTTGCTTAAGAGGGTTGAAAGGAATGTCATCTTCCCAATACTAAGGTGATTTACAAGAAAGAATTTACCGATTAAAAGAGCCAACAGCCGTTTTCCTCTACGATGGAATGATGTTGAGTGGTAATTTTTATTCTGGAAATCATATAAAGTGTCAAAATCCATACTGGCTAATGGAAGGTTGAAATAAATGAGTATTTTCTTGTAAAGACAATATGCTACCAGTTACTTTCACTGATTAGTTGCTTCATCATAATTATGTTTAATGGGTAAGGGTAGTCCTGAGAACGGATTAGGAAAATTTACCCATTGAAACTTGGTTTAGCAGAATATTGGTGAGTAAGTTTAATATAGAAGCTAGTGTGCTATTAGAGCATAATCTAATACGACATTAATTTGCAAAAAACTAGCATAATTAAATTGACTCTAAAAAATAGCCCGATCGACATTAACTTGCGAAAAACGACACTAATTTGCGAATTGCGACATATAATTTGCGAATGTACAAAAGCGGGCGATGGGACTCGAACCCACGACGTTCACCATGGGAAGGTGACATTCTACCACTGAATTACACCCGCGAATTGCTACGATAAACTTAGTAATCAAATAAAATATACCATTATTTGCAGCTGTTTTCAATTGCCTAGAGCATACACTACTCTGACAAATACCGATCCATGAGTCATGCGGCTGTTCAGATGGGAAAATCTTTTTAGCTGGCTGATGACGGCACTTACTACCATATTTAACTAAAGAACAATGTCCTCGCCTCCCTCGGTGAAGCGAACCTCTTTAATATTCCATTGAGCATTACTCGTTAAGGTTTTGCGGAGACTGCCAAACAGAGCAAACTGTTCACAACTAGAAAGAGAAGTTATTTGCCGCTTTGACTCAGGAGATATGCGTAAATCAACTGTAGCAATGCCATTTTTAATGTTGACACGATACCCAGACAAGCTAAAGTCGCTTGTATCTCGTTTTTCTAAGATTTTACTTACTACATTTGTCACTGGTTCTTCGGCTGGTACTGAAACCTTTTCTGGAATTAGTTTTTGACACTGGGTATCACTTGTGTATAGTGTTACGCTAGTTGTTTTGGCAGTAGCAACCTTAGAAGTTGGTGAGGAAGGCGTATTTTCCTTAGAAGATTCTTGATTAGGAGATTTTTCTCTCAACTGAGCTACGCTAGGAATTTGGCTGGGAGCCTGAGAAGGTAGGCTATTCGTTGGTGCTGGTGCTGTGGTAGGGTATGACGTTGCGCTGTCAATATTACCTGCGGTAGGGTTAGAACTACAACTACCAAGGCTGACAACCATTGTCACAAAAATAGGGGGTAAAAAATATCTCTTGATTGTGTTCATAAACTTGCTTATAAATGATGTTGCTGCTATCCATTTCAGTATCGCTGGTATTAATTCCGCATAAATTAGTGAATATTGAGCCAGTCTATAAAGTGTCAACCCAAAATCTTTTAAAATCAAATCTTACACTACTTACCAAAATTACAACATTTGCTATTCAAGGAGTCATGTCTGACAACAAGCCACTTTGTGTCTATGTCAATCCCAAAAAGCTCGACTAAAACAATTAGGGATACAATAAACCAGAGAATTACTGCAACCACTAGCACTGCATCTGCGCCTGCTGCTGGTGCTAAATAAATTTGGCAACAGTAAAATCAACTCCTTGTAGAGTAAGGGTAAGTCGTGGTGCCTTAGAAAAACTTGTGCTTTTAGATTACTGATTAAAAGCAAATTACTAGTTTTCACTACTTTTTTGCTTCGTCAATTGCTGCACTAATAATTGCACTCCCAAAGCCAACAAACCAATTGCCACTATAGCAAAAATCCCGCTACCTAAAGCAACTACACCAACAACCAGAGTGCGGACAGCAGAAGAAATCTTCACCACCAATGGATTGATTGAATGGATCGGTTTACTAGCAAAATTTGTCGCGATCGCAATCATCAGCGAATACGCTGCAAATCCCATCCCTCCAGAAATCACTGCCCCAGTAAAACAGCGTAATGGACTCGCTGTCACCTGTTCTTTAGCATCTGTTTGCGGCGTTAGATTTTGGTCATTCATAATATTTAGATTTTAGATGTTAGATTTGGGATTAGAGCATTAGGAATAACTATTGTCATCAGCTTGTTGTCATTCAAATTGCATCTTTGCGTCTTTGCATTTATTTTTTTGGCGATTTTAACTATGCAACTTAAAAGCTCATTAGCTTATTCCCCATACTTCATTAACAATAAAGATTTATTTAAACTCAAGATGCCACCTGAATACCATGTGTAATTGTCCGAGTCACAAACAATTCTAAGTCTTCATCAAGAATTGCTTCCCTGACTTGCAGTTTCACTTGTTCTGCCTGCTGCTGAGACTCAAAAAGAGCAAATACTGTTGGCCCAGAACCAGACATCATTGTTCCTAAAACGCCTTCTTGATTTGCAAACACTTCTCGCAGTTGTAAAACTTGGGGATAAGCTGGCAATACAACGCGCTCTAAATCATTGTGCAGTTTTTGGGCAATTTCTCCTGCATCTTTATCCAGAATAGCTTTTACTATTGCTCCTGAATGAACTGCATTAGCACGCGCTGCTAAATTATCAGTATCTCTAATATAAGAATGACCAAACTGCTGCCGATAAGTTTTGTATGCCCAAGGCGTGGAAACTTCCAGACTGCGGTATTTCCCCAATACTATATATATGTTATCTAAACTTGGCAGCGGAGAAAGTTGCTCACCTCTACCTGTTGCGATCGCAGTTCCACCCGCCACACAAAACGGTACATCTGAACCGAGTGTGCTTCCCAACTCCTCTAATTCTGACTGAGTTAGCCCCAACTTCCACAGTAAATCTATCCCCACCAACACAGCAGCTGCATTTGTCGAACCCCCAGCCAACCCAGCAGCTACAGGAATCTGCTTGTTGACAGTAATCTCCACACCTCCATATTTAGCAAAGGCTTCGGGAAATTGCCTCACCATTAATTCTGCTGCTCGGTATGCCAGATTACTTTTATCTGTCGGTACTTGTGGGTGGTTGCAGTGAACACGGATATTGTCAGTGCTGATGGAACGCACGTCAATCTGGTCTGCAAGCCCGATACTTTGAAGTATCATGGCTAACTCGTGATAGCCATCGGGGCGAGCGCTAATGATTTCCAGATACAAGTTGATTTTGGCAGGGGCAATTAAGTTGTAGGAACGCATTTTCTGGGAATTGGGAATGAGGAATGGGGAATGAAGAATGGGGAATGGGGAAAATCTGCCTTGTCCCCTACTCCCTAATCTCCACTCCCAATTCATTTGCTAAAATTACCCATTGCTGAACGCTGAGGTCTTCAGCTCTGGCTTGGGGATTTATTTTTAATTGTTCCAGTAAGTGGCTCAAGCGATCGCGTTCTATAACAGATTGCAAATTATTTCGTAACATTTTGCGCTTGGCACCAAACCCTAACTTTAAGAAATTTTCTAACTGTCGGGGATTAAGTGCTGGTATCTCTATTTTTCGGGGACGCAATCGCACTACTGCTGAATCGACTTTTGGCGGTGGATGGAATGCGGCTGCTGGGACTGTGCAGATTAACTCACACTCAGCCAAATACTGTACCCGCACACTCAACGCCCCAAAAGCTTTTGAGCCTGCTTTAGCATATAACCTTTCTGCTACTTCTTTTTGTACCAGCAACACTATAGAGTCAAATGGTTCGGGGTTAGGGTTAGCGATCGTACCCAATAGTTTCTCAATGATTGGCCCTGTAATGTTGTAGGGAATATTGGCTACTACCTTATTTGGCTGTTGGAAATTGGGAAAGGCTGCCAGATAAGATGGTAAATCTAAAGTCAGAAAATCACCTTGCAGCAGTAAAAATTTTTCAGTCTTACCAAGCTGCTTTGACAACAGTTGGCATAAGTCACGGTCTATTTCAACTGCAACCAGAGATTGCACTAAGGGTAATAAACGACGAGTCAGAATGCCCGTTCCAGGCCCAATTTCCAGGATGCGATCGCTTTCTGTACACTCAGCTGCTTTAATTATTGCGTCGAGCGCCTTTTCACTTTTGAGCCAATGTTGAGCAAAGACCTTACGCGGTCGGATCATCTGTATTTATTGCCTAGTCTAGTTTTTAGCTTTTTCTCAAAAATTCATTATAAATTTTGAAGCCCCTCTACAGCGCTAGACTCACTGTAACTCCTATCTTCTCTTCCAAACGATCAACGAAAGTAGTGATGATGGCGATCGCGTAGATGCCGATATAAGCGTCACCTGTAAGATGGGAGTCTTAAATCGCAAGCTCCGCAACAATTATGCTCTTAATATATATGGTTAGTTCAGGCGTAATAATTACAGGATAAATCCCTCCAGCAAGACTATTCCTGCCTTTTTCGATAATCACTCAACCTGAATTATTCACCCAGTCAGGTTTAGCCACTTTGTTTTTGCCCCCTCCCATTGCTTAAGGCATTCACCTGAAAGTAATGCCACTCAGGCGATTTGCCCTTTTAGCAAAAATAATAAATTTACCCCTTGACAAACTAGGGGATGACTAGTTACTCTAGTTAAGTCGGGAAGCAAAAGACGCAAACGACCGCTGAACCTAAAAAACATAATACTTTGAAAGCTTAAGAAAAAAACCAATCCTCGTCAAAAGATTTTACTTTTGGGATTTCCCAAAAAGATAATCAAAATTGTAGATAGGATTCTGGAAAATATTTTTTTCAGAGCCACAAACTCGAAACACAACAAAACGGAGAGTTTGATCCTGGCTCAGGATGAACGCTGGCGGTATGCTTAACACATGCAAGTCGAACGGTGTCTTCGGACATAGTGGCGGACGG
>NZ_JBALDU010000008.1:0-29634 GCF_036917235.1 Nostoc sp.
TTCAAAATTCAAAATTCAAAATTCAAAATTCAAAATTCAAAATTCAAAATTCAAAATTCAAAATTCAAAATTCAAAATTCAAAATTCAAAATTAATAATCCCCATAAATAAATTTAGGGGCTTGTATCATGAGTGTTCTTCGGTCACGAATTAATCATTGGTCATTTGTACAGAGTTTCGACTGCACGGTAATCGAGCGAAGTCGAGATTCAACTACCGCGTAGTCGTTGGCAGAGCGTCTCCAAGAGTTGTATTAGTCATTTGCAAAGGGCAGCTGACAAATGACAATCTAAAATCCCAGGTCAGCTTTCGCTAATTCCGCAGCGGCGAATACTTCTGCGTCAGGTTTTTCTTCCCAGGCTGGCTCACCAATTTCTGCGTAAAAAGTTGCGTCGTAAGGACGAGTACGTACTACTACTGGCATAGGAACAGCATGACCCAAAATTAAGGCTTGTTGCTTAGAGTCTAACTTTGCCAATACCGATCGCAGTCCGCTACCACCAGATACACCCGTAAAAATAGCGTCAATGTCTTTTTCATCATTAAGCAAAGCGGTAATCCGAGTTCCAATCTGGGACATGACTTCATTATCAATGCCTGATGGACGTTGATCGACTACCAAAAGTGTGACAAAATACTTTCGCAGCTCTCTGGCAATAGTGCCAAAGATAGTGCTTTGTACCACTCCTGGATCTAGGAAACGATGCGCCTCTTCAATGGTAATCATCAACGGCGTGGGGCGATCGCTAGGATTTTTGCTTTGCAGAAACTTATCTGCTTTTTTGACGTAATGCTCGTGGATACGTCGGGTGATCATATTCGTCACCAACATATA
The DNA here is from genome assembly GCF_036917235.1 of Nostoc sp. GTDB lineage: Bacteria > Cyanobacteriota > Cyanobacteriia > Cyanobacteriales > Nostocaceae > Nostoc. The sequence continues at coordinate 836 of NZ_JBALDU010000008.1, forward strand.
AGAGAGCATATTAGACTGGGAACCAAATTCTATCACAACATTCTTCCCAGATTCCAGACATTGCACAATTTTACTAATATAATTTTGGGGGCAAACCGCTCGCATATATTTTAAGCTGTCCATCCGCAAGAGTTTGCGCTGCAATGCCATAATCGAGCCTTTGTGTCCTCGCTTCTCGTCGCAGAACATCTCAATTTCTTCGTTAGTCATGTTCAGCAGTTGGACAATCCAAGACTTGCCAAACTCACTAAATAGAATATTAGCGTTATCCAGGGCCGCGTCAGAGAGTCCTAAATCTCGGCTACATAACTTAATATCTTCAACTTCTATTTGCTCATAACTCAAATAAAGTTCTTGAGCATCACGCACGCCCCGGCGTTTTGTCGATTCCGGGTCAAGGGTGTAAACTTCTACTTTACTCGGAAAAAGTTGCTTTAATCCCTTAACTGTATTGACGTTCTTCCCTTCAGCGACGGCTTCCCAGCCATACTCAGAGTGCATATCAAAAATCAAATTCACTGCCGCATTCTTACGGATAACGCCAGCTAAAAGTAGCCGTGTCAGAAAGGATTTACCAGTACCAGATTTCCCAAAAACCCCATTACTCCGTTCTACGAAGCGGTTTAAATCGATGCAAACGGGCACATCCATATCCAAAGGTTTCCCGATGGAAAAATTACGCCTTTGGGGGTCATCTTCCCAACCAAATACGCGGCGAAAATCGTCAACACTTGCATCGTAAACTTGGCTAAAGTGGCTAGGAATAGTTTTAACAGGCAACAATTCCATCGTCGTGCTGGTTTGTGGCACAAATGAAGCCAAACCCGTCACCGATGGGATAAAGGGATTTGCCGATTTGCCGTGTGTTGGCGAGAAAGATTCTTCAGTTTCGGGAGTGAACATCAACATCGGCGCGAGGTTGATAGTACCATAAGTACCACTTCCGGCTAGAACGTCTCGTAAAAAAGTATCTTCCCAATTGGGCGGATTAGCAATAATTCGGGCATTAGCAGCGCCTAATGCTACATCTGTCAGCATACAAAAAAAGCGCGATCGCATCCCTTGCACAACAAGAAACTTACCTACCCGCATATCTTCTACAGAAATGTCAGGATGCAATCGTACTTCTAAACCTTCAGTTAAAGAACCTTGAATGACCGAACCTAATGGCTGTGCCGAATTTATCTGATTAGTCATTGGTCATTTGTCATTTGTCTTGAGTTATTCTCTCCCAATCCCCAGTCCCCAATCCCCATTATCTAATCAATCTGAATCGAGGTTGGCGCACTTCCTGTTGATGAAGTGCTACTAATTAAAGGTTTGCGGAATTGGGCGTAAAGGCGATCGCGCCAGGTGAAGAATGGTTCATAATCTATATTCTCGGCAAAGATTGGCAATCCTTTGCCTCTGATAGAAGCTGGTAAATCTAGATAGGGTCCAGAGGGGAACTTAAGCAATATCGATAGACCAGCCACCGCTAAGTCAGCTAAAGTCGGCTCATCTCCTGTTAAATAGGGACTATCTGCCAATAATAACGTCAAGGCTTCCAAGTCTTGTTTTAAAGATGCGATCGCTGACTGTATCACATCTGGGCTGTAACCTACGCCAAAACCCAATACTGACAGTAAGTCACTAGGTACTCCTTGAACCAGACTTTTAAATATATCTGGTGTTGAGGTGGGTAATAAAGACTTACGAAAATTTTGATCTTGACTTACGGCTGCAAATAGTGCTTTGCGACCTTTGATGCCTATGGACTCATCCGCCCATTCTTCTATTAATAAAGTTAAACCCCGTTGTTTAGGATCTTGCGGTATTATGGGGCGATCGGGATACTCTAAGTCTAAATACTTAGCTATTTCCGTAGAATCCGCAATATATTTATTACGATCCTTTAATACAGGCACTTGTCTTTGACCAGTCAGCCGGAACAGTTCTACTTGTCCAATCCCAGGCGTAACCTCTATTTTGCGGTAATCTAGTCCTTTAAAATCTAGAATTAGGCGCACTTTCTCTGAGTATTGAGAGAGTTCCCATTGGTATAATTCCAGCATGTGTTCTATCTCTTGTAACTGGTCAACTTATTAACTTTACAATTGTATCTTTAGTTTAAGTAATTTTTATTGGTATTAGTTGGTTAACTGTCTATTTAATTGACATTAGGGTTTAACTGATGCCTGATTTTTGGCAAAATTATCAACTGAAAAAAATATTGTTTTCTGATTGATTACAATATCAAATAACTAATACCAATTTAATGTGAAGTTGCACATATCTTGATCCCCCTAAATCCCCCTTAAAAAGGGGGACTTTGATAGATGTTTTTCCGGTTCCCCCCTTATTAAGCTATCCATTAGTCACATCTTTATTTACAATCTTGAAACGCTTGTTCTGTCGGCATCTTGAACACTGAGGTGTCAAACATACTTGACAGATTGGCTCTTAGCCTTATCGCTAAAATTAGGTTTTTATTGAGAATTGATGACGAACTAATCAGGGTTAGAAAAAGCGTGAGTGAATACTCTCGCAAATGTTAAGAAAGATCCGGGTAATGGATAGCTTATTAAGGGGGGCTAGGGGGGATCGAATTCTATGCAGCTTCATAAAAAATTGGTATAAGTAATTTAATTCAGCATATAAATAAACTCAACCCCTCATTCGTGGGTCTTCAACAGTTACTTCAATTTTTGTCAGCGTTAGCCTAAGTTAAAAGATTTCGGGAATTAATTTCTGTGCTTTTGCTGAATAATCAATGGTTAATTCTGAAATATAGCTTTCTTCTCTATGTAATTCAGGATTCATGAATCAACTATTCTTTTACGTACAAGCTGGTATATAAATTGTCTTTTAAGTATAATTATTCTCCAGACCTAATTGTAACTCATAACTTGTAGAGGTAAGAGTTTCACACTTTCTGAGAATTTATGTTACACCGAGTGAGATTTTTAAATTTTCGTGTGATAGAGAAAATTTGCTCAATTTACATGAAATATATGGTAGATATATTTCATACTTATCAACGCGAATCGAGGTTAAATATCTTACCTCACTAGCACAAGCTCTTCTAGAGAAAAATCTTACTTCCCTCTTGAGTTAGATTTTGTGCATAGCAAAATGTTATAAATCTTTATGTAATGTGTGGACAAAAAGAAAAACAAAATTTATGAAGACAAATTACAGCAAATTGCTGACCACGTTGGCAGGCATAGCAGGATTTACTAGTTTCAGCGTCCTCATTACTTTACCATCTGATGCGAAAGAGTTACTAAATCCTAACCCCAGTATTTTCAACGAAGCTCCCTATAACCAAGGTCAGCGTCTTCAAGCAAACACTCAAGACACACCTGCTGAAGCCGTTTCCCAAATAGAAAAGGGCAATACCAAGCCCAAACCAGTAGCACAGAGAAGTGGTGGAACAAATCCCAGACCAAGTATTTTCAACGAGCCTCCATATAACCGTGGTGGTGGTAGTGTTACACCTAGTGAACCGACACCTGTCACCCCAGGTACTCAACCTACTGAGACACCGACCACAACTCCACCAAAACCAGGGGCAACCAGCAATCAAGGCAAAAACTTGTTAGCCTTGGCAGAGTCAAACGCTTCCTTTACCACCTTGACCAAGGCTTTGAAAGCAGCAGGATTAAGCGCAGCTTTGCAAGGCAAAGATAACTTAACTATTTTCGCACCCACTGATGCAGCTTTTGCTAAGTTGCCACCAGATGCTTTGCAAGAATTGTTAAAGCCAGATAACAAAGAAGTATTGCTCAAGATTTTAACTTACCATGTAGTAGCTGGTAAGGTATTGTCTGCTGACTTAAAGTCTGGCGAAGTTAAAAGCCTTGAAGGCGGCACAATCAATGTTAAAGTTGATCCTGCTACTGGTGTAACTGTCAATGATGCTAAAGTCACACAGGCAGATATTACAGGTAGCAACGGTGTAATCCACGCAATCGATCAGGTGATTTTACCTCCTGACTTGTAGTTGTAAGGTATCAGCACAACTGGCAACATGACTAGATTGGCATAAAGTATTAATACGTTAAAATTCCGTTCAGATGTTAGTTTTGGACGGTTTTTTTGTTTGCAGTTAGTTTTTGATCTTTATCTTGCATTTCTAAAAGTTCAGGAATAGTAACAAACCTATAGCCCTGTTTCCGAAAGTTGGCAATAATTTCTGGTAAAGCTTGCACAGTTTTAGAGCGATTACCACCACCATCATGCATTAGCACAATTCCACCTGGCTTGGCTCTCCTAAACACATTATTAATTAATTTTGGTACAGCAGGACGTGAGTAGTCTACAGAGTCAGATGACCAGCGAATGATGGCATATTTGCTATTTCTAGCGTAACTAGCCACCCCATTGTGCATAATTCCCCCTGGTGGTCGAAATAAATTTGTTTTAATCCCTGTCACTTGATAAATCAAGTCTGCTGTGTGGTCAATTTCATAGGCAGCTGCTTGTGGATTTAAGAATTGATACCAATGATGCCAAGTGTGATTACCAATTACGTGACCCTCAGCAATCTCCCGCTTCACTAAGCCTGGATAATTCTTTACGTTTTGCCCAATGAGAAAAAATGTCCCTTTAATCTGATTTTTTTTGAGAATATCTAGTACTTGTGCGGTACTTTCAGGCCATGGCCCATCATCAAAGGTGAGCGCAATTACTTTCTGTTCGGGAGTCAATTTTGCCGAATCAACTATTGCCCCTTGAAAACGTAGTGGCACAGTATATGAAAAACCTTTTGTTTGTACTTGTTGCTGCCAACTTCTAAGCATCGTCGCTTTGAGTTCTTCAATCTGCTGCTGAATTCCAACTTTGCTTGGTTGATTGTTTACATTTATATTCTCTGTACTTTGAGCATTAGAGGAGCTTGACTTAATAAGCATCATCGTGCTAAAACTCACACTGCCACTCAAGACAAGCAACGTAACTAATATTTTTTGCAGACCAAAAAATGACTTATTGTCGTCCACTTCATAGCTCCTTCAAGATCGAACCATCTTTTTTCACAATACTTATGGCAGCTTTTTCTACCCTGTAAGCTTTGCCATACAAGCTACAGTTATGACTGGTATCTTTTTTAAGTTAGCTCCACAACCTTGACTCTGAAAAAATACCTTACCCGATGGATAATCTAATATGTATAAGCAAAACCCTCACCATAAAGGTGAGAACCTTCTTACGCGTTAATTTTTATAATCTATGGGGTATGAGGGGGAATTTCGAGAACTGCAAAAGGCAAGTAAAATAATTTGTAATTAAGTTAAGTTTTGCAACGGCGATCCAAACAAGAGTCATAAAACTTGACACTTCTTAGTTGCCAGGGACTTAGCCCCCTATAATTTATTAATCCTGCCTCATTTAACTATGAATCTTAATGTAGGCTAAATATTGCATATTCTCTTGACGAAGCCATTGCGAAATGATGACGAAGATGTGACCTTTCTTGAGTAATGACGGTAGAGAGCAAACCTGTTAAAAAATTTCTTGTATCCCCAGCAGCGTCAGAGGATTGAACACCATTAACTGCTGAAAATTCTGCAAATAATGCTTTAGAGTGAGTCCGAAAATTCCGCACGCTTGTTTTTGTCTCAAAAAAGGGACTTCCTATAAATCATCCATTTTGTGGGGCAAGATGCCTACCCCACAAGAGTTAACAGGATACTTTTTATTTGGAAATCCCTTACCCTTAAAAGGTTACAGGCTAGACATTACATCCCGTGCAACTGCTAAAGTCTGCTCTATGTCTTCTTCAGTATGAGCAAAAGATGTAAACCCAGCTTCAAATTGAGAGGGTGCTAAGTAAACACCGCGCTCTAACATCCCGCGATGGAAACGTCCGAATTTAGCTGTATCAGACTTTTTCGCATCTTCGTAGTTATGAACTGGGCCGGCGGTAAAGAATAAGCCAAACATGGCGCTGATTTGACCGCCGCAAGCTGCATGACCAGTTTCTTTGGCAATTTGCAGCAAACCATCTGCTAGCTTTTTAGTAATTCGCTCAAGAGACTCGTAAGTACCTGGCTTTTGCAGCAATTCTAAAGTCTTAATACCAGCAGTCATTGCTAAAGGATTACCAGAAAGAGTCCCAGCTTGATATACGGGGCCGGCGGGCGCAACCATTGACATAATATCTCGGCGACCACCATAAGCCCCTACCGGCAAACCACCACCAATCACCTTACCCAAGGTTGTTAAATCAGGGGTGACGCCAAATTTTTCTTGAGCGCCACCGTAAGCAATGCGGAAGCCTGTCATCACTTCGTCAAATACTAATAACGCTCCATACTCGTGAGTTAGTTCTCGTAAACCTTCTAGAAAGCCAGCATCAGGTGCGATAAATCCAGCATTGCCGACGACTGGCTCAAGAATAACACCGGCAATCTCGTCACGGTTTTCTTCAAATAAAGCTTTAACGGCTTCTAGGTCATTGAAAGGTGCAGTTAGAGTAGTGCTAGTTGCTAATTTAGGTACTCCCGGTGAGTCTGGCAAGCCAAGTGTAGCAACACCAGAACCCGCCTTTACTAGAAACGCATCGGCGTGTCCGTGGTAGCAACCTTCAAACTTGATGATTTTCTCCCGGTTGGTGAAAGCCCGCATCAGCCGCAAAACTCCCATACAGGCTTCAGTTCCAGAGTTGACAAATCTGACCATTTCGATGCTAGGAACGGCATCAATGACCATTTCTGCCAAAACATTTTCTAGGACTGAGGGAGCGCCGAAACTGGTGCCTTTTTCTAAAGCTTCATGCAACGCTGCAATTACTTCTGGATGAGCATGACCGCAAATAGCTGGGCCCCAAGTGCCTACATAGTCTATGTACTTATTACCATCTATATCCCAAATATACGCGCCTTTAACACGATCAAAAACGATGGGTTGTCCGCCCACAGATTTAAAGGCACGAACTGGAGAACTGACTCCTCCGGGCATGAGATTTTGAGCAGCGGCGAAGACTTCTTGTGATTTTGTTGTTTTAATTGTGGTATTTACCAAAGTTCTCTCCTAACAGTGGGCAATAAAAAGCTCTATCTTAGAATAGGGTCAAACACTGCTTAGAATTTCTATCCTATAGAATTAGCTGAACTAAAAAAATAACAATATGTTATGCAAGTCCAATGAAGGCTTGACTTTGGATATTTAATTCAAAAAAACATACCAGCTGCCCTATTTTGAATGGTATCGTGAATCCATAAATTATTTTAATTAGAGCAAACTAGCTAGTATGTCTTCTAACGATTCGCGATCGCTGCATTACACCATCCCTGTTGAAAAAATTCGCTACGATGAACGGGGTCTAGTGCCTGCAATTGTCCAAGACTATCTAGATGGTACTGTCCTGATGATGGCGTGGATGAATCAGGAGTCGTTACAAAAGACTTTGGAAACTGAAGAAACTTGGTTTTGGAGCCGTTCGCGGCAGGAATTGTGGCACAAGGGGGTGACTTCTGGGCATATCCAAAAAGTGCAAAGTATCCGTTATGACTGCGATAGTGATGCGCTCCTCATTGGAGTAGAGCAATTAGGAGATATTGCCTGCCATACTGGAGAACGCAGTTGCTTTCACCAAATAGAAGGGACAATTGCCCCACCACCAGGAGATACATTGTCGCAATTGTTTCAAATAATATGCGATCGCCGCGATAATCCTACTGAAAGTTCTTACACTTGTAAACTATTTGCAGGTGGCGATAACAAAATTTTGAAAAAGATTGGTGAGGAAACTGCTGAGGTGGTAATGGCTTTTAAGGATGATGAAGCAGATGCGATCGCAGGTGAAGTGGCTGATTTGCTATATCATACTTTGGTGGCCTTAGCTCACCATCAAGTGGATTTAAAATCGGTATATCGCAAGCTCCAAGAACGTCGGCAATAGAGGGAAAATAAGCGCATATCTGTGCGCCCCTACTCAGCCAAAATTCGATTGAGATACTGTAAAATTGCGAGAGCGATCGCTACACTCAAGATGAAGCCTAGCCAGTAACTATTGGTAATAATTTGTGGTTGATCTAATGCCCATCCACCCAAGGGATGACCAATAAAAGAACCAACAGCCCAGCATAAAGCGTTGATGGAAAAATAAACACCGCGTTGATTTTTCGGGGCTAACTCAGTCACTAAAGAAGCAGCAGATGGGGTATAGGAAACAATCGCCACAGCAAATACTCCCAATGCCAATGTTACCCAAAGCAGATGATGAGATGGGGCTGTCCCGCTTATCCAAATCAGTCCAAAACCAATTGCCCAGAAAATCGCAGAAACAGTAAGTGCGAGTGTGTGAGAACAGCGTTTTAAGATGCTGGTGACAGGCAATTGACAAATGATCGCGAACAGCAGATGCCAAGCAAAGAGTCCGCTAATGTTAGTTTCAGCAAATCCCTTGGCGGTACTTTCTACAAAGACAAAGTTTTTGAAGTAAAGCGGTAGGGTGCTGTGGATTTGAGAAATATAGATTGTGAAGAATATATTAACTGCTATATAGACTAGGAAACGCCCATCTTTTAATACTGCCATCCAAGCAGCAAAAAGTTCTGTCTTTTCAGATTCCTCTATCTGCTGTTGTTCAGTTTCACTAATCCCTATATAGACAACCCCAAAAAATAGCATAAAAGAGATGGCATCAATCACAAATAGCCATCGATAATTCCCAACGATCGCGATCAAAAACCCAGCCAGCACAATTCCGATCGCTAACCCAAGATTATCAGCTAGTCTGGCGATCGCAAAAGTTTCCCGGCGATTGTCAATTTGGCTAGCGTCAGCAACCACAGCTTCAGCCGCCGGCCAATAGAAACCTATCCCTAAACCGCTAATCAAGCTACCGATTACCAAAGAAGTGAAATTATTGGTTGTAGCTAAAACTAGAGAAGCAATTGCTGAAATCGCCGTCGCTAGCAACAAAGTGCGGCGGCGTCCCCAATATTCAGAATCAGCCAAAGAACCACCCGCAATCCGCCCTAGAATGCCGGAAATCGAGGCGCTACCCAAGGCCACCCCAACACTGGTTGCAGATAAACCAAGTTGATTAACAAAAAAGATGGGCGCATAAAACAGGGTAAAGCCGGTACCAACTTCCGAGAGAAATCTCCCAATTGCGAAAATCCAGACCTGGGGATGTATCGAGGGCAACCACGATGATAACTGAGATTGAGAAGCTAATTTCATGAGCTTAAATGTCATAGTTTGATGACATTTTTGTAATTCTTATCATTGGCTACTATTTTCCTCACTTATTCCACAGGGTTTCCACAGGGATTTTAGCAGTTTTCCACAGGTGCTATACGAGCTAATAGGCTTCTTGCTGTCTTACTGGGGATTGTTGATTACAAGTACCAAAGAAGTTTAAGGACTGAGTTTTTGTGAAGCAAAGTAACAAAAAAGTGCCTCAAGCTACTATTCTTTCGTTCGTATTTATTTTTTATACAATCGTTTTTAACATTTCGCAGCATTGACAAACCCACCCCCTCTTGGCGCACAATGATGCGGCTTGCTTTTATAATCCTGTTCAAGCGCTGCCATCAAATGTGTAAAATATATTACCATCAGATGCAAGTGCAGATTGTCGGGATAGCGAAAGAGCGTGTAAAGCCCTAAACCGCTTTACCGCAAGCAACTTGTCCCTCTTGATTATCCTCATAGGAGGAAAATCTCATGAAATCAACGGTTAGCATCTTTACAGAAATTCCTGAAACACTCCACGAATCCTTAAAAAACTACTTAGAAACCCATCCCGATTGGGATGAAAACAGAGTATTGACGGCGGCACTATCATTGTTTTTACTCCAAAATGGAGATAGCGATCGCCGTGCTGCTCGAGTCTATCTGGAAACTTTGTTCCATCACTCCACAGTAGAAATGCCCTGTACCGACTCACCAGCAACAGCTAATTTACTAGACACCCCATAGGTACTGGTATGAAGGGCGTTATTCCCCTATTAATGGGGCACGGCATACCGTGCCCCATTAGACGGGATCTTAAGCTAATAGCGATCGGCAAAATTACAATAAAAAAGATCGGTAGATTCCGATCCATAAAAAAGTTCTAATAGTTTCTCTTAATTATTGCCAAAACTAGTTGGTAACGGGCCGAAATTTACCTTTGTTCTCATTTGAGGCTACCGCCTCCCTGACTTACAGCAGCCCAATGAGCAGTATTTCTAGGCAAAGGCTAGAAACGGGGTTTTAGGGGGAATTTAGCTTAAGTTGACACCAATGCACAGCTATGTGCCCTATGAATTGCAATCTCAGCACCGTTATATCTACCAAAACGGTAACATACCAAGAAATTTTTTCCAGTGGACTCTCTCCCCTGTCCACTATCTTAGATAGATAAATAAATATCTCAAATCACTGTTTGGCGAGTATTTGAGGAATATCTACTTATTTTGATTATCTAAATTTGTCTGTTACTAAAACGAAGAAAATTCATCAACCACTACCCCAAGAGTCAACAGTCAAGAGTTAAAAAACTCTAGACTATAAACTCAGGTCTTGGCTTCCAAATGCTGGGGATGAGCAGGAGATTCAAACTTATAGCCTACGCCACGTACAGTTTGAATTAATGCTGGCTGACTAGCATCAATTTCAATCTTCTTGCGAATTTGGCCGATATGTACATCTACAACCCGCTGGTCGCCAACATATTCATAATCCCACACCTCTTGGATTAGTTCTGCCCGCCGCCAAACTCGGCCTGGATGACTAGCTAAAAAATGCAACAAGTCAAATTCCAGAGCAGTTAAGGGTACTGCTTGGTTATTAAGTGCTACCTCCCGTCGCACTGGATCGATCATAAGTTTTTCAAATACCAAGCGTTTCTGCTCGGCCGTAGTTATCACTCGCTGACGCCTCAAAATAGCTCCGACTCTGACTTCTAGTTCTCCTAGCCCAAAAGGCTTGGTGAGATAGTCGTCAGCACCTTTAGCAAAGCCGCGAATTTTGTCAGCTTCGTCAGCACGGCTAGTCAACATCAGAACAAAAACACCATTACGACTTTGCATCTCTTGGCAGAGGTTAAACCCTGTGACATCTGGTAAATTCACATCTAGAATCACCAGATCGGGGTTAAATTGCTCAAATAGAGTTAAGGCTGTCTTTCCATCTTCGGCAGCCTCCACCTGATAGTTCTGCTTAATCAAAAAGCGTTGGATTAAATTCCGAACCGCAGGGTCGTCGTCAACTACAAGAATCTTGGCAGGAGCCATGACCATTACTTTGCACAAAAATTCGTAAGATTAACAAGAGAATTGCGTAAAAACGCAGTTGCCACTTTGGGACTAACAAAGAATCTACATGGCTACGGTATAACAATCCCGATCGCTCAAAAATAAATACTCTAATCAGGATTGTGGGCAATTAGAAGGTGAAACTTCTGTTAGCCAACAGTATATAAGCGCTCTGACTTTAACTGCAACCGTTCTTGATAACAAGATACCTTCTCAATCCCAGTTTAGGTGGTAACTTAAAACGTTTCAATTTTAAATCGATATGTGGATATATACCACAAGCGATTATTCAGTATAATTAAAAAAAACTATTTTAGGGCACAGTAAGTTGCCAAATTTGAAACATTAAAGTTGATTTTTTCATAAAAACCATGACTTTTAGGTACTCTCCGTTCAAATTCTAGATTAGAGCCAGAATTAGACAACGACATGAGGGTATACACGGAGTTATAGCGATATGTTAAAGTGACTATAGTTGAAATTACAAAGTCGATCAAACTAACCCGTGCTACTATCCTGGTAGGGCATATAAATAGATCGAGACTTTAGTTTCGATCAAAATAAAACCTAAAGCTGTTTTTTTTTCGATAAAAGACTGCCGCTGATTGAGGCTGAAGTAACAAACTCCCATGAGCGATCAAAATCCCTACGAAAAACTTGGGGTATCAGAAGAGGCTAGCTTCGATGAAATTCAGGATGCTCGTAATCGCCTATTCGAGCAACATAATGGCGATGCCAAGCATTTAGAAGTGATTGAGGCTGCTTACGATGCGATTTTAATGGATCGCTTACGGATGCGCCAGGAAGGAAAAATCAAAGTCCCTGAGCGGATACGGTTTCCAGAGTTGCGAGTACAATCGCCTCCTAAAGAAAGTCCAACCCCTCGCGAGCAGTCACCTGCATGGCTGCAACGGATGCTGGATCAGCCAACTCCTGCGGATATACTCTTACCAGGAGCTTGGTTTCTCGGTTTGAGTTCTATTAGCCTCTTCTATCCAGAGGGAGGCGATCAGGTTTTGCAGTTAGCATTGGTGGTTGGTGTAGGCACTAGTATTTACTTTCTCAATCGCAAGGAAGGCAAATTTGGCCGAGCAGTTTTGTTCACCCTGGTCAGTTTAATAATTGGCCTAATCGTTGGGGGACTAGTTGCTAGCTGGCTCTTACCACAAATATCATTTATCAGTCTGCAAACGAATCAGTTCTCTACTGTAGTGACGTTTATATTGTTGTGGTTAGTTAGTAGTTTTCTACGTTAAACCACTGCCGTAAGCAGGTTTGTATAAAGAAGACATGGTTTATGGGTGTTCTTCTAAGATAAAAAAGTCAGGAGTCAGAATACCTATTTTGACTCCTATTTTAATTTGCAACCTGAATTTCTAATTTATTGAATCTGTTGCAACTAAAAAGCCTTTTTATACCAAGTCTTTAGGTTTTATAACTATATCTACAGCAGTGCTGAAATCCTGAACGATTAAGTCGGGGTGATAAAGTTCTAGTTGGGTGCGATCGCGAATCCCAGATTCTACAGCCATCACCTTAATACCATAATTTTTCGCAGCGGTGATATCGGCTTCCGTATCTCCCACCATCCAGGTATCAGCAGCCGCAGGCAGTTCTTTTAATGCCCTAGCCATTAACAAGGGCTTATCTTCAATATCGCGAGTTTTAACGTAGTCGTTACTCAGACAATAACAGCGATTTTCTGGGAAAAATCTCCCTAAATCGTATTTTTTAAAGGCATAATCTAGTTCTCGAACTCGGCGCATCGTCATAACTGCTAAATCAATTCCAGCTTGTTGAATTTTTAACAGTGCATCCACAGCACCAGGTGCGAGAGTGTCATAGTTGAAATAAGCTTCTGTATGCACTGTTTGCCGCCTTAGTTGGGCGAATTCTTGGGCTTGGGCTTCGTCCAACCCGGAATTTAAGGCGATTTGTTTTTCAGGAACACGCGATCGCTTTAACTGCCAAAATTCCGCTTTCGGAAGTTCTTGCACTACTTGATCTGGGCGACGGGTTTTATCTAAGCAAAATTGATAAACGCGGTAGTACCGTTCGGAAACATCAATAATTGGGCCGTCGAAGTCAGTAATCAATCTTAGCATCGCCGGAAAATGTTAATTTTTATTAAAATTATCTCAGATATATAGCTATTTTTGGAGACTATCAAGTTTAGCTAATTTCAATTGATATTTTGCACTCAGGCATCATTGCAAAGTACCGCGTTTGATTTGTTCGCTTTCAATAGCTTCAAATAAGGCGCGAAAGTTACCTTCGCCAAAACCTTGAGCTTGGAAACGGCGTTCAATAAATTCAAAGAAAAATGTCGGTTGTTCAAAAATGGGCTGGGTGAAAATTTGGAGTAATAAGGGTGCAGTATTTCCTCCCTCCAAAGAAGTATATTCTTGCCAGTCTACGAGAATTTCCTGTTGAGCGATCGCTTCTAATTCTAGCGGTGATAGTGTTAATCCTGGACGCTGTTTTAGTTGTGAATAGTAGGTTTGGGGAACTGAGAGTAAGGGTAAACCATTGGCACGAAATTTAGCGATCGCACTTACAAGATTAGTTGTCCGCAAAGCAATATGTTGAATTCCTGGCCCCCGATTGACATCAAGAAATTCCTGAATTTGAGAATTCCTAGAAGCCGGTTCATTAATTGGCAATTGGACGCTACCATTATGTGAAACCATCACCTGGCTGTGTAAAGCAGAGCGATTAGTTTTAATTTTAAAAGCCTGCTGGGGTTGAAAATCTAGAATTTTTTCGTACCAAGCCACAGCACGATCCAATTCACCAACCGCCACGTTTAGCACTACGTGATCTATGGCGATAAAAGTGTTGTCATTTGTTATTTGTTCTACCCTGCGGTCAGCCGCTGGCGCGTCTATGTCATTTGTGTTAGTTACAAATGACGAATGACCACTGACCAATGACCTTTCTATCAACGTATGAGTCAATCCACCCCAGGCGGCAATTTTGCCACATTTGATCAACGCCGTACCTACTTGGCGTTCTTGGATGGGTTGTAGGATTGTAGCACCATGTTTTTGAGCTTGTGCGATCGCGCCTTCGACATTTTCGACAGCAAAAGCGACATCTGCCACACCCGGTGGATATTGACGCAGAAATTCCGCTACTGGACTTGTAGGTAACAGTGGTGAAGACAGAAAAAAGCAGACATCACCATTTTTAACCACTTCTGTACAAGTGTGAAATGAACTGCTGCGATCGGTTACTGCTTGAAAACCAAGATGGCGTACAAACCAATCCCGCCACACTTTGGCGTCTTCTACATAGAAATGAACGCGATCAATTTTCATAGATATTGAAAATCCAGCATAACAGTTTATATATCTGTAAATTTTGCCTTTTTTGCTAGATTTTCACGTCCTTCCTAAGCAAGAATTATCTAGGTGGACTCTGCCTTTAAAAGAACAAATGACTATCAGGTTGAATGTTAATTTCCATTGGCACAGCTTGCGGTTCGGCAGAAAGAGCAAAGAAAATCGCATTGGCAGCAGTTTCAGGACTGAGCATTTTTTTTCGGTCTACTTTTAGGTTGACGTTATCCCAAAAAGGAGAATCTACCCCACCAAAGTAGAATAGCGTGAACTTGATACCAAAACGCTTGAGTTCCTCTGCCATGCATTTGCTGAAGCCGACAACACCAAACTTAGAAGCCGAATAAGCCGCCGCCATCCCCATCGAATGCTTGCCCAGAATTCCTACTACATTACAGATGTGACCAGACTTGCGCTTTTGCATCTCTTCAGCAGCCGCCTGAGTGGTGTAAAAGCTACCTTTTAAGTTGACATCTAACATCTTGTCTAAATCAGCGGGTTCTAGGCTGTTGTAGGGCTTGAGTATACCAGCACCAGCTGCATTCACTAAAATATCAATTTGACCAAACTCAGCAATGGTCTTTTCTATCAAAGTATCTACCTGTTGCGGGTTAGTAATATCGGTGGGAACGGACAAAACTTGCCCTGGTAAATCAGCAGCCAATGTCGTTAAACGCACCGCATCTCTGGCAGCTAGTACCAACCGAACTCCGGTAGGCGCAAGTTTTTGTGTTAAAGCTGAACCAATACCACCAGTAGCACCGACGATAACAACAACTTTATCCTGCATTGTATTATTTACATTTCTTTACATCTTTTTACATAATACAGAATTACAGGCTCAGGTTGTACGTAAACATCCAGAAAGCATCTATTCGGAGAGTAGCGCCATTACTTCATATTCCTTGCCACTCGCCTTTAATGTAAATGTAGGAGATGATTCTAAATATTTGGTAAAATTGGAACCTAACTTTAACTTTTTAATAATTGAATTAGGAGATTCTCCGGTTATTTTCCGTAACTCTGAGCCTAGCTTAGACACAGATAATTTAGTTTGAGGAGAGTTTAGTTGTATATCTTGAATAATTTTTAATAGTAATTTATCTAATGTTTTTTCATTAGGATTTTCCGCTGATTCTTCTTCTTGAATACATTTTGAAAATGAATTATTTAAAATAGGTATTGTTTTCTCAACTTCTGTTTTTTTGGGATTATCTTTAATATTGATATCGCATCTTTCTTGAAATAAAGTTGCAACAGCTACCAAACTGTCTAGTCGAGCATTGATTGATTCCTGTTCAGTTTTAATTAAATCTTGAATTGTATCAACCACTGTTTCCAAGGATGGAACTTCTGTTGCCATTGCTAAAGAATAATCAGTAATTTTGCCACTACTTCGGTTCTCTATATGCAAAGTTGACCCTTGTCTACGTACCCAGTAGACAGTCAATCCTTGGTTCTGGAGTTGGTTACAAAGGTGGATCAAAATTCCATCACCAGAACAGACCAAAATTTCTTTAACTGTTGGATAAGAGTGTAAAATACAAGAACCAAATGCGATCATTTTTGCATCAGCACTGTTTTTACCTCCAGGTACATGAACAAGTTGATAGCCACGGTTATACAATTCAATGTCTTGCTTACCAGTGGTTGGATTTCTCCAGTTAGCAAATGCTATTTTGACTTGGAGAGGGTACTTGCAGACACTAGCTAAAAATAATTCTGAATTTGCATCTAATTTTAAGTTTTCTGCATCCAAAAGTAGAAGAGAGATTCCTGTTTCTAGCTTAGGCTTAATTTCATTTTTTTGCTGAATTTTGAGGAGTAATTGATTGAACGCAGCAGATTCTAGCCAATCAGGCGATAATATAGTTTGCAGCAGTTCTTCAGCTAAGATAAAACTAAAAGGGTTAAACCTTTCCTCTGTAACTTTTTCTTTTTGTAGGTTTTTTACTAAAAAAATTTCTCTAGCTTCATGTATAGATACTTTACTCTGTCCGTTGCTGTTAGCAAGCAAGTCACTTTCCAACGAACGATAAAATGCAGGTTCTAGGAATTGTTTACCACAATTTTTGCAGAGGTAATTCTGCTTGTCATTCCGACGACCATTTTTACGATATGAAGTAGATTCGCACCGGGGACATTTCATTTTATGATTCAGGTGGTCTAGAGCAAATACTTTTCTTAAGTATATAGTATAAAAAAATACTGTCAATATCAGATTGCATTGCTCAACACCAGAAAAACTTAAAGCAAGCGGAAATTCAATTTAACCCCTCATTTCCGCTTGCACTATGTATTAACTCTCTGAATAGCTAGAATTTAAGAAGCACTTCAACCGACACGAGCGAAAACATAATCGCGGGTGCGAGCATCCACAGGGTTAGTAAAGATTTTATTTGTAGTACCAAATTCAACCATTTGAGTAATACGATTTTCATTACTATAAAAGAAAGCCGTAAAATCAGATAGGCGAGTAACTTGCTGCATATTGTGACTAACAATCACAATTGTCAACTCAGAACGCAAATTATGGATCAAATTCTCTATTTTCATACTACTCATAGGATCGAGACCTGAACAAGGCTCATCCATCAGCAAAACATTAGGTTTGACCGCTAAAGCACGGGCAATACATAATCTTTGCTGTTGACCACCAGAAAGCTCTAAAGCAGATTTGTGCAGCTTATTTTTCACTTCATCCCAAAGTTCGGCAGCTTTGATTGCAGATTCAACAATTCCATCTAATTCTACTTTCGGATGCCATCCAACTAACTTCACCCCATAAGCAACATTATCGTAAATGCTCATGGGAAAAAGATTTGGTTTGGGAAAAACCATACTAACTTGGCGACGTAAGCGATTGATGTTAACACGACGCTCATAAATACTCTGCCCAAAAAATTCTACTTTTCCTTCAACCTTTACTTCTGCTTCTAATTCACTCATCCGATTTAACGATTTAAGAAAAGTAGACTTCCCACAACCACTAGAACCAATAATTGCCGTGACTTGGTTTTGGTAAATATCCATTGACACGCCTTCAACTATCTTTTGAGTGTCGTAAGAGAAGCTGAAGTTTTTGACTCTGATGGCTGGAATTAGTTTACTCATATTCCCAAAACGTGTGAAACAAAACTTGATTAAGTAAAACAGTACAAATCAGCAATGCTGTTTCACTATGTTACTGCCAAAATGAGATATTCATGGAAATTACGTAGCTATATAGTAGTCATACAGCAAATAAAGTGTTATTAGATATTTGTATTAAGACTGTGTTCTAAAATTGATCTTTTACAGACTTTTTATACCCATCTTTTGCACCTTGACTGATATAGCATCCTTTCTTATGAAAAAGGATTAGGTCTAGTTCGATTTAAAATAGCTATGTATAAATCAAAATATGAATATCATACAGCAGATTTCAATTTGGTGAGGTACACAAGCTAAGTCTGTTACCCAGATATAAAGAGTGTTCTACTCCTGTTAGCGCAGCGGGGCGTAGCCCATTCTGAATTTCGCTGTATATTTCAATACCGTTAAGTTAAGAAAATTGTAGGTTGGGTAGAACGAAGTGAAACCCAACAAAGTCAAAGAAGTGTTGGGTTTCGTTCCTTAAGCCAACCTAGGTAGAAGTTGAGTTTTAGGCTTAACTGAACTATATTGCTGTATATTTTTCATAGATAGTGAGGAGTTATTTTTTTATAAAGATTAGTAAATTTTTTAAACTACATTTTATGAGTATCTTCTAGTGCAAGCTAGTTCGACAAAATCAATAATTCACGTTTGAAAGTATCTTAACCGAAACGCCCTGAAATGTAGTCGCGGGTGCGGGGGTCTAATGGGTTGTTAAAGATTTGCTCTGTAGCACCAAATTCAACCATTTGACCAATCCGACTTTCATCGGTGCTAAAGAAAGCCGTAAAATCAGAGACGCGAGCGGCTTGCTGCATATTATGAGTAACGATCGCAATTGTCAACTCAGACTGTAAACTGTGGAGTAGTTCCTCAACTTTCATGGTGGCGATGGGGTCAAGAGCCGAGCAAGGCTCATCCATCAGCAGAACTTTTGGCTTGACTGCTAAAGCACGGGCAATACATAATCTTTGTTGCTGACCACCAGAAAGCCCTAAAGCTGATTTATCCAGCTTATCTTTGACTTCATCCCAAAGAGCAGCGCTGTGAAGTGCAGATTCGACAATTTCATCTAATTCTAATTTTGAATGCCTACCTGCTATTCTCATCCCGTAGGCAACATTTTCGTAAATGCTTATCGGAAAAGGATTTGGTTTTTGAAATACCATACCAATTTGGCGGCGTAAACGATTGATGTTGACACGACGATCGTAAATATTCTGACCAAAGAATTCTACATTTCCTTCAACTTTGACAGGCCCTTCTAATTCGCTAATGCGATTAAGAATTTTGATGAAGGTAGATTTACCACAACCACTAGGGCCAATAATTGCCGTGACTTGGTTTTGGTAAATATCTATTGACACCTTTTCAATTGCTTTGATTGTGCCATAGTAAAAGCTGATATTTTTAACTTTGATAGCTGGAATTAGGTTACTCATACTTTCTCAAGGTGCGAAATAAAAATGTATCAAAACAGAATTCAAGAGTCAGGAGTCAGAATGGGCTAAACGCCCCGCTACCGCTAACAGTATGAATTTTGTACGACTGACCGATAGCGAACGCAAACATCTTGATTCTGACTCACCTCGACTGCGCTCGGCGACCACCTGAATTCAGAATTATGAATTCTTCTTCAATTTATTCTTCTCTGTCTAATAACTAAGCGAGAGATAATACTGACACATAAAATTAAGCCGAGTAGAACTATAGAAGTAGTCCATACCAATTGACTTTTTTGGGGGTCAGGGTCGTTATAGAGGTTAAAAATCAATACTGGTAAAGAAGCTGTGGGACTTAACAATCCTTCTGACCAATCTAGACTAAATAAAGCGGTAAAAATTAAGGGTGCTGTTTCACCAGCCGCACGAGCTACAGCTAATAAAATGCCTGTAGTAATTCCAGGAATTGCAGTAGTTACAACAATGCGAAAAGTTGTTTGGAAGCGAGTTCCGCCTAAAGCAGCAGAGGCGAGGCGTTGAGATGTAGGAATCAGTTTTAAGGATTCTTCTGTTGTCAGTATAATTACAGGTAGCATAATTACGGCTAAAGCAAAACCACCTGCGATCGCACTAAATCCTTTAGTTACCAAAACTATCACACCATAAGCAAACACGCCGACAACAATTGAAGGTACGCCTGTAAGAATACTAGTAACAAAACGAACGATACTAGCAACTGGGTTAGTTTGACCAAATTCTGCTAAGAAAATTCCTGTCATAATCCCTGTGGGAATGCTGAAAATAGCACCAATTAGCACCATGATTATGGTTCCCAAGATGGCATTGCCAAAGCCATTATCAATAACTGCTTTGACAAACATTTCTGATTTAAGTCCAGATATTCCCCGGACGAAAATCTCCCACAAAATTGATAATAAAGGAATGAGTACTAGACCTGTAAGACCAAAGGCGATCGCATTCATTGCATAAGTAAATATTACTCGCTTTCTTGGCAGAGGACTGCATAATTCTGCTGCCAAAGATTCATCTGTTTCTGACTGAATATAACCACTCATAAATTTGACAAACTTTGATTCATAAATGTCTTCCTACACTTAATTATTTGTAGTGATTTCAAGGTGAGATAGTGTTATTTATTTTTACCGCCAACCCACTTCACCAATAGTACAGCGCCAATATTTACAGTTAGAGTCAACCCAAACAAAATTAATGCTAAATAGCTTAAAGCACCTATATGCAAACCCGGTTCAGCTTCGGCAAATTCATTAGCTAATACAGAAGGAATTGTATAAGCTGGATCGAGTAAAGAAGCGCTGATTTGAGCAGAGTTACCAATCACCATAGTAACGGCCATTGTTTCACCCAAAGCCCGTCCTAAAGCAAGCATTGCTGCACTTACTATTCCAGAAAATCCAGATGGTAGCAAGACTCGAAAAATAGTTTCCCAACGAGTGCCACCCAAAGCCATAGATGCACTACGCAATTCTTTAGGGATAGCCATTAAGACATCACGACTAATTGCTGCCATTGTAGGCAAAATCATGATGGCGAGAATAATTCCAGCAGTCAACATATTAGTCCCAGAAGGATCTTCTGTATTAAACAGTGGTATCCATTTAAAAGTATTGGCTAACCACTTTTGTAGAGGTTCTAGAACTGGAATAAAGACAAAAATAGCCCATAAACCAATAATTACACTGGGAATTGCGGCAATTAATTCAACAACAAATGCTAGAGTGGTTCGCAGTGATGTAGGTAAAAAATTTTCACTCGTGACCAAGGCTACTGCAATTCCCACTGGGACAGCGAATAAAATAGCGATCGCACTACTTACCAAAGTTCCATAAATGTAGGGTAATGCACCAAAAATCTGATTACCTGTATCCCAATCTTGTCCCCACAAAAACCCCATTCCAAACTTCTTAATGGCTGGTAGAGCTTCGTGTAAAATTACCCAACTCATCAAAAATAGCACTGCAACGGTAATCACGGCACAAAAGTATACTAGCTGTGTAAAACCTTGGTCAAACCAGAAATTTGTGCCGCTAGTAGTAGTTAGATTGAAATTTTCATTGCCTAGATTTGAATCATCTGATAAATTTGCCATTACAAATCAGTAAAATAGATTTTTATTACTAGTAGAGCGAGTTATTAACTCAGTCTATAGGACTCATATTTGATTTTTGAACAAAACTCAGTACACCTTTATTCCTTATTCCCAGTCCCCAGTCCCTTACCTCTACGAGTGATTCAGAAATAAAATCGGATTGCTATATTAGGGGAAGAAATTAGTAAAATAATCCCCCTAAACTTTTTAAAAGGGGGATATATTCAAAGCACTCTTTCCTTTTGAAGGGAATTGGGGGATCTCTTTTGCGTAATTTCTAAAAATTACAAATTAAGGCTTGACAGAGCTATTCACTGTCTGAAGCACTCGATTTGCTACATCAGATGGAATTTTGGTGTAGTTAAGGTCATCGTTATATTGTTGACCATCTTTCAATACCCAATTAATCCATTTCTTAATTGCATCAGCTTTAGCAGCATTAGCATACTGTTTGTAAACCATCATCCAAGTAAGACCGACAATGGGATAACCTTGTCCTGGATCTCCTATAAAAACGCGGTAGTTGTCTGGGAAAGTAACAGTTGATAAAGCTGCATTTGCAGATTCTAAAGAAGGAGCAACAAATTCTCCGTTCTTATTTTGTACCAATGCTGATTTCAGCTTATTTTGGACAGCGTAGCTATATTCAACATAACCAATAGAACCAGGAGTACGAGCTACTATAGCAGCTACACCCGGATTACCTTTGCCTTTGAGGACATTTGGCAGATTCCATTTTGGAGCAGTGTTAGTTCCAACTCTGCCTTTAAAATAACCGCTGATGGCACTCAAGTGATTCGTAAAAATGAAAGTTGTACCGCTACCATCAGCACGAACAGCAAATTTAATTGTTTGATTTGGTAGATTAGCACCTGGATTATCAGCTTTAATTTTTGCGTCATTCCATTTGGTAATTTGACCCGAATAAATTGCTGGTAATGTAGCGCGGGATAATTTGAGATCGTTAACACCTGGAAGATTGTAAACAACAGAAACAGCACCGCCTGCTGTAGGTACTAAGATTGCACCATTCTTGACTTTAGCAATTTCATCATCTTTCATTGCAGCATCACTACCACCAAAGTCAACGGTTCCAGCGATGACTTGACGAATACCGCCACCACTACCAATTGCTTGGTAGTTAATTTTTAAGTCTGGATACTTCTTCTTTACTTCACGAGCATAGCGTTCGTAAAGTGGAGCCGGGAAAGTTGCTCCTGCACCATTTAGAGTTTCAGCTTGTGCGATCGCACCAAAAAATGGACTAAGTGCAACAGAAGTTGTCACCATTGAAGTAGCAACGACACGATTCAATATGGCGGTCGAGAAGATCATATTACCTCTGATTAAAGGAATATTTCCTTGGTGTTATTTCAGTCTTAAAACAAGGTACATTTTTTATATTTAAACTTTGTTTAACAAATGATGAATAAAAAATTAATGTCTGTTTAAATATTAAATTAAAAATTATTTTCTTATTGATTTTGAGTGCCTAAAATATTTTTTCAATTTGCCAATCAGCCGCCATCTAAATTATTTTATGTTTTCTTGCGGCTACAATACATTACCAAAAGTATAAATAATCCTATTCCTGCCAGATATTTAATCGGCTCAGGTACGTTGGGGTTAGGGGAGAAAAAACCTTCGATCGCACCAGCAATAACCAACATTGGTACAATCCCAAATACTAGCTGCACCGCCTGATAACCATAGAATTTAAGTGCATCCCCACGGCGATATTTACCAGGAAATAAAATTGCTCTTGCTAATAAAAATCCCGCGCCCCCAGCAAAAAAGATCGCTGGTAATTCTAAAGAACCATGCGGAAATACAAAGGACCAAAAAGGATAAGCCAGATTATTTTGACCAACTAAAGTACCAACAGCACCAATTAATAAACCATTAAATACCATCAAATAGGCTGTGTATGCTCCAGCAATCATGCCTCCGGCGACAGCCCCAAAAGACACCGACAAATTATTGATCGTGATACCACTGGATGCCAGAGGTTCAACGCCGACAATTGAACCCATCCATAATTTATGCTCATCTCGTACCTTGGTAATCAAGCTTTCAGGTACGATTAAAGGCATGAAGCTGGGGTTCTGCCAGGAATACCACCAAGCCACTAGTGCGCCTAGTAGAAATAGCGCCGTTGCAGCAGCAATATATACGAATGCTTTCTGGACTACAGATGGTAATCCCCAACGATAAAATTCTAGGATTGCCTGCCATTCTTGTCGCCGCGAACCTTGGTAAATCTGCGTGTAGGCACGGGTTGTTAAAGATTGTAAACTTTGGAGCAAAGTATTACCGATTTGCTGAGTGCGGGCACGGGCCAAATCTGCCGCTACTGAACGATATAAACTCGCTAACTCTCTAATTTCTGCTGCCCGTAAGGACTTTAACCCTTTTTTTTCTATCTGCCTTAATAGGGCATCTAAACGCTGCCAATTAGGTTCTCGTCGCGCAATCCAACGTTGAATATTCATGAATTTTGGGAACACTGAGTTTAACTTAGCTTAAGATAGCCTCAAATTCATCTCCGTAGTTTCAAGGTAAATTTACCATTATGTCTGAAAACTTTGGATTTTCCGGTCAGATACAACCACTGAGTTTAGGGAATGTAGTTACTGCTGGATTCCGAATTTATCGCTCTCATCTAAAATCCTACTTTTCGCTGGCTTTAATAGGGTATTTGTGGTCATTGCTGCCATTTTTATTTTTCATTCCTGCTGTGATAGCACTTTCTTGGAACTTGCGCTTTAACAATAATTCTCTTTTGGTTTGGCTGATTGTAGTGCTAATTGGAATAATTGTGTATTTTTATGCATTGGGAAAATTCTTAGTTAACGCTGCCATTATTTCACGATTAGCTTTTGGTGAATTAGTCAATCAACCCGAAACTGTTAATACTGCTCGCAGCAAAGTTAAACCTCGTTTATGGATGTTTGTACTAACTGTACTCTTGCTATTGGTGATTTATTTTGTCCTCTTACTATTTTTTGTAATTTCACTATCTCTCCTACAGACTTTACAATGGATAAATCCCTTAAGTTTGATTTTACCACTGTTAAATGTTGTGGCTTTTTTTATTGTATTGGCTGCTGTTTTTTGGTTCGCTGCAAGGTTTTTTATAGCTGATGTACTAATAGGAATTGAAACTCATCTCGATCCAATTACAGCCGTTAGCCGCAGTTGGGAGTTAAGTAAGGGAAATGCATTGCGGATTGTTTTAATAATCTTCGTATCTTTATTGATACCAATGCCTATACAAATAGTTATTCAGTTAATTGTCAAAGGAATTATACAAGCATTAATTCAGCCATTCTTAATTGAGCAAGGAATACCAAATATTATGAATGGTTCAACAAATGCAATTTTCTTTATTGTTAAAGTTTATTTACTTATATTAGTATCAATATTTTTAGTCAATGCAGTTATTTTACCCTTCTGGCAAGCAATTAAAGCTGTTATTTACTATGACCTGCGGAGTCGTCGTGAAGGGTTAGGCTTGCAGTTACGCGATCGCAAAATTTAAACATCAGTATAAAAACGATTATGCACCTTTTCAATAATGTTAAATTTAATACTCCAGAAAGTGTAGAACTAGAGTTCACTCTTGCTGGAATCGGAAATCGTGCCTGGGCTTTGCTCATTGATTATCACGTTTTAGCTGGGATTTGGGTGGCATTTATCATAGCTTGGTCTATCATTTCAGACCAGTTAGGAGATTTTTGGGTAGATATTTTCGGTAGTGCAGTAACTTTGTGGCTGATGGCGATCGCATTCCTTGTGAGTTTTATGATTTACATCGGCTACTTTGTATTTTTTGAAACTTTATGGTTTGGGCAAACGCCTGGTAAACGGGTTGCTAAAATTCGCGTAGTTCGAGATGATGGTAGACTCATCGGGCTACAACAAGCAACGCTACGTGCCTTACTGCGACCCTTTGATGAAACTTTGTTTATAGGTGCTTTTTTAATTATGTTGGGTAGCCGTGAAAAGCGCTTAGGTGATTTGGCTGCTGGCACAATTGTCATTCAAGCCCAAAGACCGACTGCATCTGCAAGATTGACAATTTCAGAACAGGCAAAAGGACTTCATGAACAGTTAATCGAAATTGCTGATTTATCGCAATTGATGCCTGATGATTTTGCTGTGATTCGCGAGTATTTACAGCGACGTGCTGCAATGTCGTTAAAGGCAAGAGCCTCACTATCTCTAAAGTTAGCCGAGCAAGTTCAAGCTATTATTAATTTAGAAAAATTGCCAGCAGCTGTTACGCCTGATATTTTTTTAGAAGCAATTTACCTTGGTTATCAACAACCGAAATTTTAAGCTAATTAATAATGAGTATAAGAGGATGTTTGAAAAGTCATGATTGATGTATCAAATATTTCTTTATCCCACCCTAACCCTCCCCGATATATTGGTGAGGGAACCGGATTTTCTTGTTTCCCACCAATATATCGGGGGGATTAAGGGGGATAATAATTCGATTAAAGTCACAGCTAACTACTTTTAAAACATCCTCTAATTAGTAGTCAGTGAGTGGAAACTACTGACTACTAACTAATTACTTAAAAAGCTAAAATCGGCCAGTCTGGTTCACGATAATAGCGTGTCATGTTGTCAAACTTTCGTAATTCAACACGATCGATCAAAAATTCTGGCAAATTCAACAGCCATTCTTCATTCAATTGAGAAAGCATGGTGCTGAAGCTTATGCGGTCTAGGTCAGACGGAACCTCCCCAAAATAGGCTAATGTAACATGGGCTGTGAAGTGATAATGCTGCTCAATACCCAAGGCAATTAACTTGGGATTTTGATAAATTGTTCGACGAAATTGAATAATTTCCTCGTAACAGCGTTCATCTTGGGGGACTAAACAAATGGCTACAGCTCTTGGCATCAGTATTAGTCCCAGCATTTGCCATTTAATTGGATGACTCCTGTTTGTCATCAATTGTTGATATTTTTGAAATATTTCAGCTAAACAAGAGTGTAACTCCTCGTCAAATTTAGGATTTTTTTCGTAGGTATCAAGGTAAGCATTGTCCCAAATTAAATCCGCTAAAGTCAGATGGAAGCTAGCAGGAGGTACAGGTACAATCAAATTACGGTTTACAGGCAACTGCAAAAGTTCCTGTTGGTAAGTCTGTAATTTGGTATAGAAAGCAGAGTTGTGTGATTCTTCTTCTGCCGGCGGGGTAATTAGCGTATACCCAGGAAAGGATGCCGCTTGTCTCAACCCAGAATGTGGCTGAAACTTAGAAGATTCCTGTATATGCTGGGCTTGGGATCTGTAGGCTTCTGGCAGCGTCAGTCTTGCTAACCGATTTAAGTAAGTTTGATAGTTGTCGTCCAATCTTCATAGCCTCACGCTCTCACTTGATAGATTTTAGGGAAAATTACCTTGATTAAGAGAATGATTTCAAAAGTATTTAATTTTTGGGAGTGGGAAGTGGGGAGCAGGGGAGAATAATTAATGCCCAATGCCCATCTACTGAGAGGTTTATCTATGCCAATCTATGTTTACTGGGGTGAAGATGATTTTGCGATGGAAAAGGCGATCGCACTTTTGCGCGATCGCGTCCTCGATCCACAATGGACAAGTTTTAATTACACTGCATTCTCTCCAGATCAAGCTGATGCTGCTATCCAGGGGTTAAATCAGGTGATGACGCCTACTTTTGGCGCTGGTGGGCGCTTGGTATGGCTGCTAAACACTACTCTGTGTCAGCACTGTCCAGAGAATGTGTTAGCAGAATTGGGGCGATCGCTACCTGTGATTCCCGAAAACTCATTTTTATTGCTCACTAGCCGCAATAAGCCAGATGAACGCCTCAAATCCACGAAATTGTTAAAACAGTTTGCGACTGAATTCCGAGAATTTCCCCTCATCCCCCCTTGGAAAACAGAATTACTGGTGCAATCTGTTAATCAAGCAGCCCAGACAGTGGGCGTGAAACTGACTGCCAATACTTCCCATCTGTTGGCAGAATCTGTTGGTAATGATACACGGCTTCTTTACAATGAGTTAGAGAAATTACGGCTATATGTCCAAGATAGCAATAAGCCTTTAGACACAGATACTGTTACGAAGTTAGTAAGAAATACTACTCAAAATAGCTTACAATTAGCAGGAGCAATCAGAACAGGAGATACAGCTAAAGCTTTGACAACACTGGCAGATTTGAACAATGCTTCCGAGCCGGGATTACGGATAGTTGCCACACTGATTGGACAATTTCGCACCTGGCTGTGGGTAAAGATTATGATAGAAAGTGGGGAACGGAATCAACAAGCGATAGCTAAAGCCGCTGATATCGGTAATCCCAAACGGATTTACTTCTTACAGCAAGAAATCAAGCTGCTTTCTGTGCAACAGTTAATCTTTTGCTTACCCCTACTGCTGGAATTAGAGGTTAGCCTTAAGCAAGGAGCATCAGAAATGTCAACACTCCAGACAAAAGTAATCGAACTTTGTCAAGTATGCCGAGGAAATTGACAATCAAATATAAAAGCTCGATCTATTGAGCAGTTCCTGGAACTTCCAACTCTGAAAATAATTCAAAGTTCTTATAATATCCCTGATGTAGTTTTGTGTCACACACTATATGAATAAAATTTTCGATTTATTTTCTCGAACTAGCCGAAAGCGAACCCTTTCGCGATCGTTATTTTTCGGCGCGATCGCTACTGTGAGTCTGATTTCTAACGCTTTTTCATTGAGTTCTAAAGCTGAGGCTCAAACTCCAGCGCCAATAGTTAACAATACTGAAATCAACAGTTACGCTCAAGCCGTGCTAGCAATGGAGCCAGCCCGTCAAAATGCCTTTGAAGAAATTAAAAAACTTATTGGCAATGGAGAAATTCCCCAGATTGTTTGCAACGATTCTAACAGCATAAATGGTCTTCCAAAGAAGGCTCAAGATATCGCAGTGAACTACTGTAACCATGCTCAAAAAATTGTTGAAGATAATGGTTTGAAATTTGAACAGTTCAACAAAATTACTATAGAACTACAAAATAATACTATCTTAAAAAAGCAGGTTTACAATACACTATTACGCCTCCAACAACCTCCTGAATCTCGGTAAGTAGAAGGGCTACTTAAATCCAAGCACGTAGTAAGTAAGTGGTTAACTACTATGGGAATCATACTAATTATTCTGACATTATCGCAGTCCTATTTGATTCATGAAAAATATAGATAAGGCAACGAACCGCTTTCTCTAGGAGACACTATGTTAATGCGTAGCGTCTAGAGAAGGACGCAAAGGGAAGAAAGAGATATATAATTTTCACAAATGATTTAGGACTGCTACATATAAAAAATTTTGAGATTAGAAAAAAAGCTCGTGAGACATAGGGGAGAATTTAATTCATATTCCCCAATGCCCCATTTCTAAGTACGTCCTAGGGCGTGTCATCAATTAGGTAAAGTGGAATAAGAACAGGTGAAGAAAGATAAATAACAGGAAAAAGATGACGCGCCGATATGCACTACGA